>NZ_JBIVOE010000027.1:0-1007 GCF_044753985.1 Lysinibacillus sp. NPDC093210 | reverse complement strand
CTCTCTTAACCTCGTCTTTCACATTTTCTTTTTGTTCTGCTGAAAAATCACGTACAAGCTTCTGACGCATTTGTTTCTTCGCTTTCTCCACTTGGCCGTCTTGATCTGCAGCATATACCTCTAATTCTTGCCTTGTTTCGCTTAAGTCATGCTTCAACGTCTTGTTCTCTTTCTCATAACGATCAAGCTCATGACTCAATGCATGGGTACGCTCATGCTCGGCCGCCAATGTTTGCTGCAGCTCTTTTGTGAGACTCATAAGCTCATGAAAATCTGCTTCTTCCACTTTCACTTTGGAACCCATGACACTCTTGGCCGCCTCCACTTCAACAGGTTGGCTACATAACTCTTCAATGCGTCTCTCGCTGCGTATCTCAACGGGTGGTGCTGTTTTTAGCTCCAGCAAATTATCCATACCTTGAAGCTCTTTTTCCTTATGAGCCACTAGTTGTTGCAAGTGCTTTAGCTCTTTTTCACGTTCTTGTTTCTTAAACTCATGCACACTCTTATGCTGCAGCTCGCTCGGCTCGCCACGCTCAATGTCATAACCACGTTTGTTCATGTAGTTGTGAAAATCATCTTGGATTCTACGTATCTTCGTTTTCCCATGGAAGTACTCTTTCGCCGCCAAGCGCCGATCATCCGTAATTGGCACAAAACCCACGTGCATGTGTGGCGTTGACTCATCGTTATGTACGACGGCATATAAAATGTTCTGTTGGCCATACTTGCCGGCAATATGATCGAGTGATGCTTCAAAATATTTGCGCTGCTCGTCTGACGACATCGCATGCATATACTCCGGACTGGCCGACACAAAGAATTCTGCCACTAGGACAGCATCATTCCGAATTTTTCGTTTCACACGGGTGGCCGTCATCTTCTTAATTTCTTCATGGTACTTAATTTTGTCCTCGTTCACGAAGTCATAGTTAAGCATCGTTCTGTTTGAGTCGATGTCTTTATTTTTACTGTTCTCGCCTTCTCGTTGGTTGTGTTTCTGGATC
>NZ_JBIVOE010000026.1:0-1071 GCF_044753985.1 Lysinibacillus sp. NPDC093210 | reverse complement strand
CATGGAGAATAACAAGTTATTGGTTGAAGAAATAAAAGAAATCAAACAGAGTTATAAAGAGAGCGAAAGTAAAAGAGAACAAAGGGATCTAGCTTTGATGGAGATTGTACGATCGATGCAAGAAACAAAAAAATCAATCGCTGCCTCAGAAGAAAAAAAGAAGTGGTGGGAGTTCTGGAAATAATGTAATTTCATGGGGAATAATGTCGGGAATGTGAGAATAAACATGTAGCATACATAGAGATAAGACCGCCTTATATACTTATAGATAATGGGCGGTCTTTGTTATGAGTATTCTCTAATTTCGATCGGTTGTCTAATTACATAAACAAGGTGTAGGCGTATTAGTGAAACTGAAAAATACAGGATACATATAAAGCTTATAATTGGCAATTTCTAAGGAAGAGGGGATATTTTTGTCTGATGATAAAAAAAGAGGGATAACAACAGGAATTGGAATATGTCTAGGGTTGGCATTCGGGGCCATTTTCGGTTTGCTTTTTGATAATCTTGCTTTAGGTCTTGGAATAGGTGGTGTAGTAGGATTAGCAATTGGGTTGGGCAAGTGAACAAAAGAGTTTTATAAGGAATAAGAGTACTATATTCCGCGATTGTCAATGGTAAGCGGACCGTAGGGAGCATTAAGGAATTGACAATCTCTCTACACCAAGACCCTCTTGGCACTCAAACAAACGCGTTTGTTTGACGCCAACCGGCGAGGGAGCCCCCTCAAAAAAGTGAGGGGGTTGGGGGAGTTTTTCGAATGGGGTTAAGGGGAAGAGTTCCCCTTACAGGTGGTGGACAGCGTCCACGGTCTATAAGAAAAAGGGCATCCGTGAAGGATGTCCTTTTTCTTTTTGGCGGAGCCAAACACAGGGAGGAACACCGACCGCAACCTCGTAGAGCGCGCTCCCAATTTGACCGAAGGTGAAAAATTGGTGTAGTGCGTTACACCAAATCTAAAGTTGTGGTATGCTAGACCCAAGAACAGTGGTCGAAATGGGGGATTGAGGGATGGCCAAATATGGGATTATCCGCATGCAAAAGTTCCATAAAGACGCAATATTGGGG
>NZ_JBIVOE010000025.1:0-1131 GCF_044753985.1 Lysinibacillus sp. NPDC093210 | reverse complement strand
GGCATGCCACTATCATGAGTATGTAAAATGGTTAAACAATACGGAAAGATATCTTGGCTTAAGTTCGAAGCTCTCCCCATTTTCCTTTGTCTTGAGAAGCCTCCACCTGTTTGTTTGCTGTAGCCAATGGATAAATGGATCGTTTGAGCCACCACTTGATGCATGCGTAAACGAAAACAAACATCGTCCAATAGCTCCAATAGTAATAATTCAACTTCTTTTCGACTTGTATAATCTCGAAAGAGAATCTGACTTTTCCCAAAGGAACGGGAGCTAGGAATGTACACATCAGAAATACGACTATAATCAATCCCATGCGCATGTTGGTGCAACTCTTCGCCCAAGATGCCAAATTCTTTACGTAACATCTCTACAGAAGAAAGAGCGAGTTCTTTTATGGAGTAAATGCCCAAACGATTCAAGCGTCTTTCCGTAGCAGACGAGATCCCCCAGAAATCCTTCATCGGATGAATTGACCACAACTTAAAGGGAATATCCTCATATCGCCAGTAAGCAACCCCTGTGGGGCTGTTCTTTGCCTCATGATCTAAGCTGACTTTAGCCAGTAAAAGATTAGGACCGATTCCTGCTGTAGCTGTAAGAAAGGTCTTTCGATAAATCTCATTGATAATTCGATGAGCTAACTCTTCTGGTGTTTGAGCGAATAAATGTAAAGAAGCCGTTGCATCAATGAACAACTCATCAATGCTATACGCATGAAAATCCTCAGGAGCCACATACTGTAACACCAAACTAGAAATATAGTTCGAAGCCTTGATGTATCTCTCCATGGATGGATTCACCACATGGATATCTTTCCTTTTAGGAATTTCAAAGAGGCGACTTCCTGTTTTGATCCCTTCTTTCTTTAATAAAGGTGTGGCAGCTAACACAACCGATCCCGACCGTTTAATATCACCTACAACCGCAAGCCTTGTCTTTATCGGATCTAAGCCCCGTATGACCGAAGAAACTCAAGATAACGATAGGTAGCCTACTAAGTGTAAAATCTGGTATGATTCCATTCTCTTTTGGGCTTTCCCCCGTTCCACACCGTGCGTGAGACTTTCACCTCACACGGCGCTCCAGCAATGCCTAAGTTTGATTTCTACTAAGTCATAAACATTTCAT
>NZ_JBIVOE010000024.1:0-1357 GCF_044753985.1 Lysinibacillus sp. NPDC093210 | reverse complement strand
TGAAGTGACCCCTAAAAGTTAGACACGGTTATTTCATTTAGGCAGCTTGGGTAAACTGAGTTCGGTATTGTACCGGACTCAGTTTTAATTTTGCCTTAATTCGTTTCGTGTTGTAATACGTTATATAGTTTTCAAGTTCCAATTTAAAATGCTCAACACTTTCGAACTCCTTTAAATAAAGAAATTCAGATTTCAAAATCCCAAAGAAATTCTCCATCACCGAGTTATCATAACAGTTGCCTTTACGTGACATACTTTGCACAATGCCTCTTGATTCAAGTGCGTGACGGTATTGCTTCATTTGATAATGCCAGCCTTGGTCGGAATGCATCAGTAATTGGCCTTTCTCTGGTAACTTTTCTAATGCTTTCTCCAACATTTCTGAAACAAGTGAATACGTTGGTCGATGACCAATTGTGTAAGTAATAATTTCTCCGTTAAATAAGTCTAGAACAGGAGATAAATAGAGTTTTTCAGCGAACAATTTAAACTCTGAAATATCTGTTACCCACTTTTCATTAGGGGCTTCAGCTGTAAAATTGCGGTCTAAAATATTCGGTGCGATTTTACCGACTGTCCCTTTATATGATTTATACTTTTTCATTCTGACTACGCACTTTAAATTAAGTGTTTTCATGATACGTTGTACCTTCTTATGATTCACTCTTCGTCCACGATTTGCGAGTTCATCACGAATGCGACGGTATCCGTAACGGCCTTCATGTTCGTTATAGATGGATTGAATTTCGGCCTTTAAGTCGGTATCTGGATCTGGACGATTCAGTTTCTTCACTAAGTCATAATACGTACTACGTGGAATCTGTGCGAATGTAACAAGTGCCTTCACCGAGTATTTATGCCTTAATTCATAGATGATCTTTACTTTGTCTTCTTTGGTGATGTTTCCTTGGCTTGAACTAAGGCGTTCAACTTTTTTAAATACTCGTTTTCCATGCGTAGACGGTCGATTTCTGCTTGAAGTGCTTCAGGTGAGCCTTCTACCGGTGCTTGTTTTGATTGTTTATTCGTTTCTTTTTTCATGGATGGACGCCCCTTTTTCTTTGATTGAAGGGCATCAAATCCTTTTGTTTCGAATTGTTTTCTCCACTTCAGAATCGTGGATGGGGCAGCTATATGGAAGATTGCCGCTGTTTCAAGTAAGGACGTACCGTGTTCAATCATGAAGTTTAGTACGTCTAGTTTAAACTGTGCTGTATAGTTTGTATACGATTTTATAAATGCTTCTACACCGTTATGCTCATATTGTTTAGCCCAAGTAAGAATTGCCTTATTATCTGTCCCAATCGATTTAGCAATTTCATGTGAACTTTCTTTGCCTTCTAAGTATCGTAAAGCT
>NZ_JBIVOE010000022.1:0-1923 GCF_044753985.1 Lysinibacillus sp. NPDC093210 | reverse complement strand
TTGATGTCCAAAATTTTGTTTCGTTCACTAACAAAGTTAGCTAATAAAAACTATATTGATTACGTTTTGCTTGTTCAGTTTTCAAGGTTCATTTTGTTAACTATTTTGTAAGAGTTAACTTTTATATAATAACATGTTTTTGAAATAATGTCAAACATTTATTTTGTTTTTATATTTCGTAGTTACATGTTGTAACAGCAACTTTTATATAATAACATCTAGTTGATAAGTCGTCAATAGGTTTTATCATTTTTTTAAAGTTTTATATCCTAAACCTAGGCCATGTCTTTAAGAATTGAATAGTTCGATTCCTACCTATCTCTAGTAATGTTTCCTTTGTCTCCTCATTTAAATCAAATTGTGTAGCGCTATAATCATCTACTGGAATAAAAACAATATCTCTTTCGTGTCTTCTTGAAATATACCTTTCATCATGTGCACCTTTCATAGTTGCAAATAACGCTTCAAATAAATTCAAACCATTCTTTATTACTTGAGGACATTGTTCTTCACTACTTCTACTTAGTTTGAGACCAAGTACTGGTCGCTTTTTGCGTCCTTCTTTATCATCAAAGATCCATAGAGGAAAATTACTTAATACACCACCATCAACAATGACCGATTCACCTTTTCCTGTTTTTAATGTAACCGGTTCAAAGAAAAATGGAATACCACAGCTCATACGCAATGCACTAGCAACAGAAAAATTACTGGCATCGATTTGATACTTGTGTAAATCATCCGGTAAAACAATAATTCTACCATTTGATAAATCCGACGCTACTAATTTCAGTGAACCTTCGGGTATATCTGCAAAAGTATAAACTCCCTTATCCGCTAATTTTTGAAAAAACCATTTTTCTAATGCTTTCCCTTTATACAAACCTAAATGGTTGTAGACATTAATCCATTTCATAAATGGCAATGGCAGAAATGTTTTCCGAGGGTCTAATAATGAAGGTACATCCAACTCTTCAAGCATACATTCAATTTCTTTTCCACTATAACCAGCAGCAATAAAAGCTGCTAAAATAGCTCCAGCACTTGTTCCTGCAACTCGTTTAAAGTGAAAATTTTCAGCTTCTAATACTTGATACGCTCCCACTAATGCAAAGCCTTTCAAACCCCCACCAGAAAAAACACCATCAATCCACAAAATTCCCTCTCCTTTTTCAAGTAATAGTTACATTATAGGAAACTAGCAAAAAGATTAGAACTTAAAAAAGCGAAAATTGTCGATTTAGTAATGCATTATAATACTCAACTCTTATAACAACTTGTGTGCCTAAATTGAATTCATCGTTTAGCAAATATTTTGTTAAACTGCGTTATTTAACAATAAATAAATTTTAGCCTATCGAACCTTCTTACTTATAGTTCAAGAATAGAGGTAACACAGTTCCTTAGTTTCCAACTGTGTAAATTGGCTAAAAGTCCATTTCCCCATCAATTAAATAGTACCTCCTTGTTTTAAACATTCTTCATAGATATTCATATAAAGGCACTAGCAATTCTGTTATGTAAAACATCCCCTTATAAAAAAATAATCTTAGCTAAAAAGGCAGCAATGACAAAGGATAAATCCCTTTAATTACTACCTTTATTTTTAACAACTGAAAATGGTTACCAGAAAGAGAATCTATACTTACAGATTCCAGATCTCATGTCTCTTTCATTTAACTTTTTCTAAATCTAGGCGGTGGTCGTATTTATTTGAATACCCCTAACGGGCTTCTAGCATCTACATTTCGCAATTCCTTTAATCATACTCAAGTCATCTTTATTAGATTTTTTTTTTTTATAAAACAAAAAAACAGCCAACAATTGTTGACTGCTTTGTGTGCCTAGCGACGTCCTACTCTCACAGGGGGAAGCCCCCAACTACCATCGGCGCTAAAGAGCTTAACTTCCGTGTTCGGTATG
>NZ_JBIVOE010000021.1:0-2557 GCF_044753985.1 Lysinibacillus sp. NPDC093210 | reverse complement strand
TTCATTGAATGTTTCAAACTTTTTTGGTTAAGTCCTCGATCGATTAGTATTCGTCAGCTCCATGTGTCACCACACTTCCACCTCGAACCTATCTACCTCATCGTCTTTGAGGGATCTTACTTACTTGCGTAATGGGAAATCTCATCTTGAGGGGGGCTTCATGCTTAGATGCTTTCAGCACTTATCCCGTCCACACATAGCTACCCAGCGATGCCTTTGGCAAGACAACTGGTACACCAGCGGTGTGTCCATCCCGGTCCTCTCGTACTAAGGACAGCTCCTCTCAAATTTCCTACGCCCACGACGGATAGGGACCGAACTGTCTCACGACGTTCTGAACCCAGCTCGCGTACCGCTTTAATGGGCGAACAGCCCAACCCTTGGGACCGACTACAGCCCCAGGATGCGATGAGCCGACATCGAGGTGCCAAACCTCCCCGTCGATGTGGACTCTTGGGGGAGATAAGCCTGTTATCCCCGGGGTAGCTTTTATCCGTTGAGCGATGGCCCTTCCATGCGGAACCACCGGATCACTAAGCCCGTCTTTCGACCCTGCTCGACTTGTAGGTCTCGCAGTCAAGCTCCCTTGTGCCTTTACACTCTACGAATGATTTCCAACCATTCTGAGGGAACCTTTGGGCGCCTCCGTTACCTTTTAGGAGGCGACCGCCCCAGTCAAACTGTCCGCCTGACACTGTCTCCTGCCCCGCTAAGGGGCATGGGTTAGAATTTCAATACAACCAGGGTAGTATCCCACCGACGCCTCCTTCGAAGCTGGCGCTCCGAGATCTCTGGCTCCTACCTATCCTGTACAAGTTGTACCAAAATTCAATATCAGGCTACAGTAAAGCTCCACGGGGTCTTTCCGTCCTGTCGCGGGTAACCTGCATCTTCACAGGTACTATAATTTCACCGAGTCTCTCGTTGAGACAGTGCCCAGATCGTTACGCCTTTCGTGCGGGTCGGAACTTACCCGACAAGGAATTTCGCTACCTTAGGACCGTTATAGTTACGGCCGCCGTTTACTGGGGCTTCAATTCGCAGCTTCGCTTGCGCTAACCACTCCTCTTAACCTTCCAGCACCGGGCAGGCGTCAGCCCCTATACGTCACCTTACGGTTTTGCAGAGACCTGTGTTTTTGCTAAACAGTCGCCTGGGCCTATTCACTGCGGCTCTCGTGCGCTTGCACGCTCAAGAGCACCCCTTCTCCCGAAGTTACGGGGTCATTTTGCCGAGTTCCTTAACGAGAGTTCTCTCGCACACCTTAGGATTCTCTCCTCGACTACCTGTGTCGGTTTGCGGTACGGGCACCTCTCACCTCGATAGAGGCTTTTCTTGGCAGTGTGAAATCAGGAACTTCGTCCATACGGACTCGCCATCACAGCTCAACGTTACAGTGTGCGGATTTGCCTACACACACGCCTTACTGCTTGGACGCGCACAACCAACGGCGCGCTTACCCTATCCTACTGCGTCCCCCCATTTCTCAAACGGTGAGGAGGTGGTACAGGAATATCAACCTGTTGTCCATCGCCTACGCCTATCGGCCTCGGCTTAGGTCCCGACTAACCCTGAGCGGACGAGCCTTCCTCAGGAAACCTTAGTCATACGGTGGACGGGATTCTCACCCGTCTTTCGCTACTCATACCGGCATTCTCACTTCTAAGCGCTCCACCAGTCCTTCCGGTCTGACTTCAACGCACTTAGAACGCTCTCCTACCACTGACATCGTAGATGTCAATCCACAGCTTCGGTGAATCGTTTAGCCCCGATACATTTTCGGCGCAGCGTCACTCGACCAGTGAGCTATTACGCACTCTTTAAATGATGGCTGCTTCTAAGCCAACATCCTGGTTGTCTGTGCAACGCCACATCCTTTTCCACTTAACGATTACTTTGGGACCTTAGCTGGTGGTCTGGGCTGTTTCCCTTTTGACTACGGATCTTATCACTCGCAGTCTGACTCCCGTGTATAAATATCTGGCATTCGGAGTTTGTCTGAATTCGGTAAACCGGGATGGCCCCCTAGTCCAAACAGTGCTCTACCTCCAGTATTCTCATCACGAGGCTAGCCCTAAAGCTATTTCGGAGAGAACCAGCTATCTCCAAGTTCGATTGGAATTTCTCCGCTACCCACACCTCATCCCCGCACTTTTCAACGTGCGTGGGTTCGGGCCTCCAGTAAGTGTTACCTCACCTTCACCCTGGACATGGGTAGATCACCTGGTTTCGGGTCTACGACCACGTACTAATTCGCCCTATTCAGACTCGCTTTCGCTGCGGCTCCGCCTTCTAAAGCTTAACCTCGCACGTAATCGTAACTCGCCGGTTCATTCTACAAAAGGCACGCTATCACCCATTAACGGGCTCTAACTACTTGTAGGCACACGGTTTCAGGATCTCTTTCACTCCCCTTCCGGGGTGCTTTTCACCTTTCCCTCACGGTACTGGTTCACTATCGGTCACTAGGTAGTATTTAGCCTTGGGAGATGGTCCTCCCGGATTCCGACGGAATTTCACGTGTTCCGCCGTACTCAGGATCCACTCTGGAGGGAAT
>NZ_JBIVOE010000020.1:0-5522 GCF_044753985.1 Lysinibacillus sp. NPDC093210 | reverse complement strand
GGGGAAGCCCCCAACTACCATCGGCGCTAAAGAGCTTAACTTCCGTGTTCGGTATGGGAACGGGTGTGACCTCTTTGCCATCATCACTAGACTATGTTTGGTTTCTAATTTACTACATATTCATGAAACCTTTATGTATGTCGTTTTGAAGTTGTTTACCTGTCCTTCAAGACAAGAATTATTGTATAACGTTTATCAACATATTGCAACCCTTTTTTATAAAAAAAAGAAATTATTACTTTTTGAAGATATTTTTGTTATGTGAGAGAAATTATCGCTCTGCTAATCATTATAGCAATTGTTTTTTCAAAAGAAAACATTTTATTAATAAAAATTAAAACTTTATCGTATATGCACATAGTAAAAGCATGCTAAAGAAAACTAACAAACAAAACTACTACCCTTTTTGCAGTCTAGCGATACACAATAAGCGCATATTACGAAAGTGCCTGTGTAAAGTTTCCCCCAATAGATTTTTATTTGAAACTACTTGGATAGATATTAGATAAAAACTTTAATATTCTACCCTTCAATGTATTTCCTAATCATATTTAAGAAAAGCCTTTGATTTTCACTGAAAGTGGGGACTCTAAGTGAAAATCTAAAGCTTTTTAATAAAATATTTTACTAACATTTATATTTCCGTTTAGTATTTTACAAAAACATTAGTAAGAGCAGCAACTAACTGATCAATTTCTTCAAATGATGTTGTTGGTCCAAAGGAAATTCTAAAAAATTGACGTGCCTCCTCCATCGTATAGCCCATTGATAAAATTGCCTTTGTACCAGACTCACTGTGAATATCACAAGCACTACCCGTTGAAATACAAATACCTGCTTCGTTTAATTTTAACAACACATATTGCCCCTCTACTTTTTCCATTATCAAGCCACATATATTAGGTAGTTGATTGTCACATTCAATCAATTGACAAGCTGAAGGTAAATTTTTTCGTAAATATTGGCGCAGTAATTCATAATGTTGACGCTCATATTGATAGTTTTCAATAGCTGTCGCAAATGCAACAATGGCAGGTGTATCTAATGTTCCTCCTCGTAAACCTCGTTCATGCGTTACACCAGGCGTTAATGCTGGAACTCGAATTTTCGGATTGATAAAAATAGCCCCACACCCTTTGGGTCCTCCTATTTTATGGGCTGAAACCGTTATCGCATCTACATTTGCACTAAATGAATATGTTGCTAGTTTACTAAATGACTGCACACAATCCACATGAAAAAATATATTTACATTATTTGCTATTGCGGCAATTTCTTCTACAGGTTGGATGGAACCTATTTCGGAATTTACATGCTGAATCGTTATTAATGCTGTATCTTCCCTTATCGCCTTTCGAACTTGTTCTACATCAATACACCCATTTAGCTGTAAAGGTAATTTCGTGATGGCAAACCCCATTTTTTCAAGTGTATTTAATGCTGCATGAACAGATGTATGTTCAGCCTGGGATGAAATAATATGCTTACCCTGTTTTGCAGCTAAAGCTAGTGACAAAATTGATAGTAAATTTCCCTCTGTGCCGCTCCCAGTAAAAATAATCCCATTCCGTTCAACGCCGAGAGTTTTGGCTACTACAGTTCTTGCCTGCTCCACAAAATAATTTGCTTGCCCTCCTAAATCGTGTAAGCTCGCACTATTTCCATAATACCGTTTTGCAACATCACAATAAGCCTGAAGTGCATTACTCGACATTGGAGATGTTGCTGCATAATCCATATAAATCATCTTATTCTCCCTTTCTAGTCATCAAGTCTTGTTTTCCTTTTTATTTTATGTAAAGATATGTGTCAAGACAACTGTAAAGAAGGTATAGCTATGGATGTAAAGACAGACATACTCATTATCGGTAGCGGTATTGCGTCTCTTCAAGCTGCACGACTACTCGGACAGTATTTTCAAGTACAGATTGTTACTAAATCTTCTGTTAAAGTAAGTAGCTCTTATCGTGCACAAGGTGGAATAGCTGCTGTTACGAGTCCAGAAGATCATATAAAGTTTCATATCACTGATACACTGTCTGCTGGTGAATACCATCATGAAACCAAATTTGTTGATGTACTTATAAAAGATGGAATGACGATAATCCAGCAACTGCTATTAGATGGATTACCAATTGATCGACAAGAAAATGGCGAACCCGCCCTTGGCTTAGAAGGAGCACATAGCCATCATCGCATTTTACATGCTGGTGGTGATAGGACTGGTCAAGTGCTGATTGATTACTTGCTTCAGCATCTCTCTCCAAACGTTCGCATTAATAGCAATGAGATGGCTTTTGAATTGTTATTGAATACCGATGGTGCTTGTATTGGCGTACTGACAAAAAGCGAAACAGGGATAAAACGTTATTTTGCTCATCACGTCATTCTTGCTTCAGGTGGTGCGGGTGCTCTCTACTCTAGCACTTCTAACTATGCCACGAATACTGGAGACGGTATTGCATTAGCATATCGTGCTGGTGCTGCCATCAGTGATATGGAATTTATGCAATTTCATCCAAGTCTATTATGGTGTAATGGCGAGGCTAAAGGATTGGTTTCTGAAGCTGTTCGGGGTGCTGGAGGAATTTTTGTTAATGCAGAACGTCAGCCAATTATGGCAGGTGTACATCCATTGCTCGATTTAGCACCGCGTCATATTACTGCACATACGTTATATACTAAACGCACATTGGGGCAAGAAACGTTTATTGATATTTCAAGCATTCAGGAATTTGACGATAAATTCCCTACTATTACAAAACTTTGCATGGATAACGGTATTAATTTACAAAATGGCCTAATTCCTGTAGCTCCAGGCAGCCATTTTTTAATGGGAGGTGTAATTGCTGATGATACGGGAAGAACATCGATTTCTAATCTCTATGCAGTTGGTGAGGTTGCCTGTACAGGGGTTCATGGTGCAAACCGTTTAGCTAGCAATTCATTACTTGAAGGTATAACATTCGGTCAAAAAATGGCTCATTTTATTATACAAACTGGTTGTAAGCAAACTAATTTCAAGCTTGCAGTTGCTAATTGCCATCAATCCATGCCTGTTTTATTAACAAAGGAAAACTTACAACAAATAATGATGCACTCATTAGGCATCGTCCGAGACCCTTTGGATATGCAGCTTTTGATAGAACAACTACCTTCGTTACAAAATCTACATCAAGTTAATGTAATGAACTTAAATCAACAACAACTTGAACTTTACATGATGCATATTGTTGCATCATTGATGGTACATGCTGCTATTGCACGAACAGAAACTCGTGGTGCTCACATTCGGAATGATAAGCCTAACAATGAAGATAAGTGGGCACAGCGCTGGATTATTTTTCAACAAGGACAAATGAAAGTGAGGAATTCATTGTATGAATATCATCAAACTCGAGGAAATGCTCAAGCAATTTTTTAATGAAGATATAGGAGATGGGGATTTATCAGGCGAGCTTATCTTTTCATTTGAGCAAATAGGTTCTTTTTCCTTTTATGCAAAAGACAGCGGCATTTTTTGTGGAACACCTATTATCGAACATGGATTTCGTATACTCGATCCTTCCATGCATATAACTATGCATAAAAATGATGGTGATGCCGTGAATTACGGAGATGTTCTTGCTGTTATTAAAGGACCTCTACAAAAATTATTATTAGGTGAGCGAGTGATTTTAAATCTTATTCAACGCATGTCTGCTATCGCAACTGCAGCCAATTTAGCAGTTCGGGAAACAGTAGGAACCTCTGCGAAAATTTGCGATACACGAAAAACCATTCCTGGATTACGTATGCTCGATAAATATGCTGTACGAATAGGAGGTGCCTATAATCACCGAAGTGGCTTATACGATGCTATTATGCTCAAGGATAATCACATTGCTTTTGCAGGAAGTATTAAAGAAGCCGTACAAACTGCTCGCAAGAAAATTGGGCACACTGTAAAAATCGAAGTGGAGATTGAAACGAAAGCACAATTAGAAGAAGCTATATTAGCTGGGGCGGACATTATTATGTTCGATAATCGTACACCTGAAGAAATACGTGCTTGGCTTCAAATTGTTCCTGCACATATCGCTACTGAAGCTTCTGGTGGAATTACATTAGAAAACCTCAATGCTTATGCAAAGTCAGGTATTCAATGGATTTCATTAGGTGCATTAACTCATTCCGTAAAAGCTTTTGATATTAGCGCACTTGTACAGATGAAAGGAGAGCATACACTTGTCCATCACTAGTTTACTACAACAAGCCTCACTACTTCCTGAGCATTATCGAACATTATCAACAGAAGAAATGGAATCTCGTATTCGAGCTATTAAAAAAAAGCTAGGTAAGAAACTCTTTATACCTGGACATCACTATCAAAAAGATGAAGTAATACAATTTGCTGATGCTACAGGGGATTCCTTACAGCTTGCTCAAATATCAGCTGCCAATAAAGAAGCTGAGCATATCGTTTTTTGTGGTGTGCATTTTATGGCAGAGACAGCCGATATGCTCACTACTGAGAAGCAACATGTCTACTTACCTGATATGCGTGCAGGGTGTTCGATGGCTGACATGGCAGATATTTATCAAACAGAACAAGCATGGACTATTCTTCAGCAACTTTTCGGCAATACAATTTTGCCATTAACATATGTTAATTCTACTGCTGCAATTAAAGCATTTACTGGACGTCACGGTGGCGCTTGTGTAACCTCCTCCAATGCAAAAGAAATGGTAAAATGGGCTTTTTCACAAAAACAACGTATTTTATTTTTACCAGATCAGCATTTAGGAAGAAATACAGCGTTCGATTTAGGTGTGCCACTCGAAAATATGGCCGTATGGAATCCACATACGAATACGCTTGAAACAGATCAATCGCCAGAAAATATTCAAGTAATATTGTGGAAAGGACACTGCTCGGTCCATGAAGGATTTACAGTACAACATACAGCAATGGTTCGTCAATCACATCCAAATATGCGTATTATCGTACATCCTGAATGTAGCCGTGAAGTCGTAGCTGCTGCAGATGATGCAGGATCTACAAAATATATCCTTGATACTATTAATAATGCTCCAAGCGGATCAGCATGGGCAATTGGAACAGAAATGAATCTAGTAAACCGCATTATTCAACAACATCCTGATAAACACATTATTTCTTTAAACGAAAACTTTTGCCCTTGTCTTACAATGAATCGCATCGATCTGCCACATTTACTGTGGTCACTTGAAAGCATTGATCAGGGCAAGCCACATAACCGTATTCAAGTGGATACGTCAACGGCAAAAGAAGCTTGTAGCTCCCTTGAAAGAATGCTATCACGTGCGTAAACAAAAAAATCGTCTAACTATTTAGTAGTAGACGATTTTTCATATTTCTCCTAATAAAAAAAGCACAGTTGATGTAAATGTTCACATCAACTGTGCTTTAGTATGACCCCTACGGGATTCGAACCCGTGTTACCGCCGTGAAAGGGCGGTGTCTTAACCGCTTGACCAAGGGGCCAATGGCGGAGAAGGAG
>NZ_JBIVOE010000019.1:0-5810 GCF_044753985.1 Lysinibacillus sp. NPDC093210 | reverse complement strand
GCAAAATTAAAACTGAGTCCGGTACAATACCGAACTCAGTTTACCCAAGCTGCCTAAATGAAATAACCGTGTCTAACTTTTAGGGGTCACTTCACGTACGCCTCTGAGGTTTTTATTAATTATCCAATTTTAGAACGTAAATATGCATTAATAAATGGATCTAAATCTCCGTCCATTACTGCGCCTACATTCCCTGTTTCTTCACTTGTACGGTGATCCTTAACCATAGAATATGGATGGAATACGTATGAGCGTATTTGAGAGCCCCAGCCAATTTCCTTTTGCTCACCACGAATTTCATCAAGTTGTGCTTGTTGCTTATCAATTTCTAATTGATATAGTTTCCCTTTTAACATCGTCATTGCTTTTTCACGGTTTTTAATTTGTGAACGCTCTGCCTGACATTGAACGACAGTACCAGTTGGAATATGCGTAATACGAACAGCGGAATCCGTTGTATTAATATGCTGACCACCTGCGCCTGTTGCACGGTACGTATCAATTTTTAAATCCTCAGTACGAATGTCTACTTCAATATTGTCATCGAATTCAGGCATAACATCACATGAAACGAATGATGTATGACGACGACCAGAAGAGTCGAACGGTGAAATACGTACTAAACGGTGTACACCCTTTTCAGCCTGTAAATAACCGTAAGCATTATGTCCTTTAATAGATAAAGTTACGGATTTAATACCCGCTTCATCACCCGGAAGATAATCGACTGTTTCTACTTTAAATCCACGTTTTTCAGCCCAACGCGTATACATACGAAGTAACATAGAACCCCAGTCTTGAGACTCTGTACCACCAGCACCAGGATGCAGCTCTAAAATCGCATTGTTCTGATCATATGGACCACTTAAAAGTAATTGCAATTCAAAATCGCCCATTTTTTGTTGGAACTCTACAAGCTCATTGCCTAGCTCCTCTTGTAATTCTTCATCAGGCTCTTCACGTAATAACTCTAGTGTCATATCTAAGTTTTCATGTGTATCTACTAACTCTTTATATTCATTAACAATTGCCTTCAAGCCATTACCTTCATTAATGACTACCTGTGCTCCTTGTTGATCGTCCCAGAAGCCTGGCTCTAGCATCATTTCATCTAATTCTTGTATACGTGCCTCTTTGTTTTCTAAGTCAAAGAGACCTCCTAAAGTCCGCCAATTTTTTGGCTGTAGTATCTAACGCGTTACGTACATCTGCTAATTCAATCATTGCTAAATCCTCCGAACATATTTAATGGATAGTACATGTAAAATCCGTATTATTCTATTATAGCGTTTTTAAAGCGGAAAACATACTTTTTTCAATATGCCCTCTCCATGATACATAAAAAAATAGTAGTACAAAGCACTTAGCTTACACTACTATTTTTTATGTTCAAAGGTATATTATTCCCTAATTAAGTTTTCCGAGTAAGCTTTTACGGGCTTCAGCGTGAATTTTTTGGTCACAATGCTCGCATGTCAACCGTCTATTACGATTCACTTTATAAAGCTGATATTTCCTAGTCCCTTCTAAAAGCTTAAATTGTTTTTTACAGCAAATACAAATCGTTTCATAATAAATCATCAAAGCCTACACCCCTCTGTATTTATTAATTGTATTTCAAAAAAGCTATAAAATCTTAAAAGTACTCGCACTCATTGGATATTTCGCTACAATCGAGAATAACAGTAATACTAACCGTTTCATGGAATAGCTACGGTTTTCTAGCATTCATCCTTTTTCGTTTCATCTTCTGCCTTAGAACGAATCGCCATTCGTTGAAATACTTTGACACGATCAAACTGCACAAGTAAATGCTTCGTGCGTTTTTCAAGCTTATATTTTAATAAAAAAGCCCTCTGAATACGATATTCAAATGCTTTCGGACTCACATCCACAATAATTTCTTGACCGTTCATAAACACAACTTTCGTTTGCTTTTTACCAACAGCAATATAATCGTCTATATGATGGACAGCAAACCAGATACACTCTGGATGTAACGGTGACTTACTTGGAAACCACAAAATATTAAACCGTTCATGGACAACAATGGGATTTTTATTGAGCTTACCTAAAATCATCTTTGAGCCATCAAAGGCCCCTCGTAAGCTCGAACCAAAATAGCGGAGATTAAAATCCATTAGTCTCGTAGGGGATAATTTGGATATATATTGATAGTCCCTTTCAATTACTCTTGTACATAAATTTCCAAAGGCATCATACTCAGGCATATACAACATTGTTTCACTACTCATAATGTCTTCACAATTATAATGCAATGATTACTCCTCCTTTAAATCAGATTTATCATGTGAATTAAAAAGGAATGTACATGTTTATTGGTATACCTATGTACTTCCTCGAGCACGTCTGCTAAAACTACATTACTCGAGAATTTGGTCCGACTAACGCATAAATTCACCTCCCCTTTTGTCAAAGAAAGTAAATTCATATGAAAGTGTCTTACTATTTATTTAAATAATTTGCTATACTCATTACTTTCATTGAACTAAATACCTATTGTTACAATTATTGTATACTTTCATTTAGCTATTGTCTATTAATTCAGATTTTAGCCATTTTCCTCCTAAGCAAAAAAAAGATCAACTCAACTTCTCGTTGAATTGATCTTTTCCATATTTTATTGACCTGCACCGTGACAGTTTTTAAATTTCTTTCCACTACCGCATGGACATAAATCATTACGTCCAATATTTTCAGCCTTACGTACTGGTTGTTTTTTCGGTGCAGGCGAGCCATCTTCTTTCGGATTCACAGCCTGACCTTTTGCAACCTCTTCACGTTCTAAGTTACTGCGGATTTCTGCTTTCATCGCATATTTCGCTACATCCTCACGAATTGAAGCGACCATATCCTCAAACATCGCAAAACCTTCTTGTTGATATTCACGTAAAGGATCATTTTGACCATATGCACGTAAATGAATCCCTTGTCTTAATTGGTCCATTGCGTCAATATGATCAATCCACTTCGTATCAATTGAACGTAATAAAATAACCTTCTCAAACTCACGCATACGCTCTGGTGTAAGCTCTTCTTCTTTTTCATCATAGCGTTGGTGTACAGCATCGGAAATAGTCGAATTAATTTCTTCAGCAGATTTACCTTGGAAGTCCGCTACTTTTAATGTGCCCTCTTCTAATAGGTTTGCTGCGACAAAGTCTTCAATCGCTTTTAAGTTCCAATCTTTCGGCTGGTCATCTTGTGTGTAAAGACCGACAATATTATCGATTGTTTCCTGAATCATCGACTCTACAAGCTCACGCATATTTTCCGTTTCTAAAACGTCATAACGCTCTTTGTAAATAATCTCACGTTGCTGACGTAAAACATCATCATATTGTAATAAACGTTTACGTGCATCGAAGTTATTTCCTTCTACACGTTTTTGCGCTGATTCTACCGCTCTTGATACTACTTTCGATTGTAATGGTTGAGAATCATCCATTCCAAGACGCATCATCATAGACTTCATATTGTCAGAGCCGAATCGACGCATTAATTCATCTTCAAGCGACAGGTAGAATTGCGTAACCCCTGGATTCCCCTGACGTCCAGAACGACCGCGTAGCTGATTATCGATACGACGTGATTCATGACGCTCCGTACCAATTACCGCTAAACCACCAATTTCTAATACACCTTCACCAGGTTTAATGTCGGTACCACGACCAGCCATATTTGTTGCAATCGTAACTGCACCTTTTGAACCGGCATTCGCGATAATTTCAGCTTCACGCTCATGGTTTTTCGCATTCAGTACATTATGAGGAATTTTATGTTTATCAAGTAACTGTGAAATAATTTCAGACGTTTCAATCGCCACTGTACCAACAAGTACTGGTTGACCAGCCTTATGACGCTCAGCAATATCAGCTGCTACTGCTTTATATTTTCCTTCCATAGAAGCAAAAATTAAATCTGGGCGGTCATCACGTGCAATTGGCTTATTCGTTGGAATGGCAATAACGCTCATATTGTAAATATTACGGAACTCTTCTTCTTCTGTTTTCGCTGTACCTGTCATACCCGCAAGCTTTTGGTACATACGGAAATAGTTTTGGAATGTAATTGTTGCCATCGTCATTGATTCGTTTTGAATCTCAACGCCCTCTTTAGCTTCAATTGCTTGATGGAGACCATCAGAATAACGACGTCCCTTCATTAAACGACCAGTAAAGCCATCAACGATAACAATTTCGCCTTCTTGGACAACATAGTCAACATCATTATGCATACTCACATGTGCCTTTAAAGATTGGTTAATGGCATGATTTAAACGTACATGTGTTAAATCAAACAAATTATCGATACCGAATGCTTTTTCGGCTTTTTCTACACCTGCATCCGTTAATGTAACGCCTTTTGTTGATTCTTCATATGTGTAATCTGTATCGGCACTTAACATGCGTACAAAGGCATTAGATTGCTTGTACAACTGCGCTGATTTCCCAGCCTGACCCGAGATAATTAATGGCGTACGTGCCTCATCAATTAAAATTGAGTCAACCTCATCGATTACAGCATAGTGAAGCGGACGTTGAACACGCTCTTCTTTATAAAGCACCATATTGTCACGTAAATAGTCAAACCCTAACTCATTGTTTGTACTATACGTAATATCTGCATCATATGCTGCACGCTTCTCTTCTTTAGACAGGCTGTTTAAGTTTAAACCAACTGAAAGGCCTAAGAAATTATACAGCTCTCCCATCTCAGCAGCGTCACGACTTGCCAAATATTCATTGACCGTTACAACGTGTACGCCTTTACCAGTAATAGCATTTAAATATACTGCCATCGTAGCTGTTAACGTTTTACCTTCACCGGTTTTCATCTCTGAAATGTTACCTTCATCAAGTGAAGCAGCACCCATAATTTGCACGCGGAAAGGATACATTCCTAATACACGTTTCGACGCCTCACGACTAACTGCAAAAGCTTCAGCACGAATTGAATCTAATTTTTCGCCATCTGCATAACGTTTTTTAAATTCTTCTGTCTTCGCTTGTAGTTGCTCATCTGAAAGCTGTTCCATTTGAGAAGCGAATCCCTCAACTTGGTCAGCGATTTTTTCTAATTTTTTTAACTCACGTTTATTGAAATCAAATAATTTATTTAATAGGTTTGCCATGAATATTTTTCACTTCCTATACGAGTCTCAAATTCCATTTTACCATTGTGTAACAGTTTCATGCAAACAGTGTCCTATAGTAAGGAACGAAACATCGCAAAATAAGTTCATTTTACGACCTTTTTATACCTTTAATGTGTAATAAATGGATATTACGAATGAATAAGGAAAATAATTTAGTTGTTTCTATCAATGGACATTTTCCAATGATAAATTTTCAAAATCAGTTATGTTTCATCGACACGAAACAAAAAACAGCATGTCCCCATCCATGTCAAGATCAAAGAAAGTTACGTGACAGCTAAATGGGATAAATAGTGGTGCCACAGATTTTTATCAGTCTTAGGATAGTCTTGCTGAATTCTATAACCTTTATCAAACTATCTCACGACAAGTTCAATACGATTCCCTAATCCATTCAAAATCTTTCTCATCTGGAACGCTTTCTCTATTAAAAACATGAAATACTAGCTTCCATTCCCTGATTTATAAGAAAACAAGTAATCCTGCTATTTGAAACATTATAAAAAAGCCAAGGATTAAATCCTCGGCTTACTTTTTGTGCCTAGCGACGTCCTACTCTCACAGGGGGAAGCCCCCAACTACCATCGGCGCTAAAGAGCTTAACTTCCGTGTTCGGTATGGGAACGGGTGT
>NZ_JBIVOE010000018.1:0-9224 GCF_044753985.1 Lysinibacillus sp. NPDC093210 | reverse complement strand
TAAAGAATACACTGTATCTATTGGCGAAGACAAAATCGGTACATTCAAAGGTATCGCTGCTGTAGTACCAACTAAAGTTGATTTAGTTGAAAAATCAGTACAAGGTAAACTAGGCCAACAAGTAACACTTAAAGCACAAGTAACTGTTGCTGAAGGTCAAACTAAAGCTGGTATTCCTGTAACTTTCTTCATCCCAGGTTCTGCTAATGGCGTGAAAACTCCTGTAACAGTTGAAGCTGTAACAAACGACGAAGGTATCGCTTCTTATACTTACACTCGTTATGCTGCAACGAACGATACTGTAACTGTATACGCTAACGGTGACCGTTCTAAATTCTCAACTGGTTATGTATTCTGGGCTGTTGACCAAACTTTAGAAATCACTGAAGTTACTACTGGCAACACTATCAATAACGGTGCTAACAAAACTTACAAAGTAACTTACAAACACCCAGAAACTGGTAAACCAGTATCAGGTAAAGTACTTAACGTATCAGTTAAAGAAAACATTGACGTAACTGTTGATAAATTACAAAATGTTACAGTTAATGGTCTTGCTGTAGTTCAAACTAGTGATAACAACACACGTGCTGCACAAATCACAACTGATTCAAAAGGTGAAGCTACATTCACAGTTTCAGGTTCTAATGCTGAAGTAACGCCAGTAGTATTTGAAGCGACTCCAGTTACAACTACTAATGCAAATGGTACTGTTACAACAACTGGATACACTCAAAAATACACTGCAGATACATTACAAGCTTCTGCTGCGAAAGTTACATTCGGTGCTGTTCAAGCTGCTTACTCACTTGAAGTAACGCGTGATGGTGGCGAAACTGCTGCAACTGGTGTAACAAACGGCCGTAAATATAACTTAGTAGTGAAAGACAAAGATGGTAAATTAGCTGCTAATGAAACAGTTAACGTAGCATTTAACGAAGATATTGACGGAGTAATTTCTACAGTTACTTCTGCACAATTCGTAAAAGTAGAAAACGGTAAACAAGTTGGCTACGAAGGTAAAAAAATCACTGTTAAAACAAACTCTAAAGGTGAAGCAAGTTTCGTAATTTCAGCTGATGCTGTAAACACTTATGCTACACCAATCGCTTGGATTGACATCAATAACCAAAGCGCTAAAGATGCAAACTTAGACAAAGGTGAACCTTCAGCAGTTGCACCAATTTCATACTTCCAAGCTGCATATTTAGATGGTTCTAAATTAGTATCTTACAATGGTACTGAAGAAGCTGATAAATTTGACGGTGGCGAAACTGCAACATTCAAAGTACAACTTACAAACCAAAGTGGTAAAGTAGTTACTGCATCTGGTTATAAAACTGAAGATGTTTCTTACACTGTTTACAACACTGGTGCAGAAAATGTAGTAGTTGACGGAGTAACAATCGCTCCTAACCGCGTGCATACATTAGTTGCTAAATCTGGTGAAATTAAAGTTACTTCTGAAAAAGGTCTTTCTACTTCTGTAAAAGTTCTTGCTACTGGTGTAGCTAAAGAAGTTAACGGAAACAAAGAATTTGCATTCACTGCTAAAGAAGCAACTGCAACATTCACTGCTGCTAAAGAAGTTCCAAGTTCATTCACTGGATTTGTTACAGTATTCAATTCAGCAGACTCAGGTACTGACAGCAACTCTATCTGGTTTGACGGTAAAAACCCTATAAAATATGCTGGAGTAAGTGGTAAAACATTCAAATACTATGGTGCAAATGGTAATGAAGTATTTGGTGAATCAGCGTGGGAAGCTTTATTAAATAGTTATGTTGGTCATGATGTAAGAGTATCTTATAATGTTGATGGAGATACAATTTCATTCAAAATCATTACAGTATCAGTAGCAACTCCAACTACTGGTTTACAACCTTATAAAGCAACAACACCACCAGTGACAAATACACCACCAGTAGCTAAAGAAAATGTTGCAAAATCTATTGCTGTGAACGGTGGAACATTAACATTCACATCATCTGAATTGGCAACTGATACTGATGCTTTAACAATTTTACAAGCTACATCTGCTAATGCAACAATTGCAACTGTTACAGGAACAGGTCCTTCAATCACAGTAACACCTCAAGCTGTAGGTTCAACAACAATTACAGCAGTTGTTTCTGATGGTACTAATGTTGTGACTGTAAATGCTAAAGTAACTGTTACTGCAGCTGAATTCTTCACAGTTATCGGTAATCCAGCAGCTGATTATTCAGAAACTCCTGCAACTGCTGCAACATTAGAATTAACACCAGGTTCTAACGCAGTTGGTAACATTGGACTAACTGTAACAAAAGGTACTGATGTTGGTTTAACATCTGTGGCTCTTCCATTAAATGCTACAGCGACTCAAATTGCTGATGCAATTAACGCGCAAGTTGCAATCGATGGTACTAAAATTAAGGCTGAAGTAGTATCAGTATCAGGAACAGACAAAGTTAAAGTAACTTCTGTTGAAACTGGTCTAGTAACTATTGAGAATTCAACAGCACTTGTTGGTGTTACAGCGGGTACTCCTGTTGATGGTAAAGACTTAGTTAAAAATCCTGCTAAATTCTCATTCAAAGTTGGTAGTGGTATTACTGCTGGCAAAGATGTTACTGTAAAAGTAGGTGCTGAAACTTATACTTACAAAACAGTAGCTGGGGATGCAACAGCTGGAACATTTGCTACAAATATCGTTTCTGCAATTAATGCAAATGCAAATGCAAAATATACAGCTACACTTTCTGGTACTGATATTGTAGTATTAACTCAAAAAGCTGGAGAAGAAGCTCCTACAAATGGTGCTAAATTAACAGTTACAAATAACTAATATATTTATTAAAATAATTAGTTATATATAAAATTATGTGAAAACCCTGTAGACAATTAACTTTCTACAGGGTTTTTTTATAGTTATAAGTAATGAACATTGAATTCCTTTCTCACCCACAATAGAAATAAATTCTGGAATTATAAAAAATATATTCTTTGGCACACTTAAGATAAATTTATTTGAAAAGACTATTATATATTCAAATTCATTTTGATTCTTTTAGATAAAACTTATTTCAATTTCTTCATAGCTGACCTCAAATCATATACTTTCAAATGTCGATAAAGCGCAATTGAGAGAGAATTTATATGACCTATCAAGTAGTGATAAAATGCTCATCAACATCGAATAATGTTAAGTATGTTGTGGTACAGTGACTAATAACAGGTATATAAATAGTTTTGTAATTTTGTATTGTGAATCAATTTTTAATTAGAAATTTATTTCCAATTACCTAATGGTTATGTTCTACATTATATAAAAAATGAAACTATTTAGGTCTGAATTGAACTCTATATAAGAATATATAGTAAATATCGGGTCAATAATTAATTAGAAATTAATAAATTATTGTTCAATGATTTGCTTTTTATGTTTTGAATACTCCCAGTTGTGAATGGGTGGACGGAAAGCTTCTAACTATAGACAACAAAAAAACTCCAATCGTACAATAAAATCAGGTCTAGTCAACCGACTTTGTACGAAAGGAGTTTAAATGAATAGTCAAAGTTTAGCATATACAACATGGAATTGTAAGTATCATATTGTCTTCGTACCGAAATATAGAAGACAAGAAATTTACCGTCAAATCAAAGCGGAAATAGGAGGAATACTACGGCAGTTATGTGAAAGAAAAGGTGTAGAAATTGTAGAAGCAGCAGCGTGTCCGGATCATATCTATATGTTTGTGAAAATTCCTCCGAAACTAAGCGTTTCCGCTTTTATGGGTTATTTAAAAGGAAAAAGTAGCGTCATGATTTTCGACCGACATATTAATGTACAGAACCAATTGAGCAATCGCCAATTTTGGTGTCGAGGATACTTAGTAGATACAGTCGCTCGAAATCGCAATGTGATTCATCGGTATATTAAAAGACAATTATATGAAGATATCCGTTATGATCAACTGTCAATGAATGAAATTATTGACCCTTTTAATTGTGAATAAATTAACCGAAGCAAAAAAGCATACGGTTGGCAGGCCTTTCAAAATGTCGAAAGACATGGGGGAGTAAGCTAGCGTTTCACGCGCCGAGAAACCCACCAGTTTACTGGTGGGTTTTTATGCTTTTAATCTTTATATTTATTGTGATATTTGAATAAATATTCGCCGTGTTATTATTCATTTCAACTTTTTCATAGCTGATCTCAAATCATCTACTTTCAAATGTTGATAACGTGCAGTTGAACGGGAATCGGTATGACCTAATAAAGTAGCGATATAATGTTGGTCTACACCAAGTAATGTTAAATGTGTTGCTGTACAGTGACGGATAACATGTGGAGTTAAACGTTTTGTAATATTGCATTGTGACCCAATTTTTTTTAATTTGATACGAATTTCTACGCCGCTTATTGGCATGTTCCGGCTTACGGGAGATGGGAATAAATAATCCGAACCATTATCTTTTGTATTGTGTAAATAATCTTTCAATATTTGTTGTAGTTTTGGATGTAGTGGTAAATGGAGATCTCTTCCGCCTTTAATGCGTGGGAAGTATATTTTATTATTTTTTATATCTACATTTTCCTTTAACAACGTTCGAGCAGCTGTTATTCTTGAACCCGTATAATATAGCAAGCTGATTAATACATGGTAAAACTCAGAATATTCTTTGGCTGTAGACAATACTAATGCCATTTCATCTA
Source organism: Lysinibacillus sp. NPDC093210 (assembly GCF_044753985.1). Classification (NCBI taxonomy): domain Bacteria; kingdom Bacillati; phylum Bacillota; class Bacilli; order Caryophanales; family Bacillaceae; genus Lysinibacillus; species Lysinibacillus sp. NPDC093210. The sequence continues at coordinate 4,525 of NZ_JBIVOE010000018.1, read as the reverse complement.
TATCTAATATTTCGGGTAAAGGGACGTAAACATTTCGAGTAGTGATGCCGATTGTTGGGTCGACTTTAAAGTCCAACTCGATAACAAGATACTTGAAAAATGCTTTTAAACCGTAAAAATACCGATTAATAGAGTTAGGTTTATAATCTTGGTTACCTAAAAAATCGAGATATTCTAAGATGTCATCTTTCGATATTTCTTCTGTTAAGATTTGACCATCATATAATTGGTAAATAAATGATGAGAATTTTTTTATATCATTTTCATAGCCAATAATGGTTTCTTCTGAATAGTACTTTCTTTTTAGATGTTGAAGAAACTTTTTTAAGTATTTAGGTAAATCAAAGTCTGAATGGAAAATCAAAGAGGTATCAGCTCCTTAGCTAATGTTTTCTTGTATGTCTTGCATTGAATTATGCTGAGAGTAATTATGAACAAACCAATTTAGTTTTGCATCGCAATAGTTTAACTCCAAAGAAAGTAGCTCTTTTGCTACTAAATAATGATGTTGTTGCCGATAGGACATATTAGGGCTTAGCCATAGTATATTTAATATTTTCTGAGGTTCACTAATGTGCTGTAAATTTTCCTCAGTCTGATAGGAGATGGAACAATCACCTAACCAATTTTCAAAAAGTGTTCGTTGTTTTCTATCACAATATAATAGCTGAACATGCAATACACTGTGCTCTACATATAATTGAAAATATAATTGCTCACTCGATAAGGCAATATAGCCCTTGTAGTTTTTTACTTCTGTCAGCGGTTCCTCACATTCAGAAAACCAATCATTTTTTATTTTCGTAATGTATTTTTTTATATCCGCAATATTGTATGGAGTTAGAAGATTATATAGTGTCTGTTGTATTTGCTCCTTAAAGTCCTCGATAATTGAAGAGCGGAAATCCTCATTTAATTTCATTAATAAACTATTTAATTCCATCATCTCATCTGTTAATGTAAGAGGATTTTCTATTTGGGTAGGGTATTCTAGTTGTAATTGTAATTCAGCTAATTCTGCATATGACACTTGAAAAAAATCCGCATACTTTTTCAATATTTTTTCAGATGCATTTCTTGAACCATTTTCGATAAAACCTACATAACTATGCGAAATTCCTAATAAATCAGCTAACCCAGCAATCGTTAAGTGATGCTTATGGCGGAGCCTTTTTAAGCGATTTCCTAGCGCAATGGCTTGTCCTTGTTTTGTCTCCATTATTTTACTCCTTTCCCTTCGAATTAAAATTATCTTCCCTTTGCTACAACTTCTATAAAAAATGAATGTAGGAACTATGCAATATATTGCGAGGGAACAGAAGATAAATGTGTTTTTTTAAAATGCACTAAATTGGATAATTCCAATAACAGGATTTATATTCGGTGTTGTAAGGTAAAAAGAAAACCCATTGTATTGCTTTAAACAAGACATGGGTTTTCTTTTTCACTTATTTCTTTGAACTAGTCAGCTTATAAGTCAATGTTTCATTTAGATTTAGAAGTTTTCATACCAAATTCAACTTTTAAAAGAAATAAATCTAATGCATCACTAAAAGCTTTTTCAGCACTATTTAAAGTAAATATTGTTGCACTAGCGTTATCCAGCTCAGATTTTGCTGTTTTATATGCTTCAATAAATGTTTTAGCATCCTTCAAAAGAACAAATAGTTCATCTTCGGTAACATCAGTTTTTTTAGTAGTATCGGCATATACTTTTAGATTAATGTCGCCAAGTTTAATAGTATCGCCTACAGCTACTTTGCCATCCTTTTTATCTGCAATAGTTAGCTCAACTTTATCAACTAATACACTTAATGCTCTTTTAGCCGCTGCTAAATCAGCATCAGCTTTTATTAATACAGATTCTTTAAATTCTTGTGATCTTTGAATTCCATCTGTAGTTGTAGTATCAACATAAGTGAATGCTACGTCACCATTTTTCGTGATATTCACTATAGATTGGAATTTACCTGTATTCACACCTGTTTCAGTAAATGTTAATGTAATATCTTCACCTGCATATTTAGCAGCAACATTAAATGATTCGGCTGTTGATGCAGATTTATTTAAATCAGCATCACTAATTTCAATCGTTAATTGGTAGTCAGTGGAAGATGATGTAATTGTTGCATTTTCAATACCTTTGCCAACTGAAATACCTGGCGTAACATCAGAAGCGCCAACTTTAACTTTAGTACTAGCATTATTTGCAGTGATTGAGCTGTAACTTGAACCAACAGCTAATATCAATTCTGTTACATTAGCCCCGATAATAACTGCATTATTGGAAGTACCTTCTAACGCAATTCTTTGTGTACCATTACCAGAGATGATGATGTTGCCGTTTAATGTGCCGTTCGTATTGACGAATCTAGCATTGCTATCAGTGATTGTAATATCACCAGTGATGGTACTTGTATTAATAAATGAAGAACCTGCTACATCGATAATGTTGACACCACCAGTGATTGTAGCTGAGTTATTAATATGTGCATTTGGTGCATTGACAGTTAATCCACCTGCAATCGTACCTGATAAATTGATTGTGATTGTTTTATCCGTATTAATTGTTAAGCCGCCAGTAGTAATATCTAATTTAAAATTCGTTTCTCCATTCGCAAGTGCTTGGTTGAATGAAGCTTGCGATTTAATAGGCGTTGGATTTGTATCCGTACCAGTACCATTATTTCTATTATTTAAAATATATTTGCCATCAGAAGTTAAAGTAGCTGTTACTTCGTCACCATTAGATAAGGCAGCCTCAAATGTATTGTAATCTACTTGTGTACCAGTAATTTGATACTGTGCTACATCAGCTGAATCGTAAGAATACGTGAAAGCGGCATTTGTAATTGCATTTTGAATTACAAATGTTTTTGTAGACTTGTTGATAGATATGATATTACCAGTTGCGATTGCCGCTGTTGAAGATCTTGTAAATGTTACTGTTGCAGCTTGCGTTGGAATGAATCCACTTCCGCCTGTAACATTGACAGTCACTGTATCAGGGCTATCTGTTGTTACACGTACGACTGCTTTACCATTACTATCAGATGTGACTTTATACGTTTTTGTGCTACCTAGGTTTTGGAAGGCATTTAATACAGTGCCATTGCTATCTTTTACAGTAGCGTTACCAAAAGTTGAAGATACATCAAATGCTAATTCATACGTAAATGTGTTATTAGCAGCATTTAAATTTGGTCGGTAAGGAAAGCCGTTTTGATCTACTGCTTGGTAAGCTATATATGCATCTGTACCAACAGTGGCAGACTTAATTTCTCTTCCATCTTTATCAGTTACTTCTAATTTAGCATTGGATACTGTAGCTGGCTTGAAGTATGTGACATCTGCTACTACTTGTATGTCTGCTTTATCAAGCTCAACCGGTGATGTTTTACCAGCTGTATTTAAGAAGACAGTTGGTTTGACAAAAGTAGTCGCTCCATGACCAGCTACACGGAATGTTGCTTTCCCTTCTTTGCCAACTTTGATTGCTTTAACAGTACCTTTCGTCAATTTTGAAAAGGCCTCTCTAGCAGTAGTGAAGTAAACATCGCCGTTAATATTACCATCTTCAAATGCTACATAAGCAGTTGTTCCTTCTGGCGCTAATTTCCCATCTTTGTCCGTTACAGTCACTGTATACGTACGACCACCAATAGAATTCTCATTATAAGCTTTCCCTACAGTTGCAAGACCTAAGAAAGACTCAGCTGAATCAGCTACACCTTCTGCTACTACAGAAATTGCCAATCTATCAAGTCGAGCAAATTTTACAGTTGGTGCTTCAGCTTGCAATGCCAATTTAGAGTACGAGTTATTAACAGGTGTTGTAGGTGCATTTACGGATGATGGTAAATAGACGATTGGTGTAGCAGATAAGTTAGAACCGTAAATTGTAAATGTTGCTTCACCATTAGCATTTGTTTGCACAGTTGCAAAAACATCACGACCAGTAGTTAATTCATAAGGCGTAACGAATGAACTTGAGTTATGGTTTTGAACAAATACATTTGTAATTTTATCTGGAGCAACTTTGATGTTTTCTTTAATAGCTATATAGTAAGTAGTGTTTTTCGCACCAGTTACTTTATAAGATTTTTTCGCATTGTTCGCTAATTCATTACCTGTAGTAATCTCTGAAACGGCTAATTGAATTTTATCTGCCCAGTAAACTTTACCGCTAGATACAACAGAAGCTCTGTTTATTGAATAAGCCGCAACTGTGTCTTCTGAATCGTAGTAACGAGTGTATGAATATGATGCAACGCCATCAGCGTTTGTATAAGCCACTTTTTCAATTTTTTCATTCGTTGTTTTATTATTGACGATATTGAACGTTACCGGAATACCGGATTTATCTTGACCCTCTGGCACTGTTACTTGTGCTTTGAGCGTTACTTCATTGCCGATTACGCCTTGTATTGAAGCTGTTGTCATTTCAATTTTCGTCGGAACAACAGCAGCAATACCTTTGAATGTACCGATTTTGTCTTCGCCAAGAGATACAGTGTACTCTTTG
>NZ_JBIVOE010000017.1:0-31332 GCF_044753985.1 Lysinibacillus sp. NPDC093210 | reverse complement strand
ACACCCGTTCCCATACCGAACACGGAAGTTAAGCTCTTTAGCGCCGATGGTAGTTGGGGGCTTCCCCCTGTGAGAGTAGGACGTCGCTAGGCACACAAAGCAGTCAGCAATTGTTGGCTGTTTTTTTATTTGGGTTAAAAATTAATGGTAATTCTCTTTGTAAGCACTCTCATATGACTCTCATTGTTACTATTTTCTTGATAATTTATGAAATTAGTCTGTATAAGAGAATACAATATTTGTAATCTTGAATTTAATGTTTAAGGATTTGAGTCTTTTAAAGGTAGTGAGTTTTTTACAAGAAAAATATATTAAATAGAGAAAATCCTACATTAAATATAGAAATTCGGACTTAATAATAGAGAATAGGGTATAAATTTTACTAGAGTAAGATGTCTGAATTGTCTTTCTTTTATAAGTTTCTTGACAGTAGCAAGACTCGTTGTTAATCTTACAATTAATATTCTTTTAACTATAGGAGGAAGTTACGAAAATGTGGGAATCTAAATTTGCCAAAGAAGGTTTAACTTTTGATGATGTATTATTAGTACCAGCTCATTCAGAAGTATTACCGAAAGATGTTGATTTATCAGTTCAACTAACACCAAAGATTAAATTAAATATTCCAATGGTCAGTGCAGGAATGGATACAGTAACAGAATCTAAGATGGCAATTGCTATGGCACGTCAAGGTGGTATCGGTATTATCCATAAAAATATGGGAATCGATGAGCAAGCAGAACAAGTTGAAAAAGTAAAACGATCTGAAAATGGCGTTATTACAAACCCATTCTTCTTAACTCCAACCCACCAAGTTTTCGATGCTGAACATTTAATGGGGAAATACCGAATTTCAGGTGTTCCAATTGTTGATAGCATGGAGAACCAAAAACTAGTTGGTATTATTACAAATCGCGATTTGCGTTTTATTTCTGACTACTCTTTAAAAATTGAAGATGTAATGACAAAAGAAGATTTGATTACGGCTCCTGTTGGAACGACTTTAGAGGATGCTGAAAAAATTCTTCAACAATACAAAATTGAAAAACTTCCTATTGTAGATGAAGATGGTAAATTAACTGGCTTAATTACAATTAAGGATATTGAAAAAGTAATTGAATTCCCGAAAGCTGCGAAAGATGTACATGGTCGTTTATTAGTAGGTGCAGCAGTAGGTGTTTCTAAAGATACAATGGTTCGCATTGAGAAGCTTGTTGAAGCACAGGTGGATATCGTAGTAATCGATACAGCGCATGGTCACTCAGAAGGCGTACTACAAACAATTCGTTCTATCCGCGAGACATACCCTGAACTGGAAATCATCGCTGGTAATGTAGCAACTGGAGATGGCGCTCGTGCACTATTTGAGGCTGGTGCAGATGTAGTGAAAGTTGGTATTGGACCAGGATCAATTTGTACAACTCGTGTTGTTGCAGGTGTAGGTGTACCTCAAATTACAGCTATTTATGATTGCGCTACAGTAGCTCGTGAGCTTGGTAAAACAATTATTGCTGATGGTGGTATTAAATACTCTGGAGATATCGTAAAAGCCCTTGCAGCAGGTGGTAACATCGTAATGCTTGGTTCACTTCTTGCAGGTACTTCTGAATCTCCTGGGGATACTGAAATTTTCCAAGGTCGTCGTTTTAAAGTTTATCGTGGTATGGGTTCAATTGGTGCAATGGAAAAAGGTTCAAAAGATCGTTATTTCCAAGAGGATGCGAAAAAGTTAGTGCCTGAAGGAATTGAAGGTCGACTTCCTTATAAAGGTCCTCTAGCAGATACAGTTTATCAATTGATCGGCGGTATTCGAGCAGGTATGGGTTATTGTGGAGCTCCTAACCTTGAGTATTTACGTGACAAAGCACAGTTTGTCCGTATGACAGGTGCAGGTCTTCGTGAGTCACATCCTCATGATGTTCAAATTACAAAAGAATCACCAAACTATTCAATGTAATAAAATTCTCGCAACTTTTATGCTCTCGTATCGTCTACAAAGATGGCACGAGGGCATTTTTTATGAACTAGATTGCGCACGTATGATGATATCTATGATAAAATGTCGAGGACAAGATTATTTTTTGGAGGGCAATGAAGGTGAAAAAAACAACGAACACCGTATTACGTTTGCTCCTAATTCCTGTTTTATTATTTAGTATATTTGCGGGTATGCCTGCGAAAGCAAATGCAGAAACAGATTTAGGGCTTACAGTAGATGCTGCGATTCTAATAGACGCAGATTCAGGAAAAATTTTATATGAACAAAATGCAGATACTTCACTAGGTATCGCTAGTATGACGAAGATGATGACAGAGTACCTACTACTGGACGCAATCGATGCAGGTACAGTGAAATGGGATCAAGAATATCATGTTACAGATTATACGTATCGCATGTCTCAAAATCGTGCATTAAGTAATGTACCATTACGAAGAGACGGATCATATACAATTCGTGAACTTTATGAGGCGATGGCTATCTATTCTGCTAATGCAGCGACAGTAGCTATTGCAGAAACAATTGCAGGTACTGAAACAGAGTTCTTAAAGCTTATGAACAAAAAGGCGGAAGAGCTTGGACTTGAAGGCTATAAGTTTGTAAATGCTACTGGTCTTAACAATGCAGATCTATTTGGTATGCAACCAGCAGGCACTGGTCCACAAGATGAGAATGTGATGCCAGCTAAGTCTGTAGCAAAATTAGCGTATCATTTATTAAAAGACCATCCAAAGGTTTTAGAAACATCTAAGATTACAAAAAAGACATTCCGTGCAGGTACAGATGATGCAATTGAGATGTCAAACTGGAACTTTATGTTACCTGGTCTAGTATTCCAATATGAAGGCGTAGACGGCCTAAAAACAGGTACTACAAACTTTGCAGGGCATTGCTTCACAGGTACTGCAGAACGCAACGGGACACGTTTAATTGCAGTTGTAATGAAAGCTGTAGATGCAAATGGACAAGGTTCGTATAAAGCCCGCTTTGATGCTACAGCAAAATTATTTAACTACGGCTTTTCACAATTTACAAAACATGAAATTATCCCAGCGAACTATAAATTTAAAGACCAAAAGACTGTAAAAGTTACAAAAGGGAAAGAAGATAAAGTAGCCATCGCTGTGAAAGAACCAATTTCATTTATGGTGAAATCTTCTGAAAAAGATTTATATCAACCAAAATTACTATTAGATAAAAAAAGTCTGGAAGCTAACGTTAAGAAGGATACGGTAGTAGGTAAAGTCGTTATTGAGCGTACAGAAGGCAAGGATTACGGCTTTATCGATGGCAAGGAATTTGCATCTGATGTCGTGACAACAGCATCTGTTGAACGTGCAAGTGGCTTTGCTCTATTCTTCCAAGGTATCGGTAATTTCTTCGGCAGCTTATGGGGCGGCATTACTGACTTTGTTGGCGGCTTATTTTAAAAACTAAGTATAAAGAACACGTTTATGTTTGAAAAAGCATAACGTGTTCTTTTTCACATTTTACAGGCTTTCTGCATACGCTAATAGGCGAAAGGATGTGGCTAAATGTGTGGTATTACAGGGTGGGCTAGTTTTAAAAAGGATTTACGAACAAGTGATAAAATCATGAAGTCTATGGCGCAAGCATTAAGTAAACGAGGCCCTGATGATGAAAATACTTGGTGTAATGAACATATTGCATTTGGCCATCGACGGTTAGCAGTTATCGATTTAATAGGTGGCAAGCAACCGATGATGAAAAAACATGATGGCGTAAACTATGCCATTACATATAATGGCGAGCTCTATAATACAGAAGAATTACGTAAAGAGCTGCAAACAAGAGGGCATGTTTTTACAACTCAGTCAGATACGGAAGTATTAATAACTGCTTATATTGAATGGAAAGAACAATGTGTGAACTATTTAAATGGCATATTTGCTTTTGGCGTGTGGGATGAACAAACGGAATCACTTTTTCTGTGCCGTGACCGTCTTGGGGTAAAGCCTTTGTATTATACGGAGCAGCAAGAAGGGTTACTTTTTGCATCAGAGGTAAAGGCGCTATTTGCTCATCCAGCAGTTCATCCAATGGTTAATACAGAAGGGCTTGCTACAATAATGGCTGTAGGACCATCTAAAACACCTGGAAAGTCGCTATTTCATAATATTAATGAATTACGGCCAGGATACGCAATGAGGTATTCAAGAGACGGGGTACGTATATGGCAATATTGGCAGCTTCAAAGCAAAAAACATGAAGAATCATTGGAAGAGACAATTGATCATGTACGCTATTTACTGACAGATGCTATCGAACGACAACTTGTATCAGATGTACCAATTTGCACATTTCTGTCTGGAGGTTTAGATTCCAGTATTATTACTGGTATTGCGGCAAATAGCTTCCAGCAACAAAATAAAGGCAAACTTCATACGTACTCTATCGACTATGAGGATAACGAACGTTTCTTTAATCCACATGCTTTTCAAACTTCAACGGACACTTATTGGATTAAAAAAATGAACGACTCATTTGATACAACACATCATGCTGAGCAAATTTCACAGCAACAATTAATCGATTTATTGATAGAAGCTGTCATTGTCAGAGATGCTCCTGGTATGGCGGATGTTGACTCTTCGTTACTATGGTTTTGCCGAGAAATAAAAAAAGATTTTACGGTAGCCTTATCGGGGGAATGTGCAGATGAGATATTTGGTGGCTATCCATGGTTTAAAGAAAGGACTACAGGCTTTCCATGGATTCGATCACTTCCAGAAAGAACAGCTATGTTACGGGAGGAATGGCGCAACAAGTTAGATGTGGAAAACTACGCACAGCAAGTATATGATCAAACGATTGGAGAAGTACCTTATCTAGAGGGGGAAAGTCCTGAGGCAGCACAGCACCGTGAAATGTTTTATTTAAACATGGTATGGTTTATGCAAACATTGCTAGAACGAAAAGATCGGATGAGTATGGGCGCGAGTCTAGAGGTGCGCGTGCCATTTGCAGATCATCGGCTTGTAGAATATGCGTGGAATATTCCTTGGGAAATGAAAAATTTAGACGGAATGGAAAAAGGCTTACTTCGAAAAGCGATGTCGCATTTATTGCCAGAGGAAGTGTTATATCGTAAAAAGAATCCATATCCGAAAACGTATCATCCTGTTTATACAGCAGGTGTTCAAAAGTGGTTAAAAGAAATATTAAATGATAAAAATTCAGTTCTTCATGAATTTTTTGAACGACAAAAATTAGTGGAGTTAATTGAGTCTGGAGGAAGTTCATTTAAAGTGCCTTGGTATGGACAATTAATGGCTGGTCCGCAACTCTTAGCCTATTTAGGGCAAATTCATACGTGGTTTAAGCATTATAATATTCAACTAAAAGAAAATGGATAAAAAGCACAACCATCTTATCACTTTAATCGTGATGTAGATGGTTGTTTAAGTTGTATTGCCCAGCAATTCATTAATTTCTCAACAGATGTTTCAATTTCATGCACCGGTATACCTCCAAAGCCAAGTAAAAATTGAGCTTGTGAGGTCGTATTTTCATCAAGTCGATAATCTGATAATGGATAGATACCTATTCCTTCAGCATTGGCACTTTGCTGTAATTGTTTCTCGGATAATTCATGCTCAACATTGAGCAAGATGTGCATGCCTGCTTGCTCTCCTGTTATTTTAATTTGAGTAGAATAATTTTCTAAAATGGTAGTTAGCTTCTCATGCTTTTTTCGGTATACTTTTCGCATACGATTCAAATGTTTTGAAAAGTGACCGTCTCGCATAAAATTGGCTACAATGTGCTGATCAAATCTAGGTACTGTCGATGAATAATAATTAAAGACATCATTATAAGTAGCCAGCAGCTTTGGTGGAAGCACAAAATAGGCAACTCGTAAAGAAGGCATTAATGATTTTGTAAAGGTACTCATATAGATTACTTTGTCATTGCGATCTAATGCTTGAAGAGCAGGAATTGGTTTTCCAGTATAACGAAATTCAGAATCATAATCATCTTCAATAATATATCGTGATGGGCTTTGAGCGGCCCAATTTAATGCCTGTGCACGTCTTGTCGCAGATAATACAGCGCCAGTAGGGAATTGATGCGATGGTGTTATATAAACAACGTTGGCAGTAGTTTTTTCTAGTTCCTGAATAAGTATTCCTTCATCGTCTACAGATATTGGACAAACTTTTCGCTTATGTTGCAGAAACATCCGATGCACTGTTGGATAACCAGGATTTTCGAGCGCAAAGCAAGTATCTTCACTGAAGAGACGTAATATCATTGGAAGTAGTTGTTCAGTACCTGAGCCAATAACAATTTGCTCAGGGCTACAAATAACGCCACGTGATTGATATAAATAATTAGCAATTTCCGTACGTAATGCTAGTTCTCCTTGTGGCTCACCTGTTAATAATAGTTCCTTCGAGGCATCATCAAATAGCTCTTTTGCATATTTTCGCCACGTTTGAAATGGAAAGGCATCAATATCAATGGAACCAGGGTTAAAATCAATGGAATATGATTTTTTCCGAGGCTGCTCTGTTAGATACGCGGATGGGTCTTGCTGAATATATGGAAGTTCATCAATTTCCTCAACAAAATAACCGACCCTCGATTTTGACATAATATAACCTTCAGCAAGTAACTGTGCATAGGCAATTTCAATAGTCGTTTGAGAAATATTTAAAAAATCTGCTAATTTTCTTTTTGAAGGTAATTTTTCTCCAACGGTAATTTTCTTTGTAGTAATGGCTTCTTTTATACCGCTATAAAGCTGATCATATAGCGGTTTTCCACCATCTTTTTCAAGCTGAAATAAGAGCATGTCCATGAGCGATTATTCTCCTGACCTTATAATTATTTTGCAAACTGAATATTTTGATATGGTCAATTTCTATTATACTAAATTTCATCACAAAGGTGGAGGTAGAAAATAATGAAGCAAACAGGAACTGAATTAGTAAAGCGTGGGATGGCTGAAATGCAAAAGGGTGGCGTAATTATGGATGTCATAAATGCAGAACAGGCGAAAATTGCTGAAGCGGCAGGGGCTGTAGCTGTTATGGCGTTAGAGCGCGTACCTTCGGATATACGAAAGGCTGGGGGAGTTGCGCGCATGGCAGATCCTCGTATTGTTGAAGAGGTTATGGGAGCAGTTACTATTCCAGTAATGGCAAAAGCACGTATTGGTCATATTGTCGAAGCGCGAGTATTAGAAGCTATGGGCGTTGATTATATTGATGAGAGTGAGGTATTAACGCCAGCGGATGAGGAATTTCATTTATTAAAGAGTGATTATACAGTACCATTTGTATGCGGTTGTCGTGATTTAGGCGAGGCAGCTCGTCGTATCGGTGAAGGGGCGTCTATGCTACGAACGAAAGGTGAGCCAGGTACAGGTAATATTGTAGAGGCTGTACGCCATATTCGTAAGGTCAATGCGCAAGTGCGAAAAGTTGTCGGTATGACTGAGGATGAGCTAATGACAGAAGCGAAATTACTAGGCGCTCCTTTTGAATTATTACGAGAAATTAAAAAGCTTGGCCGCTTACCGGTTGTAAACTTTGCAGCGGGTGGTGTTGCGACACCAGCAGATGCCGCCCTCATGATGGAATTAGGTGCCGATGGTGTATTTGTTGGGTCAGGTATTTTTAAATCAGAAAATCCCGAGAAATTTGCACGTGCTATTGTCGAAGCAACGACACATTATAAAGACTATCAACTGATTGCAGAAATCTCAAAGGAGCTTGGCGTGCCGATGAAAGGTATTGATATTGCACAGCTGAGTCAAAGTGAACGTATGCAAGAACGAGGCTGGTAATATGAAAATAATCGGTGTGTTAGCGTTACAGGGTGCTGTTCGAGAGCATGTTCAAATGTTAGAAGCACTTGGATGTCAAACGGTTTTAGTAAAGCATAAGGAGAAGCTAGCAGGGCTTGATGGTCTAGTATTACCTGGCGGAGAAAGTACGACGATGCGTAAGTTGCTAAATCGCTATGAACTGCTAGAACCAATACGGACACTTGCACAACAAGGATTACCTATGTTCGGCACTTGTGCAGGACTTATTTTACTTGCAAAAGAGCTGGTCGATCATGAACCACATTTAGCTGTCATGGATGTTGTCGTTGCTAGAAATTCGTATGGACGTCAAGTAGATAGCTTTGAAGTGAAGTTGGATGTTCCAGCTATTGGTGAAGGGATATCTGCCGTTTTTATTCGAGCACCGCATATTGTGTCAGTCGGCGAAGGTGTTGAAGTGTTAGCTGTGCATGAAGATAAAATTGTGCTAGCACGTGATAGGCATTTACTTGGATGTTCATTTCATCCTGAACTAACGACAGATTCCCGTATTCTCGAATATTTTGTGACGTCTATGGTGTGACTTGCAAAATCTCGAATCATATAGTACAGTAGGATAAAATTTAAATAAGTAAACACGATGATGGGAAGCAGTAACAAGCACGTTTTTTTTAGAGAGTCAGCGGTTGGTGGAAGCTGATAAAAGCACTTGTGAATCCGTCCTGGAGTTGCGCAGTCGAAGTAAATGAAGTAGGCTGTCGCCGGCTGAAATGCCGTTATGAGATAAGTGGACTAGGCAAAGTGTCTGGTCAATTAGGGTGGCAACGCGGGTAGCTCTCGTCCCTTTCATGGGATGAGGGCTTTTTTGTGTTCCATCATAAGTAAATCGCCCATCATTATGAAATCTACTACTGGAGGTATGAACGATGTTAGATATTAAACGCGTCCGTGATAACTTTGCGGAAATTAAAGAAATGCTATTAACACGTAACGAGGATTTAGGAAACTTAGACGATTTTGAAGCTTTAGATACGAAGCGTCGCGAATTAATCGCAAAGGCAGAAGAGCTTAAAGCTGAACGAAATAAAGTGTCTGAGCAGATTTCTGTTATGAAACGTAATAAAGAAAATGCTGATGAAGTAATCGCTCGTATGCGTCAAGTTGGCGATGAGATTAAAGAGTTAGATACACAGCTAAATGAAGTAGAAGATCGTTTTAAAGATATGATGATGCGTTTACCAAACGTTCCACATGAATCTGTGCCAGTTGGTACTACTGAAGACGATAATGTTGAGGAATATACTTGGGGCGAAGTGCCAACTTTTGATTTCGATATTAAAGCACACTGGGATATTGCAACAGATTTACAAATTGTCGATTTCGAACGCGGTGCAAAAGTAACTGGAAGCCGTTTCTTATTCTACCGTGGCTTAGGTGCTCGTTTAGAACGTGCATTAATGAGTTTTATGATGGATTTACATGCAGAAGAGCATGGCTATGAAGAAATGCTACCACCTGTTATTGTTAATCGAGACAGCTTAACGGGTACAGGACAGCTGCCTAAGTTTGAGGAAGATGTATTTAAAGTAGATGATACAGACTACTTTATGATTCCAACAGCAGAAGTACCAGTTACGAATTTCTACCGCGATGAAATTCTTCCTATTGAAGCTTTACCACAGGGCTTTGCAGCATATAGTGCATGCTTCCGCTCAGAAGCGGGCTCTGCAGGTCGCGATACACGTGGCTTAATTCGTCAGCACCAATTCAATAAAGTAGAATTAGTACGTTTTGTTAAACCTGAAGAATCTTATGAGCAACTAGAATTATTAACTGGTCACGCTGAAAAAGTACTGCAATTATTAGGCTTACCTTACCGTAAATTAAAAATGTGTACAGCGGATTTAGGTTTCACAGCTGCGAAAAAATATGATTTAGAAGTTTGGATTCCGGCACAAAATATGTACCGTGAAATTTCTTCTTGCTCAAACTTTGAGGATTTCCAAGCGCGCCGTGCGAATATTCGTTTCCGCCGTGAGCCAAATGCAAAACCAGAATACGTGCACACATTAAACGGCTCAGGTCTTGCAATTGGTCGAACAGTGGCAGCTATCCTTGAAAACTATCAGCAAGCTGATGGAAGTGTAATGATTCCAGAGGTATTAGTTCCTTATATGGGCGGAAAAACAGTGATTGCACCAAAATAACAAGTCCACTGTGGTCACAAATCGGGAATTACAAGCTTCAACTGACTGAAATGTAGTAATTCCACAGGTAAAAGTAAAGACAACACGCTAAGCTATTTTAGTTAATCTGGTTTTAGATTTTCTAAAATAGCTTTTTTTTGCTTTTTTAGCGCTCAAATCTCTCATTATTTTAGAAAATTCGTTATAATGAGTATAATTCATGGGGACAAGGGGGGAGAAAATTCATGGTTCTACATCAATTTACACAAGCATTACGAGAGTTTGATAATGTTTTAATTACCGATGAAAAAGGCTGCGCAATTTTTTATGATTTAGCAGATTTAAATATATTGTTAGAGATTGGCTTAACACCAGATGAATTTTTCCAAAAAACCGTGACTGATAGCTATCAAAATTTATCAACTGAAACAAGTACAATTTTTAAAGTACTGCAAACAGGAGAACCAATCATTTACTTTGAACAGGTTCTGACGACGTTAAATGGCTTTAGTTATACATCGCTTAGCTCAACCTATCCGATTATCGAAGATGGAGCAATTATTGGCGCTATTGAGTTTTCAAAGCATTTTTATGAGAGTAAACAAATAAAATATTTAGATCATTTTCTCGGACATAAATTATATCGAGATAACCATACAAATTACCGTTTAGAAGATTTAATTTCTGTTAATGCAGAAATGAAGGCACAAACTGACAAGGCTCGCCGTGGCGCAAAGAAAAATTCATCTATACTGATTACAGGGGAAACAGGTACAGGGAAGGATATTATAGCGCAAGGTATTCATAATGAAAGCGAGCGTTTTACGAAGCCGTATATTGTGCTCAATTGTTCCATATTGACTGAGGATACTATTTTTTCACAGCTTTACGGTATTGAGGCTGAAGGGAAACAAGGAAAACTGCATGAGGCTAATGGGGGCACTTTACTTATTGATCAGTTAAATATGCTGGATTTATCATTACAGGCAAAATTACTGCATGCGGTAGATTTGAAAACGCTGAACGGGGAGCCGTTAGATATTAGATATATTACAACGGTCAATGAAGATTTAGATAAACTTTTAGCAGAAAAAAGATTACGTGAGGATTTATTTTATCGTCTGAACGTTATGCAAATAGATTTGCCACCGCTTCATATGCGCAAAGAAGATATACCTGCTATTCTTGATTTTTATATTCAATTTTATAATGAGCATACAATTCAAAAAGATGTTCGTTATAGTGAAGAGGTACTTCAATTATTTTATGAATATCATTGGCCAGGAAATGTGCGCGAACTAAAAAATGCGCTGGAAACGGCCTATAACAATTTAATAGGACAAGAAATTTTACTGGAGCATATTCCAGAGCGGATTGTAAGGACGGTGCAGCAAAAAGCGCAGCCGTCCATGCCCAATATTCATTCAGGACATTTAAGAGATTTAACAGAAGCTTATGAACGCCTGATTATTGCTGAAAAATTACGTGAAACAGAAGGGCGCTTAGCAGAAACAGCCCGTCGTTTAGGCATCTCACGTCAGCTACTTAAATATAAATGTTTAAAATATGAGTTGTTGTAAAATTTTTTTTACAAAAAGGAGATAAAAATTTATCTCCTTTTTTCATTGCTGAAAGTTTTTTATTATTTAGATAAATCTTATGTGAGTTTTTATGTTTAAAGGGACAGTGATTGTTTGCCTGTAAACATAAGTAATTTAAAAAACATGCTATTCACATGCCAGTTCTCACTAACTTTTGTCCTACTACAGTCTAGTGGATTCGCTTGGATTACCATGCCATATGCTTTTGAGTAGGTGCTTTATTACATACAGTAGTGAAAGCCGACGACCTAACGAAAACGACCTTGGTGTTGAAGAAATAGGAGTTGAAAAATAATGAAAATCTTTCGCAATGCAAAAATTTATACAGCCAATTCCGAATGTCAATCTGCTACAGCAATGGTGATTGCTGATGGCAAAATTAAATGGCTTGGTTTAGAAGGAGATATGCCTTCATATGAAGGAGAAATTGTAGACCTACAAGGAAAAGTTATTATTCCAGGTATTATCGATGCGCATATGCACCCAATAATGTTGGCGGATGTGCTTGAGCAAGTAGCTTGCCTACCACCACAAATCCTTTCTATCGAAGAAATGATTGTAGCTTTGCAAAATTACGATGCTAGGCAACGTGGCTGGATTTTAGGCTGGGGCTACGATGAAGGAAAGCTGGCTGAGAAACGTGCACCACTAAAGGAAGATTTAGATCGTGCATCAACAGAATTACCAGTTATCGTCATGCGTACATGTGGACATATTATTTCCGTTAATAGTAAAGCATTAGAAATTGCCGGTATTACAAAGGATACTTCTGATCCGCAAGGTGGACAAATTGACCGAGACCAAAACGGTGAGCCGACAGGTGTGCTTCGTGAAAATGCACGCAATTTAGTACTACAACATTTACCATCTCCATCTGAGGATGAAATTGTAGCAAGACTCGTGAAACTATCTCATATTTTAGCTTCCTATGGCGTAACAAGTATTACAGAAATGATGGCAACGGTAAGTCCTCTTGATTATTTAAGCTTATATCGTAAGGCGCGTTCCAAAGGTTTGAAGCAACGTGTCGCTGTTAATTATGTATGGGATGATATACAAAAGCATGATTTATTAGTAGAAGAAAATATAGATCGCCAAGCAGGCGCATATATAGGCGGAATCAAGTTATTTTCGGATGGTAGTGTATCGGGACGTACAGCGCTTGTCTCTGAGCCATTTTTAAACAGTACTGAAACAGGTATTGCCATGACGACAAAAGAGGAACTTTTAGCTGCGTCTATTGAAGCAAGGAAGCATGGTATTCAATTAGTCGTTCATGCAATGGGCGACAAAGCTATAGACTTAATTGTTGATACTTTCTATGAAGAAGAAGCATGGTTAACAGATGCGCCATCTGTCCGTATCGAACACGCTGCAATGCCGTCAGAGAGCGCCTTGAAGAAGGCAGCTGAATGGGGCATCGGCTTTGTGCCACAGCCAATCTTCTTATTTTGTGAAATTGAAAGCTACTTACAAAATCTCGGCCTAGAGAAAACGCAAACGTTATATGGTGTGCAAACATTTTTACAGCAAGGCATTGCTACAGCCTTATCATCAGACGCACCTGCGACATCTTGGGCAGAAGCATCCAATCCTTTCGTAACGATTCAGGCAGCTGTTACACGTACTGCATATGATGGTACAGATTTAGGTGCCGCAGAACGTATTTCAGTAGAAGAAGCATTACAGCTTTATACTGCTGATGCAAAAACGATGATACGTATGGAAAAGGTCGGTCTGTTAAAAGAAGGTTATGAAGCGAATTTTGTTGTATTAGCGGAAGACCTTCGTGAAATATCACAAGACCAGATTATGAATGTGAAGCCACTTGCTACTTATATTGAAGGTGAGTGTGTTTTTAAACAGTAATTTTTGCTAGCATGAAGCGATTATTTTGTTATGAAGATGTTGTCGCTGCTACGACACATTTCATATATATCGCCATCCCCATAATCATAGAAAAGAAAAAGGTACCTCACAAATTTTGAGGTACCTTTTTCTTATTAGAGCAAAGGAACTTAACCTACAATGATTCACAAGATCCTGTGCTTTCAGCCATTTTACGTGCTTTTTTCTCAGCCTTTTTTCGTTCACGTAATACGCGGAAAAAGTCAGTTAAAATTTGACCACAGTCTTCAGCCAAAATACCTTCTGTAACATCACATTCATGGTTAAAACGGGCATCATTTAATAAATGATAGAGCGAATTGACACACCCTGCTTTTATATCTCTCGCACCATATACAACACGCGGCACTCGTGACTGTAAAATGGCACCTGCACACATAGGGCAAGGTTCCAATGTGACATAGAGTGTTGTTTGTTCAAGACGCCAACTACCTATTTTTTTACATGCCTCTTGAATAACCATTAATTCAGCATGCGTTGTTGCATTTTGGGTTGTTTCACGTAGATTATGTGCTTTAGCAATGACTTCTCCCTCGTATACAAGAACGGCTCCTATTGGCACCTCGCCAAGCAAGGCAGCTTTTTTAGCTTCTTCTAAGGCTTGGCCCATAAACATAAGGTCTGTTTCATAATTATCCACTAGTATCTCTCCTTATAAATAGTGTATCACGCGTATGGAGTTTTGTGTTTTGCTTTGAATTGACATTCCTAAAATAACCATATATATTTATATATGAACACGTGCTCATATATAAATACAATATTGGGGGAATGGAAAATGGATGAACAAGTTAAACAGATAGAAGTAGAGAGTGGAAAGGGACAGCACTTAGATGAAGAAACGCTATTTGTTGTGTCTCAAACGTTTAAAGCACTGAGTGATCCGACAAGAATACGCATTTTAAATTTATTATGTTCAGATGAGCACTCGGTCAACGACATCGCTGAAATATTAGACTTAAGTCAATCAACAGTATCCCATCAATTACGATTTTTAAAAAATTTAAGATTAGTGAAATTTAGGAGAGAAGGAACAAGCTTATACTATTCAAAAGATGATGATCACATTATGAATTTATTGAAGCAAGCAATTGAACACGCTACACACAACTAAAAGTTTTGTATTAATAAATTTTTGGAGGGGAAAACTAATGGGGCATAATCACGATCATGGCCATGATCATACACATGGCGCAAATAAAAAGGTACTTTTGCTATCCTTTATAATCATTACGAGTTATATGGTTGTGGAAGCGATTGGTGGGGTTTTAACAAATAGTTTGGCGCTTTTATCAGACGCTGGACATATGCTAAGCGATTCAATTTCATTAGCGATAGCACTACTTGCTTTTATGTTTGGAGAAAAAGCAGCTAGCTTTAGTAAAACATATGGCTATAAAAGGTTCGAGATTTTAGCAGCAGTATTAAATGGCGTGACATTAATATTAATAGCATTATTTATTTTCTATGAAGCAATTGAGCGTTTTGCAAATCCTCCAGAAGTAGCAACGACAGGGATGCTAATTATTAGTGTAATTGGACTTTTAATAAATATTTTAGTGGCATGGATTATGATGCGAGGTGGCGATACGCAAGACAATTTAAATATGCGCGGAGCATTTTTACATGTATTGAGCGATATGCTTGGCTCTGTAGGTGCCATAGTCGCTGCATTAGTTATTATGTTTTTCGGCTGGGGATGGGCAGATCCGCTCGCAAGTGTCATTGTGGCAGTATTGGTATTACGTAGTGGATATTTTGTAACAAAGGCCGCGATCCATGTTCTTATGGAAGGAACACCGTCAAATGTTGATGTACAGGAAATCATTCAAATAATCGAGCAAAATGAAGGTGTGCACAGTATCCATGATCTTCATATTTGGACGATTACTAGTGGTACAAATGCACTTTCCTGTCATGCAGTTGTCGATAGCCAACTAAGCATTGGGGAAAGCGAGCATATATTACGCGAAATAGAACATAATCTTGAACATAAGGGCATAAAGCATATAACGATACAATTGGAAACGGTAGCGAATCGACACGATGAGTCAATTTTATGTAATATAAAAAGTGAGCAAGCTCATCACAATCATGATTAAAAAAATTTTTAAAAAAAATTGCCTACTTTACATACCCTTCGTGGGTATAGTATGATTATAATCAAATAGGAGGTGAAGCAGTTGGAGGACACAGTGAAAGATGATGCTTGTCATACAGAAGAAACTACGTCGTGTCGAAAAAGTCACCACCCTGAGCGCGTAAAAAAGGATTTAACGACTCGTTTAAATCGAATCGAGGGTCAAATCCGAGGCATTAAGGGGATGATTGAAAAGGACGTTTACTGTGATGATGTTATAACGCAGTTGTCTGCCACGCAATCGGCTTTAAATAGCGTAGCGAAAATTTTATTAGAAGGTCATTTAAAAGGCTGTGTCGTAGATCGCCTATCTGAAGGTGATGAAGCGGTTCTAGATGAGTTAGTAGTGACCATTCAAAAATTAATGAAAAAATAATAATTTTTTAGGGTATAGACTCTTATATAGCATTTTAATTTAAAGGAGAGATATTTATGCAAAACGTAACATTAAACGTACAAGGAATGTCATGTGGACATTGTGTTAACTCAGTAGAAAAAAGTGTCGGTGCATTAGCTGGTGTAGAACAAGTAAAAGTAAATTTGGCTGATGGTTTGGTAGATGTGGCGTTTGACGACGCACAAGTATCACTTGCGCAAATTAAAGAAACGATTGACGATCAAGGTTATGAGGTAGAATAAGATAAGTAGGGTGCTCAAAAAGCACTCTATTATTTTCAAATCTATATACCCCTAGTCGGTATATGAAGAGGAGGAAAGGCAATGAGTTCTGACTTAAAGGAAACGAATTTACAAATTACAGGTATGACTTGTGCAGCATGTGCTACTCGAATAGAAAAAGGATTAAAAAAAATGGAGGGTGTTGAGCAAGCAACTGTAAACTTAGCGCTTGAAAAGTCCTCTATAAAATATGATCCAGCAAAATTGAGTGAAGCAGATTTTGAAAAAAAGATTGAAGCATTAGGTTATGGTGTGGTGAAACAAAAAACGGAACTAGATATTACAGGTATGACGTGCGCTGCTTGCGCCACACGCATAGAAAAAGGTTTAAATAAACTGTCAGGTGTATCGACGGCTTCTGTAAACTTGGCTCTTGAAAAAGCAACAATCGAATTTAATCCAACAGAAGTTTCTGTATCTGACATTATCGGAAAGGTAGAGAAATTAGGATATGGTGCTCATCAGAAGGCGGATGAGCAAGCAACCGAAGATCATCGAGAAAAGGCTATAAAACAACAGCAACAAAAACTTATTTTCTCTGCGATTCTTTCGCTACCATTACTTTGGACGATGGTTGGCCACTTTTCTTTTACATCATTTTTATATGTCCCTGATTTTTTAATGAATCCTTGGGTGCAATTAGTGTTGGCTACACCGGTTCAATTTATTATTGGGAGACAATTTTACGTAGGGGCATACAAAGCACTACGTAATGGAAGTGCCAATATGGATGTTCTTGTCGTTATGGGGACCTCTGCGGCATATTTCTACAGTGTTTATCAAGCGATTGTCACAATCAATTCGCATCACGGCCCTCATCTATATTTTGAAACGAGTGCCGTTTTAATTACGTTAATATTATTAGGTAAATTATTCGAGGCAAAAGCTAAAGGTCGTTCATCGGAAGCTATTAAAAAGCTAATGGGCCTTCAAGCTAAATCTGCTATTGTTGTGCGCGACGGCGTAGAAAAAGAAGTACCGTTAGAGGAAGTTGTAATAGGTGACATTTTATTAGTGAAGCCGGGTGAGAAAATTCCAGTTGATGGTGCCGTATTAGAGGGCACAACGGCTGTTGACGAATCAATGCTAACTGGGGAAAGTCTTCCGGTAGATAAAAAGCAAGGTGATTTATTATACGGTTCAACAATTAATAAAAATGGTTTTGTGAAAATGTCGGCTACAAAAGTTGGCCGTGATACAGCACTGGCACAAATTATAAAAGTCGTGGAAGATGCACAAGGCTCAAAAGCGCCTATTCAACGTTTAGCAGACCAAATTTCCGGCATTTTCGTACCAATCGTCGTTGGCATTGCGATTGTGACATTCCTTATTTGGATCCTATGGGTAAAACCAGGAGAATTTACACCGGCACTTGAAGTGTTAATTGCTGTGCTTGTAATTGCTTGTCCTTGTGCGCTTGGCTTAGCGACACCAACATCTATTATGGCAGGCTCTGGTCGGGCTGCTGAATTTGGTATTTTATTTAAAGGTGGCGAGCATTTAGAACAAACGCAGCGCATTGATACAGTCGTTGTCGATAAAACAGGTACAGTTACACACGGAAAACCTGTGTTAACAGACGTCGTACTAGCAGCCAATCAAGAGGAAGCACATGTTCTTTCATTAATTGGCGCAGCGGAGAAACAATCGGAGCATCCGTTAGCACAAGCAATTGTTCAAGGAATTGAGGATAAAGGTATCGAGCTTGGCGATGTTCAATTTTTTGAGGCAATTCCAGGCTATGGTGTGCAAGCAACAGTTTCCGGTCAAGGTGTTGTAATTGGAACACGTAAATTAATGCAACAATACGATATTAATATTGAGCATATATTGCCGACAATGGAGCATTTCGAAGAGAGCGGTAAAACTGCAATGTTGGCTGCTATTAATGGTCAATATGCAGGTCTCGTTGCTGTAGCAGATACGGTAAAAGATACTTCCAAAGAGGCTATTCATCGTTTACAGGAAATGGGTATTACTGTCATTATGATGACGGGTGATAACAAACGGACTGCACAGGCCATTGGAGATGAGGTTGGTGTGAATCATGTTATAGCGGAAGTACTCCCAGAAGGAAAAGCCGATGAAGTGAAAAAACTTCAGGCTGCAGGCAAAAATGTAGCGATGGTAGGGGATGGTATAAATGATGCACCAGCATTAGCAACAGCACATATTGGGATGGCTATTGGTACAGGCACAGATGTCGCAATGGAGGCCGCTGATATTACGTTAATTCGTGGGGATTTAAATAGCATTGCGGAAGCAATCATTATGAGTCGTAAAACAATGCGCAATATTAAACAAAATCTATTTTGGGCATTTGCTTATAATACATTAGGTATACCTATAGCGGCAATGGGTCTACTTGCACCATGGGTAGCGGGCGCAGCTATGGCATTCAGCTCAGTATCTGTTGTATTAAATGCCTTACGTTTACAACGAGTGAAATTATAGTGCCAGGCACTCAAACAATTCTCAAACAATTTTCCAAGTAAACGTCCACCAAGACGCCTGCTTAGAACGGATGTACCATAAGATGAAACAAATGTGCGCCATCGATGGTTGTGGCATACAGCGTGCTCGCGGAAAGCGCAGTAGACTTTTTTCACTAGAAAGAATGTAAGACGCGAGCGAATTAAGATAGGGAAGTTTATCGTATGCCTGAGGAAAGCGCCCACTATAGTGGAAATCTACGGCAGTATTTGTCTAGAGTCTGAACCCACTTCGGTGGGTCTTTTTTTATTGGATTATCTATCAAGTGTACATATTATAAAATGTTAAAAATTGAGAATCATGTTGATTCTGTTTTTCATTTTCTCACTATGATACAATGAAAAGCACTGATTCATTTTTAGTTTTATACAATATAGCCTTAAAATAAGGGCATAATTGACTCATAGAATTCTAAACATAAAGGAGGAACTTCTGGTGACGGTTCCATTTGTTGCGGTAGAAGGTCCGATTGGTGTAGGCAAAACTTCTTTGGCAAAAGAGGTATCAGCGACATTTAATTACCATCTATTAAAGGAAATAGTAGACGAAAATCCGTTTTTAAATAAGTTTTATGAAGATATTGAGGAATGGAGCTTCCAAACGGAAATGTTCTTCCTATGTAATCGCTATAAGCAATTAACAGATATCAAAAAATTGCGGTTAGCACAAAAAACAGCAGTGGTATCGGACTATCATATTTTTAAAAATTTAATTTTTGCGAAGCGCACGTTGGCACCTGCTGAGTATGAAAAATATGAAGAAATCTATCAAATTTTAACGAAAGATATGCCTGTGCCAAATGTAGTTGTTTATTTATATGCTAGCGTAGATACGTTAATGCAACGTATTGCCAAACGAGGGCGTGAATTTGAGAAAATGATTTCCCGTGAATACATGGAGCAACTGGTAGCAGATTATCATACCTTTACTGAACATTTTGAGCAGTTGCATCCCGAAATTCCCGTTATTCGATTTAACGGAGATCAACTTGATTTTGTAAAAAACCCGCAAGATTTACAATATGTTTTAAAAACAATTGAAGATACGTTACAACAAAGGAGCTTGCAACAATGAATTTGAGAGAGAAATATGATATTCCCCCACAAACTGTCATTACAATTGCTGGGACTGTAGGTGTAGGAAAGTCAACGATGACAAGGGCGCTAGCAGAAGCGTTAAATTTCCGTACATCATTTGAAAAAGTAGACACAAATCCGTATTTAGATAAATTTTATGATGACTTTGAAAAATGGAGCTTCCACTTACAAGTATATTTCCTAGCTGAACGTTTTAAAGAGCAAAAGCGTATTTTCGAATATGGTGGTGGCTTTGTGCAAGATCGCTCTATTTATGAAGATACAGGGATTTTTGCAAAAATGCACTTTGATAAAGGAACAATGAGTCCAATAGATTACGAGACATATCGTAATTTATTTGATGCCATGGTGATGACACCTTATTTCCCACACCCAGACTTAGTAGTTTATTTAGAGGGACCGATTGATGATGTAATTGGTCGTATTCAAGAACGTGGTCGTGAGATGGAGCAGCAAACACCAAATGATTATTGGATTGAAATGCATGAGCGCTACGAAGATTGGATCAATAATTTTAATTCATGTCCTGTACTACGTTTAGATATTAATGATTATGATTTAATGAAAAATCCGGACGCAATTGAATCAATTGTGAGCCGCATCAGTCATATGCTAAAACAAACAAGTCATTTACGAAAATAGGAGTAATACGATGCAATGGTACTATCTTTAAAGTAAGGAGATCCATGCATTCTGGCCGAAAGCGAAGCGACAGGCACAAACAAGTCATTTACGAAAATAGGAGTAATACGATGCAATGGTACTATCTTTAAAGTAAGGAAGACCAAGCGTTCTGGCCGAAAGCGAAGCGACAGGCACAAACAAGTCATTTACGAAAATAGGAGAAGTACGATGCAATGGTACTATCTTTAAAGTAAGGAGATCCATGCGTTCTGGCTGAAAGCGAAGCGACAGGCAAAAAACAAGTCATGACTTGTTATTACAGTAAAAATTGTAAAGCTAAATAAAAAATAAAAAGACCAAAAGACGTGAGACAATACGAAGCCTATTGTTATCACGTCTTTTGTAATAGGAGGAATGATTATGAAAATCGCGGTATATTGTGGTTCAGGATTAGGCGTTAATCCCATCTATGCTGAAAAAGCAACTGAGTTAGGAAAGGTTTTAGCGCAAAATGGCCATGGTGTTGTATATGGAGGCTCTAAAATAGGGTTAATGGGGAAAGTTGCAGACGCTACTTTAACAGCAGGTGGAGAAGTTATTGGCGTAATGCCGACCCATTTACAAAAACAAGAAGTCGTTCATGCTTCATTAACTGAAATTCATTTCGTAGAGTCAATGCATGTACGAAAGGCAAAAATGGTGGATTTAGCGGATGCCTTTATTGCGTTGCCAGGTGGAGGCGGTACATTGGACGAATATTTTGAGGTATTTACATGGGCCCAGATTGGATTGCATGAAAAGCCGGTTATTTTATTTAATGTGAATGGGTTTTATGATGCACTGCTACAGCATTTTAATCGAATGTTAGAGGAAGGCTTTATCCGCGCAGAACACAAAGCATTGATTCGTGTAGCCACAACAGCAGAAGAAGTTTTAACATTGATAGAATAAGAACATAGTATGATTATAGTACCAAAAATGAAAATTTATAGTATTTTTAATGTGCAATTAGTTATATTATAATATATAACAATATAATTTTTTATAAAAGAAAGTACAGTATGACTCACAGTAGTAATTTGGGGCTATGGAGGTGGATTGGATGAAAAAGAATGATACACAAGTCACAGATGGTTTAGTCGTTCAAGCAATAGAACGCAATATAGCTATTATCCGTTTTGATATGAATCGTAAAGTGGCTTATGTAAATGAGCTGTTTGCCAAAACAATGGGCTATTCAGTAGAGCAAATGATAGGAAAAGACCATAGGGAATTTTGTTTTCCTAAATTTTTAAAAAGCCCTGACTATGAAAAATTTTGGCGCAACCTTGCAGCAGGTAATAGCTATCAGGATAAAATTGAGCGAATGGATGCTCTAGGCAATAGTGTTTGGCTCGAGGCGACCTACATGCCTGTATTTGAGAATAACTCAAGAAGAGTCATTGGCGTATCCAAAATTGCAACAAATGTTACTAATCGTCAAAAAACGATAGTCAATGTAGCAGATCAGTTGAAGCAAATGTCCACCGAACTTTATAGTCGTTCAGAGGCAGGCATAAAAAATAATGAGAGTTTACTTGAAACTATTCATCGAGTATCGAAGGAATCTTCAGAGAATGTAAAAAATCTTGCCCAATTACAAAATCAGGCGGAATCTATTAAAGGTATTGTAAAAACCATTCAAGGTATTGCATCTCAAACAAACTTACTTGCTTTAAATGCAGCAATTGAAGCTGCAAGAGCTGGTGAGTATGGAAGAGGTTTTGATGTTGTAGCAAAAGAGGTTAGGAAACTTTCAGTAAGAGTTGAGCAATCCATTTCAGAAGTAAAAGAAAATGTGGAAGGAATCGTTCGGGAAATCGAGCAAGTTACAGAAAGCATTACACGTATTTCTCAAGAAGTTGAAAAGTCCAATGGGCAAATAAATGTAACGACAAGTGATTTTGCTGAAATTGCCTCTGCTGCAGAGGCATTAGATGAACGTTCAAAACAATTTATTGAGATAATTTAAAACAAGCGTGCGGCAAGTGGCAATTATGCCAACAATGCCTCAGGCTTTTTTTATTTCTGATAAAAGTGGTTAGGGTAGGTAGGATACCGAGGAATTAGCCATTTCATTTGTGGAATTATCTATTTTCATAAATAAATAAATAATTCCATAAGTTTCCTAAATATATTGAAATAGTAGCTGCATTTTATTTACAATAATTGTGGAAGGGCTTCATAAATCATAATAGGGGTGTTGTGCATGACAAAGGTGGAAGTAAGTTTTAAACATTTACCAACTACAGCAATTTCAGATGCAACCGGGGGCCATACAAATTTACGGAGTAATATTAAAGCGTTAGCGGATCATTTTAAAATAGCAGGGCGAGCTGTTACTGTACGTTTACCAGACGGTGAAAATGGAGCTGTACTTGAAGCGATTCGAGCTGCTCATGAAGGCGATATTTTAGTTATCGATGCAAAGGGGAATACAAATCGAGCTGTTGCAGGGGATTTTGTTATGTCCTTAGCAAAGGGTATTGGTGTACAGGGCTTTGTAGTAGATGGTGTTATTCGTGATATTGCTGCGATTCGAGAGCTGGATTTCCCTGTATTTGCTCTTGGAACTACTGTTGCTGCTGGCAATAAAAATGGTGGTGGTAAAGTCAATGTGCCAATTGCTATTGGCGGTGTAACAGTGCAGCCTGGTGATTATATTATTGGAGATGTCGATGGCGTCATTGTTGTCCCACAGGAAGATGCTGAGCGCATTGTAGCGGCCGCTGAGCTCAAAGTAGAAAAGGATGAAGTGCGCGCACAAGAAGCACATGTAAACGGCAAAGATTCTATTATTGCGTATTTAGATAAAGTACTAGAAAAATAAAAAAATCCTCACGATGCATTTGTCCATCGTGAGGATTTTTTCTGGTATTAAGCTAAATTTTCATTGTTTTTAAAGTAGTTTTTCATTTTTTCTTTATCAAAGCGGCCTTCCCATTTCGCCATTACTAATGACGCTAAAGAGTTACCGATTACGTTTACTACTGTACGTCCCATATCAAGAATACGGTCGATACCTGCAATGAATGCTAAGCCTTCGATTGGAATACCAACAGTACCTAAAGTTGCAAGTAATACTACGAAGGATACGCCTGGTACACCTGCAATACCTTTAGATGTAACCATTAATACTAGCATTAACGTAATTTGTTCCCCAATGCTTAAATGAATACCATACATTTGGGCAATGAATAATGCAGCGATCGCTTGATACAATGTTGAACCATCCAAGTTAAAGGAATAACCCGTAGGAATAACAAAGGAAACAATATCTTTCGGTGCACCTAGTTTCTCCATTTTTAGCATTACGCGTGGTAATACGGCTTCCGAACTAGCAGTGGAGAACGCTAAAATTAATTCGTCTTTTAATACTCTAATCAAGTAGAAAATGTTGACTCCCGCAAATTTTGCTACAAGGCCAAGTACGATGAAGATGAAGAATATCATCGTTGCATAAACAAGAATTGCAAGCTTACCAAGCGGGATGAGGGAAGCAAACCCATATTTGGAAACGGTTACACCAATTAAACCAAATACCCCAATTGGAGCGAATTTCATTACAAGGTTAGTTACCCAGAACATCGCGTCTGCTACACCTTGGAAGAAGTCTAAAACTGGTTTTCCTCGCTCTCCAATTGCAGCTACCCCTAAACCAAAAATAACAGAGAAGAAAATGATAGCAAGCATATTGCCTTCAGCCATTGATTGAATAATATTTGTTGGTACAATACCTACAATAATATCGAATGGTCCTTCATGCTGTACTTCTTCAGTTGTTGTAACGTATTTCGAAATATCCCCTTGCGAAAGTTCGTTCATATTTATGCCAGCACCTGGGTGAAACAGGTTTGCTGAAAGTAATCCAACAACAATCGCTACTGTTGTAATAATTTCAAAGTAAATAAGCGTTTTTCCGCCTAATCTTCCGAGCTGTTTAATGTCTCCAGTTCCAGCAACACCAACGATTAAAGTCGAAATGATAATAGGTACCACAATCATCTTAATTAGATGTAGAAAAATATCTCCTAGTGGTTGTAAATATGTCTCAATTTTGGGGTTACCATAAAAGATACCACCAACAATAATACCTAAAATTAAACCGATTAGAATCTGAGCGGCTAAACTGAGTTTAAATTTCTTTTTCAAAATCTTAATTCCTCCCCTATATTAAAATTTTTAGGACATGCCTTACTTTAATAATACGGAGGACTTATAAAATCCGACAAAATCCGAGAAAATTAATTTACTTTTGTTAAAATGTCTGAATATAACACCTGTATAAACTTCTTAATATTGACCTTTGCTTTGCGATTTCCATGGTCTTCAATCTGTGTCATGAGCTGACGAATCTCTTTAAAGTCAAAGTATCGAGGTGCATAGTATTCAAATTCTGAGTTTGTATAATCGACTACCCCTAAATTGGCGAGATTAATCATCGCTGCTAAAATTGTTCGACGCACTCGCTGTTCAATGGCTTTGCTCTCTTTTAAAATTTCATCTGGAGTGGCCTTCGTAACAGCTGCTATTTCCTCATAGAGCTCTTTTAAAGGAGGAAGTGGTGCAATCTTATGTTGATGTGCTAGCAATGTTTCAATAATCGCTATAATATCCTCGCTGCCAATCTCTCCGACTATACCCATATCATTTAAAATAGATTGGATATGATCTCGTGATGTGGCCTTATTGTTTATCTGCTCACTTAGGTCGATGTTAGTCAGCGATTGCCGAATAACTAAAAGAGAGTTTTTTAGGCGAAATTGTTCTGTAGTTTTGCGTAAAACATTCTCAACTTCAATACGGTTAATCGGTTTATGGATAAAGAAGTCAATACCTTGTTCATACGCCTCGCCAACCATTTCTTTATTTACAACCTGAGAAATCATAATAAACTGTCCTTCAAATCGATTTTGAAGAAGATGCTCCACTGTAGCTATACCATCAAGCTTAGGCATAAGTAAATCGATTAGCACAAACTCTGGCTGTGTCATTAATATTTGAGGAATGGCGTCCACTCCATTACGTGCTTCGCCGATGACTGTACCTAAACCACTATCTTCAATAATTTGTTTTAGCATCACGCGACTTGCACGATCATCATCTACAATAAAATACCTCATTTAAGTCTCTCCCGTTTGAATAGTTTGCGTAGGAATTATAATTTTAAACACTGTTTTAAAGTTATTTGATTCAACTGAAATGGAGCCGTTTAATTTAGAAATTAATTCAGCAACATGTGAAAGTCCAATTCCTGTAGCTGCTACACCTTCGACATTATATTTTGTCGTATAGCCAGGTTCAAAAATAATAGAAAGATCACTTTCGGAGATTCCTTTTCCATCATCACTTACTGTTATTACAGTATCAACCTCTTGTTGTTGAATATCAATAGATATGACACCTTGTCCTTCTATTGCTTCAATGGCATTGGCAGTTAAATTGTTTAAAAGTGCTAGAAGGGCGATATGCTCATTCGTTAGAAAATCGGTCTTTAAAGTAATGTTAAATTGAATATCTTTACCGAGTAATTCACTGTATTTACTATTACCGTCTTCTATATAATGTAATAATTCTGATAATCTTAGCGAGCCAAAGCTCTTATCGCCGACAATTTTAGATATACCTGCATAAATACGTTGGGAATCTTTTTTAACCTCATGAATTTCCTGGGCAATATGAAGTGCCTGTATACTTTCTGAGCGATTGCCCTGCGCTTTTAATTGGCGATATAAATCAAATCCATTAGCGGTAATTGCTTCAATATGATTCATAGATTTCTTTAAATAAAGTGTCTCTACATATAAGTCTGAACCAATAGTAAGTATTTCTTGTACGCGCTTTTTTTGCTCAGCAATTAAAATAGAGCTATAAATACCGACAACAAAAAAGCTTCGTAACAAAGCAACTGCTAATAGGATGAGTAAGTCATGAATGAATAAAATTGTATACGATTGTACAAAGAAACGTAGCAACTGTTCCGCTAAATTGCTAATAACCTCACTTAGCGCTACAAGAAATCCTAACTTAAGTGGCTTTTCACGATATTGATGGATATTTAAAAATTGCAGACATATTGCAAATAATAAATAAAATGTAGCTGCAGGTAAATGAATATAAATACCTTCTAATATTGATATGTTTTGTGTATAGAAACTAATAGCCGCTCGTAAAGCAGTTGTTACAATGCTTGTTGCGATGCCAGCAAAAATAATAGGTGTTGGTTTAAGCAGTGTGCATAAAAAGAAAATTATAGTTCCTAATCCAAATCGAAAAGAAGTATTAGCGAATGGGATAATTTTAATTTCACTACCGAGAGCAGTTAATATGGCAATTAATAAAATCCAAGTGAGGGAAGTGCGAGATAAAAAAACCTTCGAGTACATATTTAAAATCCTCCCTAAATTATTAGTAGAGCAAAATAGCTAATAAAAAAATACCACAACCTAAACGGAAGTGGTATTTAATAAGTATGACATACTATTTTGAGCAAAAAAAAACGGCTACATTATGTAGTCGGTATTTTTAAAAATGGAGGAGGTAGAGGGATTCGAACCCCCGCGCGGTGTTACCCGCCTGTCGGTTTTCAAGACCGATCCCTTCAGCCAGACTTGGGTATACCTCCATGTTATATTGCTGTGCTGTCTTATCGACAGAAACTAATTTATCATGTTTTAATTTCTCTGTCAACATCTTTTTAAAAAATAATGTTTGTTTATAATGATTATATTATTTAGTAATTGTGAACTTAAATAATTTGTGCAATTCGTTGCAATTTATGAAAACTGAAAGTATACTAGTTATTGCCGTGCTAGGTGGGAAGGTAGCGGTGTCCTGTAACTCGCAATCCGCTCTAGCGAGACTGAATTCCTTTTTCGAGGCTGTCCGTATTGTTTGGTCTGCCTTTTGCACGTAGTGTTGACGATTGGGTCCTGCGCAATGGATACCCATGAACCATGTCAGGTCCGGAAGGAAGCAGCATTAAGTGGCCTTATTCATGTGCCGCGGGGTTGCCTAATCTGAGCTAACGACAAGAGTAACGCTTATGTGCGGCTGTCGAAGAAAGGTGCACGGCATTAAATTGCCAATTCGAACGCATTCGTCTACTGTAGGCGAATGCGTTTTTTTATATTCTAAAAAAGGCCACTGTTTTATAAACAAGGTAGCCGATGCTATAATGGTTTTATTAATATTTAAAAAGAAGAGGAGAGGAAATCATTGACGTATCAAGCATTTTACCGTGTGTATAGACCACAATCATTCCGAGAAATGTCAGGTCAAGCACATGTCAAAAGAACGCTGCAAAATGCTCTCCTAGCGAATAAAACAACTCATGCATATTTGTTTTCAGGACCTCGTGGAACCGGGAAAACAAGTACAGCCAAAATTTTTGCCAAGGCTTTAAACTGTGAGCATGCTCCAGCAAGCGAACCGTGTAATGAGTGTGCGACTTGTTTAAGTATTACAGATGGTTCACATCCAGATGTTATTGAATTTGATGCGGCTTCTAATTCACGTGTGGAAGAAATACGTGACATTATTGAAAAAGTACGTTTTGCACCTGCAAGTAGCAGGTTTAAAGTGTATATCATTGATGAAGTGCATATGCTGTCAACAAGTGCCTTCAATGCGCTTTTAAAAACGTTAGAAGAACCACCATCACACGCGGTATTTATTTTAGCAACAACAGAACCTCATAAATTACCAGCGACGATTATTTCACGTTGCCAACGTTTTGATTTCAAACGACTTTCAACCAACGATATTATTGAGCGTATGAAGGTAGTATTAGAAGACATTGAGCTACCATTTGAAGAACAAGGGCTTAAAGTAATTGCACAATCAGCTGCTGGTGGTATGCGTGATGCATTAAGTTTGCTAGATCAAGTTGTATCCTTCAGTGGTGAGATGCTGAAACTTGAAGATGCGCTTTTAGTTACTGGCTCAATTAGCCAAGATGTTTTCTATGATTTAGCAGAAGCTTTAAAGGTGAAAGATGTTGCACAAATGCTTGCGCTTATAGAACAGCTAATTGCAGATGGAAAAGATCCATTGCGTTTGTCAGAAGATTTAATTACATTTTTCCGTGATTTACTTCTTTTGCAAACGAGTGAGAATTTAGCTGAACTGTTAGAGCTAGTATCACCGGAAGAGCGTGTGTTTGCGTTGGCGCATGATTTTGCTCCAGATATGCTCTATGGATACATTGATATTTTAGCGAAAACACAACAAGAAATGCGTTTCTCTCATCATACAAAAATTTATTTGGAAACGGCATTGCTGAAAATGACTCAGTTTTCAGGTGGTGTAGTAAATCACGACGTTACGTCAAGTGAAGCGGTAATGAGTCCAGAGCTTGCACAAAAAATAGTGGCACTTGAACAAATGGTGCAACAATTGTCAGCGCAATTACAAAGTGGGGCACCATCGCAATCTGTTCAAGCTGCAAAAGAACAACGTCCTCGCGCAAAAAGTCAAAACGGCTACAAAGCGCCTACTGGTCGTATTCAAGAAGTGCTTAAAGATGCGACAAAGCAAGATGTGCAGCGTTTAAAAGCTGTATGGGCGCAAGCATTAAATCAATTGCAAAAGTCACAATCAGCACTTTTAGCAGAAGCTGAACCTGTTGCGGCATCTTCGAGTGCTTTTGTGTTAAAATTCAAGTATGATATTCATTGTCAAATGGTTGCTGATAATCAAATGCTAAAAGCACAATTCACACAATTAATTGCAGGTCAAACGGGCACGATGTATGAAATGCTTTGTGCCCCTGAAGAAACCTGGTTAAAGTTGCGTGAAGAGTTCATTCGTGATCACGGATTACAACAAAAGAAAGAACAGCTAGTTAATGATGATCCGAATGTTGAATTATTAGAACCACCACCGGCAGAAATGCCAGAAGAACCATTTATCGATGATGCACAACCACTTGCATCACAAGATCCACTTGTGACGGAAGCGGAAAAGCTATTTGGTAAGGATTTTATTGAAATTGTTGAAGACTGATTACTTAGGAGGAATAGGTTATGCGTGGAATGGGAAATATGCAAGGCATGATGAAGAAAATGCAAAAAATGCAAAAAGAAATGATGGAAGCTCAAGAAGCTTTAAATGTAGAACAATTTGAAGGTGTTGCTGGCGGCGGTATGGTCAAAGTAACAGTTACAGGTCAACGCGAAGTTGTAGAAGTGAATCTTGATACTTCAGTAGTTGATCCTGACGATATCGAAATGCTACAGGATTTAATTGTTGTTGCAACGAATGAAGCACTTAAAAAAGTGGAAGAAAAAACAAATGCAACAATGGGTAAATTCACACAAGGCATGAACCTTCCATTCTAGGAGGTAACAATATGTATTACCCAGAACCAATATCTAAATTAATTGATAGTTTTATGAAATTGCCAGGTATCGGGCCGAAAACCGCGGCTCGACTGGCGTTTTTTGTGTTAACAATGAAAGAGGATGACGTTCTATCCTTTTCAAAAGCTTTAATAGAGGCAAAGCGTAATTTAAGCTATTGCTCTGTTTGTGGCAATATTACCGATATCGACCCATGTCATATTTGTACGGATAAACAACGTGATGCTTCTGTAATTTGTGTTGTCCAAGATACTAAAGATGTTATTGCAATGGAAAAAATGCGTGATTACCATGGTAAGTACCATGTGCTACAAGGAGCTATTTCACCGATGGATGGTATCGGTCCAGAGGATATTAATGTAGCCTCACTTTTAGTTCGACTACAAGATGAAACTGTACAGGAGCTTATTTTAGCAACGAATTCTACTATTGAAGGTGAAGCGACAGCTATGTATATTTCTCGTCTTGTCAAACCATCAGGTATCCGTACAACTCGTATCGCGCATGGATTACCTGTAGGTGGAGATTTAGAATATGCTGATGAAGTAACGTTATCGAAGGCAATGGAAGGCCGCCGAGAGTTATGAGTGAGGGATTGAGATGTTCTTCCGCAATAAAGGAAAGCTAAAAAAAGAATTTGATGAAAAGCTTGTGAATCTCATTAAAGAAACAAAAGAAGATTTACAACAAGCGAAAGTGATTGAAGAATTATTAAATGATTATGATTTAGAGATTATTGCTCAACGGAAAGCTGCTGAAAGTATACATTTCTATTTATTTAAAGAAGCTAGAATTCGACGAGTGTTAATTAAATAATAGTCGAGAGTTATAGAAGCGACATGGGAATCATAAACTTACATAATTATTATCGAAGGAGGCAATTGGATGCCGTGGATCGTAATTGTAAGTGTTTGTGTGCCTGTAGCGCTTCTTTTTCTTTATATAGTAGGAAGGCATGTTAAATTAGGAAAAGTATTAGAAGGGATATCTGTTTTTTGGTTCCGATTTGCATTTGCATTTTTATTATTATTCATTATCCATTTAGGTGTTGGATATGGCGGTTATAATGTCCCGATTAACCTGTTTTCAGTGTTCACAATTGCAATATTAGGAATTCCAGGTGTGCTAGGAATCACTTTTTTAATATTTTTCTTATAAAAGACTTGCAAACTGTAAATATTGTGATATAGTAATAAGAGTCGTTAAGATAACAACTGAAACAACTTATATAAAACAAAAACAATTAAAATAAATTGTTGACATCGATTTGAAAAGATGGTATTATATAAGAGTTGCTGAAATACGAAGCGACAAAATGAACCTTGAAAACTGAACAAGCAAAACGTAATCAATATAGTTTTTACTAGCTAACTTCGTTAGTGAACGAAACAAAATTTTGGACATCAAA
>NZ_JBIVOE010000016.1:0-43961 GCF_044753985.1 Lysinibacillus sp. NPDC093210 | reverse complement strand
GTTACTTCGAATCATCCATCTTCAGTACAGCCATGAACGCTTCTTGTAGAAACGCTGTATTCAGGTGTATCTATTCGTATTCTTGTATAACCGGTAAACCTTTGAAGTGTAAGGGTTTATCGGTTATTTTTTTATTTAGTTTTATCTAGTCATATACTTGTTTTATCTCTACTTATTTTCTATCATTGGTGGGGATATGATGGGGAATATAAACAAAAAGACCACCCATCATGGAGTGGTCTTTCTTCTATTATACAGCCTTACCAATCGTTCTAAGTATCTCCAAAAATAATGGTGACATTTGAATTAATACATATCCTAATCCTGCATTCATAATTGTATTCCAAGCTCTTTCGCTATTCCCAAACATAAAGAAGAAGCATGCACCTATCATTATCACTGAAGCAACTGGGAAAGATATTGCAACCATTACCTGAATCATTGGATCTAAAATATTTGCTAACATTTCAAGGGACTTATCTGCAATTGCTCCAGTTGGTTGAGCTAATGCATTCACAGGAATAGCAGTCGATGTATACGCATCTACAAGTGATTGTACTGGCTCTACAGATACCGGTATAGATTGCTGTACACTTTGTACCGCAGCTACATCATTAATTGTGGATGGCACACTCGCCATCTTGTTATATGCAAACAAACCGATTGCCCCAACTGTAGGTATGGCTGTCATTAATGCAACATCTTTACGAGTCGCAAATTTAGATTCCTCACGCATTTTATCCAGTGCTTCAAATCGCTCCGTATAATCTGTAAACTCACTAGCTGGCACCACTTGCATTTTCTTTTTGAATACCATTTAATATCCCCCTTATTATTGAATATCGTTAATCGTAAACACTTTGCACTTTAGCCCTTCACAGGATTCCTCTAGCTGCTTACGTCTTAATTCAGTTGTAGTAAGCCATACAATGGTTGGATAATAACCAATTTGTTTAACCAGGCTATCCATCAACATTCCGTAGCGTTTAATCTTTTCACGGTTCTGCTTCATGGTTTGTAAATTATCGACTTCTAAAAAGTGCTTAAATCCATTTTGAGAAAACATGCCATCCACAATGATGTTTGTAGTGCCGTCGGATATTTTCACTTCGTTTTTCCAATCCCTCGGACACCTATAGAACAGCCATAACTCATTTCGCATGATGGTGTGATATACATGCCCGCCTACCCTACGTACCTTCTCGCAGCCAACATATACACGACCTAATTTACTAAGGTAATAAATCGTTTCGTAGCCGTCTCTAATGGATGATAAATATTCTGATAAATTGTGCAGGACTCTATTTGTATTTCTTTTCTTTCCTAAATTGAAATATCGACTAAGTTGATCACGCGTCATGAAATCAAACTTCTTCAAAAGTAACAGTATCTGTTCGTCTCGGTTTGATAGGTGTTTCTTCAACGCGTTCCCCTTTCTTTTCGATAATGTGAGGTTGTATAGTATCGTGGATAATTTGTGAAGTGATTAGTGGTGTTTGAAGTATTTCACGTTTATCGGCTGTTTGGTAAATAGCGCGACCTTTAATCATTGGTAAAGACTCTGCTCCCTCTACATCCAGTACAACACGTGATGCAACCGCCGATTGGACTCTAAAGCAAAGCTTCGCATCTGCATTCTGTTTTACTTGTCGTGGAATAACATCGCCTACTGGATATTGTGTTGCTACGACTAGCCTAAATCCTAGACCTGCACCTAGCCTTGCTATTTGACTCATAATCGTTTGACATTCTAGTTTTAATCGCTTTTCTTCCTTTGTAACTGCCTCAGATGGATTTAATTCCCCTACTTCATCGACAATGACAAAATAACGTTCTTTAATACTCGCATGTTGGACACTCTTCTTACCCATTCTTTTTAAATCACGTTGAATATCACGCATCTTTTCATATGCCATCTGTAAAGTGTGGAGGGCTTCATGTGGCTCGTATGCAATGGAAACCGTTTGTTTAATGTTTTCATAGTCGCACAGTTCTACTCCACCTTTTAGGTCGATTAAATAAAAATTAGAGTGGTCAGGATTACTTTGCACCAGACTACAAATGGTTGAATTGATAAAATTACTCTTGCCATATCGTGTAGCTCCACCAAGGACTACATGTGGCATCATTTCAAAGTTGTGATATTTTAATTCGTTTAAAGCCCTTGTAACTCCTACAGGCACTTTCCAACCTTCTCCTGGAATGAAAGAGACTTCTTTAGTGAGTGGTTTATCATACACTCTTACGATTAATAAGCCATCATAAGCTAATTCAATTTCCTTTTGCTCCGTCAGTTTTGCCTTCCACAATTGTTGAAGCTGAGGAAAAAGATCTCCGCTGAAATTTAATTGACGTAAATCATTAAAGGTAACGTTCTTCTTACGATTATTCAGTCCATCTTCTAAGACCTTTTGCTTGGCTTCATAGTCACTGAAGGAACGACCTAAAGGTATACGGTACTTATATTCCCAACCCCACTCGTATTGGTTCTTTCTATTAAGCTGAGTTGTCAATGTGTCCTTACCATCTTTAACGTTTAATCCAGCAAGAGAAATAATTCGTTGAATCTTTCCGCTATCATTTGTTGACAGTCCCTTGTGTTGCGAAAAAGCTTTTAATGCAATTCCACCCATTAATCCAGTTGTTAAAATTTCAAACAGCACAATTTCATCCCTTCTTCAATTCATAGTCGTCACGGTTCTCTTACGATAGTAAGAGTTGCATGAAATGAGCATTTTAAAATGAAGCTTGAAACCTTGATACAATTGCATTCCATTCATGCCCCATCTAATTCCCATACGGTAATCAATCGGGCGCAATATCGGGCATATTTATTATTGATTAAAATATAAAGAATTAGTGAATGATGAAGTTTGTAAGGGGGAATCGCTATGAGCTCCAAACTGACTAAACCCCTTTTTGAGTCCCCTATAGTTCATAGCGATTACCATTCTAGCCAATTTTCTAAATACGGTTTACTACATATTTGTGCACTACTATCTCGCTCATTTAGCCAGTCGTAAAATGGGACTGGACGTTCTTTAGTATGAGTTTCTTCTATAGATGAAGATTTACTCGACTTACTTTCTAAACGGTCAATAGCCTTGTTATATGCTCCTACAAATACGGCTCTTAATGTACTAGCTACAGTTAAAGTACCTTCTTTAATATCCATTGCAATTTTGAATAGAACATTTTTCGCTTTAATGAAGTCAGGTGCATTTTGAACCTGTGCAGCTAATACAAACTTGTGTAATTCATCTTTCAAGTTATCAGCTAATGGCAAGCTATTCATGAAATCGAACAGCATCACTTGGTACTCGTTCATGTACTCT
Organism: Lysinibacillus sp. NPDC093210; assembly: GCF_044753985.1. Classification (NCBI taxonomy): domain Bacteria; kingdom Bacillati; phylum Bacillota; class Bacilli; order Caryophanales; family Bacillaceae; genus Lysinibacillus; species Lysinibacillus sp. NPDC093210. Next base: position 40,626 of record NZ_JBIVOE010000016.1, on the reverse strand, counting down.
GTTTTCTTTTCAGCTTGCAAAGCCAATTCATTACCAAGGCTCATAATATTATTTGCTTGTTTAGAACTTAAAAGATTAAAAGAGTTTAAAGATAGGTTTTCAGATTGTGGACGGCAAACCGCGTCATTACTGATTTCATCGACTATCGTTCGTTGGGACACGCTCGATGGGACATACGGTAGAATGCGATAAATGCTTGCTCCTTTAATGCCATTTAATTTGCTTTGCGTTACCTTTTCGATGATTCCAAATGACTCTAATTTCTTTACACTTCGATAAACTGTCTTTGTACTGATCTCCAATGCATCAGCAATTGTTGAAGCCTTTAAATGACACGCGCCAGTATGTTCTAAGCTGTGACTAGCAAGTTTGTATACGATAGCTCGTTCTGATTCTGTTAGGTCGTAATAGTGAACCGCCATGTGGTCTTCCACACTTTTATCCATATCTACTACTGAATCGAATGTTGTGTATTGTGCTAAGTATTCGAATGCCATTTCTATTTCACCTTCTCTCATTCGTTATTCAATTTCGTAATTCGGTTTTAAATTACGATTCAACTCTTTAAATACATAATGCATTTACGAATTTCGTAAGTCAAATAAAAATTGCGTAATTCAAAGAAGTATTTTATAATTAAGTTACGAATAAATATAATATGGTGGTGAGTAAATGGCGAAAGTAGTCAAACTAAGACTGAGGGTATTACTTGCAGAACGTGAATGGGAACAGAAGGATTTAGCGGAGCGAACTACACTTTCAGCTCGTACAATAAGCGAGTTGTATAATAACAAAACTAAGAGTTACACAAAACACGCAATTGATGAACTAGTGAATGCCTTTGAGATAACAGATATGAACGAATTAATGATGATAGTAGATGATGAAGAAACAGATAACTAATTACAGTTGTCTGTTTTTTGTATGTACTTTCGCTACCAGATTTCCTAAAATGGAAATATAGAGGGAGGAATATAGATGTCGAATATAAAACTTAAGGAAGATAAAAAACCATTCTACAAAAAATGGTGGTTTATCACTTTAATAGTGGTATTTATCTTAGGTGCGATTGGTGCTATTAATGATACCGACGAGACCGTGAACGATCCCAAAGTAACTAATGAGGAATTTAATAAATTGAAAAAAGGCATGAGTTACGAAGAAGTAAAGAAAATCGTTGGAGGTAAAGCAAAAGAGGAACATGTAAACAGTTATAATTCTTCAATTATAGAATACATCTTTGAAGGCGATGATGATTCTAAAATTAGTCTACTTTTCGTCAATGAAAAATTAGACAATAAGTTCGGTTTTGCTAATGCAGAAGAAACTATAGTTACTGATAGTAAACCTCAAGTAGAAAGCAAACCTACTTTTCGTACTGAAGGCGAAGAAAATGCAGATAAATATCCAGCAGAACCAGGCGCTATGCTTTATGATAAAACCGAATCAAAATTCAAAGGAATGAATTATTATTTTAAAGGTGAATTAGTTGGTGTTAAGAAATTAGAAGGTTTATTTGGCAACATGGAAGATGCTTTATTAATTAAGAATGAACAGGGTTATATAATGCCTATCTTCACACCACATGAAATAGATGCAACGAATGGAGATATCCTAGAATTTTGGGGACCATTGTCTGGTGATGGATATGCTGCATCTGATTTAGGTGTAAATAACGTTGTAGGAATGACAGGTGCTATGAACGCTACAGAAATCGGTGTCCATTAAATCTTAATATAATTTAAAGTCACTCAATCGAGTGGCTTTTTATTTAGATTTTTTTAGTAAAAAAGGAAAATAAATTAAAAATATATATTGTACGTATAAATAATACGTGTTATAATAAGAGTATAGAAAGGAGATGAAAGACATATCATCAAGAGAAATGATAAAGATACTTAATAAAGATGGATGGTATTTACATAGGATTGTCGGAAGTCATCATCACTTTAAACATCCTACTAAAAAAGGAACTGTAACAGTTCCACATCCGAAGAAAGACCTTTTAATAAAAACTACAAACTCAATACTAAAGCAGGCAGGACTTAAATAGTCCTCCTGCAAGGAGGTTTTATATAGATGGCTAAATATTATTTTCCAGCAATTTTTGATCCGGGCACTGACAATGAGATTGGTTTTACAATAACATTCCCTGACCTACCAGGATGTATTACAGAAGGTTCTAATATGGATGAATCAGTATACATGGCTAAAGATGTATTAGCAGGTTTTTTATATGGAATGGAGGAAGATGGAGAACAAATTCCAACCCCTTCAAATCCAAGTAATATCGACCTTCCACAAGGTGCATTTATCTCTATTGTAGAAGTAAGAACAGATTATATTAGAGATGAGATTGAAAACAAGGCTGTTAAAAAAACTTTAACAATTCCTAAATGGTTAAATGATGCAGCAGAAAAAGAAAATATAAATTTCTCTCAATTACTTCAGTTCGCAATTAAGGAACGCTTAGGCATTATTAACAAACAATAAACAAAAAAAGACCAGGTACTCAATTAACTATGAGCGCCTGGTTGTTTATTTAGATGACTTAATAATAATTTTTCAACTTGCGTTTTCAAAGCCATATTTGCATACGTCAACACAAGGTCCTCACCTGCTGTAGCAACAATTAAATCACTAAAGTATTCATCTGTCTTTACCCATCTCACGACTCTAATCTTATCTTTAGCCAACAGTCTTTTGGAGTTGTAACATTCTTGTGAAATGTCATCTAAAAGCTTATCGAGTATTGGCAAATATACTTTACTCATTTTAAGTTTTTCAATCACCTGATAGTCACGTTGCAATGCTTGAATGGCCATATCATAAATTACGTATTTATGAAGTAATCGTCTTTGCTCCGCGTTTATCATACAACAATACGCTCTCTTTGAAGGACTGGAACAACTGCCAAGACGTTATTGATAGTAAAAGTACGCTTTGCTTGTCGTGTAAAGCAGTATGCTTGGAATGAATCACCGATAACCTTAATAAGTTTTACTCGTCTTTTTGTAATCTCACCATTTTTGGACACATACATCATGTTTACTATTTGATTGCGTTGCATAGCCTTTACCAGTTGTTCTTTCATCACTGTACACTCCTTCTATAAGAACATTCGTTTGTATTTATATTAGAACAATTGTTCGTACTTTGGCAAGATAAAATTTTTGGAAACAAAAAAAGCCCAGGCTCAAAATTAATTGAGTACCTGGGCATTCAAGGGTTGCAAGGGTTGGTTACCCTATTTACAAGTAACAGCCCAAGAAAGTGACATAAAACCTCTTTCTACGATGGGAAAACCATTGTTTTCATAGCACATATTAGAAGCATATAATATTTCTTTATGAACAAAGTAGGAGTTAATGAATAAACCAATAACTATAGCAATAAATATTAAAGAAATTATAATAAAAAAGCTATTATTAAACTTTTTACTTATTTTAAAGATAGCTTTCTTCTCTAACTCCTCAAATTCTGTTGATTTAGTATCCATTTCTTCTCCTCCTTTATATTGTTTGGCATTAGAATAACAAAAAACGTTAGGAATGTCATTCACTTATTCGTTGTCTAACCTTTAATTATGGTATTTATTCTCTTGAGCATGCGAAGTTATAACCACCAATAACAATCGCAGCAGATTCATTAGTTATACCATACTCGCCCGAGATATCACGATTGTCTATTACCGGGCTATCATATAAATTATTTTTTTAGCAATATCTGATTTTTGATTATTTTAGTACTTTTTTTGCTATAGCAAATTCACTTACACTCGAGTTAAATTAATCCTAACATTACTAATACTTCCAAATCAACAGTCACCTTACGCCATTTTTTTGGCGCTATAATTCATTTTATCGTTAATACCGCCTCTTCGCGCCAAATGCACCGCCACCTTTTGGCGCCATGATTACTAACACTTAGTAAAAAAGATACATTTATCAGGTTTTTATATTAAAAATTCGACTTATTAATTTTTTGAAACAATTTAATACGAATTGTAGATACAAAAACTATGGCTAGATTTACTTTTGCTGGCCATTATTATTTATTTTCTCCGTCTTTGCTGGATTGTAATGTACAAACCAATCAAACGATCCGTTGTCATAATTCCATTTTGTAAATCCTTTAAGTGTGAATCTTGAATAATACCTTCCTTCACTGCCTGAGTAATAAAGTTTTCTGTTTCAGTTTTCATAGCTGGTGAACCTGGATTCCAATTTGTATTTGCCACTATAATTTCCTCCTTCTTGTCTTCCACAATTAATTGTACTTGTCCTTTGCTATTAGTCGGAACGGTTACTTGTCCTTCTAATTTATAGCCTTTAGGCATTAACCAAGTTGGTTTCACTTCAAAATGCGGTCGGTCAATACTTCCTATCCAATCACCGCCCCAAGTAATGCCTAGCTTTCGTGCAATAGCCCCTACTCGATTTAAAGTAATGACATCATATAATGACTGTGGAGGACCAACCGCAATATCCCATGCTAATCGTGATTTATGATTACTGTTTAAAGTCCAAGTAACAATCTGTCCTGGTCGTGTTCTACCTTGTGCATACAGGTAATTTTGCCGTTCCTGTGAGCGATATGTTTCAGTAATGAAGATGTTCTTAATGCCTGCTTTATAGCACTCCTGAAATAGCAATCGACATGCTGTTTGTGCTACAGGTAAAAGTTCTGCTAAGTCTCGGCATGTAGTTGTTACGCTTGTACTCATTTTGCATCATCCTTTTTATCATCATTGTCGATTTGAAGTTGCGTAAATGCGTTAGATAAAAACTTAGGCACCTTGATTCCTAACTTGCCAAGATTCTCAATCATGCTGATGCCTTCCATACCGATTAAGAAAAGAATCATTGCATTACGCATGAAGTTCCCACTCTCGGTTGCTAAGTCTAATTGCACTGCAGCAATGACCATTAATACCATTGCTGTTTTTTTGAATAAGCCTTTAAATGCTTTTTTGCTCTCAATATTTTTGTAAACATATCCAACCATTAATCCGAGTGCATAATCAATAATCATAAAAATAATAAAAGCTTTAATTAGATGGTCAATGCCCCCAACAAAATAGGCGACCCAAGCCATTGAACCACCTACGATTGATGTATATAGTGTGTCTGTTTTCATCTGACACCTTCCTTTTCGTATAATAAAAGCCCTCCACAATTATCTGTGGAAGGCATAAAAAATAACGCTAAGCTATGCTTGCGTCTCACCTGTAATCTGTTCAATTGGGTTTCCATATCCGTCTAGCCCGAGTGCATTTAACTTTGCTAGTACCTGTTCTTTTAATTTCGCTGGCACACGATCAATCGTTGAGCCTGTTTTGTCAGTGTTTGCAATTAATAATACATATCCATCTACCATTTTGTAGACCTCCAATTTTAGTTTTAATTTTATTTTTAGCAACAGCGCTCTAAACATTGTTGGTTATTTCTTTTAATGCTGCTACTTCTTCACGTAATGCAAGAACTTCTTCATAAACACCTAATACAGCATCGACTGTAATTAAATTGTTTTGTTCTGTCATGTTAAATAAATTATTTATTTTTTCCTCGATAGTTTCGACTGGTGGTACTGGCTCTGGCTCAGGTTCTGGAGTCGGCACATGGTCTATCGGGAACGGTTCATAATAGAAAGAACCATCCTCTTTTTTTTGTAAAATACCAGAGCCTTCAGGAATCGTCATTTCTTCAACAATAGGACGCATCCATTCGGGAACGCCATTAATATTGAAGAATAACGCGTACGAGCCATCGCCATTAGGATATGCATAACCAATCATTCAATAACCTCCTTGTAGTGACTTAACACTGACATATTATCGTATTTAAAGTGTCCTGTTAAACCACCAGGTATAGGCGAAGATCTGTATGCGCACAACACTCCATCTTTAACAAACCCTCTAGATCCCAACATAAATATCCTCGATATGGCGATACTGGCATCACTATTATATCTTTTCAATACCGGAGTAAAATTCCATTTTGGATACCAAAGGTTGCCGACCAAAGTCAACTCGCAATATTGTTCGAATACTAGACCGTTTATATCTACAAAAACTGCACTTTGTGGTTGTATATATAACTTGTCGCCTTTGTCATAATCGAATGTCGGATATTGGTCTGATTGTCCGCTAAATATTTGATTATGCAGAGACATCGTATCCATATTTAAAACATTGATAGTAGAATTACTCGTTCCATGGACTAGCATGTAGTTAACGCCGTCTACTTTATATTTATAAATCCAAGTGGGATTAGTAGAAAATCCATTAGTTGGGCTCGTATTACTTGCTATAAGGTCATATAAGAACGTTACTGAATTATATTTTCGTTTCTCTATTGTGAGTCCACCAGTAATATAACCTACGTATAAAAATTCAGAATCACCATAGAAAATTTTAGGTGGATTACCACTACCACTTCCGAATGATCCTACATTACCTGATGTTAAGCCAGTCGGAACGCCATTACCATCGTACGAAAGGTTAAAACAAAATATTTGGTTATTAAAACTAGCACAAGTCGCGAATAGTCTATTTCCCTGTAGAACCATCTCGCCAACAATTACTTGGTCAGTAAATCCAGATATTGCAGTTGCTAAACGAATCGCAGTAACAAATTGGAAAGTATTTTTATCAAAAACAGCAAATGATAATGAATTGTTTGTATTAGGACGCCCTCTTATATAAATATATTTTGAATCTACGAAATAGTTGGTAGGAGTGTTCACAGAATATACATAATTGATATGAGATACTGTATGTGCACTAATGACCGTAAGATTTTTCATATCGACGAATATAACATCGAGACCAATTTGTATAAAGTGTATATTATTCCAAAGGTGTGTTCTAACATATCCACCCATTAATTTGTATTTTGCTGCCATAGTAGGATATTTCGCTTTGAAATCATCGTCCAATTTAGCGCCTTCATCTACTCCAAAATGATCTTTAAACTCACCTAATTCACTCATGACCGCTTTATATTTTTTATTATAAATATCAACAATCTTACCACCAGTGTTCTCCATTTCGACTTTGAGTGCGGTCTTAACACCCTCTACTTGTTCGTAACTTGGAAGATTAATTGTCGATAATGGACCTGCCTCGGTAGCGCCATATACAAATGCTGGTGTGTTTAAATCCGCATTACGCTTTAATCCGTATAGCATAGGTTGAGCCAGTCCTTCATCATAGTATTTATGAGGTACTGGAGAATCCTTATGGTCATTAATAACGTTCATAATATTACCCGCGGCTTCTTCATCCAATATCCCTCTGATTGTTGCGAACCACACATCGAATGCGTCTTTACGACCGTCAGACCATTGTATGAACGTTAACTCTTGGTCTTGTTTCCATGCTGTGAAATCTAACTCTTCAGCTTGAATCCATGCTTCAAGTTCTGATGTAACGCGAGTTTGCCATTCCTGAAACTCAAGCGCTTTACCAGTGCTATATTGGTTGAACCATGATTGATATTGGTTAAAGATTGTTGTTGTATCCACTTGATCTATAAAACCATGCACAATACCACACAAGCTTTTATTTAATCGTTGGTCTGTAATGTTACCTTGTGTTATTTGAGTAGTGCCAGCATTAATTAAAACATCCGCTAAAACTAATTCATATGCCTCTGCATCTCTTTGAATAGTTGGAGCTGTTGGACTTGATGCCTGTGACCCCTTTTTTAACACTATTTCAATTTGTCTTGTTAAATGATTGAGACGCATCACCACACGGTCAATTCGCTTTAATACACCGTCAGCAATATCATGCTTAAATATGTGGTCACTATCATTTATCACAAATCGACCTTGTATCCACCCCTTACCTGGTTTAACGATAGTCTGCATCCCCTGACCTTCCACAATTTGTAGCCCTGTTGATGGATTAGGAAACACACCATCACCGATGAAAGTAGAAAAGAAGAGAGAGAAGAACGCTGCATCAACTTTTCTATCGCCATTTACACTATTAAACATTCCACTTCGTATAGCCAATTACCTCACCGCCTTTTTTAATTTCTCATTCAATGTAGGAATATTCGAGCCAAATTCTACACGTAATTCTTGGCCGTCCCTATCAACCGTTAATTCAGCGCACACTACCCTTGCATGCATCACCTTTGTAAGCTCATCATTTCGGATACTAACTACATCGCCTAGTGAATAATCGATGCCGTATTCAAACTGAGCAAACATATCAATCTCACTTTCGTATGTTTCGATTTCTTGGTATTCTGCTAACTTTTCATTACCTCTCGATTGTAAAGTTGCTATATACTGCACAGGAGTTAATGTGACATTGTTATTATTATCATCTAAGTAACTGCTTTGTAAGTCCCTTGCATCTACATACAATTCACGCCTGTTAAAACCTTTTAAATGATCGTTTACTGTTGCTGTCTTTCTGTTAGTGCCTTCTCCTTCACCTGCCACGATAGCAGTTGTTCTCGTTTCTACATTGCTGTTTACATAGTTTTGTTTGATGACATTATCAAACTCTTTGCTAAAAATTACGTGTGGTAAAACTGTTTGAGTAATACTGTGATCTTCGCCCTGCCATGTATACACTTCATACTTTTTATCCTTGTGATTAATCAAAATATCAAAGCTCATTTCGTGCTTCTGGCATAAAGCAAAACAATGCTCACTTACAGGCCCACCTGTTTTAGTGCTGTCGTCCACAATCTTTATGCCTGTATTTGCTGCAAGTCTTAAATTGGGCAATACTTTATTTGGACTAGTATTGATTGCATTTGATGAAATGAAAGATTTAATTATGTCCTCCACATTTCCTACATACCGTTGTTGCCTTTCAATAACTCGCCAAGAGGTTAAGAAGTTTAGCGAGTATGCAACCACTTCGATTTCACTTCCATTTTGATCAATGTAATCGAAGTGCTGAATGATATAGCCGTAATTTGGATTTGATTGTGTAGTAATAATGTTGTCCATTTTTAAAAGCTCAATCATTTCAGGTGTTCCAGGTACAATCAAAGTAAGCATGCTGAATTTATAATAGTTCCTTTGGAGAATAAGCTTTTTATACTCACTTATTTCTCCAAGAGCATTGAAGTTTAAATCAAAGACAAATAAATCTACCATGCTTACACCCCTATTCTCCTTGCACGATAATTAAACGACACTTCTAAAAAGTCGATGTTCTCCTCTGCTTCATACCTAAAGAGATTGTCTCCGGCATCTATCTGCAAGAATGTGGAGGACAAGTTTAGTATGTTGAAAACGTTTGTTTGAACATTGTTTCGGCTTAATATAATTGACCGTTTACCACGATTTGTATTAATAAAGATTTCATCACCCGGTCGCATTGTAGTATTAAGCTTTAACATTTCATACGTATTTACATTGATTAACGAAGGATTTTTAACAGTGGCTGTAGCCTTAAATCGAATAATCATACCAGTTTCTTCTTGCCCTGTGTTCTCCACATTTATCATTGTAGAAGGCGTACGGTATCCCAATTCTATTCCGCCTTCAGGTATGTCAAGTGCGAATTCAAGCCCTGGATTCCAAAGGCCAATTTCGGCAAAGTAATCATCTTTTTCATATATAAACGGATCAGTAGCTATAAATTGTAGTAACCCTTTTAACCACTTTTTATTGTCATGTTCAAAACCATTGTTATAAACAGGTGCCATCTCTGCATTAGCGTATAAATAAAACTCCTGTCCACCCTTTGTAGTGAAGTCCAGCCGCATCGGATTATGTTTAGGGTTACATACTGTATACATTTCATGGCGCTTTTCCTCAATCCACCAAGCTTCATTTCCATCACGTTTGATATAAAACGGAATATCTACTTCTCGTACATTCAACACAGTTGATTGATAATGTGCTCCATCACTCGTAAAGGTAGATGTGTTTACATTTGCTTTAAGTCCACTAATTTGAAAATCTTCAATCAAAAAGAAATGACGACCGAATGTTATCGAATCGTCACGACTATTAGTAATCTTTAATTCTTTTATATTCAAATCGTCACCTCCTAGAATCCAAATGCCATACGTCGTAACGTACGTTCCATTTCACGCGATCCACTATCTTGTGTGTAAATTTTTACGCTTGGACTAAATTGCTTAGAGTAATCATAACTATTCTGACCACCTATTACTGCATTAGCCAATCCTGTGGAAGACTGTTCAACTTGTGCAATCATGCTATTCATGCCTTGTATTAAACCCTCAGCAATATTAATACCGAAACCTTTCATTACACGTGAAGGACTATGAATATCTAATGCTCCTTGCATTGCTTCTTTAATGCTGTTTGCTATTTCAGTAGCTTTATCAATCAATGGTCCACGCATGCTCTCTAATCCATTTAATAAGCCCTGTCCTGCGTCGATTCCGATTTGTTGTAATGATGATAATTCATTAGCTGTTGTTCTCGTTAAATTACGAATAGCCTTATCCCATTCTTTCTGGATAAGGTTCAATTTATCATTAGCAGCTTCACGTAGTTTTTGGATTTGCATATCCGTATCTTCACGCATACCTACTAATTCTTTTTCTGTTTGTTCTCGAGCCAACTGTGATTTCTCACGATACAACTCGCTATACTTTGTCAGTTGGTCATCTGTCATACTATTAAGTGCTGCTAACTCTGGCAGTGCTTTAACACCTAACTCAGAAAGTTCCTTTAATAAATCAGCATCAATACCACGTTCTGATAACTTTGCGAATTGATCTTGCCATTGTTTAAAACCATCTACTTGCGATTGTAGATTTCCTATTAATTCAGTACTTGTTCGATTAAGTTCAACTTTGAATTCGTCAAATGTTCCCGCGTAAGACATAAGCGTTGATTTACGCTTGTTATACACATCATCATAAGTTTTATTTAATTGCTCTTCTTGCTTTGTTAAATCATCAACAATAGTTTGCATCTGACCTTGAAAGTCTTTATTAACGGATAGTATCTCTTTATTAACAGCTTCAAAAGCTTTTTTATAATTCTTCTGTGCATCTATACGCTCTTTACTTCCTTCTTCAAATAGCCCAATTGTTCTTTCCCAAATCTTTGCTTCTTCAACAAGCGATAATTCTTCTGATGATTTTTTATCAGCAATGTACTGTTTAATTTCCTCTAAATCCCTTTTGTTAATATCCTCAATAGCTTTGTTATAAGCTTTTTGTGCTGTAACACGCTCTTTTGAATATAAATCGAATTGATCTAACGACTCTTTCCAAATTTGAGCTTCTTCTTCAAGACTTAATTCACCTAAAGATTTTTTATCATCAATAAACAACTTAATTTCTTTTAACTTTTCTTGTTGGTCTTTGGTAAGCAAGTTAACAGATTCTTTTGTTGCTTTCTTTTCGATTTCAGCAATTTTCTTGTTTGCATCTTCTTGAATACGTTGAATTTTGATGTTTTCATCCTGTGTCGTCTTGCGCTTTTTCGATGCAGCTGTTCGTAGGATTTTTTCAACATCTTCTTTAGAGCGTTTTTCAATTTTAGATATATCAGCATTTGCTTTATCAGTGATTTTCTTTTCTTCGGATTTATAGTGATCAGTAATATCTAATAAATTATTAGTTAAATCCTTCATGACAGCATTGAGGGTATCTTCTCGTTCAGCCATTCCAATTTCCATACCTTGAATCGTATCTCGTCCGATAGCCATAAACACCCGAGAAGGCGATTTGATGCCTAAGATTCTCTTGGCTGTTGTAGTAATACCGTCAGCAATGCTTTCAACTTTTTCCCATACAGCATCAGCCATACTACCAATACCTTTGATTAATCCGTTGATAATATCCTTACCGATTTGAACTAGGTCGACATCTCTGAAAAACTGTTCAATATTACTCCATATTTTTTCAACAGTTTTTTTGACTGTCTCCCAAGCACCTTTCCAGTCTCCTTGGATTAGTTTCAAAACTGTTTGTATAATTCCTAAAATTACATCCAGTGCACTACCTATCGTAAATTTCATCGCGCTCCAAGTGATTTTTACTAAACCCGCAATGACTGGCCATACAATTTCAAAGATACCCTTGATAATACCCATGACCATTTCTATGTTGGATTTTATATTTTCAAAATAGAATTTGACTATGGCAAAGATTGCTTCTCCATTTTCATCCCAAAATTCTTTAAGCTTATCAAGTTGCTCTTTTACAAAATCAACGACAAAACCTAATTTTTCATTCACTGTAGTTTTTATATAATCATAAGCAGTAGTTGTAATTTCCTTTAGTGAATCTGTAACTAATTTGTATTTCTCCTCAACAAGATTAAAAATATCCGCGTGTTTATTTTTAAAGACTTCCCACTTAGATAAAATTTCACCAGTTTCCCAGTTCACTTTCTCAACATGTTCATCTGCTTGCTTTTGAGCTGTTTCTACAATTTTTTGGTGTTGTTCCTCAGCTAAGAGGACTGTTTGATCTCTAGCTTTAGTAGCTTCAGCAATCATCTTATCAGCTTGTTCTGCTGATATTACCCCTGTTTCATCACGCATCTGAATAATTTGAGCAATTCGCTTCTCATATGTTTCGTTCGCTTCTTTTAAAACATCTTCTTTTTGCTTAACAGCATTTTTCACAACTTCTGCTGCTTGTTCGGCTGAAATTATAGAAGCATTCTCTTTCATGCGTTCAAGAATAACTTTTTGCTCTAGCTCACTTTCAGAGAACGTTCTTACAGCATTTTCTTTCATGCTTTGATTGTAGTTATTAATAACTTCATGCTCACGCTCTGTTAATTCTCGCTTTTCATCAGCAGCCTTTTGCATAATTGCTTTTACTCGTTCATTCATGGTGTTCTGTTCTTGAAGTTCCCACTCATTACGTTTTTGAGTATCAGCTATTATTTTTTGTTCTTCTTCGGATGATAAAGCTGATGAGTTCATAAAGAAATTCTGTAAATCTGATAATTGATCAGCATTACGTTTCTTCATACCCTCCACAATCTTTTTATTCATTTCATCAAATTGTGAAGTAAGCTCTTTTGCCATTTCAGATGTTACTTTTGTGGAGGTCACATACATATTAGTGACAGATTGTGATGCATTTTCACTTAGATCAAAAAATCCGTTAAGTGCTTCTTTTGTAGAATCTGAAACCTTCTTACCAAAACGTTCAACGCTTGGTAGAGCATCATTGCTCATGTGCTTTGCAAAAGCTATTGTACCGATTGTTAAACCGCCTATAGCTGCTATGGCTATACCTATAGGACCTGAAAGTGCTGTGATAACGCCCGCAAGTGCTCCTACTCCTGGTGTAGCAGCAGCCACTCCAGTTGTAACAACTGCCATTGCACTCGAAAAGACTCCGAAAGCAGAAACTATTGAACCGATAGACGAGATTAAAACACCGCCAACAACTAATAAAGGTCCTATTGCAGCTACAATTCCAGCAATCGCCATAATAACTATTTGTATTGTTTTATCAATTTCAGCAAATTTCATAACAATTGGTGACAACGTATCAACAATTTGAATTAAAAAAGGAAGTAAGACGCTCCCGAAGGAAATCCCAACTTCCACAACTTTATTCTTTAACATCGCTAATTGGGCGGCTGTTGTTGCATACCTCTGTTCTGCTTCATTAGTCAATGCAGTGTTTTCTTTCCAGGCATTTGTTGAGGTGTCTACTGCTGATGATAATAAATCACTAGCACCTGCCAAACGTAGTAACACATCGGATTCATATACACCTTTTATGCCTAAATTAGCAAGGATAGTTGTTAGATTAGCCCCACCCTCAGATGACTTTGCCAAACCCTTTACAAGCAAATCTAAAGCAGTTACTGCATCTGTTTCAAATGCCTTTTTAAATTCTGCCCCAGTCATTCCTGCTGCTTTAGCAAATGCGGTTAGATCCTTTCCTCCTGAACCTACAGCAGATTGAATCTTTTTGAGTATAGTAGTCATTGCAGTACCACCCATTTCGGCTTGTATCCCTAAACTGGACATAGTACCTGCTAACGCCATGATTTGCGCTTCTGACATACCTACTTGTTTACCTTGTGCTGCTAAACGCATACCCATTTCAACAATTTCAGATTCAGTCGTTGCCATGCTGTTACCTAGTGCTACAACTGATGATCCTAATCGGTCAAAGTTTGTTTGGGACATACCTGTGATGTTAGAAAAACGAGCAAATTCACTAGCTGCTTGTTCTAAAGACAAGTTTGTAGATTCACCTAAATCTATAATTGTTTTGGAAAATGATAAGATATTTTCTTCTGCTATCCCTAGTTGCCCTGCACTCTCGGCAACGCCCGCTATTTCAGCAGCAGAAGCCGGAAGTGTTCGAGCCATTTCGAGAATTCCTTTTTCGAGTTTCTTAAAACCTTCTTCACTTGTATCGACAGTCTTTCTTACTCCTGCAAACGCACTTTCGAAATCAATTGCTGCCTTAGTTGCGCCTACACCTAATGCTGTAAGTGGAGCAGTTACTTTTAAAGATAACTCCTTACCAACGTCTTTCATTTTGTTTCCTACTGTTTTAAGCTTCTCACCAGCTGCTGACGCTGCTTCACCAAACCTTGCCCATGTAGTTTGAGACCTAGCTAATTCTCGTTCTTGCCTTTCTAACTCAGCAGTAGTTTCCCTTAATTCTCGCTCTGTACGGTCCATTTCGGCAGAAGCTCTATTTAGTTGTACTGCAAGTCGTTCTGCCTGTTCAGAGTGTTCACCATATTGTTGTTTAGCTTTTTCATACTCTTCAGCTAACCGACGTACCTTTGTTTGTTGTCCTTCAAGTAATCGACTATACGCCTCTTGCTTTGAACGTAAGCCTTCTATCGTACTGCCCCATTCACGCCCTCTGTTTTGAAGCCCTCGTATTTCTTGACCCATCGCTTGTAATGTGCGGTTCATTGAAGCAACTGACCGTTCGAACTGTGCATTGTCGAGCGATAATCTAACTCTTAAATCACCTACATCAGCCATTTTCTCACCATCTTTCTACCACTGAATTTGGTCTGCATAAGCACGTGGTACTTGCTCTTCTTCTTTCTTCTTCCAACCTTTGTGAATGCAGTGCCTATCCCATAATGCAAGTAGCTTTCGCGGGGTTGCCCTCCACACTTTTAATTCATCCATGTTTAAATGAACTGTTCCGATGTATATAAAAAAATCCGCTGGCAACTCTTTATCGCCTTGCGGATCGGTTACTTTCCCTCTTCAGCTGTGGACGGCATAGCGTCACCAAATGCTTTTGTAAGTGCATCAGTTACGATTGTAATGTTTTTCATATTGATTAATGTTCCAACTTCTTCTTCAGTGATGTTAATGTTCTCGCCATTAGCCAAGCCCACATGTAACAATGATCGTATTTTTTTGAAATCCTGTTTTTCCAACCCATCAAATGCTTTAGTGAAATCTCCAAACTTCTCTTGGAGGTTACATAAAGCATTTAAGTCAAACCTTACTTCGAATTCTTTGCTGCCTAATGTAATTTTTACTCCTTCATCTTTCATTACTTCTGATTTACTAGCCATTTAAATCGCTCCCTTTTGATAAATTTACATAATAAAAAGAGAGCGAGATAATCGCCCTCTTAAATTAATTTTTTAAGGTGTTGGTGTCGTTGCCCCTGTATAAACTTTTTTGAACCAATTGGCAATAACTGATGCATCTACGCCTTCGTCATCTTCATCAACAAACATACGCTTGATTCCTTCGCCTTTTGAATTTCTAACTACGTCAGAGTTTACAAATACGCCTTTTACCGATGGTGTATTGTATTCAACACTTTCCCCCTTTGTTTTATAGTTTTCTTCAGGTAGTTGGAAGTTACCTTTGAAATACCAGAAATAACGGTACTTTCCGTTCGATTTTAAGCTACGAAATGCTAAAGCAATGTTAGGTGCCACATCACCAGATGCATCAATTACAACGCCATCTTCATTTGTTTCCTTACCCAAAATATCTGCATAGACTGCATTAGCCAATGCATCAATTTTAAATTCCATTTCTGTTTCACCTTCTGCTGAAGTGGACTCTGCTGCACCATCATCAGCGTACAATACTGTATTGGATGTTTTTGGTGTAACTTTAGCCTCGATTGCTTTAGCTAATTTCTTGATTGGATCAGCAAATGCTGTTGTAGCATCTGTAGCACCAGGTTTAATTTTTGTATAGTGAATATCAGATAAACCGATTAATACACCTGCGAAAAACTGTATATCAAGTGGTAATAACATTTTCATTTCTTTCATTTAATTTCACTCTCCTAATTGAATGTCATAATAAAAGCGATAAGCTTTGTGATATGTTTTCGTTTCCTTCTCAAAATCTTCGAAGTACGAATTCCTCACAAATCCTATCGCTTGTAATTGGTCTTTAACGCTCTCTGTGAGCGCTTCTATATCTCCCTTACCCCAAATATCAACTTGAACGGAATGACGTGTTAATTGCTCTTTATTGTCAGCCTGTAACGCTCCACGTTCGTTGTATCGGAAAAAGGTGATATAAGTTGTTGCTGTACCTGTATAAGTCATATACATGACTGGCACACCTAAAGGAAGTAATGCATCACGTATGATTTTATTTATGCTCATAGGTGCATCCTCGCTCTCACTTCGTCCTTCATGATTTCAATAATACGATTCATTTCATTTTCAAAGGTAGGGCGCATCCATGGCCGTGATCTAATTTTACTTGTGCCCCATTCGTGGAAGTAGAGGTAAAAGGCATCGTTCGCTTGATTACTAACACCGATGGTAATAGTTCCATCTACAATTTTTTCATCAATAACCATCGATTCTTCAGATTTACCTGTACGCTTTCTTAATCCGAAACGATAAACACTTTCCTCTAACTTATCCCTTAAATGCTCGGCGCCTTTAATCAATGTCGGATTTACAATATTTTCAGGATTTAAACTACGTTCGATTTCACGTTGTAATTCTTGTAATCCACTAAATTCAATATTCATGACATCACCTTATTACCTGTTGAAATAGCCACTATTGTATAAGTTGCTCCTTCTTCATCATCTTCTAATATCGCTTGAATATCATATACAATGTCTCTGTGGATGATACGTTGTTTTTCATGTAACCCATCAGTTGGACGGATAATGAATCTTTTTACTTTAGTATTTACTTCAGCGGATCCAGAAATGGTTTCAGAACCCTTTACGGTTTTTATTTTTGCCCATGGTTTTTTGATTGTTACCCATTCAGGATTTGGATAACCATTTTCATTTACAGCTTTAGAGTCGTATTCCTGGATAATTATTCGATTACGCATTTTCCCTGTGTTTAATTTTTCTTGCTCAACGATCGGTTTTAGATTACGATTCATTCGTCTTTTCCTCCACCGCTTTAGTTAAAGATAAATTTACAATTTGCGTTAAAAAATTGTTGGAGAAATGTTCTAGCACATCGTTATAAGCATAGCGTGAACGCTCAAATACTAGTTCTTTAAACCGCTCACTAGTGTTTATATCATAATCACCGCAAATGGCTTGTAAGTCCTCTGCGGAAGCTTTTAAAATGCGTAATAAATTGTCGTCCTCATCGTCACTGAGTTTCATACGATCCTTAAATTCAACTAGAATTTCATTACTAATTTGAATCATCTTCATCACTCGTTTCAGTAATGAAAATTTGCTTGTATTTATTTTCTGCTGTAGATAACTCTGTGATACGGGCTCTAGTAGCACGTTTACCCTCCACAGGATACTGTTCGCCAACTTCATAAATATGTCCGTCGTGTTTCACTTCTTTAAAGCGCTGTACGACCTTATATTTCTTCGTCACTATTTACTGCCTCCTTCCATATAAAAAACACCTAACATCTTAATTTAAGGTGCTGGTGTAGGTACAGGGAATTGTACATCTAAATCATAAACTAACGCAGCTTTGTTATCCTTTGGACGACCATTAGCAAAACGTTTGATTGTGTAAAGTGTCGCATCTTCCATAGCTAAAGTTTGATCATACTTTTTAAGTTTGTACCCACCTGCAATTGCCGCAATATACTCACCCTGTACAAGGAATACAACCTTACCTACAGGAATTTCTTCTGAATCAACAACTGTTAAGTTGTACGGTAAATTCATGACAAATACACCCGAATCATTCTGAATCGTATGACGAGCCTGTACAGCTAGCGCATCGATAGGGTTTAGTACCATAACAACTTTATTTAAGATTTTACGGAACTTACCTTTTGCATCAGTAGATAAGTTTTTAAGTACACCATATAGCTCACCTACAACAACCTCACCACGTTCTGATGGTGCAAACGTTAATGTACCACTTGATGCTTTGTCAGTTACTGCACCTGTATCTGTGTTGACGTCTTTTAGTAATCCAACAGGTTCATTTTGCACTGGACCACGACCGTTTACTAAACCGTATTCTAAACCTGCAGCTAATGCTTCAATCAATAACGTCACCATGTAACGGTCAACCCACACTGGACCAAGTTCTAACATGTCATTCGGAATAGCTCCAAAGGCTGTTAATTTAAGTTGAGTGATTTTTTCGTCACGGAATGCAGCATTTACTTGTCCTGAAATTTCCCCAAAGATTTCTTTCCATGCAAACGCTAATGTTGGATCAGAATAAATAAACTTCGTTGCTGCTCCTAAGTCTTGTAAGCCAATAGCAGCTAAAAATGGGCGTTCTTTAGTTAAGCCTTCGAATACTCGTTCCTGTACAGATTCTGGGAAAACTGATTCATCGTTGAAACCGCCATCTGTTACAACTTTGTTATAAAATGCTGTCTCTTCAGATGTTAAGATGTGTTGACCACGAGCAACTAGAATTTGTGTATCGGTTGCTTCGTTTCGTGCTTCAGTTGTAATTTTTTCAGATAAATCATTTTGTAATGCTGTGAACATTTCATCTACAGCGTTTTGCATTTGTTCAGGTGTAGCATTTTCGTCATTTAATAAATTTGTATAGGCTTTTTTCTTAGCCTTGAAGTTTTCCATTTGTCCTTTTAATTTCATTGTCATTTATAATGACCTCCTGTTTTAAGTATTAAAAAAAGAACCCTTTGCGTTTGGCCACAACTTTTTGCGGTTCTACAGGTTCTTTATCTGGATTATTTAATTGTGTTTGTAGCTGAATTACTTGATTTTCTAAATCGCTAACTTTTTGTAATAGCTCGTTATTGTCCTCCACAGTAGATGAGGTGGAAGTAATTGCGTTATTGAACTCTTCAGCTTTATTAGAGAACATTTCTGATTCTACTTCTTCAGCTTGACCATCAATAATTTCATCAATAAAGCCATACTCTTTAGCAACTTTAGCTGACATAAATTTTTCTTCATCAAGTAATTGTTTAACCGTTTCTTCATCTACTCGATGTGTATAGGAGGCTAATACAGATTCCCCGATACTTTCTAAGTCATCTGCAACTTTACGCAATTGTTTAGCATTACCTGCTGCATATGTCCAAGCATGATGCACCATTAATTGTGTGTTTGAATACATTTTTACTACATCTGCACCCATAGCCATAATAGAGCATGCACTTGCAGCTATACCTGTAACAATAACTGTTACTGTACCTTTGTGCGATCGTAAAGTATTCATAATGTCGATTCCTAAGAAAACATCGCCACCATAAGAGTTGACTTCAAGTGTAATGTCCTCATCTTCTTTTATGTTGCGCATTTTGTTATTAAAATCGTAAATAGTTGAGTTCCAGCTAGTAATATCACCTTTGATTTTATGTTTCATCGTTTTCACCTCCTTTAACGGAATCTAATTCTTGATAGTTCTTTGTGAAATAATGCTTATTTAAGCGTTCATCTGTGGAAGGCTCATCACCAAGCATGACACGTACTTCGTTTGGTGTGTAAACCATACTTGCAACAAGCTTATCGATTGCATTTGCTAATTCTAAAGGATCCATCTCAGCAACGCCGAAAATACTAATTCGTTCGCCATTCATATAGGCATCTTTATCAATTAATTTCGCATTTAGCTCATCTTGTAGCTTCTTAATGAGTGGTTTAATACAAAATTTAATATAAGCTTTTAAAGCTGTTTCGTACTCTGCAATATCACCATGTATTAGTGTTGTTGGAATGCCTAAAATGTTAGCTACATGACTTGTTAAATCCTTTTTAAGCTTTTCTAATTCATCAACAGAACGCCCTTCGTTCTTTACGCCTTTTGTGATTTCTTCATAATCGAAACCTTTAATCTTCGGAACAATAGCAAAGGCTTTTTTTCTAAATGCGTTGAACATGCGGTCGATGAAATTTTCTAATTTCCCTCGGTTTTCATCATCTAATTTTGTACTACCATCAATGCCTGCTAATGCTCGTATTTGATTAGAATACATATTTGTTTCAATCATCCGGCTGAACAACTCTGTATAATCTTTAAACATACCATCTAAAAAACGTGTGAATTTTTCGTTGTTGTATGAAATATGAATCACTTCACTCATTTCAAATGATTTTTTAAATTCATAGCCTTTTACAACTACATTTTTAAAAATATCTGGATATACAGCGTATTCTATACGGTTATAGCTATCCGCTATCAACAAGTCGTTGTTGTCGCTTAAAATCACAAGTACTTCATTTTCATGTAATAATTTATAAACAAAGTCCTGCCAAAAGTCCGCCGCGCTTTGGTCTGTGTTTGGTCTTACATTAAGTAAATAATCCCAATCATTTTTTTGGCGTTTCCCGTCCTTTGTAAAACGGAATTCAGATAACGAAATGGTTCGGCCAATAAAATTTATACATGTTTCAATTGCTGTTTTTTTTAGATAGGTTCGCTGGTCAATATCTTCACCGAAAATATCTAAATCCCACATTTCAGCGGTTTCTTGACCAATTTTCTTATTACCTAAAATAGCGTCTAAAATTACCCCAATCCCTCACCTCCCTTCGGTTAAAATGCAATGCTATCTAAGAAATCAAGTACGCCATCCACATCATTGTCCTCTAGGTCACGAGAACCCCATACACCATACAGGAACATCATAAAGCCGTCAGTCTTACGTTTTACTTCTTCTTTCTTTCGGTAGACTTTATTTCCGTTTGGCAGTCGCTTAACAAGTACATTATTCGTATACCAACGCATTAGCGGATTATCTCCGAAAATAACTTGCTCGTTTTCAAAAGCAATTTCTATTCGTGGTGCTAACAAACCACTTGCTGCATCTGGATTTCTTATTACTTCAACTTCGAATCCTTCCGCTTCAAATAGCGGTTTTAATATATCCATCTTGAAGTTATCACCTATGATTTTTTTAATGTTCCAACCATCTTCACGCCTTTTTACAAACCACCCAACAACTAAATGCGGATCCATTGTTTCAATGTCCAGGACACTTAAAAGACCATCGTTTTCCCACTCTCTAATTGGAGCGAATTTACGATGGTCTTTCTTATTGTTGTTTTCAGCTTTTTCTTTGCTGTATGCGTAGTGCTTATCAGCAAATGGTTTACAAATGTATGAGTGCGTCAACTCTTTAGGTATGAAAAAGTTATCATTCTTTAAAAATAACAATCCCATTGAAACAAAATCGCGTACTGCAGCATAGTCTAAACATCCGATACATTCTCGTTTTTTCAATTCATCTAAATTGTATCCTTGATTAGTAGCCTTTATTTTCTCCCAAGATGTAACGCTTTTTTCCAAATCGACTTTCGGGAGATTCATACGTTTTGTAATGAATTCCTCATATCCATCTGGATCATGCTCTAGCTTGTTGTACTGCTTCATCACTGTTTTATAAAGTGTTTTTGCATAGCTACTCAACGGTGGATGAAATTGCGAGTTAGCCTTTTGCCACATTTCAGGATTGTGCATTTCAGCTTCATCATCCAAATTACACATAAATGCAAAAAGACCATCGTCTCGAATGCTTACGTGGCCATCTAAAATATTGTCAGCTCGTTCTAATAATTTATCCAGGAAGCCCTCTCGAACAAATCCGTCAGAACCTACATAGAATACTCGTGGGTTAGAAACTTTACCAAGCCCAGAAGTAAATACATTCACAACACCTGAATCCTCATACCTGTGTACCTCTTCAAAAATTACACAACCATCTCGTAAACCGTCCTTCGTGCCTGCATTAGATGTATGGTATTGAAATAATGACTTTGTACTACGAGACTCAATTAATGCTTTTTTGTGGTCAAAATGTTCTTTTAACGTATCGTCTTTATCGATGGTATTGTATACCTCGGTAAACGACATTTTCGCTTGCTTTTCACTGTTTGCAACTACTGACACATTATAATTATCGATGCCGTGTAAATCACTGATAAAGTAATTTGCTAGCGTTGATATACGCCCTGTTTTACCACCGCCACGACCTTCATAGTCCAAATGTTCATCAAACACCAAAGAGCCGTCACTATAGTACAAGAAAATAAAGCATGTTTTAAATTTTTGCGTCAATGTGAGAGGGAAATAATATTTCTCCGTAAATGTAATATAATTTTTGATTTGCTCCTCATCGAAATACATATCATCAGCTGTAAGGATGTCGCGCTCAATTAATTCGATTAATTTTTCACGCCTTTTATTTAAAATGATTTTGCTGTCACGCCACAGCTTAATATATTCATCAATATACTTATGGCTAATCAAATTAAGCTCTTCCTAGCTTTTTCATCCACAGTTGAAGCTGCAGAGGGAGAAGGTGTATCAACCTTAATTCCTAAAGCGTCTTCGAGTTTTTCAATCTCTTTCGAAATAGATAATTTCGTTGCGATGGCTGGATGCTGCTTCAAAAAGTTTTGTGAACCATTTTCGATTCTAATTGTTGTTCCATCATTATCAATATCAGTATCGCACTTTAAATCGATTTTTAAAAATCGTATGTAGCGATGGACTTTAGCTAATTTAATTGGATCGTCGGCGTGACGTGCTAATAAATCTTTTTCGATTTTTTTTATTCCTTTTTCCATTTCTCCCCCTCCTCCCTCCAAAGAGCATTTTTTAACGTTTATTTTTAGAGAATCGAGGCCCTCCCCGGTCCCTGGGCTTTTTGAATTGGCAAAACCTAATAGGTGGGGGGTATTACTTTTCTATAACTAATTGAAGTTTCACCTTCGATAAAATATCTTTGTAATTAGTTTTATATTTAATTGATTCTGCAACATTTTTTGTCACATTATACTTTTCTATAATTTCTTTCATAAACATATGCCTAACCCAGAAATCATAATAAATATTAATTACTGTATCGCTATCTAACCTTTTTATTAAACCAGTTTTGATAGCATGCATAGTATTTTCTTTTGCTGTTACCCATTCTAAATTATCAATATGATTATTTAACGTGTTTCCGTCTTTATGATTTATCTCTGGTTTGTCTTCTGGATTAGAAATAAAATAAAGCCCAACCAATCGGTGGACTCTATAATTTCTTTTATTTAATTTAATTCGAAGATACTTGCCATCGTGAAGTTCTAACTTTCTTATCTTCTTTGTAGTTTTGTTCCTAACTCTACCATGATTCGATATTTCATAATTATGTCCTTCGATTGTCTTCCATGCTTCCAATTCACTCCCACCTTTCATCTTCTTCCCATTTGTTCGGTTTACGTGCGAAACGACCATGTTCAATGTTGTGATGTTGTAAGCAAATAGTCATTAGATTATCAAGTTCTAATGCAAGCTCTGGATGGTCTTCAATTTCTTTTATGTGATGGACATTGAGTTGAATGGATTTGCGTTCTCCCTCAACCTTTTGAGAATCTAAGTGAACCTTTCCTTCATGCTTACACATTTGGCATTCGTAATTGTCTCGCTTCAACGCTTCTTGTCGTAATGATTCCCATGATGATGAACGATAGAATGCTTTCTTTTGTTGTTCTGTTTTGTATTGCTGCATGGTTGTTAGTCAGTGCCTTCTATTCGTGTTGGTAGTTCTCCACTATAACTAATGCCACACTTATGACACTTCACTTCGTAATACGGACAACCATCGTCATCATAATGTTTTTCTGATGAATAGTTTGGTTCGATGCTGTGTGTTTCTGCATTATCAATCCTATCCAACTCATCAGCCAATGCACCTGCATGCTTTGCGATTGCTCGTAGCTTTAATTTAGATTTGTCATCGAAGTTCAAGTTGATTGAAATATCTCCTACTCTTGCCATTGTTCAGCCCTCCACAATTCATAATTAATTGCATAAGAAAAAGCCATACCCATTTGGATATGACTCATTTATTAATTTTCTTATCCATATCATTTTTACGTTTAACAATATCCTCTTTAAAGAATAGTCTATCTCTAGGTAAGTCTTTGATCGGGTTGAGTACACCACGCTGCACCAGGTTATTTAGATTCTGTCGAGTGCATTGTAGTATTTCCAGCGCTTCAGTTGTATTGATTATTTCGCTTTTAATGTATTCCGTTAAGTCGTCACGGCTTTTGAAAGAGTAGTTTTCTGCCATTGATTGCACCGCCTATTTTTTGTTACTTTTTATCATTGTAACAATTGTTGCACCGATAACCAAGACCGTGGCAACCGTAAGAATTATAGTAATAGTCGACATGTAAATCACCTCGGCTTTTCATTTTTATTGTATCTCATCTGGATTTCATTTATATTTAATGTGAAGGCTAAGGTCGCTAGCCTTAACCTTCGTTTTTAAATTTTGTTTGGGACGCTACTTCTTTGAAGTGGTGTCTTTTTCATTTTCTTTGCTTTTCTTGCTGTTTACTTTTGCTGTCTGCAAGTTAACCAGTGAGATTGCTAAGTTAACGAATGCTGTTAGCGCTACTACTCTTTCAAGTTCCATTTCCTTACCCCCTTTCTATACTTTAATTATATCATTTATATTTACTCACGTCAATATAATTATGTAAGTTTTTTCTATTTATTTTTAATGAAAAAGGGTAAGAATAATAAAAAGCCGCAACTCGTAGTGAGCGCGACTTTTATGTATTATTTATCGTTTATTAAAATTTCTACTGATTTTACTTCTGACCAAGTCGTTTTAGTATCCAATAAATCACCAATACGAAGTTCTGAATTATTTAATACATTTTGTCTTATGAACTCTAAAAAATCAAATTGTGATTCAAATGAAACTTCTTCTATTCTCCCAAAATCAATGGAATCCTCTGTTCCGTTTTTCATGTTAAGAATTAACTTCATGACTCTCACCACCCTTTAAACTAATAATAAGTTATATGGAAATGATTGTCATTAACATGTTTAACAATAAAAAAGCCACACCTTGTTAGATGTGACTTAATACAAGATAACATTATTAAGATATTACTTTTTCCTTGAAAATAATTTGTGTTTCTTTGTTTTCAGTTAGCTCATCTTTATATCTTTCAGCTATTATTTCTAAGAGGTTTTCAGTATTGTAAGCATCAATAGTTGTTGTAATTACATAATTGCCTTGCACAATTTCTACTGAATATGGCTTTAATGGATCTCTCCCGTTGACTTTCATATTAACACCTCCCATCTACCTATATCATAGGATAAATGGAATGTATTGTCATTACAAAAAGAGACTACCAATTTAGTATCTTATATTACAATGGGTCAGTGTCTGACCAATAAGGAATCTGCTTATCTGCTTTCTCTTGCATTGCTTTAGCCCATAAATCAGACTGCATAAACTCCAATAGCATATCCATGTACTTGTACACATATTGTTGCTTACCTTTTAGATTCTTTCTGTATATCTCTTCGTAAGTATCTACTGTACCATTCTGATAATCAGTAACAATACCTTCTGTTGACTTATGTAACTGCGAACCCAAGTTACTAAGTTCAGGTATACCACCGAATGTTTTGAAATTATAAACCAAAACTTCATAAAACTCTTTCTCTGTTAATTCTCTGCTGTTTGGATTTCCTTGAGGTGCAAATCCTGCATAATCTGCATAATATAAATTAGAATCGAATGTAACAATTACTTGACCATCCTTGATGATTTGAATATTAGCTCCATATCTAATTTCATGTGCTTCAAATCGTTGTTTGCTTCCTGTAGCTACCTCAGTAACTAATACATATTTAAGTTTATTATTCATAGTTAATTCCCTCCATTTGTCATATAAAAAGAGACCACTAATTTAGTAGCCTCTCTGTAGTGTTGACGACTCCGCAATCGTCTTATTAAGTTGTATGCATGTTTCTTAGAATCAACCGTACATGCGAACGCCGATTATTGTAAGGAAATTTTGTTAGCGCATTTCCGTGCGCTTTTGAAAACTTATCACAATATCAATTTACTACAGATTTTTGCGAACTTCCCTGGTGTTAACAAGTTCACTTTATTCAAGGGAATAAAAAATATAAGGTTATCATTGTATAACCGAATGCAAATGTGAATTTTTGAAACAACCATTTATCTCTTGAATAGAAGAATAAACCCCACACCATAATGCACGATAGTAACATTAGCCATAACACCGTTTGATTAATGTAATACCAATTTAGAATACCCAACCAAAAGCACCTACCTCCCTTAATCTGATACTAGTTTATTAGACAACATCTATATAAATGCCCTTATACCCAGCCTATTCTTTCGGCTGTCTTATCAATTAAGATGTTACGTTTACGCAATACTTTGTGTCGTGAAATGTACAGCTTGTCAGCTATGTCCTCCCACTCGTAACAGCCATCCTTGTCCCAGTAACGCATATCTACGATTGTTCGCATATCTTCGTCAAGGTCACGATATAGGTCTTCCACAGTCTTGATGATGCGTTTTAAGTTTTGATAATAGGCATCGTTAACAAGTGCCGTAGCTTTCTTGGCTGTAGTATCTGAAATCGTATTACTACGACCGCCAACTAGCTCACCTTGTTCATTATGTGGATGCAACAACTCCCACTCACGGTATTTTAATTTCTTCCTATATTGCTCCAGTTCAATCCAATATCGTTCGATTGTCTGTATATCACTACGCGATAACGTAGGCATGTGCAGCACCTACCTTGTTTGTTTATTTACTCATATTGTTCAGTTAAAATAATGATTGCTGTTTGTAGCCATACTCTGCAGCAAATGGATTAATCCATAAGACCTCAACCCTTGATTTCCCTACAACGGGCTTCCCTAACTTGGTTTCTTTTGTCCAACCTTTTAGTAAATCGTTGTAAAGTTCACTATCATATCCTGATAGCAATGCTGGACCTGAATGTTTTAATAAATGATTGATCAAATTTTCATGATCATTATCAGACATTTCATTTTCATAAATAGTTCCATTTCTTGTAGCTGCTACATATGGTGGATCGATGTACATTAATACATTTGGGTTGTTATATCGTTTTATAAGTTTCGTGGCTTCTATGTTTTCGATTTGAACATTCTTTAATCGATCAGCTACTAACAAAATATCTGCAGGTAGGTTGTTCCATTGTCTTAAATGATGGTACTCGTCCATTGTTCCCCTACATTTCCAACCTGAGATCGATCCTGTTTTTACCCTAATTGACTGCCAACATCTGATCAAAAATCTTCTTGCCTTTTCAATATCATTCTCTGCATCGATATGAGAATCAATGTATTCTTTTCGTGAATATGGAGTCCAACGGATCGCTTGTGCTAACTCATTTGGTCTTTCACGAATAACTCGAAACAAATTTACTACATCATCATCAATATCATTGATCGTTTCAACTTTGACGGGCTCTTTATTGAAAAGTACGGCACCCGATCCGAAGAATGGTTCTAAGTAAGTTGAATGCTCTGGCATATGGCTTATAATCCACTCAGCTAAGCTCCATTTTGAACCTGGATAATGTAAAATTCGTGGCACGCCCATAATGTAACCCCCTTACTGCACAATTTCTTTTCTATTACTATATATTTTTTAATCGTTGTTCTTCCTTTTCATCAAAACGTTCAATTTTACTAACAAGATGATGCCATTGTTTAATTTCTGTTGCGTTCAAAACACGAGTGAGTTCACCATGTTGAATAATTGTCTTTTTGTTAGAGCGAGTAAGCACTCTATGCTTATTACGACTACCCATGTTATCAACTCCTATTGAAGTTCATTTATTTTCTCCATTCTTCTATTCACATTTTTTCGTTTACCACGAGCGTAGTTTCTTAACGTCGTATCACTGAGACCTGTTTGTTTGGCTATCTCAGGAATATATCCAGTTGTGATTAAAATATTATTCTCGTAAAAGTTGTATTTAACTGATAGTCTTTTACACTTGTGACCTAAATCATTACACTTCGTGCGTAAAGACTTCTCTGGCACATTCATCATTTCGGCTAATTCTTTATAGGTGTATTTATTCGCATTTTCTTTAATGTAATTGACCATTTCCTCAGTCCATACTACAGATGGTTTCTTTCTGCTTTCAGGGTAATTGTGGTCTTTTATGAGCTTGTTGCTGCGTGGTCTAAGCAACGCTTTCAACTCTTGACCTAAGAGTTTTATCAACTTGCAGTTTGAGCAATTTTCAGCATCTTCTGCTGCTTGGCATTTACATTTCGGTGTGAGCACATCAATTTTTTTCAATACTTCAATGCGCCTTTTACGCACGTCTGCATTCATGTACATTCCACACTCCTCTCTCAATCCAGCCCTCGTTTAAATACTGCTGCACCCATTTATATTTGTACGGCATGATTACACTTACTTCGCATCCATCGACTGTCATAAACATCTCGATATACTTTGTAAATGGGTTAGGTTTTGCCTCCCACAATCTACCCTGTGGTTGCTTCGTTTTCTTCACCGACTGAACAATAGGAATCCCATTGCGCATGTTCATGGATTAGAAAATACCCTTCTTCAAAGCTAATTTCATATGCTGTTTGAACCTGTTGTAAATATTGTGACCAATCATTTTTTTAGACATTGGAACAATTTCGAAATTGTACTTTGCTTTAAATGATTCCAATCGACCTTTTAAAGCTTTAGGATCATATGCGCTACGGTATTTTCCAGTAGCAATTTTTTCATCGAAATCTAATTCTTCAACGAACAATACAAAACGGCTTCCTTGACTACGAATCAATTCATTTTCAAATGCATGCTGTGTATCTTTTTGCAGATTACCTGTTATCTCATCAACGCCATTTTTACGTTCAACGAAGCTATTGAGATAAATATCTCTTGGTATTCCTAATTCATCGTTTTTAGGAATGAGACAACCGTAATCACCTACATCTAGTTTTTTAATGCGATATGGTATATCCCGCGCTACGAAATATTCTCTAATGTGTTCATTCGATTTCTCCCGAGTATCTATTACGATTGTGAGTGTTTTTATGATTTTATCTATTTCGGTATCGGTGTAAGCGTAGTGAATCATTGGGAATCATCACCCCAACTTAATTTTAAATAACTATTTTTTATATATGAAAACAGGCTATTTGTAGGAAGTTGTACAAGTTCTGCTTTTACACCGCCCAATAATTCATTAAGAATATTTATAAAAATAGGAGATGTAAAAATAGGCTTGTCTTCAGTGTCTATTGATACACAATATTCCGTTCTACCTTTTTGTGCTTCTTCTATTAGTCTTGGCTCAACGTTGCATGCAAATCGAAGAGCATAGTCTTCAATCGAATTAGATGATTCTGCTAGTAATTTATCTTTCAGCATCATTCTCTTAACCTCCTTATTTTCACTTGTTAAAGGCACCGTACAGACTTTCTAATTGCAATCTGGATATATTTATCATCCGTTCTCTAAAACGTCTTAAATCGACTGCAAATCACTTATTTTGATTAGCGTATAAAACAGCACTCTCGTACAATTTTTTCTTCATGACATTTGAAGCTTCATTTTCGTATTGTCGATAATCTTCGTAGATGTCACTCCATCCGTTCTTTGCTAGTGTTTCTTGCCACTCAATGAACAACGTCAATGCTTCTGCGTCCGCGCATATCCATTCATTCAATTTCGGATTGTGTTGCCATCCACAGACTTGATGTACCATCATTCGAATATGCTTATCAATTGCTTTAGCTTCTTCCCATGACTCAAACCATTTTTCTATCTCACCGAAAATCGGATCAGCTGCCTTCAATATTTCTTCTGGCACCAACTTCGCATTTTTAAGTGACAATCTACCATCCGATTTATCGCGATATATTTCAGCACCACTTTTCCAAATTTGTGATAATACATGTAAAACCACCGTTTACCACTTCCTTACAATTAGGTAGTTACTTATTTTTTCAAAAACCCTGTTTTAACCCCTATTAAATAACTCAGTTACTTTTAAGTAACTCCCTTGCGCCTTACAGCCACATAGGTTTAAGCAATTTTAGTTAAAATTGTTACTTGGAAAGTGCAATACGCTCTTATATATATATATTTATATTTTTTTATTTTTTAATTAATATAAAAACAAAATAACAAAAGTAACTTTAGTAATATAAAAACTCTCTTAAACCATTGATACAACTGAATTTCGAAGAGTTACATTTGAGAGTTACTTTGTTAACTCGAAGTTACTAAACTAGCTTAAATGACGTATTTTCAGCCTCTTTTGTAACTATTTTTTCTTCAAAAGTAACTCCTTGTGGCGCTCGCTCCTGTAAAGTAATACCAGTGAAAAAGTTTTTATTTCCTGCACCACGTTCTTTTTTAAAGCCCTTCGTTTCCAACATTCGGTAAAAACTACGATTACTCACAGTACGTTCACCTGATTTATAACCAAAACTGTCATAAACGGTATACAATTCTTTTGCTTCGATTTTGATGTTTTCATTTGTTTTATCTACATAACAACATTCCGCTAAAAACGGTCCAAGAATGTCCATGTCCTCTTTGTAATTACCTGTTGCTCTTGCTACTACTGCTGGCTCAATTAGACCGTCCTTCTGCCACTTTAAGCAGCCTTCGATTGCCCAGTTGAGTATTCCACTCATTTCTAACGACAACTTCTCAGGTAGCTTTTTATCACGCTTGTGCGCTGGCAAGTTTAAATCAAAGGGAATTAATTTAACCCTGCGCCATATACCTTCATCCAAGCCCCCAATGATTGGTTTATGATTCGTTGTGAAAAACACTTTAAACTCTGGAATGTACTCAAAATACTCTTGTCGTAAGAAGCGAGCTAATACAGGCTCACCACCTGTTATTTGCTTAACGAATGATTCAGAAAGCTTTTCTCCTTCTTCACTTTCAATTGCTGATACAAAGCGAGATCCTACTAACCTAGCAATATCGTTATTGGCACCCGTTTCTTTTTTCTTGATAAAAGTATCTGATTTAGCTTGCTTCCCATATTCACCGACAAGATCCTTGATTGTATTGATAAACGTTGATTTACCGTTACTACCACCACCAACCAAGAACATCATAATTTGCTCTGAAATATCACCGGTTAAGCTGTAACCAATTAATCGTTGCATGTATTCTGCAAGATCTTTATCACCCAAAAATATTTGGTCTAAGAACGCTAACCAATTTGGACATTTCGCATTTTCTTCATAAGAGATATTTGTTATTTTCGTTAGCTTCAATTCCCTATCATGTGGTTGTAGTTTTCCTGTTTTTAAATCCACAATTCCATTTGCAACATTAAGCAGATATTTATGTTTATCAAAGTCACTACGATCTCCTGGAACCAATACTTTTAAATCTTTAATGGCACTTTCACGCACATTATGCTTTTCGCAATGTCTAGCCCATTTTTGTTCTGTTTCATCTGCTGATTCACCAAGTTTGCGTACAACCTTAGCTACAATGCGGTGCAACTTTCCTTTTTCGTCAAACTCCCAATACTTGCCGTTCCAGATGTACCATCCTACAGATGGGATATAACAAATTACATGGCCGTATTCATAAGCAATACGTTCTGCATTTCCTAGGTCCGTTAATTTGAATTTACGTGCTGGCTTTTCTACTTCCTCAGCAGCCACATCGTCACCGTGGAAATTGAATGAAAACTCGCTGTCATTCTGATGGTCCAACACGGTTGTTGTAGTGGAAGCAATAGCCTTAGCAATGGTACCTTCACCATAAGTATCACCTGTATCTGAAAAGTGAATTCTATCCCATTTATCTCGCATCAGTGCTGTTTCCCTAAACATCGAATCCATTCTTGAAGCACTTTTTCCAGTCCAGAAAGCCAAATGATTACACAATGCTAAATCACTTGATGAATGGTCATCATTTATTAAATTTCCGTCATACAACGATCGTATTTCATCGCCTGATTTACTACGGAACATTCGCTCCCAAAGTGCATCATTCGAAAGCTTGATTTCGTCTTTCTCAAACTCAGCTAAGTTCACACGCCCTTGCACATCGCTGTCATCAAAATATTTTTCTAAAATCTCTGCTATTTCATCTGTACGATCATAAATTCCATTAGCATTTTCACGATTACCTGTCATCGTAAAATAGCGACCATATTGATAGATTTCTAGTCCATGCTTTGCGCTTTTACGTCCGGTGCCCACTACAGACTGTGGAAGGCTCCCCTTGATAATGATATGAATGCCTGTGCCACTCACGCTAAACTCTGTATAGCTGTCTAATGTATCTATAATTTCTTGTGCAAAAGTGTTGATTATAGGATTCACTTTTTCAGTATCATCAGCGCTGTACGTTACACATTTATCAATATCGATGCCTATAAAATTATCTTGCCTACTAAATACAAAACCCACACCATCGGCATTGGACTCTGTATAAAACTTAGCTGCTGTTGCAAACGTAGACCACGTTCTACGGTCATTACTTCTAGCCTCGTTACCATCAGTTTGATATGGTATTTTTGTATATCGTCCGCCCTTTTCTTCTGACTTCCACAATATCCACTGGGAAAGTGACCTTAATTCTGATGGTATTTCGTTAAAATTAATTGGAGCCTTCATTTTTTCACCTTTTCACCAGTTTTTTTGTATAAAAAAGAGAAGTCCGCTAAAAACAGACCTCTCTATTAAATTTTTATTAGAATGGTAAATCGTCTTCGTTGATTTCAATTGGCTTTTTACCATTAGCAAATGGATCTTCATTCTTGGATACCTTAGAAGGAGCTACAAATGATACACGTGGATATTTACGTTCCTTGTCGTTTTTGTCTTCCACATGCTTGATATACACCAACACATTTTTACCGATGATATTTTTAACTACCTCATCTAATTCAAGACTTTGCTTACCGCTGTAACCGCATGCCACTAAGAATGAATTCCTTTTCTTTTCGGTATTTTCAGCGTATTCCGGATTAGTGCTACTTAAATAAAGCGTGTTATACAGAACTTTTGCACCTTGGTGTTTCTGATTAACATCTGAACGAATCTCTACATCAAACCCAATTGAATATTGACCTTGCCATTCTTTAGCCTCGGCGTTAATTATTGCAGCTTCATATTTCCCTTCTTCAACTAATTGGAATTCACCAGACGATACATTTTCTTCATCAAAATTAATTTTAAAACCCATAATTATTTTTCCTCCTTATTATCTGTGGAAGGCACATGACCAACCTTAAAAATATTTTCTTGTGAACATGCCTTGCGATTATCCAATTGATTCTTAGCGAATAAAAAATCAGTTGGCTCTAAAATAAATCCGCGCTTTTGCGTTTCTGGATTGATAACTAATTTACCTACTACATGACAAAGACCCATAAAGTTATTCAAAATCTTGTCTCGCATGTCCGGATATGAACGGTTAACAGCTTGACCACTTGGTAACTCCCATTTATCAGTTGTTTCCCATGCAGTGAATACCACTCGTTTGCCTAATGTTTGAATAAAACGAACACTATCTATAATGAAGAAATCAATTTGCTGATAGTTGGCCATCGAAGGCACTCGGTTGTTTTTGCCGTCACGCCCTAAATTACCAAGCATAGAACGAGTTAACTCTGAAATATTATCAAACACTAGGTTGTCATATTTCGATAAGTCAGTTCGCGCTAAATCTCGCATGAGCGCATTCCATTCCTCCCATGCCTGGTGACTATTGAAATCAACAATGTCGATATTCTCGCAACCTTTTAAAACTGAATGAGTTTTATCAAGAGGGATATAAAGTGTCTTGCCTTCTAAATATTTGATTGTGGACGTTTTGCCCATACCAGGTGGAGCATAAAGTAAAAACGTTGAAGCATCTATTTGTATATCAGTTGCACTTGAAACTTTCATTTTGCCTTCCACACTCCTTTTCTATTAAAATGGCACCTTTTCATCAGAGACCTCATTTTTCACTTCTACATCCGCAAACGGATCCTTGAACTCTGGTAATTCTTCTTCTTCAGCTTGTACTTCTTCGATGCTCATTTGACCATCTGGTGCATCATCCTTTTCAGGACGCTTTTCCATTTCTTCCTTAGCGGTACTGTACGTACGCTCTAAATCCACTAGGTAGTAAAAACCTTTTGAATTATGCTTTTCGTGGATTTTTTGCATTGTTAATTCTTCATCCTGTTTTGCATCTGCAACAATTTCTTCTGCCTCTTTATGTGTATCTGCGTACCATCGTTCTTTTTGATTGAGTAATTTTTTAGCCATTTATATGTTTCCTCCTATCGAATACTTAACGATTGATTTTCAATAAGTTGAGCACCTTCAATTTGCTCACCTGCTTTTAATGCTTTTGCTAATTCTGCTCTGCTGATTGTTTTCTCCACCTTGATAAACTGAGGAGGGATAGCAGCATCATTTTCGATTTGTACTGATGTTGATTTACGGAAACTAAACGTGAATTTTTCAGTTTTCACTCGGTTGCCTTCCACAGTTAATAAAGTATCTGCCACATTTTCTTTAATGCGTGCAATGTTGCTTTCCATCGATTTACGACGATCAGCTAAACGTTTTTCCTCAGCTTTAATACCAGCTATGTCTGATTCAATATTTTTTAACACCATTGCATAGCCCTCTAGCTTTTCACCAATCTCACCTTTGATTTGAGAAAGTGCTAGTTCGAATCCTTCTACATTGTTTTCTTCTATAAAATTTTGAAGCATTTTGTATTGGTCGGTTAATTCGTAAAGGGTAGCCATTATTGACCCTCCTTTGAATTTAAGTAGTCACAATACAGTTGGCATTCTTCTTTTGTTTTAAAGAAAGTTGAATATGATTCGAGTGAGCTATATTCCATACCTTCCTTAAAAATCGATTTTGCATATTGTGAACTTTCATCAAAACGCCCATATTCATCACGACTATCAAAATTATTAATTTGATACCAAGCATTCATTCCGTTTCGAATGTTAAACTCGACACGCATAAACTCCTTTGGTTCATAAACACGTTCACCAGTGTCACATTCACATTGTTCATAATCATCTCTGCCTAATGGAGTTTTGTAATAAATTCTTCTGTTCGAATCGCATTTTTCACACTTTGGTTTTTTAACTTGCTTAGAATAAGCTTTGTACATTAGGACTTGTAAGTCTTTAGTTAATTCAGAGAGCCTTTCATTACGAACTTTCCGTTCTAGATCGTTACGTTCAATTTGCAATTGTCTTTCTTTGTTAGCGAAATCTCTTTTAATAGATTCGAAGTTTTTCTTAACTTCTTGGAGTTCTGCATTTTCCTTTTGCAAATTCTCCATCTGTTGCTTGTATTCATCTTTCACAGAATCTAATAGAGATGATTTGAATTGTTCAATTTGCATTTCGAATTCGCTAGGTTCATGGTAAAAATCTTCATCATAGTAACTCATTACTCAACACCTCCATATATAGCGTTAGTGTCGTTGATGATTGTGTACCAATCTGTATTTGGCAAATCACCACCATTAGCGAAGTTTCCGCTATCCACAATCTTCAAATTCCCATCTTTATCTTCTAGGGTTAAGACTTCATAATTACAATATTTATTAAGAATTTGTCCCTCAGCTACTGTAGGTTGCACCGCCTGTTCAAACTCACTTACATCAAGACCTAGCGCTCGTCCTAGTGCAATGGCTTTTCCAATGTGTTCGTTGAATACGTCATTTGGTAAACATTTTGCAATTCCTCTAGCATACAAATCACCACTTACTATCCCTTTTATCAAAGCTACGACTGTTCTTTTTTCTACATTTACAACGAACTCTAATTTATCTGTGATGTTTCCAGTGAAACGAATTGTTGTTCTTTCGTCATTACCTGGGTGTATTTTGTTATTGTTTTCCTCAACAAACTTCTTCGCCTTCTCAATAATTGCAGCACGTTGTTGATTTGGTGTTAGTGGTTTGGATTCGATTAATTCGTATACATCCACTGTTTCAGGTCTGCGATTGTACATACTGTTATAAACCAATGCTTCTTCGTAATCTCTCTCACCGGTAGACGAATCAGCATTAACGTACAAATCATTACCTTCTTTGAAAACAGGACCGTATATTTTATTTGGTTTAAAACATTTACCTTCTTTAAAAGATACTGATACATAATCATCTTCACGTGCTTCACGATTAACCTTGCGATATTGCTGCCCTTCAAATTCGATGATGTCCTCCACAGTATTAGTTGTGGAAGGCCCCTGTGGTGCATTATTTACAACAGTCGTTAACTGTGGACGTTCACGTAATTCATGGACGATTAATTTTAATTCAGCTACTTCGTTTTCTAAAGTTGTGATACGCTCATTTTTCGTCTTTGTCATTTCGCATCCTCCTGTGGTACAATACCAGTGTCATTTTTAATTTTTACTTGCTCGCCATTGGTTGCCGCCTTTGACGAGTTTTTTTGTGCCTTTAATTGGGCACTCTCCGCATCTTCGATGTCTTGCCAGTAATCTGATTCTCTGTCGTATACTTCAGCGTGTGTATGGCCTATGCGCATGGAATCACCTACCTTAGTACATATAAAGCAGCTTCTGCTTCATTTTGAATTTCATTTATTAAGTCATACAGATCATCTTTCACTTCAATTGATTCAGCCCCATCTGCAAGCTTTATTATTTCTTCTAACTTGCTTTCTATTTCATTAATCCAATTTTCAGCTTCGGAAATCGCATCTTTTAAATCTCTTGTTCTAGACATTTACTCACCTCTCTCAATTTTCAGCAGCACGTTTAAGCGCCAATGTTTTAAGCAACGTTGTGTACAAGGCATCTTCTAGCGGTTGTCCATCAATACTGTGGATGCCAAACTTTTTCAACTGTTCAATGACTGCATTACGCTGTAATTGCTTACGCATAGTTGTCACGTTTCACAACCTCCAGTGCTGATTCAACACCATCAATGTAATCACTATGTTCCTTGTATTCTTTCACTAGATTAGGAAGTGCACTGTCACCAAACGGTAGTCCGTTATGAACCAAAACTTCTTGGATAATTTGTTCTCCTAAGTCCTTTAGATGGTCCCTCGAATCCTCTAGTAACTGGCTTAGGTCATCCACAATCTTCTTATTAGCATTAGGAAATTCGAGCGCTTCTTTTAAATCCATAACGCTTGCATTTTCAGGGATATAATAAGCATGCTTGTTGTCGTAATGAGTTATAACTTTACCGTCATCAGCTAAAGTTTGAACGCTTGTTACGTGGCTTTCATGGATATTAAGACCAACTACTGACAATTTAGTACCTTTTACATTCAACACTGCTTTCATTCTAGTAACCTCCAATAGATTGATAGTTTTATTTGTAACGCACTGCTACAGCTTTATTAATCGCATTGCTGATTAAAGCTAATCGTTGTTCAATTGGTAATGCTAACCATTCAGCTACTTTGATTTTCATTTAACTCACCTGACTTTCAATTGATTTCACATTGTATGGATCAGTTAAATCCTTTCCTGTATTGCGAACCATAAAGTTATCAAGTTCTATAGTAGAAACTTTCATTCTTCCTAATTTAAGACC
The DNA here is from genome assembly GCF_044753985.1 of Lysinibacillus sp. NPDC093210. Classification (NCBI taxonomy): domain Bacteria; kingdom Bacillati; phylum Bacillota; class Bacilli; order Caryophanales; family Bacillaceae; genus Lysinibacillus; species Lysinibacillus sp. NPDC093210. Next base: position 2,918 of record NZ_JBIVOE010000016.1, on the reverse strand, counting down.
TTGTAACATACCACTTTTAATCAATTCATATACTTTGTTTCTATTGCATTTAAGCCTTTTCGCAACTTCTGCAACCTCTAAAAGCTCATTCAAGATAAATCACCTCTTTGTTAGATGCTCAGTATTTTACGAATATGCTTTATATGTTCCTGAGCTTTGGGTCCATCTTTACGACCTCGAATAATGTCTGAAAGATAGGCATTTGATATTCCAACTAATTCAGCCAATTGTTTTTGGCTCATTTTTCGTTTGAACATCTCGGATCTAACTTGTGCTCCTAAATCTTCTTGCATAATGACACCTCATTTCTCTGATAGTTCATACCGTCATAGGCTCGGTATCACAGCGCTTTACTGAATTGGAAAATTTTTAAGCTAAAAAATTAGCCAATTGTATTGACTGAAAGTATCCAATAGTATACTATTTAGACATAGCTAAATAAGACTTATAAAAAGCCTGATAACAACACTTTGACCGTTCCCCAACGATAATGTGTATTAATTATTGGTTGTCTTTTTTATACTCTTTTTTGCTAATAATTTAGCTTATGTGAACATAATAATACAGTTGGATACATACGTCAATCATAAATTATCCAATTGTATAATTTATTTTCCTTAAGCAACGTGAAAGGTTGGTAATTATGCTGTTCGATAGAGTGAAAGAATTATCTGAACAACGTGGTGAAAATATAAAAAATGTTGCTGTGAAATTAGGATTTAGTGAAAATGCATTTTACAAATGGAAAAGTCAAAGTCCCAAGTCAGAGACTTTAGAGAAAGTTGCTGATTATTTCCATGTATCTACAGATTACTTACTTGGTCGTACAGATATAAAAGAACTTCCAGTAGATAACACAGTTCAAAACATCGCCGCACATCATGATGGAGACGAATGGACTGATGAGGAATTAGAGGAAATAGAAGAATTTAAACGGTTTGTAGCCATGAGACGAAAGGCGCGTCAACAAAAGGGGGAATAAGCCCATGCATTTATATGATGAATTACTTATAGAGTGTGACAATTTAGATATAGAGGTGTATGAAATGGAATATATGAAAAGCAAAGGTTTATACGCTGATAATATCATTTGGATAAATAAATCGTTGCCTTCCATCGTCGATAAATACTGCATACTAACGGAAGAGATAGGGCATCACCATACAACTGCTGGTGATATCCTTGATCTAACCAGTATTGAGAATCGCAAACAAGAGTTGAGAGCGCGAATTTGGTCATACGAGAGACTTCTGCCACTTTCGAAAATCATACAAGCTCACAATTTACATATAACTAACCGTTTTGAACTAGCTGACTACCTTAATGTTACTGAGGACTTTTTAGAAGCTGCTCTTGAATGGTATAAAAGTAAATACGGTTTATATGTATCAATAGACAAATTTACAATTTGCTTTGAACCTTTAGGTGTAATAGAAATGTTTGATTGGATTGAAATACCGAAATTAAAATACAATTTGCAAATAGTTTAAAAGACCAAAAAATTTTACCCTAAAAAGAACAAACATTCCCTTTAAAGGTGGTGAATACTATGTGAAATTAGCAGAAAAAATAAAATATGAGAGGAGATTTTTTTATGAAAGGCGGAGTTCGTAAACGTGGCAACACGTGGTATTACTATTTTGATATGGGCATTGTGGATGGCAAACGAATTCGTCCAGAGTATTCAGCAACTGCTGAAGGAGCTCATACCAAAGCTGAAGCTGAAGCAATACTACGTAGGAAAATATTAGAATACGAAAATGCAGGAACTGTATTTAAACCACAAGAAATCACATTACAAGACTTCTTAAGTTTTTGGATGGATGAATATGTTGAGCTCAAATTAGAGCCTAATACGTATTATAATTATGAGTCGACAATTAGAATTCACATATTACCTCATTTGGGTAAGTATAAAGTGAAATCATTGACTCCACATGTACTGCAACAGTTTATTAATCTAAAAACACGCGAAGGTTACGCTCGTCAAACATTGAGCATTATCATGGGTATCCTTAGTAAATCTTTAAATCATGCTGTATATCCGTATAAATACATCAAAGAAAACCCAATGCATTATGTGGAATTAATGAGAGACAAAAATCGAAAACCTACACGAGAAGAGTTAAAAATCCAATCAAAAGAAAACTTAAGAAACATTAATAGCTTAATAAATGAAGATGATCCTTTTTATTTACCATTTCATATTGGCTTGCATTGTGGATTACGTGTTGGAGAAGTTTGTGGTCTTGAATGGAAACATATAAATTTCGAAGAAATGACACTGGAGGTTGAACAACAACTGGTTGGTATTAAAGAAGAAAACGGAAAAATTCAATGGCAACCTAGACCTCCAAAATCAAAGGCTGGTTATCGTACAATTCCTTTTGGTAATGCTCTAACTGAAATCCTCAGACGTGCAAAAAAGAGACAACTGGAAAATCGTTTAAAGTACGGTGAATTTTATAAACAAGTTCCGGAACATGATTATATATGTAAAAAAGAAAATGGTGAGCATTGTACGCCAAGTGTGATCAAATATAATACTAAAAAAATTAGCGAAAAATTAAATATTACTTTTAATTATCATTCCCTACGCCATACACATGCTACGACTTTAATCGAAAATGGTACGCCTGTAAAAACTGTACAAAAAAGATTAGGACATAGTCGAGCTGCCGTAACAGAAGATCGCTATGTCCACCTCACTGAGAAAATGGCCAGAGATGCTGCGAACATCCTTGATTCATTTGCTCAAGATATATAAAAATTACTAACGTATTTTTTTATGGTGGGGAATTGGTGGGGAGCCCCACCATTTAACCCTATAATAAATTATCAAAATACGTTATAAACCCTTACCACTACTGAGTTACTTCGAATCATCCATCTTCAGTACAGCCATGAACGCTTCTTGT
>NZ_JBIVOE010000015.1:0-57150 GCF_044753985.1 Lysinibacillus sp. NPDC093210 | reverse complement strand
TCACACCCGTTCCCATACCGAACACGGAAGTTAAGCTCTTTAGCGCCGATGGTAGTTGGGGGCTTCCCCCTGTGAGAGTAGGACGTCGCTAGGCACATTCAAAACATCGAAGAGAAATCTTCGGTGTTTTTTTGTTTTAGTTAAAGTAAAAAAACCCATTCATACACAGTAATTGATTACTTATTATTAGTTAAAAAATTACATAAAAAGAAAATGAAACTATACCTAATTTGTATCCGTCTATTGAGTAAAATTTATATTTAGTAATTCAAACATGATAGAAAGGGGGGATTATATGGAGCAGTATGAAGCACAAAATATGAAGGAAATTATGCATACATATGGAGACTATTTAATGAGATTATCGTATTTATATGTTAAGGACTGGGCTACAGCTGAAGATATTGTGCAGGACGTCTTTATTAAGTTTTTCGAAACGCATCACCAATTTGAGGAACGTGCTACATTAAAAACTTACTTAGCTAAAATAACAATCAATCGATGCCATGATTATTTACGTAGTTGGAAAAGTAGGAGACAAATAATTTCTAACTACTGGTTAAATCAAATCAATGCAGAAAAGTGCTCAATAGATAGCGAGATGTTACAACGTTTAGAGAAGCTTGATATAGCTAAAAGTGTTCTACAGTTATCAGTGAAGTACCGAGAAGTAATTATACTGTTTTATTATGAAGAACTGACCACTGCGTCGATTGGGGAGTTACTGAATCTATCTGAGAATACAATTAAAACAAGATTGAGACGTGCAAGGGAGATGCTAAAACAGAGGTTAGATGAAGCAGAGTGGGAGGTGTTACGGCATGAATAAAATAAAGCATGAATTTGATAAGTTATTTAGTGATGAATCTAGATTTTCGGAGGCAAATGAGAAACGGGTCATGCAAGAAATAATAGCTAGAAGAAATACTAGTCGTAAACGTTCATGGCAGTATCCTCTTATAATGTGTGGCTCTATTTTTCTTATAGTTTTACTAGCAGTGATCGTATTTTTTGATTCAAATATATCCAAAGAAGACTCACTAGCATTGTGGTTGCAGGAAAATGATGCAGATGGAATTCTCTATGAAGAATTGAATGTGTTGCAAAAGGAGGATGCTCTTGTTGTTTATAAAGTACAGACAGATTCGAGTTTGCTAGTTCATGCAGCATATTTAATTTATAAGGATGGCGAATGGATTTCCAAAGACTATTGTACGAATGGATTTGGTACAGAAGACGAAACTGTACATTATTTAAATTCTAGACAGGCGCCTTATTTATATTGTGGTGCAGAGAAAAGCAACGCTTTAAAGAAAGTTATAGTTGGACAACAGGAAGCGAAGATATTGGAGGTAGCCGATGCTGAGATGTTTTGGTTCGCCTTTAGCAAGCAACCTGTTGCACGTGTTGTTTACGAATATATGGATGGATTAATGCAACGTATGAATTCAATTGAATGGGCGTACACAGAAATGGATAATAGGGTCCCTGTGATAGGCAATATGACGGGGCAACAATATAAGATACAGTATACAGGTAATGCGATGAATCGTGGTAACAACGAATATACGGCCTATCCTATTGTTATAGAGCCAAATGTTGAAAATTTCAATAGAGGCGATGTTGTTTATGTAAATGCAGAAGATGGAACAAAGACAATGACACGTATTGTTGGATTACCGGGAGAAAAAATTGCTATTAATGACGGGACTATTACTGTAAATACAATACCACTAGATATTTATTATGGCTTTGCAACACAAATGGGCTTCGATGTGTTTGAGGCATATATTGAGCAGTTAAAAAAAGATGGTACGTTTTTTGATGAAAATGAAATTCGTAAATATTTTTTCTGGAATATGGATGAACTGACCCTTGATGCAGGCGAATATTATGTAGTAGCAGATAATTGGGGACATGGTATAATGACGAAAATTACGGATTCTCAAATTATTGGGAAAGTGCTAGGTTATGAAGCATTAGAGATAGCAAATGAATGGTCCAAAACGGAAAGGGCATTATATGAAGCTTTTAGAGAACAAAATGATGTGGAAATATTCCGTGATGTAGATCCATTGACGATAGCCCGTGTGCAGTTATACGCGAAGTTTTTAGCCGATGAACAAACTGTATATCGGCTGTATACAACTCGGGAAAACTATTCGAAATGGAGCGAAGCCGAGCATATGCGAATGCATACACAAGTAGAGGCAGAAAGAAATAGATCTTGGGCATTGGAAATGGCGAAAGCGATGAAAAATGGGACATTTAAAGAATTGCCCGATAATGGAGGAGCTATTCTTTTTACAAAAAATGAAAGTGACATGGGCTATCAAATGGTGAAAAATGAAAACGGTATTTGGCAAGTCGCCTTTATGCCAATTCAGTAGCTAAAATGAATAGCACTCTTTTAAATCGTTGTAGCAGCACGCGTGTTTTTGTATCAATAGGAATTTAAAATTTTCTACACCTTAAATCTTAAGCTATCCTATTTTGTAGGATAGCTTTTTTATCCTGCAATAATCCCGTATAATTAAAGGATAATAAATTGAAAAGGGTGTCTTGTTTTGCAAAAGAAAAAGCCAATTGTAGAAGGTTTAGAGCGTTTTCGACAACAACAAAATATATCTTTTCATGTACCAGGACATAAACATGGTGAATTGTCACATCTACCACAAGCTTTTAAAGATGTCATGCGTTACGATGTGACAGAATTAACAGGGCTAGATGACTTACATTACCCTGAAGAGATGATTTTAGAGGCAGAAAATTTACTGGCTGATACATATGGCGTGATGAAAAGCTTTTTTTTAGTAGGTGGCTCTACGGTAGGAAATTTGGCTATGATTTATGCTACATGTAAAAGGGGCGATACAATTATCGTACAACGTAATGCACATAAGTCTATATTTCACGCAATTGAGCTGGTTGGAGCTAAGGCAGTATATGTTTCTCCGAAGTGGGATGATCGAACATTAACAGCAACACATGTCTCTTATCACGACTTAAAACAAGCAGTAGATTGTTATTCTGAGGCAAAGGCAGTCGTATTAACGTACCCCACATATTACGGTATGACATCGAAAGAAATTTCGCAGCAAGTCGCATATTGTCATGAAAAAAAAATACCCGTTTTGGTAGATGAGGCTCATGGCGCTCATTTTAGTGCCTGTTCTTTATTTCAGCCATCTGCATTGACCTTTGGTGCAGATGTTGTTGTACAGTCAGCGCACAAAACGTTGCCAGCTATGACAATGGCTTCTTTTATGCATGTGAACTCAGAATTAGTGAATGTTGATAGCATTCATCACTATTTGCGCATGTTACAATCCAGCAGTCCATCGTATGTATTGTTAGCTTCTTTAGATGATGCACGCTATTATATACAGACATATATGGAGAGTGATGGTGCATATATAATAGAGAAAAAAAATCAATGGGCTGAAGCATTACGTGCAATTGGCTCACTTGAAGTAATTGAAGTAGATGATCCTATAAAGTTATTGCTACGAGTCAAAGGTTATAGTGGTTATCAATTACAAGAAGCATTAGAAGCTCAGCATGTTTATGCTGAGCTTGCAGATGCACACCAAGTATTACTTGTATTGCCACTTTTAAAACAAGGGTATAGTTACCCGTTTGCAGATATACGCGTTCGCATTAAAGACGCTGTTACAGCATTATTAAACACTGAAAGAACAGAAATACAAGCTGTTTCCCAAACTGCTTATAATTTTGTAGCTATTACAGAACCAATGTATTCGTTTGATGAAATAACGAATATGAAGAAGGAATGGCTACCCTATATGCGAACGATGGGACGTACGGCTGCAAGTATGATTATTCCTTACCCTCCTGGCATACCATTACTTGTTCCAGGTGAAAAAATTACAGTGGCTAAACTAAGTCAACTAGAGGAATTACTTGCAACAGGTGCAACTTTCCAAGGGAATCACCGGTTAGAAGAAAAAATGATTGAGGTCATTAAATAGTTGGGGGCAATAACAGCATGAAGTGCAATTTATTTATTACATTCGAAGGTCCAGAAGGTGCTGGCAAAACAACCATTATTAAAAAAATCGCTGAACGGTTATCTCTAGAGAATATTGATGTTTTAGCAACGAGAGAACCTGGTGGCATTGAAATCGCTGAAAAGATTCGTACAATCATTTTAAACCCGGAGCATACAGCAATGGATGAGCGTACAGAAGCATTATTATATGCGGCAGCTAGAAGTCAGCATTACTTTGAAAAAGTAAGACCTGCTTTAGATGCTGGAAGAATGGTAATTTGTGATCGATTTATCGATTCATCATTAGCTTACCAAGGATATGCACGTGGCATTGGTGTAGATGAGGTACTTTCCATTAATGAATTTGCAATAGGAAAAAAATTACCTGACTTAACAATCCTATTTGATATTAATCCAGAGGTTGGTTTAGCGCGTATTCATGCACATGGTGACCGAGAAGTGAACCGTCTTGATGTTGAAAGTCTGGCTTTTCATCAAAAGGTGCGTGAAGGATATTTACAATTAGTAAAACGTTATCCAGAACGTATAAATGTCGTCAATGCAGACCAAAGTATTGAGCGTGTAGTTGAAGATGTATGGGCAATATTGTACGAAGCAATACAGTAAAAACATGAAGTCGGCTACCATATTGTGATATAATGGTAACATACGGTGACAGATGAACTGCATCGGATAAAAGAGGACCTTTCCTTATAGGTGCTAAGAAGAGTGCAATTTAACTAATTATCATCGGTTACGCAAATCAATGATAAAATAAAGAAGTGAATTTCTCTAGCGCAATTTATTACTTCTTGGTAATAATACGAAAGCCTAATTAATTTTGTGCTTTTGTTTTAATTGAAGTTAAAATTGATGGTAGAAGTTGCTGTTTTTGAATAAATTCTATCAAGGCCAATTATATAAAAGGGGTGAGTGCGAATGAAGTTAGTCGTAGCTGTGGTACAAGATCAGGATAGTAGCCGCTTATCGAATGCTTTAACGAAAAATCAGTTTCGCGCAACAAAATTAGCGAGTACAGGGGGTTTTTTACGCTCTGGTAATACGACGTTCTTAATTGGAACAGAAGACTCTCTCATACCCAAAGTTTTAGATATTATCCGTGATAATTGTCGAGCGCGTGAACAGTTGGTTGCACCTGTTTCACCATTAGGTGGTAATGCAGATTCCTATATACCATATCCAGTGGAGGTAGAGGTAGGGGGCGCAACTGTATTTGTTTTACCGATTGAACAATTTCATCATTTTTAACGGTATTTAAATAATAGAAATTATGTTATTCAGTAAGAATTGCCAAGCAGACATTACGAATTCACAAATGAAGATGAATTTTATAAGAAAGCAATTGGGGGCGAAAGCAGCTTGAAGATCAATCAAGATATACGTGTCGGGTTAAATACTAATCGTACAGAGCCTCTTCAAAATAATAATCAAAACAACCGATTCGGTGATATGGTCGTTAAGCAAGGTTCAAAATTGCAAACCGAACAATTAACACGATTGTTGGGGGATATTTCTACTGCTGGTGACCGTGTTGCAAGATCCCGAAATTTACGAGAGCTTGCTCGTTTTAAAATGCTTGTGAAGCGTTTTTTACAGGAAACTGTAGAACATGGAATGGAATTAAAACAATCACATACATGGAATCGCTTTGGTGAAGGAAGACGATTAAAGATTATTGAAACGATTGATAGTCGTCTTGTGGAGCTTGCACAAGATATTTTAGATGAAGAAAAAGAAGCAATTGACCTTCTCGATAAAATCGGAGAGATTAAAGGTCTGTTAATTAATTTATATATGTAAAACCCGTGTCTTGTTCACTTGTAGGCGCGGGCTTTTTTCAAATTGGTTCAGTAGGGTTTTAAATATTAAAATTGGTGGAATGTATTTCTACTGAAATAAATTTACTTGTACAAGTCTAAAAGGCTTTATTGTATAGGAAGGAATTTAATAAAAAATGGCGAAGAATGTTGAAGAGCTTTTCACACTACAGCCAGTCGTAATGAAGCAGCTTCAAACGATTTTTGACAAAAATAGATTAGCCCATGCATACATTTTTGATGGCGAAAAAGGGACAGGAAAAGTGGATATTATGCGTTTTTTTGTAAAATTAATGCTATGTGAACATCCACATGAAAATGTTCCATGTGAAACATGTCGAAATTGCAGACGTGTGGATTCCGGAAATCATCCGAATATTCATCAAATTTATCCTGAAGGTCAATTTATTAAAATTGATCAAATCCGTGATCTTATTGCTGAGATGAAGATGATGGGGGTAGAGCAAGGACGGAAAATTTACGTACTACATCATGCAGACCGCCTCAATATAGCATCAGCTAACATGATTTTAAAGTTTTTAGAGGAACCGGATGGAGAAGTTACGGCTATTTTGTTAACAGAGCAGATGCAATCGATATTACCTACAATTCGTTCGCGCTGTCAGCATATTAAGTTTCAAAAAATGCCTAGACAAGTTTTGTTAAAGCATTTGCAAGAAAATGAAATTCCCCACTCCATGGCTTCTACAGTTAGCATGATGACGAACGAGCTCGAAACAGCTATTTTTTTAGCAAAAGATGAGCAGTTTGCACAGGCTCGAAAAACAGTGTTAAAATTAGTAGAGGCAATTCGCCAAAATGTACACGAAGCTATGATTGTTGTGCATGAGGAATGGTTGCCACTATTTAAGGAAAAAAGCGAAATGGAGCAAGCATTGGATTTACTACTATTTGCTTACCGTGATATAGTGTCAATAAAAGCTAATCCCGAAGCAGCTTGTACTTATCCAGACATGTTACAGACTTTTAAAGAAGCTGCGTTACATTCGACTTTCGAACGCCTATCTAGTCAAATGGAGGCTATTTTACAGGCGCGCGCATCTTTACAGCGTAACATGAATAGGACGTTAATGATGGAGCAGCTAATGCTTAATCTGCAGGAGGGATATACATTTGTATAATGTAGTAGGAATCCGCTTTAAAAAAGCGGGTAAAATATATTATTTCGATCCAGCATCATTTCTACTAGAAGACAGTCAATATGTCATTGTAGAGACAGCTCGCGGTGTAGAATATGGTAAGGTAGTTGTCCCTCAAAAAGTAGTAGGGGAAAATGATGTCGTATTACCACTTAAGCAAGTACTACGACCAGCAGACGAACGGGATCGTATTCAAGTTGAAGAAAATGCAATAGAGTCAAAGCGGGCATTTGAGCTAGCAAGCGCAAAAATCATAGAACACAAATTAGAGATGAAACTTGTTGATGTTGAATATACATTTGATCGTAATAAAATCATTTTTTATTTTACAGCAGAAGGTCGGGTCGATTTCCGGGATTTAGTAAAAGATTTAGCCTCTGTTTTTAGAACGCGTATCGAGCTACGCCAAATTGGTGTACGAGATGAAGCAAAATTATTAGGTGGTATCGGTCCATGTGGCCGAATGCTATGCTGTTCAACATTTTTAGGTGATTTTGATCCAGTTTCTATTAAAATGGCAAAAGATCAGAATTTATCTTTAAACCCATCAAAAATATCTGGTTTGTGTGGTCGTTTAATGTGCTGTTTAAAGTATGAAAACGATGAGTATGAAGAAGCAAAAGAAGGTATGCCAGATGTTGGTGAAATGACAATGACACCAGATGGCCGCGGAAGAGTTGTAGGTTTAAATGTGCTAGAAAGAATTATTCAAGTATATTTACAAGAGCAGGAGCGCACCGTTGAGTATACACTAGAAGAACTGCTGGCATGCGAAAAAAATCTTATATAAGATAGAGAATTTAACGAGGTGGCTTGGGTGAAGGACCGTAATTTCTTAGATACCGTTATGGAGTTCGAACAACAGCTCGAAGCAATGCAGGAGCAATTTGGTGCATTGAAGCAATTTGTAGCGTTAATGATGGAAGAACATAAGGCACTCGAAACAGAAAATCATCACCTTCGTACACGTCTAGAAGAACTACTTTCTAAAGAGAACACCGTACAGGCTGCAGATGAGAAGAAAGAGATTCCATTAGATATTGGCGAGGGATATGATAACTTAGCACGTCTATACCAGGAGGGCTTCCACGTTTGTCATGTGCATTTTGGGAGTTCACGTAAAGGTGAAGACTGTCTGTTTTGTCTATCATTTTTAAATAAGCAAAATGTGTAATAGAAGACTGATTCCCGCTTCGGTGGTGTCAGTCTTTTGTTTTGTATAGTAGGAGGAAGGGTTCGTGGAAAATTGGTTAAAGGATGATGAAAGGCTAGATTATTTGTTGGCAGAGGATTTACGTATAATTCAAAGCCCATCTGTCTTTTCTTTTTCATTGGATGCAGTGTTACTTTCGAAATTTGTCAATGTACCTTATTATAAAGGAAAAATTGTTGACTTGTGTTCGGGTAACGGTGTCATACCACTATTTTTAAGCGCTAGAACGAAAGGACAAATTACAGGTGTAGAAATACAACCACGTTTATTTGATATGGCAGAGCGAAGTATTCGTTATAATAACTTAGAGGAACAAATCCAAATGGTCCTTGGTGATGTAAAGGAAATTCCATCACAAATAGGGGTGGAAAAATATGATGTGGTAACATGTAACCCGCCGTATTTCTTAGCTCATGAAGCGAGTGATAAAAATTTAAGTGAACATCATGCTATTGCACGACATGAATTACATTTAACACTCGATGAAGCGGTTCAGTCTGCAAGTAAATTATTAAAGCAAGGTGGAAAAGCAGCATTTGTTCATCGGCCTGGCCGCCTTTTAGATATCGTCACTGCGATGCGGGCAAATCGATTAGAACCAAAACGAATGCAGCTAATTTATCCGAAAGCGGGGAAAGAAGCCAATACCTTATTAATAGAAGGAATAAAGGATGGTAAACCAGATTTGAAAATATTACCCCCACTTTATGTTTATAATGCAAACAATGAATATACAGCAGAAGTGAGAGAAATGCTCTATGGAAAAAACGAATAGCCATTTCTTCTATGTATTAGAATGTGCAGACAAGTCGTACTATGCAGGTTATACAAATAATATAGACAAGCGTGTTGCCGCACATAATGCAGGTAAAGGTGCTAAATATACAAAAGCAAGAGGACCTGTAGAATGTATATATGTCGAAGCTTTCGACACAAAACAAGAAGCGATGCGAGCAGAATATGCTTTTAAGCAGTTAACACGGACGCAAAAAACAAAATATATAGGGAGGGATAAATCGTGAAATCACAAAAAAGTACGATGCATACTCATCAAGGATACCTATATCTTGTGGCAACACCAATTGGGAATTTAGAGGATATGAGTGTACGTGCACTTCGTATATTAAAAGAAGCGGATGTGATCGCTGCTGAAGATACACGTAATACAAAGAAGCTATGTAACTATTTTGAAATCGATACACCACTTGTGAGTTACCACGAACATAATATCGATGCTGGGGGAGAGAAGCTACTAGGCTTTTTGCGAGAAGGGAAAACGGTGGCATTAGTTAGTGATGCTGGTCTACCTTGTATTTCTGATCCTGGTGCAGATATTGTCGTGAAGGCAATCGCTGAAGGAGTTGCAGTAGTACCAATACCAGGTGCCAATGCGGCATTATCGGCTTTAATTGCGTCAGGATTAACACCTCAGCCGTTTTTCTTTTACGGTTTTTTAAACCGTGGAAAAAAAGAGAGACGACAGCAATTAGAGCAATTAAAAAAACGACAAGAAACTATCTTATTTTACGAGGCGCCACATCGCTTAAAGGAAACGTTAAAGGATATGGAATTAATTCTTGGCAATCGTCGTATTGTGCTAGCACGTGAGCTGACAAAGAAATTTGAAGAATTCCTTCGTGGTACCTTAGTAGAAGCGGTTGAGTGGTCACAAACCGAAGAAATTCGAGGGGAATTTTGCATTGTTCTAGAAGGAAATCAAAATGCAGAAGAAGACAATCAAGAAGATGCATATTGGAAAGATATGAGTGTTGTGGAACACGTAGATTATATTATTGCTGAAACAGATGTTACTTCCAAGGAAGCTATTAAAGAAGTAGCAAAACTACGTCAAGTAGCAAAACGAGATATTTATAATGCTTATCATAGTGAGTAAGTGTCAATAACAGCGGGGTTGTCTCAATAGAGGCAACCTTTTTTGATGATTTTATACAAAATTATACAAAATGTTGTTATTTTCATTGTTAAAATAAAATATTTAAAATTGATAATAATTGTAAAAAAGAGTAATCTTAATAAAAGATGTCTGACATGGACATTATAAGGGTATCATGTATATTACTTTTCCATTATAAAAAGAAATTTTTATCAAATAATAAAAACACCTAAATCTTTGTTCTCGATTTAGGTGCTAGAAAGAAATTATTTTTTTAGGCTAGATTGGATTTCTTTCATTAACATTTCTGCGCCTTCAGGACTTAAAATTAATTTGCCTCCAACTAGACGGAAGTTATCATCAGAAACTTCGCCAGTAACAGCACATGTCATATTAGGCATATATTTTTTTAGGATGATTTTGTCATCATCTACGTAGATTTCTAAAGCGTCTTTTTCAGCGATACCTAATGTACGGCGAAGTTCGATTGGAATTACCACACGACCTAATTCATCGACTTTACGAACAATTCCTGTTGATTTCATAATTATTTTTCCTCCTAAAAGTAAAAGTTATATTGTATTTCGTCAAATTTCGACATTATTTCTTTGTCTGATAGTTATCATACCAAGTAATGCCATAAACGTCAATTAATTAATACAGTAATAATCTCTTATTTGTAAAAATTTTTGAGAAGAAAACTGTTATTTCAATTTTTTTAAAAGGTTTTTATTATAGATTTTATTTTATAGTAAAAAAGCTTCTTATAAAATACATTAAATGGATTAGTATAATATTCGACAATTTTCGCATTCAATAAACTTTCATTGAAACGAATTTCGTACTTCGATAGAATAGATATTATACTGTGAAACATTGGAGGCAGTTCTCGTGAGCGAACAAAACAAAACATTCTATATAACAACCCCGATTTATTATCCTAGTGGAAAATTTCATATTGGTACGGCGTACACAACAGTGGCGTCTGATACGATAGCACGTTATAAACGTTTACGTGGATATGATGTACGTTTCTTAACAGGGATGGATGAGCACGGACAAAAGATTCAAGAGAAAGCAGCAGAAGCTGGCAAGCATCCTCAGGAATATGTAAATGAGATTGCCGATGCAGCAAAAAACCTTTGGACATTAATGGACATTTCATATGATGATTTCATTCAAACAACAGAGGAACGTCATACAAAAACTGTCGAAAAGATTTTCCAAAAGTTTTTAGATAACGGTGATATTTATAAAGGTGAGTATGAAGGCTGGTACTGCACACCTTGTGAGTCATTCTTTACAGAGACACAATTAGAAGATGGTAAATGTCCAGACTGTGGACGTGCCGTACACAAAGTGAAAGAGGAATCTTACTTCTTTAATATGAAGAAATACGCTGATCGACTGTTAGCTTATTATGAAGAAAATCCTGATTTCATCGAGCCAGAATCACGTAAAAATGAAATGATTAACAACTTTATTAAACCAGGGCTTGAAGATTTATCAGTTTCACGTACTTCATTCGACTGGGGAATTAAAGTGCCTGGAGACCCAAAACACGTAATTTATGTTTGGGTAGATGCGTTAACAAATTATATTACTTCTTTAGGATACTTATCAGATGATGAAACGTTATTTAACAGATATTGGCCAGCGGACGTGCATGTAGTTGGAAAAGATATTGTACGTTTCCATACAATCTATTGGCCAATATTCTTAATGGCTCTTGATTTACCATTACCTAAAAAAGTTTTCGCACACGGATTTATTATGATGAAGGACGGTAAAATGTCTAAATCAAAAGGAAATGTTGTATATCCTGAAATGCTTATCGAGCGTTATGGATTAGATGCAACGCGTTACTTCCTATTAAGAGAGCTTCCATTTGGCTCTGATGGTGTATTTTCTCCAGAATCATTTGTTGAGCGAACAAATTTCGACTTAGCAAACGATTTAGGCAATTTATTAAACCGTACGATTTCTATGATTAACAAATATTTTGATGGCAATATTCCTACAGAAAATCTTCAATCTACTGAATTTGATGAGGCATTAAAAGTGCATGCAGAATCAGTTCGTATTAAATATGAAGAAAGTATGGAAAAAATGCAATTTAGTGTCGTATTAGCCGACCTATGGACGCTAGTATCACGCACAAATAAATACATTGATGAAACACAACCATGGGTTCTTGCTAAGGATGAGGCGGATAAGCCAAAATTAGGGTCTGTTATGCGAAATTTGGCAGAGAGCTTGCAACATATTGCAGTCATGTTACAACCATTTATGACATCTACACCGACACGCATTATCCAACAATTGGGTCTAGATGACAAATACTTAGCATGGGAAACAATTGAAACATTCGGTAATACTATTCCAGCAAACATTAAAGTGGTAGAAAAAGGAACGCCGATTTTCCCTCGTTTAGATAGCGAAATTGAAATAACTTATATTCGAGAGGAAATGCGTGGCTCAGTAAAAACTTCTCAGGAGGAAGAACCAAGCGTAGAATCAAAAGTGATTGAGGTTCCAGAAATTCCGGAAATTTCAATTGATGATTTTATGAAAGTTGACTTACGTGTGGCAACGGTTACAGCATGTGAGCAAGTCCCTAAAGCAGATAAATTATTAAAGCTTCAGGTTGACCTTGGTTATGAGCAACGACAAGTAGTTTCGGGTATTGCAAAGTACTATTCTGCGGAAGAATTAGTCGGGCAAAAAGTAATCGTAGTTGCAAACCTAAAACCTGTTAAGTTACGTGGTGAATTATCACAAGGAATGATATTAGCTGGCGAAAAAGATGGAATTTTAAAGCTTGCATCTGTTGATCCAAAACTTGAAAATGGTGCAAAAGTAAAATAAAAAACGAAGAATGGCCTGTTGAGTAGAAAATATTCAGCAGGCCATTGTAAATTTGGACTAAAAATGGCTATTTAATTATTTTAGGATAATTTATACAATGCGTAAAATGACGAATTTTAGGTATATGGTAATACTTATGGCGAATAAATATATGTGTATTGTCACAATACTAAATTGTTTGTAACAAATTTGTAATACTGATGCAAAATATGAAATAATAATTTTTAATAAAATCAATGTTAGGAGAATGGCAATGTTTATCGATACACATGTACATTTGAATGCAGAGCAGTATCAAGAAGACTTACAAGAAGTCATTGATCGAGCCCTTGAAGCAAAAGTTGAAACTATGGTAGTTGTAGGATTTGATCGTAAAACGATTGAAAAAACAATGGAATTAGTAGAGCAATATGATTTTATTTATGGTGTTATTGGTTGGCATCCAGTAGATGCCATTGATTGTACTGAAGAGGATTTAAAATGGATCGAAGAATTGGCTGCACATCCTAAGGTCGTCGGAATTGGCGAAACAGGATTAGACTATTATTGGGATAAATCACCCAAAGATGTTCAACAAGCCCTTTTTCGTAAGCAAATTCATTTAGCACAAAAAGTTAATTTACCAATTATTATTCATAACAGAGAGGCGACAGCAGATGTTGTCAACATTTTGCGTGAAGAAAACGCAGCTTCTGTTGGAGGCGTAATGCATTGTTATAGCGGAAGTGTAGAAACTGCCCGTCAATGTATTGGGATGAATTTTATGATTAGTCTTGGTGGACCAGTGACTTTTAAAAATGCACGTATGCCGAAGGAAGTGGCAATGGAAATACCTTTAGAGCACTTGATGATTGAAACGGATGCGCCATATTTAGCGCCACATCCCTATCGCGGTAAACGTAACGAACCAGCATTGGTGCCGTTAGTTGCAGAGGAAATTGCACGTTTAAGAGAAATATCAATTGAGGAAGTTGCTCAAGTTACGACTGCCAATGCAAAAAAATTTTTTAGGATTGACGATTAACTAGCTAAAGTGCCTCCAATACTGTGTTTGCGGTTGGCTAAAATAGCATGGTCAAATTTTTTTGAAATACAATCGGGTTGACAGTGCTAATTCTAGTCCGTATAATCCAACTTTGTATTAAGGAGGCGTTTTTTCATGTCAAATAATTCCATGAAAAACTTGTTCTTAGGATCATTGAGGAGTAAGCAAACAGTGATAAGAATTGTTTCAATTGTCCTGTTTGTATCAGTAATTTCATTCGTACTTTTCCAAGGTACTAAAAAAACCGTAACGCTTAGCGCTAACGGGGATGCAATTGAAGTAGCAACACATGCCAAAACTGTAGAAGAACTATTACAAAATCAAAATATAGACGTAGCAGCGCATGATAAAATATCACCCTCTCTGAATGCCAAAATTGTTAATGGATTAGCAATTACTTGGGAACAGGCAAAAGAAGTAACAATTTCAGTTGATGGAAATCAGTCAAAAGTTTGGACAACTGAAAAACTAGTGAAGAACATTTTGAAGGAAGCAAATATCGAAGTATCAGAGCATGATACATTAAAGCAGAGCTTGGATACAGAAGTAGGAGCAGATAACAAAATCGATATTCAAAAAGCGTTTCAGGTAACGCTTGTCGATGGTTTAGAAAATAGACAAGTTTGGTCCACTTCGACTACGGTCGCTAACTTTTTAAAACAACAGGGAATTCAGCTAAATGAATTCGATCGTGTCGAGAATAACCTGGAGGACGTTATCACTCCAGAGAGTAAAATCGCAGTAGTTCGCGTAGAAAAGGTTATCGATGTAGTGGAAGACTCATTAGATTTCGCAATTGAAAAGAAGCAGGATGCTTCTTTGCTAAAAGGGAAACAAAAAGTAGTAACAACGGGCGAGAAGGGTAAAATTTCTCGAACGTATGAAGTCGTTAAAGAAAACGGCAAAATTGTCGCGAAAAATTTACAATCTGAAAAAGTCATAAATGAGCCAAAGAAACAAGTAGTTGCAGTTGGTACTAAACAATTAGTAGCTAGCACTACAACTGTGTCTCGTGGTTCAGCGGAGCCATCTAGTGGGAAAGAGTTTTATGTAACTGCAACCGCATATACACCTTACTGTAAAGGTTGTTCAGGAACATCAGCTACTGGCATTAACTTACGTTCAGATTCTGGTTTAAAGGTAATTGCAGTAGATCCATCTGTTATTAAACTAGGCTCAAAAGTTTGGGTTGAAGGCTATGGAACAGCGATTGCTGGGGATACTGGTGGTTCAATTAAGGGTAATAAGATCGACATACTAGTACAATCAGATGCACAAGCTCGTAATTGGGGACGCAAGAAAGTGCGTATTAAAGTATTAAATTAAAAAAATTGTAAAAAATATCAAAATTTTTTCACTAAGCATACATTGGCTTTCCTGTATTGACTGGCAGGAAAGCTTTTTCACGTATACCAGGCAAAAGCTTTGTATTTCTGTACAATCATACAGGTCAGTTGTAAAATGGTCTGAAGATAAGGTAGAAAAGAGGAGCCTTTTTGCAAATTCAAGAAGTGATTGTCGTTGAAGGAAAAGATGATACAACCGCAATTAAGCGAGCTGTTCAGGCAGATACAATTGAAACGAATGGATCGGCCATTTCAGAAGAGACGCTTAAACGGATTCAGCATGCACAGGATAAACGAGGTGTCATAGTATTTACAGACCCTGATTATCCAGGGCGCCGAATTCGAGCAATTATTGAACAACACGTACAAGGTGTTAAACATGCCTTTTTACCAAAATCCAAAACAATTGCGAAGAATGGTAAAGGTTTAGGTATTGAGCATGCGGCAGATGAGGATATTCGTGAGGCATTGAGTCTTGTTTATACTCCAAATAGCACTGAGCCCATTGCTGATGATATTACACTAGAAGATTTAATGACTGCTCGCTTAATTGGTCATCCATCGGCGAAAAGCCGCCGAGATCGTCTAGGAGAAATATTAAATATAGGTGCAACAAATGGTAAACAACTTCATAAAAGATTGAAAATGTTTCAAATAACAGAACAGCAATTTGGTGCAGCTGTCGCACAGGTAGATCAGGAGGAAAATAATGCATAAGGATATTGCAACACCAATTCGAACACAGGAAATTTTGAAGAAATATGGATTTTCGTTTAAAAAAAGTTTAGGCCAAAATTTTTTAATTGACCCAAATATTTTAAGAAACATCGTTAGTCATGCAAATTTAACGGAAAATAGTGGCGCAATTGAAGTAGGGCCTGGGATTGGCGCATTAACAGAGCATTTAGCACGCAGCGCAAAAAAGGTCGTATCGTTTGAAATAGATCAGCGCTTATTACCAGTACTAGCAGATACATTAAGTCCATATAATAACGTGTCTATCGTTCATTCTGATATTTTAAAGGCAGATGTGGCGAAGGTCATTGAGGAAGAAATGCCAGGCATCGAAGATATTATGGTTGTTGCTAATTTGCCTTATTATGTTACGACGCCTATTTTAATGAAATTGCTAAATGATCGTTTACCAATTCGTGGATTTGTTGTGATGATGCAAAAGGAAGTCGCTGATCGGATTACAGCAAAACCAGGAACAAAAGAATATGGTTCACTATCTATTGCAATTCAGTATTATGTGAAGGCTGAAATTGCTATGACCGTGCCAAAAACTGTTTTTATGCCACAACCAAATGTAGATTCAGCGGTTATTCGCCTAATTAAGCATGATGAGCCACCAGTAAATGTTATTGATGAGGATTTCCTATTCGTAGTAACACGCGCTTCATTTGTACAGCGCCGTAAAACAATTTTAAATAATTTACAATCAGGTCTACCAAACGGTAAGGCAAATAAAGAAAAAATAATTGAAGCTTTAGAATCTGTGAATATTGAACCAACTCGTCGTGGTGAGACGTTGTCAATTCAGGAGTTTGGAAAGTTAGCGGATGCCTTATATCCAACCTTTTCAAAGTGAAAATATATGTTACATTTTCATTCAAAATGAAAAAAAACGTATTTTTTTTAAAAAAATAAGTTGACAACATTTATAAAGGGCTGATAAAATATTATATTTTGTTGACATTTTTGGGCGTATCCCTTATACTAATTAATAGTGAGGTGTAAGCGAAAATGCCAAAAACTTTAGCGGACATTAAAAAGTCGTTGGATTGTCATTTGGGTAAACGTTTGCAGTTAAAAGCAAACGGTGGTCGCAAGAAAACGGTCGAGTGTGCAGGGATATTGCGTGAAACATATCGTGCAATTTTTGTAGTTGAACTTGATCAAGAAGACAATACGTGCAAGCGCGTATCGTATAGCTACACAGATATTTTAACTGAGGCAGTAGAGATTACATTTTTAGACGAAGCACAGGCTGCTGTCGCGAAATAGTTTCTAGTACTTATTTCTATATTTTGAAGCACTCATGTATGTTAAAAACTACATGAGTGTTTTTCGTTTTATCGGACATACTAATTTCGTCAGTTGTTAAAGGAGGAGTTTGCATGCCTAGAAAGGGAATCATGTCACCTCGTTTAAAAGAAGAGATCGCCAAAGAACTTGGATTTTATGATGTTGTGCAAAAAGAAGGTTGGGGTGGAATTAAAGCTCGAGATGCTGGTAATATGGTGAAACGTGCCATTGAGATGGCGGAAAGAGCAAGCAGTGAGCAAGAGCGGAAGTAGTGTACTTCGCATAAAATAACTTGTTTACATTTTTTACTTCATTCAGCTAGGAAATGAGCCGATGCTGAACACAACAAAACAACTGACGAGAGAGAACCGTTTTTAAAACGGTTCTTTTTTCAGTTTGCTTTCTCATTATGGTAAAATAAAATGAATTATCTTGCGCGAAAAATGAACGGCTGTTTATGCGTGTAGTTATGAGGGAGGAAGTAAGATGCTTTATGTAAAGGCGCCTGCAAAAATTAATTTAACATTAGATGTTCTTTATAAACGACCAGATAATTATCACGAAGTGGAGATGGTCATGACGACTGTCGATTTGGCAGATCGCATTAGCTTAGAATCTCGTGAAGATGGAGTAATTGAAATTATTTCAACGGATAATTTCGTACCAAATGATCACCGCAATTTTGCTTATCAAGCAGCGCGTCTTATAAAAGATACATACGGCATTAGACAAGGTGTATCCATTACAATTGAAAAAGAAATACCGATTGCAGCAGGTCTTGCAGGAGGCAGTAGCGATGCCGCGGCAACACTAAAAGGTTTAAATGAGCTTTGGAATTTAAAGCTATCAATAGACGAGCTAGCGGAGCTTGGTGCTAAAATCGGCTCAGATGTTTCTTTTTGTGTATACGGAGGTACTGCACTAGCAACTGGGCGAGGGGAGAAAATTCAAGAATTACCTGCACCGCCAAGCTGTTGGGTCGTGTTAGCTAAGCCTAAAATCGGGGTGTCAACAGCAGAAGTATATGGAGGCTTAAAGGTTGAAGGGCTTGAGCACCCTAATACAAAGCAAATGATCAAAGCAATTGAAACAGAAAGTTATGATCTATTATGTGCATCTTTAGGAAATGTTTTGGAAACTGTAACATTTAAGTTACACCCGGAAGTTATTATGTTAAAAGAACAGATGAAGCGCTTTGGGGCAGATGCTACGTTAATGAGCGGAAGCGGTCCAACGGTCTTTGGTCTCGTGGATACTGAGGCCCGGGTGAGCCGAATTTACAATGGCTTACGAGGCTTTTGTGAAGAAGTATATGCTGTGCGTATATTAGGGGAGCGTAATACGCTTGCTTAAAAACGCATAATTGTGTTAATTTTACCTATAAATATTCGTGTTTAGGAGAGGGTCGCATGAAATGGAAGCGTAGTGAACGACTAGTTGATATGACGTACTATTTACTAGAACATCCACATCAGCTGATCCCGCTAACTTATTTTTCAGAATTATATCAATCCGCAAAGTCTTCGATTAGTGAAGATTTAACGATTGTTAAAGAAACTTTCGAAGAAAAAGGAATCGGGTTATTGATAACAGTGCCAGGAGCAGCAGGTGGTGTGAAGTATATTCCTAAAATGTCCGAAGAGGAAGTTCGTTTAGTCATCCAGGATTTAAAAGCCGAGCTTGAACATTCAGATCGTTTGTTACCTGGTGGCTATTTATTTATGACGGATTTATTGGGCAATCCAGATTTAATTAATCGAGTTGGGAAGGTTTTTGCATCTGCATTTGCTGACCAGCAAATCGATGTTATTATGACAGTAGCAACAAAAGGAATATCTATTGCCCATGCCATTGCAAGGCATTTAAACGTTCCAGTTGTTGTGGTTCGTAGAGATAGCAAAGTAACAGAAGGCTCTACAGTCAGTATAAACTATGTATCTGGTTCTTCTCGAAGAATTCAGACAATGGTATTATCTAAAAGAAGCATGAAGAGTGGACAGCGTGTACTTATTACCGATGACTTTATGAAGGTCGGTGGTACGATGAACGGCATGAAGAATCTATTAGAAGAGTTTGACTGTCAATTAGCAGGCATCGCTGTGCTAGTTGAGGCAGAGCATGCAGACGAAACTTTAGTAGATGATTACTATTCACTTGTAAAGCTTCATGAGGTCAATGAAAAAGATCGTACGATTGCATTAAGTGAAGGCAATTATTTTACAAAAAGGGAGAAATGACAAATGAATGTAGTATCTACAACGAATGCACCAGCAGCAATTGGACCATATGCACAAGGAATGATCGTTAATGGGATGTTTTATAGTTCAGGTCAAATTCCATTAACTGCAGCAGGCGAATTAGTAGAGGGTGATATTGTCGCTCAAACGCACCAAGTATTTGCTAATCTAAAGGCAGTGCTAGAGGCTGCAGGCTCATCACTAGACAATGTAGTAAAAACAACAGTCTTTATGAAGGATATGAATGACTTTGTTGCAATGAACGAAGTATATGCAAGTCATTTTGGAGAGCATAAACCAGCTCGTTCAGCAGTGGAAGTAGCACGTTTACCAAAAGATGTGAAAGTAGAAATAGAAGTTATCGCAATCGTAAAATAAAAATTAGTAGCCCTTTAAAAGAACGAAAGCTCTTTTAAAGGGCTTTTATTCTTTTATTATAGATTATTACTGCCGTTCATTTACGTGGCGTGTGGCGCTTTCTTTACAGCACTCTGTAAGCCGTAACTCGCTAAGACAAGGTTTGTTACGCATTACGTTATGTGCTGTGCTGAGCAGAAGTGGCGGTCTTTCACTCCAAACAACGGAACACGTTGGTAGAGTATTCTAATTTATGAGCATCAAAAGGCTGAAAGTTCTTTTATAGGGCTTTTTTTTACTTGCTTTAAATATGCCTTCTAATTCTTAAAGAGCCGAATAAAAACTAAATATGCACTGATTTCAGTGTGGAATCAAACCACTGTTGAAACAAGTTAATGGATCTAAAAAGTCGCAATTACGCCGCGTAATTAATTAGTTTTTTAAAATTTGACAAACAATTGTCAAATTTACCGTAAACTAGAGAAAATATTATAACAAATTAAAAATGAAGTATTCAAATTTTTTAGAAAATTTGGTAGACTATGAAAAGGGAAATATTCGGTAATATGAATATAATATTTTCATTTAGGCATCTAAGATGAGAGGTGGTGAGAAAATGGAAGTTACTGATGTAAGATTACGTCATGTACAAACGGATGGTCGCATGCGTGCGATTGCTTCCATTACACTCGACAATGAGTTTGTGGTACATGATATCCGCGTTATTGATGGGAATACAGGCTTGTTCGTCGCTATGCCGAGTAAACGTACACCAGATGGCGAATTTAGAGATATTGCGCATCCTATCAATTCTACGACACGTAACAAAATTCAAGAAATTATTTTAAATGCTTACCATAACTCTAGCGATTTACCAGAGTCAGAACAAGCAGTTGAATTAGAAGGAATTGGCGTATAGTTTTATGAAAATAAATACTCGTTTAAAGGTTATTTACAAATAAGTATCCTTTTGGCGGAAGAAAATAAAAAGAACTCTTCAATTATTGAGGAGTTCTTTTTATTTTCAAAAAAGAGAAAAACAGCAATTTGTAGTGCATAGCTCATTACATTCGAGCATAAGGTGTGTTTGATTTAGGAATTCACCGTTTAGTCAATTCTACATGCCTTGAAAATAGATGAATTTTGCTATATAGTCATAAGAGAAAATGAGCGTATTGGAGGACTTACTGATGAGCAATATTTTTGCTGTCATTTTGGCTGCAGGTCAAGGTACACGTATGAAGTCCAAATTATATAAAGTGCTCCATCCAGTATGTGGGAAACCCATGGTACAGCATGTAGTGGATCACATTCAAACGTTAGATGTGAACCGCATCGTAACGGTTGTAGGACATGGTGCAGAAAAAGTAAAACAACAACTTGGAGATAAGAGCGAGTATGTTTTACAAGCTGAACAATTAGGTACAGCACATGCAGTACAACAAGCAGAGTCAATTTTAGGAAGCGAGCAAGGAACAACATTAGTTGTTTGTGGAGATACGCCACTTATTCGCCCTGAAACGATGAAAGCTTTATTTGAGCATCATCAAGCAAAAAATGCAAAAGCAACAATTTTAACTGCTGTTGCTGAAAATCCAACTGGCTATGGTCGTATTTTACGTGGCGATGGTGGGCAGGTGGAGCAAATTGTTGAACAAAAAGATGCAAGTGAAGAGCAGCAACGAGTGAAAGAAATTAATACTGGGACATATTGCTTCGATAACCAAGCATTATTTGAAACGTTAAAACTTGTGAAAAATGATAATGCACAGGGTGAGTATTATTTACCTGATGTAATTGAAATTTTACAAAAACAAGGCGATATCGTTGAAGCTTATGTAACGGATGATTTTGAAGAAACACTCGGTGTGAATGACCGTGTGGCATTGTCACAAGCGGAAGAGTTAATGCGTACGCGTATTAATGAGCGTCATATGCGTAATGGCGTGTCGATCATTAATCCAAATGCTACGTACATTAGCGCGGATGCAGTAATTGGTCGTGATACAGTGATTCAACCAGGCTCTATGATTGAAGGTGCAACTGTAATTGGAGAAGATTGTTTAATCGGCCCAAATACACAAATTATCGATAGCCGTATTGGTGATCGTACTTCTGTGCATTCATCTGTTGTACGAGAAAGCACTGTAGCGGAAGATACAGCAATTGGACCTTTTGCACATATTCGCCCACTTTCTGATATCGGTAGCCATGTTAAAATCGGTAACTTTGTAGAAGTGAAGAAAAGTAAATTAGGTAACGACACAAAAGTATCTCATTTAAGCTATATTGGAGATGCTGAAATAGGCAATAACGTCAATGTTGGCTGTGGTTCTATTACAGTAAACTATGATGGGAAAAACAAGTTCCAAACAATTATTGAAGATGATGTATTTGTAGGATGTAATACTAACTTAGTAGCGCCAGTGAAAGTTGGAAAAGGTTCATTTATTGCAGCAGGATCTACAATTACAAAAGAAGTTCCTGAGGATGCACTAGCAATTGCTCGTGCAAGACAAGAAAACAAACCGAATTATGTAAGCAAATTAAATTCAAAATAATTATCAAATAAACAGGAGGCCATCATGCCGTATCAATATGCAAACTCACAATTAAAAATATTTTCACTCAATTCTAATAACCCACTAGCCCAAGAAATTGCGCAAGAAATGGGAGTTGAATTAGGGAAATCTTCAGTTAAGCACTTTAGCGATGGAGAGATTCAAATTAGTATTGAAGAAAGTATTCGTGGTTGTGATGTGTTTATCGTGCAGTCTACTTCTGCACCTGTAAACGAACATTTAATGGAGCTTTTAATTATGGTAGATGCCGTGAAGCGCGCATCTGCTCGTACAGTTAACGTTGTAATGCCTTATTATGGTTATGCTCGTCAAGACCGTAAAGCAAAAGCGCGTGAGCCAATTACAGCTAAATTAGTGGCAAACTTACTTGAAACGGCTGGTGCAACACGTGTTATCGTTTTAGACTTACACGCACCACAAATCCAAGGTTTCTTCGATATTTTAATTGACCACTTAATGGCGGTACCTTTACTTTCTGATTACTTCAAATCTAAAGGTATTCCTTCTGAGGAAATCGTAATTGTTTCTCCTGACCACGGTGGAGTAACTCGTGCGCGTAAAATGGCAGAACGTTTAAAAGCACCGATTGCAATTATTGACAAACGCCGTCCAAAACCAAATGTTGCGGAAGTGATGAATATCGTTGGTAATGTTGATGGTAAAGTGGCAATCTTGATTGATGATATTATCGATACTGCAGGTACAATTACAATTGGCGCTGACGCTTTACGTGCTGCTGGAGCCAAAGAAGTATATGCTTGCTGCTCACACCCAGTACTATCAGGTCCAGCAATCGAGCGTATTGAAAACTCTGCAATTAAAGAATTAGTAGTAACAAATACAATTCAACTTTCTGATGAGAAAAAATCACCAAAAATTACAGAGCTTTCAGTAGCTAAATTAATGGCAGATGCAATTTCTCGTGTATACGAAAACAAATCAGTAAGTACTTTATTCGATTAATTTTAATTAGAATAAATATATATTTGATATAGCATAATGTGTGACAAAAAAAGGACAAATCTACATTTATGAGTAGATTTGTCCTTTTTGTATAGTTGTTAAGTTTGAATATTCTAATTAAAGGGTATAATAGTATTTGTTACTGTGTAATATTTACGTTTATTAGAGAAATGAGATGTAAATATTATTAAAGCCTTTAGCGACTGTCATAAACTAATAACAGAAGATAGCATTTTTTATATTAAATTCTGTAATTGGCATGTGGCATCAGTGTTAAGGCATAAATAATTTTCTTGGAAGGGGAAGGTATAGTATGAGTACAGTGTTAAGTGTAAATAAACGCGAAGCTGGGCATCGTTCAACATTAACCCAACTTAGAAAAGGGGGAGCCATTCCTGCTGTTATTTATGGCTACAAACTAGATTCAACCCCAATTTCTATTTCAGCGAAAGAATTTAGACAGTTCGTTCAAAAAAACGGACGTAATGGTGTCATTCCGGTGGAGTTAGATGGTGAAAGGGTAAATGTCGTTGTATCAGAAGTACAAAGATGTACACTGAAAGATGAAGTGAATCATGTTGATTTTTTAGCAATTAATATGTCTGAAGAATTAGAAGTAGACGTAGCGGTAACACTTGTTGGAGAATCAGCTGGTGTAAGTGAAGGTGGCATTTTAATGCAGCCGAATTTGGAAGTGAAAATAAAAGTTAAACCTACTGATATTCCAGAAACATTAGAAATTGATATTACGAAACTAGCAATTGGAGAAACTATTATGGTAGCGGATATTCGCGATCATGTGGATTTTGAAATTGTGAACGAAGATGATCATATTTTAGTAACAATTATGGCGCCAACAGTTTCGGCAGATGACGATACTGAAGTTGAAGAAAGCGTTGAGTCATAAGGTTAAATGTATGTTTGAAGGGAAGGCTATCGAGGAAGTCGTAAAAGACGGACTCGATAGCTTTTTTTGTTGTAGTAAAAATTAATGGTTTTTACGACGGCGCGATAAATTTTTATCATACTTATATTTGTTCATACTGGGATGAACGAAATGTTTTCTTATAGCTCAGTATGGTAAAATAATGACTATTAGATTGAAAGAAGTGAGGTACTTATGAAAATTATCGTTGGTTTAGGAAATCCAGGTAAACCTTATGAGCATACAAGACATAATATTGGATTTGATGTAATTGATGCATTAGCTAAAAAGTGGGATGCTCCGTTAGCAACTTCAAAATTCAATGGCATGTATGCGACAGTACATCGTCCTGAAGGAAAGGTTCTACTTGTTAAGCCTTTAACATATATGAACTTATCAGGTGAATGCGTTAGACCTCTCATGGACTATTTTGATATTGATGTAAAAGATTTAATTGTAATCTATGATGATTTAGATTTAGAAACAGGAAAATTGCGTTTGCGTCAAAAAGGTAGTGCAGGTGGACATAACGGCATTAAATCTTTGATTCAACATTTAGGAACACAGGAATTTAATCGAATTCGTATTGGTGTGAGTCGTCCACCGGCTGGCATGAAGGTAGCGGATTATGTGCTATCGAAGTTTTCTAAAGAAGACAATATTGTTATGGCAGATGCTATTGATAATAGTGTTAATGCAATAGAAGCGTCTCTTTCAAAACCATTTCTTGATGTGATGAGCCAATTTAACGGTGCATAATCCTTTTCCAAAATGTCTATACTTTAAGTAGTAAGTTGCTTAAAGGAGGATGATTTGGAGATGGCAATTCGCTACCGTTGTAGGCATTGTGAAGTAGAAATAGGAACACTACCATTTGATGCAGATGATACAATTCGAAAGTTGCATATTTTCGAATTAGGTGAGGCAGATGATTATGTTGAAAAGGATCAACATGGACAAACGACTGTACACTGCATTTGTGAGCAATGTGAGGATTCGCTTAGACAATATCCAGATTATCACGCACTCAATAAATGGATTCAATAATGGAAGGATGCTTTGGCGCACATTGCGTGCGTTCAAAGCTTTTTCCGTTTTTATTTTTTGAAGTAGAAATTTACGCTGCTTTTAATAGTAATGCAAGGATAATAAACATGATGTATATGAGTGCGTTATGTTTTATAAACCGAGAGTTTAATGACTAGGACAATTATACAAAGGTGAACTTGATAATTAGACAAATGAAATGTGTAATATCGTACTAGATTGATAGTATGAGCACATTGAATAATTAGAATTTTCGCGCTGAAAGGAGCTTTTGACTGTGGAAGTTTTACGACAGATTGTGTCGCAGGACAAACATATCACATCATTTTTACAGGAGATTCAGAGCGGCAATACAGCATCTCAGCTCATTACAGGTTTAACAGGAAGCGCACGGCCAATTATGGTCGATGCGTTATTTGACCATGTACAAAAACCAATTTATATTGTGTCACCCAACTTATTGCAGGCACAAAAAATGGCGGATGAGCTTGTAGGGTTATTAGGAGAGGAATATGTCCACTATTACCCAGCAGATGAGTTTATTGCAGCAGACTTATCAGTGGCCTCTCCAGAGCTTCGAGCAGAGCGTATCGCAACGCTTGATTGTCTAGCGAGAGGTGAAAAGGCCGTTTACATTATACCTATTGCTGGCTTGCGAAAAATGATGCCCCCGAAAGAACATTGGATACATTATTTTTTACAGACGGCCGTAGGTGAGGAAGTACAAATAGAGGAATGGCTTCAAACGCTCGTAGCGATGGGATATGTCCGTAACTCAATGGTAACTACGCCTGGTGAATTTGCGTTGCGTGGAGGCATTTTAGATATATATCCTCCGTATTTAGAAGCACCTATTCGAATAGAGTTATTCGATACGGAAGTAGACTCGATTCGTACATTTTCTGCAGATGATCAGCGTTCAATTGATAAATTACAAAAAGTTCGTATTTTATCTGCATCAGAAGTAATTTTGACAAAGGAAGAAAGAATAGCTTTAGCAGGTCGTTTAGAAATTGCGTTAGCGACAAGCTTAAAAAAAGTAAAGAAACAGGAGACGAAAGAGCTTCTGTATCAACATATTCAATACGATATTGAACTGTTGCAGCAAGGAAACCTCCCAGATTTCGTTAATAAATATGGCTCATTGTTATATGATAAAACGGCTTATTTAGGCGATTATTTTGCACAGGATGGCATCGTATTATTTGATGAGCTTGGCCGCATTCAAGAAGTAATGGATGCATGGGAGCGTGAAGAAGAAGAGTGGTTTTTATCACTGATTGAAGAGGGGAAAATGGTACATGATGTGAAGCCAGCCTTCTCTTTAAAGGAAATTTTGGCAATGCTTTCACAGCAGAAGCTATATTTCTCATTATTTTCACGTACATTTGCTGGTATTACCTTTAATAAGACAACTAATTTTTCATGTAAGCCGATGCAGCAATTCCACGGGCAGATGGCATTATTACAAAATGAAGTTGAACGATGGCAGCTCGGTAAATTTACGGTGCTTATCGTAGCTAGGGATAAAAACCGCGTGAAGCGTGTACAGCAAATGCTTGAGGAATACGACATTCATGCAACAATTGGGGAGCCGACTGAGTCTGGTCTCTATATTGTAGAAGGCGGATTATCAAGTGGATTTGAATTGCCTTTGCAGCGTTTGGCCGTCGTAACAGAGGATGAATTATTTAAACAGCAAGCAAAGAAAAAATCACGACCTCAAAAAATGACAAATGCAGAGCGTATTAAAAGCTATACAGAAATTAAGCCGGGCGACTATGTGGTGCACGTGCACCATGGGATTGGGAAATATATCGGTGTAGAAACACTAGTAGTCAATGGGACACATAAAGACTACTTGCATAT
Organism: Lysinibacillus sp. NPDC093210; assembly: GCF_044753985.1. Lineage (NCBI taxonomy): Bacteria > Bacillati > Bacillota > Bacilli > Caryophanales > Bacillaceae > Lysinibacillus > Lysinibacillus sp. NPDC093210. The sequence continues at coordinate 29,766 of NZ_JBIVOE010000015.1, read as the reverse complement.
ACGATATCGCGCAGATGATAAATTATATGTGCCTGTGGAGCAAATTGATTTAATTCAAAAATATGTGGCATCTGAAGATCGCGAACCGAAGCTACATAAATTAGGTGGAGCGGAGTGGAAAAAAGCTAAAGCAAAGGTTTCCTCTGCCGTTCAAGATATTGCAGATGATTTAATTAAGCTCTATGCTAAGCGTGAAGCGGAAAAAGGGCATGCTTTTGCGCCTGATAATGATGATCAACGTAATTTTGAGACATCATTCCCTTATGAAGAAACAGAAGATCAGCTACGTTCAATTATTGAAGTAAAACGTGATATGGAACGAGAACGCCCAATGGATCGCCTAGTATGTGGCGACGTAGGATATGGCAAAACAGAAGTAGCCATTCGTGCTGCATTTAAAGCCATTCAAGACGGTAAGCAAGTTGCCTTTCTCGTGCCTACGACGATTTTAGCGCAGCAGCACTACGAGACGATCCGTGAGAGATTCCAGGACTTTGCAATTAATGTTGGCCTACTATCTCGCTTCCGTACGAAAAAAGAGCAAGGAGCGACATTAAAGGGTTTAAAAGAGGGGCAAGTTGATATTGTAATAGGAACTCATCGAATATTATCTAAAGATTTAACGTTCCAAGATCTTGGCCTACTCATTGTAGATGAGGAACAGCGCTTTGGTGTGACACATAAGGAAAAAATTAAACAGTTGAAAACGAACGTGGACGTGTTAACTTTAACAGCAACGCCTATTCCAAGAACGCTGCATATGTCTATGGTAGGTGTGCGTGATTTATCGGTTATTGAAACACCTCCTGCAAACCGTTTCCCAGTGCAAACTTATGTTATGGAGCATAGTGGTGCACTAGTACGAGAAGCAATTGAGCGTGAAATGGCACGTGGTGGTCAAGTATTTTACTTATACAATCGAGTAGAGGATATGGCACGGAAGGTTGACGAAATTCAAACGCTTGTCCCTGAAGCACGTATCGGACATGCACACGGCAAAATGACTGAAGCACAATTAGAATCTGTCATCTTAGCCTTTATTGAAGGGGATTATGATGTTCTTGTAACGACTACAATTATCGAGACTGGAGTAGATATTCCTAATGTCAACACGCTTATTGTCCATGACGCAGATCGAATGGGTTTAGCGCAACTGTATCAATTGCGAGGTCGTGTAGGTCGATCAAATCGAGTAGCGTATGCCTACTTTATGTATCAGCGTGATAAAGTACTTACAGATGTAGCAGAGCAACGACTACAAGCTATTAAAGAGTTTACGGAGCTCGGATCTGGTTTTAAAATTGCTATGCGTGATTTATCGATTCGAGGAGCTGGAAATTTATTAGGTGCACAGCAACATGGCTTTATTGATTCTGTTGGCTTTGACTTGTACTCGCAAATGTTAGAAGAGGCCATTGCAGAACGACAAACTGGCGTGAAAAAAGAGGAGAAGCCAGAGATAGAAATTTTATTGAACGTCGATGCTTATATTCCTGATACGTATATTCCGGATGGCTATCAAAAAATTCAAATGTATAAGCGCATTAAAGCGATGGACCAAGTGGAGGAATACGAAGAAATTATCGAAGAATTGCAAGACCGTTTCGGTGATTTACCGATTGAAACAGAACGATTACTGCGTATTGCACGGATGAAAATTTGGGGCTTAGAAATGGGCGTTTCCTCTATTAAAGAAAAGCAAAAGGTTATCTCTATTTTGATATCTGAAGAGGGGTCTGCAAAAGTAGATGGCAGTAAAATTGTAACTGAAACGATGAAATTTGAGCGAGCTGTTGGCTTTGGTATGGATAGTATGCAATTGATATTGACAATTGATGAGCGTAAATGCAATAAATACCATCATTTTGATATATTAGAAGAAATAATGCAGATTATTGCAAAATCGAAAAAAAATATGTGAAAAAAGGCTGAACTTGTTGACAAATTGGCAAGTTCAGCCTTATTGTATGAAAAGACAAATTTTTATTAAAAAAAATAATGTTGGATTCAAAATCCTTTTCGTTCATTTTTTGCATAGATTGTCTTGAGAAAAACCATACTATTGTTGTAGAAAAATTTTAATGAATACGAAAGCGAGGCAGTTTAGCATGAAAGCAACAGGAATTGTTCGTCGTATAGATGATTTAGGACGTGTGGTAATACCGAAAGAAATTCGTAGAACGCTACGTATTCGCGAAGGTGACCCGTTAGAAATTTATACGGACCGTGAAGGTGAAATCATTTTGAAAAAGTATTCTCCAATTAATGATTTAGGAGAATTCGCACGTGAGTATGTAGAAACATTGTATGAAACGCTAGGCACTCCAGCGTTTGTAACAGACCGAGACGAAGTAATCGCTGTTGCAGGGATTGGCAAGAAAGAATATATCAATCGCCGTATTACATCTTTTGCAGAAGGTTTTATGGATGAGCGTTCAACAAAAATTGAGAAAATGGAAACAACTATTGAAATTGTTCCTGGACAATATGAGCAAGTTAAATCATATTGTGCAACACCAATCATGGTGAATGGTGATCCAATTGGTTGTATCATTGTTTTATCTAAAGTACATTTTGTTGGCGAAGTAGAAGTAAAAGTAGTGGAAACAGCTGCTAATTTCTTAGCAAAACAAATGAATAATTGATGAACATCGAAAGTTATTGTCATGACTCTTTTAGGGTGAACAATAACTTTTTTTGTATACATAATGCTGTGCCGATAGCGGAGACAGTGTTAACGTGAGCGTCATACTTTTGAGGTATGCTATACTATTGGCATTGTTAAATGAAGGAAAGAGGATAATTTATGTCGGAACGATTTGGTATGAAAAGTTACATGAAGGGTGCGGCATTACTAACCATTGCAGCACTCATTGTGAAAGTTTTAAGCGCAATTTATCGTGTACCTTTTCAAAATCTAGTTGGTGACGAAGGATTTTACATTTATCAACAAGTGTATCCTGTAATATCCATCTTTGTAGTATGGACATCAAGTGGTTTTGCAGTAGCTATTTCAAAAATGCTTGCAGATAATGATTGTATTGTAGACGAGGAAGAACGTACAGAGAAAAGACGAAGCATTATGCGGATTATTTTTCGTTATTTAACAGTACTTTCCTTCATATTTTTTGGTGTTTTATTTGCTGGAGCAGATGTACTTGCGAACATGATGGGTGATGCCAATCTTGCGCTATTAATACGCACAGGATCTTTTATTGTATTAGTAATGCCGGCACTTGCTATTTTTAAGGGTGGCTTTCAATCGAGAGGGATTATGGAGCCAATTGCTTATGCACAAGTACTGGAGCAAACGGTAAGAGTTTCCGTTATTTTGGCAGGAACGTTTATAATTATGGCGACAACAAAATCCCTCTATGGGGCAGGACAAATGGCTATTATTGGGACGGTCATCGGAGAAGTAGTTGGCTTATTATTAATTGCGTTTCTTTTTAGAAAACGCTTTGGTTCTTTTATTGGCAAACAACAACAAAGAATAGCAAGCTTTCCTGTGTTAAAAGAGGTGACATTGCTTAGTTTAAGTGTCAGTATGAGTAGCTTGTTATTGCTTGGCTATCAGCTTGTCGATTCATTTACTATTTTTTCACTTCTCATAGATAGTGGAATGGACGAGACATTAGCTAAGGAAACAAAAGGTATTTATGACCGCGGACAACCATTGGTGCAGCTAGGGGTTGTCATTGCTGCCTCATTATCGCTTGCTATTGTGCCACTTGTTGCACATATGTCTAACAAGCAAAATGGGCGCAGTGCAATGCCGTTTATACAGCTTACGTTTAGGGCCTCTGTATTGTTTGGCTGGGCAGCTTCACTAGGGCTAATATTAGTCATGCCTTATATTAATGCAATGTTATTTAAAACAGATGCACTATCAGAAGTACTTATGTTATATGTTCTACAAATTGTACCGTTGTCAATTATTTTGACATTTACAGCTATTTTGCAAGGTTTTGGGAAATTAAAAATGCCAGCTCTATTTTTATTTGTAGGTTTTTTATTGAAAGTATTACTGAATGTCTTCTCAATTGCTCCGTTTGGTGTTCTAGGCGCTGCTGTTGCTAATAATGTGGGACTTTTGTTCACAGCATTAGCGCTCGTGCTGTACTTAAAGAAAATTACAGGCATTCAATTGGCACCTGCAAGCTTTTATCAAAAGGTTAGTATTGCATCATTATGTATGTCAGTGGCAGTAATACTTTGGCTACAATTTACCCCAGCTTTGCTAAATGGATTTTTATCTGAACGCCTTGTCGCTGTGGTTGCTGGCTTTAGTGCGGTTTGTATTGGCGCAGTGGTGATGATTACTTGCATTGCAAAGCTACGAGTACTTGCTGAAAAGGAATGGTATCTACTGCCATTTGGTCGTAGAATGGCTGTTTATCAACTATGGTTAAATAGAAAGAAGTAGGTGGAGTTATTGAATACATTAACGATAATTGGCCTTGGCGCTGGTGATTTCAATCAGTTGCAAATGGGCGTTTATAAAAAATTAATAGCGGCAAAGAAGTTGTTTGTCCGGACGGTTGATCACCCTGTATTAGAGGAGCTAGCTAACGAAGGCTTACAATTTGAAAGCTTTGACGCTGTATATGAGAAGCATAGTACATTCCAGCCAGTGTATGAAGAAATTGCTCAAAGATTAATCGAGGCTACTGCAATGGGAGATGTGATGTACGCTGTACCTGGTCATCCGCTAGTTGCAGAGCAAACTGTTCAACTTCTTATTCAAGCAGCACAAGAAGATAAGGTCAATGTAGTAATAGAAGGTGGTCAGAGCTTTTTAGACCCTATTTTTGGTGCCTTAAAAATTGACCCAATTGAGGGCTTTCAATTACTTGATGGCACAAGCTTTTCGATGCATGACATTAATATGCGCCAGCACATTTTAATTGCACAAGTATATGATACATTCAGTGCGTCGGAAGTGAAGCTGACATTGATGGAGAAATATGATGATGAATATCCAGTAACGGTCGTTACAGCAGCGGGTTCCTCTCAAGAAAAGCTAGTGACAGTTCCGCTATATGAGCTTGACCAAAGCGTTGAAGTAAATAACTTAACAACGGTTTATGTGCCTCCGGTGACTTCTCAGGAGGAGGCGTTACGTGATTGGGCAACTTTCCGCCAAATTATTGCTACTTTGCGTGGACCAAATGGGTGTCCGTGGGATCAAAAGCAAACACATGAATCGCTAAAGAAATATTTACTAGAGGAAGCACATGAATATTTAGCTGCTGTAGACGCAGAAGATGATTTTGCGATGATTGAAGAGCTTGGAGATGTGTTATTACAAGTATTTCTACATGCGCAAATTGGAGAAGATCAAGGCTACTTCACATTAGAGGACGTTTTGGCTTCAATTAGTGAAAAAATGATTCGTCGTCATCCTCATGTATTTGGAGATGTCTCAGTTGAGGATGCTGACGGTGTCATTGCCAATTGGGAAGCGATCAAGGCTGAAGAAAAAGGTAGTAGCGACAAGCCGTTATTGGAAGAGGAATATCGTGCGTCATCTGCACTGCAAACAGCGTACAATTATCAAAAAAGGGCAGCTAAAGTTGGTTTTGATTGGCCTGATGTAGATGGCGCATGGGATAAGTTTGCAGAAGAGTGGCAGGAATTCCGTCATGAAGTGGCGAAAGGGTCTAATATGACGCGTCTCGATGAATTTGGAGATGTGTTATTTACACTCGTTAATTTAGCTCGCTTTTACAAGCTATCACCCGAAGAGGCCATGCTGCATGCAAATGAGAAGTTTGCAAGACGCTTTGGCTATGTTGAAGCGAAAGTAAAAGCTAGTGGTAAGCCATTTTCAGATTATACACTAGAACAATTAGATGCTTTTTGGCATGAAGCAAAGCAACTTGAGAAGGAGTAATAATATGCGATTAGATAAATATTTAAAAGTTTCACGATTAATAAAACGACGTACGTTAGCAAAAGAAGTCGCTGACCAAGGTCGTATCACGATTAATAGTAAAGTGGCGAAGGCTAGTAGTAGTGTGAAGGCTGGCGACGAACTAGCTATTCGTTTTGGCCAAAAAATTGTCACAGCTCGCGTGGAAGAGTTGCGTGACACTGTTAAAAAAGAAGATGCGGCGAAGATGTTTACAATATTAAAAGAAGAGCGTCTTGAAAAGGTTGAGCCTGAATTTATTGATGACGAAGACTAATTTTCACTTGCTTCAGAAGTATTCTACGGGGATAAACTCCAACACTGATTTCATAGTGTTCAAACGCTGGCTGAGTCAAGTTAAAGGTTCCTGCAATTGTCTCGAATTTTAATCGTGCTCGAAAAATCCAGGCGCAATTATACCGAGTTGTAATTGATTTGCTAATAATGTTATAAATTTTTTCTTAATAAAAGTAAGGCAACTTTCATAAAGTTTGTCATGCTTTTAAGGTTGTCCGCATAAAGTGAACAGAAGCTAGGACGACTAAAGGAGGAAAAAAATGACGCTACATCAAGAAAGTAATCGTTACACAATTCCATCTGGAGAACATATTTTAACGATTCGTAATCGTAAAAGAATGGACATGACTTCTGTAAAATCAATTGAACGCTTTGATCAGGAAGAGTTTTTTATTAAGACGTCCCAAGGGCATTTATTGATTCGTGGAGAGGAACTGCATATCGTTCACTTAGATGTTGACAAAGGGTTATTGACGCTTGAAGGAACTGTAAAAACCTTACAGTATGACGAGGAGGAAAGTGGCTTCTCGAAAGGTTTCCTTCATAAATTGTTTGGATGATTGTTAGTCAGCAATTCGTTCAGCTATTAGTCATGGTTGTGAGCGGTATCGCAGTTGGATTTATTATTGATAGTGTAAGGCTCATTGTTTTTTCAACTCCAAAAAGGTCAAGCCTCCGAAAGTGGATGATGGTTCTAGAATTATTGACTTGGATTCTACTCGGAGGGTTAACGTATTATTTATTGTTTTGGTTAAAAGATGGCGCATGGCGGGCTTACGACCCGCTTGCGCAGATTGCTGGTATATTTTTATATCAGACCTTTTTTCAAACCTTTTTACGTTTCGTTGCACGTATAATAGTGAATATAACATGGAAACCCTTTTGGTTTATCGTACGTTTAATAATCGCTATTATTCGACAAATCCTACACATATTTATGAAAATTGGAGCATTCGTCTTAAGACCTTTTGTCAAAATTTATTCGTATTTGTCCTACACTTTATTAAAAAAATTTCGATATATCAAGTATAATAAAAGACAACAATAACTTCGGAGGTGCGGGCATGACTAAACGTCATTCATCAAAAGATGAACAACAAAACTACACAAAGCTTGATAATGACTATGTCCGTAACACGGATAAGGCTATGAATCGTAAAGTGCAATCGCGTAAACGAAAAATACGCCGAATTGTTTTTTTTGCGATTGTGCCAGTCGTCATTATCGCCTTCCTCATAAATGTTCTAGTCCATCAGTCTGAAACGTTAGCTGAAAAAGAAAAGAAAAAACAAGAGGCAACTCAGCATTTGGTAAAGGTAAAAGATGAGCAGGATTCGTTAAATCTTAAGATTAAACAATTAGAAGATGATGAGTATATAGCAAAGCTATTACGCAAAGAGTACTTCTTATCAGAGGAAGGTGAAATTATTTTCATTATTCCTGAGAAGGAAGATAAAAAAGACGACTGAAAAGCTATGTATTGTTGACACACTTTTTTAGTTATATATAATGAAAAGAGAAACTTATTGAAGTAAAAAGTTTGATTAAATTGATTACATGGCTCAAAAGAGTCGCTTAATTTTTAAGGAGGAGCATTTTTTTTATGTCAATTGAAGTAGGCAGCAAGGTACAAGGTAAAGTAACAGGAATCACAAATTTTGGAGCATTCGTTGAGCTGCCAGACGGCAAAACAGGCTTAGTACACATCAGTGAAGTTGCTGACAATTATGTAAAAGATATCAATGAGCATCTAAAAGTTGGAGATGAAGTTGAAGTAAAAGTGATGAATGTTGAAGCGGATGGAAAGATTGGTCTTTCAATCCGTAAAGCAAAGCCTCAAGCTGAGAGACCAGAGCGTCCTCAACGTCCGCGTCGTGACAATCGTTCTAATGATCGTAACGAACGCCATCAGCCGAAGGAAAACTTTGAGCAAAAAATGGCACGTTTCTTAAAAGATAGTGATGAACGTCTAGCAACATTAAAACGTGCTACAGAGTCAAAACGTGGTGGTCGCGGGGCTAGAAGAGGGTAGTTTGCTGACTGTTTTAATCGTAGAAAAAGTGTATTAAATAGAACGGGGATTAGCTTTTGTTTATAACAAAGGCTAATCTTTTTTGTTTATAAACGCAAATTCTTTCCAGTGGCCGAGGGCAGTTAGTATTACTGGAATCGAAAAAACGTAATTTCATGTAGTTGAAATTACGTGGTGAAGTACGATTTTGGGTAGGGCGTACCTATAAAGTTGATGTTGGTCCTTTTTTCTTCTTTGGAGCTGACACAGGCTGCTCCGGTGTTGTTTCAGGTGTCTTCTCCACAGGGTTAGTCACCATTTTTACGAGTAAGTACACACCGTATACGCTTATGATGAGACCTGCAAGAAGTAAGAAAATTTGTATGGCAAAGGGTAAGTTAATGAGTATTGATACGAGAATGATCATTGAGCCACTCCCGCATGTTAAAGCAGCTTTAGTTAATGAACCCAAAGACAGTGAACCTCCTAGTAACATGAGCATTTTATAATAAGTATGCCACATTTTGAGAAGGTAGGTATACTAAAATGCTAACGATACTTGTTACTATGTCTGAAACAATAAAAAAACGCCTCAGATGAATATCTGAGACGTTTTTACATGTATGACCCCTACGGGATTCGAACCCGTGTTACCGCCGTGAAAGGGCGGTGTCTTAACCGCTTGACCAAGGGGCCAATTATGGTGGCGGCCGAGGGGATCGAACCCCCGACCTTACGGGTATGAACCGTACGCTCTAGCCAGCTGAGCTAGGCCGCCAAAACAGTATTGGAGCGGAAGACGAGGTTCGAACTCGCGACCCCCACCTTGGCAAGGTGGTGTTCTACCACTGAACTACTTCCGCATGTCTTTTTAAAGGACAAGTTAAATAATACAATCCATCAAACAAAGTGTCAATATCTTTATGAAAAAAGTTTAATAAAAATCTAATAAAATTGAAAAAACGTGTATTAGCTTAATGAAAAGACAAAGAAATGAATAATTTGAACGCGAAAATTGACATTAGTACCATAAATACAGTTAATAGTGGAATATTGCGAAAAATATTTACTGCAAACATGTACAGCTATCCATTTTTTTAGTAGTTACTGACAATTATCGTATTTATGCATATGTATTCGTCGAAATGTTTATATTTTTTTTTGCCATCGTCAGACAATCTTTCCGCACATAATTTCTTATAATAACGAAAAAGTGTAGAAAGGGGATTATGAAATGACTAGTGTTGAATGGTATGAAACAGCGAATGTAGACGACCAAAAATCGGGGGCGAGAAAAAGGCAATTATTTATAGGTTCCCTATTTTTTTTAACATCCTTTTTTTTAGCTCAATCTGTTGTGTTTGAAGCAGCTGTACCTTTCTCTGTACCTTTTTGGGCGATAATTCGCAGTAAGTATAAAGAGTATGCGAAATTCGTATTATTAGGCGGTTTAATAGGCTGCTATTTCCTAGGTTTTGGACAAGTCCTCATTCTAGCATTACAAATAGGCATGTACGAGTGTATAATGCGTTTCCGATATTGGCGACTCCCTCAAAGCATTGCCGTTTCTCTTGCGGTACTAAGCGTGCAAGTACTGTGGCAGGGCATAATGTACCAGGGTCTTCCGCCAGTACTTGTGCAATTTTATGTAGGGTGTGAGGTAGCCTTAGCACTTATTATGACGTTATTTATGCAAGTGCTCTTCGTCAACTCTTATGAGTGGTTTACAAGCAATTGGACATATGAACGGCTTGGCTCAGCACTAGTTGTATTTGCAGCTATGCTAACAGGGATGCAAGCGGTCGTCATTAGCTATTTTTCATTGCCAATTTTTTTATTGCAGCTACTAATTTGTTTTGGTGCATTTGTAGGAAGTGTGCCACTAGCGACAGTTATAGGAGCGATACTTGGAACGCTTATAGGGGTGGCCAAGCTATCGTTTACAGGGATGTTATCTGTAGCTACCTTAACAGGTCTTTGTGCAGGTATGGGAGCACGTGCAGGGAGATTTGGTGTTGCAATCGGTAGTATCCTGCCAAGTGTGTTTTTTTTATTTTATGATGCAACATTACCTTTAGATAGTGTGTATTTCACTTCAATTGCTATAGGCAGTATTATTTTTTTAGTTATTCCTAAAGGCTATTCAGATAAAGTACGGAATAAGCTTTTTCCACAACGGGAAGAAGTGTTATTAGCAAGGCAGCATTGGTTGACAGAGCATGTTACATTTAAGCTAGAGCACTTTCAACACTTTGTTCATTTCATGAAAGAGCTAGTCTTTGAACGCTTTATGACGGCTCCTGTAGCAGTGAAGGAGGAAGTAGCCCCTATGAATACATGTTTAAGCTGTTTTCGCCATGATCGGTGCTGGGGGGCACAAAATAATGGCATGGACAAGCTTATGACGGATTGGTTTCATATGAAAGGGGTAGGGAAGGAATCAGCTATTCACCGAGTAGAAGAACAAATACGTTATAAATGTGTTAAATCAACGAAAATATTCGAGGAGTTAGATACTGAACTTTATAGAGAGCGTATTAATGGCCAGTATTTTCACGGTAAAAAAATGATTGCACTACAGCTACGTGATATGAGTAATCACCTTAATCAGCTCATCGCTGAGATGAAAGAAGAAACGATCTCATTCGTTAGTGTGGAGAAGGATATTGTTCAACGATTGAAGGATGCCCATATAGAATGTTTTCAACTTGATGTGCTAAGCAATAAAGCAGGGGCACGAAAAATAGTGTGTGCTTTAGCACCTGCACGTGTCGATTGGGAAGAGGACACGACATTGGCTGAACGTATGATTTTACCAATTTTATATGATATTTTTGATGAACCATTTGAAATTGAAAAAGTAGTTGAATGTGATGTACCATTTCGTCACATACAAGTAAGCTTTAGGTCAGCTATTAGCTTTGAAGTAGAGTATGATATATATAGCATGTCAAAAGATGCAACACTCTATTCTGGTGACTCCCATGCGCTGTTTCAACTGCATCCAGGGCTATTTGCAATATTATTGTCCGATGGTATGGGACAGAGTAAAGAAGCACAGCATGAGAGTAGAAAATTGATTCATTTAATGCGGGAATGCTTGAATTTCAATATGAATCCCGAGACTGCTATGCATACATTGCATTACGTGATGTCGCTTAAACAACAAGATGATATGTATGCAACGCTTGATTTTGCTCTAGTGGATTTACAACATGGTGATTTATGGTCGTGGAAGGCGGGGGGAATGTCCACCTATATTTTACGAGGTAAAGAGGTGTTGAAAGTAGAAAGTAACGCAGCGCCAGTTGGCTTTTTGTCGATTTCAGCTGTTGAGGCTGAAAAAAGAAAGCTTAAGGCAGGCGATGTCATTCTTATGCATTCAGATGGACTGTTTTCAAGTGTCGCCGATTGGGATGAACAGGAAGAAACATTTTTAGCGTTCGCACAACAGGTAGCAAGCACAAATAAAACAATCCAAGATAAATTAACAACAATTATGCAGTCCTTCCAGACGTATTATGAAATAGAAGATGACTGTACAGTGTTGATGTTAGAAGTTACCCACGTCGTACCAACATGGGCGGTATTTAAACCGGTTCAATATTCCATGAGTAAATCTTCATAAAAGAAAACGAAAAGGGGAGGAGAAGCGTTTGTCATTTGAATTAAAAGTCAAACAATTTATTGATGAAGAGCAATTACTACAGCAAGACGATCATCTTCTCATCGCCGTTTCGGGTGGTGTAGATTCAATGGCATTACTCCATTACTTTGTTAAAACAAAAGAACAATGGGGGATTGAAATCGAGGCAGTGCATGTCGATCATATGTTAAGAGGTGAGGCATCAGCGGAGGATCGAGCTTTTGTGCAAAAATATTGTGATGAATATGGTGTTATCCTGCATTCAACAGCGATTCCAATTCCAGAAATCATAGCGTCAGAAAATGGCAACTCACAGCTAATTTGTCGTAGGGAACGTTATCGTTATTTTGGAGAAATCATACATACAACGATGGCAACCAAGCTTGTAACTGCACATCATGCGGACGACCAACTGGAGTCAGTATTAATGGCCTTGACGAAAAATGCCACGATGAATAGTATGCAAGGTATTCGCTCACAGCGTTTTTTTGAAGGAAAATCATTAATTCGTCCGTTTTTAACGGTTACAAAGTCTGAAATAAGGGAATATTTACAGAAGCAAGGCTTGAATTATCGTGAAGACGCGAGCAATACGAAAGATTCCTACGTAAGAAATCGCTTTAGACACCACGTAGTACCACTATTGGAGGCGGAAAACCCACGTGTAGCTGAGCAGACGAGTCGTTTTACAAAGCATTTGCAAGAGGATGATGCGTACTTAATGACACTTGCACAAGACATATTTTCTAAAACAGTAAAAATATACAATGGAAATATGTATAGTATGGAGATAGAAGCGTTTGAAATGGTAGCACCTGCTTTACAAAGGAGGCTCATTTTAATACTATTAAACTATCTTTACAAAGATTCAAATACGATACAAAGTTATGCTATCTTAACTTCGCTTTCAAAGCTTTGTGAAACAACATCTGGGTATGCTGAAATTCACTTGCCAGAAGGTTTTATAGCAGTTCGCCGTTATGGCAAATTGACGATTCAGAAAAGCGAATCATTAGAAAGTGAAAATTATCCTGAAAATGGGTTTGTTTTGTCAGTTAATGGTGGGACGATATTGACAAATGGTATTCGTTTATCTGTCGTTCAGCTATCTGAATTAGCACCTGAATTGCTTACGGACGCTTCACAACTTTTTTACTTTAACGCTAATAAACTTACACTTCCACTCTATATTAGGGCACGTAAGGAAGGAGACCGAATGCTGTTAAAAGGAATGGATAAGCCCAAACGTTTATCTCGCCTTTTTATAGATGAAAAGATTCCTTTAAATGAGCGAAATAGCTGGCCGTTACTGATTTCTCAATCTGACGAGGTCGTAGCGGTAATTGGTGTGCGTATGGGTATTTACTTTTCAACTACCCCGCAGCCAAGCGATGATACAGTGCTCATCGTAGACTAATGGTCTTTGTAAAATATTTCACCTACATACAGGTTGAAAATTTTTGAAACAACACGAGGAGGAATCGATATGTTACAAAATGACATCGAAAAAATTATGATTACTGAAGAACAACTGCAAGAAAGAATCGCTGTACTAGGTGCCCAATTAACAGAGGAATATAAAGATTCATTCCCGTTAGCTGTTGGCGTACTTAAAGGTGCAATGCCATTTATGACAGACTTGATGAAACGTTTCGATTCTTTTATTGAGCTAGATTTTATGGATGTATCTAGCTATGGTAATGCCACGGTTTCATCTGGCGAAGTAAAGATTTTAAAGGATTTAAATACAAGTGTTGAAGGGCGTGACGTATTAATTATCGAGGACATCATCGATAGCGGATTAACGCTTAGCTACTTAGTTGATCTATTTAAGTATCGTAAAGCAAAATCAATCAAAATTGTTACTCTTTTAGACAAACCATCAGGACGAAAAGTAAATCTAGCTGCTGACTATGTTGGCTTCAAAGTTCCAGATGGCTTTGTAGTTGGTTATGGTTTAGACTACGCGGAAAAATACCGCAACTTACCATACATCGGTATTTTAAAACCGGAAGTTTATTCATTTTAATGCTTAAATATCCGCTTGTTTTACGAGTGGGTACAAGTTAAAGCCTCCAGCGGCTGACATAGGTGTTGTGTCGTTAAGATACTATTCAATTACGGGCACACAAAAGCTGTGCCAAAAAGGAATCACCGGGTGCAAATAGGCTGGGATTGTAATTAGTAGGAATAAATATGTTTAGATTTCGACAAAATTCGAACGAAACTTTTTTTAAGTAAGGCTTTTCGTTGTATGATGAAATCATGATATGTTAAGATTTTACTTATAATTTTTCTGTTTGTAATGAGGAGGCTGGAGATGAATCGAATATTTCGATATACCATATTCTATTTACTGATTTTCCTAGTGATCATTGGTATATTTGGTACTTTCAACGGTGGTAAATCACCGACGAAAGAAATTACTTACCCAGAGTTTTTAGAAGCTCTTGATAAGAATGAAATTACAGAAGCAAAAATTCAACCTGATAAATCAGTATATATTGTTGAAGGTTCCATGAAAGGTTATGAAAAAGGCGAAAGTTTTACAGTTAACCTTCCCCGTGATAACCAATCATTGATGGATCGAATCGATGCAGCTGCTAAGGATAAGAATAGCAATATAGATTTCTTGAAAGCACCAGAAACGAGTGGATGGGTACAGTTCTTTACAGGTATTATTCCATTCATCATTATCATCTTCTTATTCTTCTTCCTAATGAGTCAATCTCAAGGTGGCGGCAATAAAGTAATGAGCTTTGGTAAAAGTAAAGCTAAGCTTTACGATGACCAAAAGAAAAAAGTTCGTTTTACTGATGTAGCGGGTGCAGATGAAGAGAAAGCGGAGCTTGTAGAGGTCGTTGATTTCTTAAAAGATCACCGCAAATTCACTGAAATTGGTGCTCGTATTCCAAAAGGTATCTTACTTGTAGGTCCTCCGGGTACAGGTAAAACATTACTTGCTCGTGCAGTAGCTGGTGAAGCTGGCGTTCCATTCTTCTCGATTTCAGGTTCTGACTTCGTAGAAATGTTTGTCGGCGTAGGTGCTTCACGTGTGCGTGATTTATTTGAAAATGCAAAGAAAAATGCTCCATGTATCATTTTCATTGATGAAATTGATGCTGTTGGTCGTCAACGTGGCGCTGGTCTTGGTGGTGGACACGATGAACGTGAGCAAACATTGAACCAATTACTAGTGGAAATGGATGGCTTTGGTGCGAACGAAGGTATTATTATTATCGCTGCAACAAACCGTCCAGATATCTTAGATAAAGCGTTATTACGTCCAGGTCGTTTTGACCGTCAAATTACAGTAGGTCATCCTGATGTAAAAGGTCGTGAAGCAATTCTAAAAGTGCATGCACGCAATAAGCCTCTATCGGATTCAGTCGATTTAGCAGCTGTAGCACAACGTACTCCAGGTTTCTCTGGTGCGGATTTAGAAAACTTATTAAACGAAGCCGCTCTAGTAGCTGCTCGTAAAAGTAAACGTTCGATTAATATGGCAGATATCGATGAGGCATCTGACCGTGTAATCGCAGGTCCAGCAAAAGCTAGCCGTGTTTACTCAGCAAAAGAGAAAAAGCTTGTATCCTTCCATGAAGCTGGTCACGTTGTAGTTGGTCTTGAACTTGATGAAGCGGATACAGTTCATAAAGTAACGATTGTCCCACGCGGTCAAGCGGGTGGTTATGCAATTATGTTACCTAAGGAAGAACGTTTCTTCACTACGAAACAAGAGCTTTTAGACCGTATTGCAGGTCTACTTGGTGGTCGTGTGGCAGAGGAAATTGTGCTAGGTGAAGTATCTACAGGAGCACATAATGACTTCCAAAAAGTAACAAGTATTGCGCGCGCTATGGTTACTGAATACGGTATGAGTGAAAATCTTGGAGCAATGCAGTTTGGGTCAAGTCAAGGAGGAAATGTATTCCTTGGTCGTGACTTCAATTCAGATCAAAACTACTCTGATTCAGTTGCTTATGAAATCGATAAAGAAATGCAAAAAATTATCGATACGCAATATGAGCGTACTAAACGAATTCTGACAGAAAACCGTCAGTTACTTGATTTAATTGCGACAACATTAATGGAAAAAGAAACATTAAATGCGCAAGAAATTGAGCATTTACGTGATCATGGTGTCCTACCAGAACCGGAAGTGGTGGAAAACGTTGAAGACGAAGCGCCAAAAGCTGAAGCACAACCGTCATTAGAAAAAGTCGGAAAACCTGTTCTTGAAAAAGAATTGCTAAGTGATGCGCCAACTCCAACAACAGCGGATTTACCAAAAGAAGGTTCGGATCAAAATGATGCTCCAAAAGGAATCGACGAAAAGCGTGAGTAATCACGTAAAAGACTGCTTATGAATTTTCATAAGCAGTCTTTTTCTTTGCCTTTTTTTAGTATGAAGCATTAGGATATAAATAGTATATTATGCAGATGCATAATGGATTGGAGTGTTGAACATGGGAAATGTAACATTGAACAATGGTCTAGAAATGCCTTTAGTAGGCTATGGTGTATTCCGTGTGCCAGATGGAGATGATTTGGCTGAGGCTGTTAAAACTGCTATCGCAAAAGGCTACCGTAGTATAGATACTGCGCAAGTGTACCGTAATGAGGAAAGTGTTGGGCGAGGAATTCGCGCAGCAATTGACGAAGGACTAGTTTCTCGCGATGAACTTTTTGTAACTTCTAAAGTTTGGAATGATGGACTTTCTTATGAAGAGACACTTGCCGCATATGATAGTAGTTTAGAAAAATTAGGTTTAGATTATTTAGATTTATATTTAATTCATTGGCCAGGCTTAGATACAAACTATATTGAAGCATATAAAGCACTTGAAAAAATTTATCAGGACGGGCGTGTTCGTTCGATAGGTGTAAGTAATTTCCATGTGCATCATTTAGAACTTTTATTAAAAGAAACTACAGTTATTCCAGTCATCAATCAGATTGAATTCCACCCCCATTTAACGCAAGAAGAAGTGCGTTATTACTGTAAAGAACACGGTATTCAAGTGGAAGCTTGGTCACCTTTAATGAATGGTTCATTGTTAGAGGAAGAGTTGATTCAACAGTTAGCAAGTAAATACAGTAAAACACCAGCGCAAATTGTTTTGCGATATGATGTTCAGCATGATGTTGTAACAATTCCAAAAACAATGACACCAGCACGTATGACAGAGAACTTACATGTTTTTGATTTTGCTTTAACAGATGAGGAAATGGCACAGCTAGATGCAATGAACGACGGCTTGCGTTGTGGCCCTGATCCTGAAAAATTTAATTTTAAATAATGTTTAAGGAGCTACCTTCTAAAATGTAGAGTAGCTCCTTTTATCGTGAGTAGGAATGCTGTTTCAATGTCTTAAAAGTGTGGTATCATTTTCTAAAGTGTTCAAACTTTATTTGGCGCTCATTGAAGCGCCTTCTTAAAATAAAGTAGGAGCGACTTGTCATTGTAGTGGATTTGCACAAATATAATTAACGTTAAATGCAAATTAGCACATGGCATAAAGGTGAATCTGATATGGAGGCATCGTCCATGATTTTAGTTTTGGATGCAGGAAATTCAAATATAGTATTAGGAGTCTACGATACCAATGACCAGCTAGCTTTCCATTGGCGGATGGTAACAGATCTTCATAAAACGGAAGACGAATATGCGATGCAAGTACTTGCTTTTTTTAATCATGCAGGCATTTCATTTGAACAAATTACTGGCATTATTATATCCTCGGTTGTACCACCAATTATGTTTTCATTAGAATCTATGTGTCAAAAGTATTTTCGCAAAAAACCACTAGTAGTTGGACCAGGTGTAAAAACAGGATTAAATATTAAATATGAAAATCCTCGCGAGGTTGGTTCGGATCGTATTGTAAATGCAATAGCAGCACTGGGTGCTTATAAAGCGCCGTTAATTATTGTGGATTTTGGTACAGCGACAACATATTGTTATTTGAATGAAAAAGGCGATTACATGGGTGGCGCTATTGCACCAGGCATTTCTATTTCAACTGAGGCACTTTATACGCAGGCAGCTAGGTTACCGCGTATTGAAATACTGCGTCCTACACATATTGTTGGAAAAACTACCGTTTCTGCGATGCAGGCGGGCATTTTTTATGGTTTTGTTGGGCAAGTTGAGGGCATTGTTAATCGCATGAAAGCACAAAGTAAGGAAGAGCCGCTAGTTATTGCAACAGGTGGATTAGCAAATTTAATTGCTGGAGAGACGCAAGCTATAGATGTTGTCGATCCATTTTTAACATTAAAAGGGTTATATAATTTATATAAACGTAACCAATAGAAAAGAGGGACTTTCATTTATGAAAGATTATTTAGTTCGCGGATTAGGATTCAATGGGCAGGTGCGTGTTTTTGCAGCATGTACAACTGCAACAGTAGGGGAAGCACAACGTCGTCATAATACATGGCCTGTTGTGTCTGCGGCTCTTGGTCGTTCAATGACGGCTGGTGTAATGATGGGAGCTATGTTAAAAGGTGAAGAAAAAATTACAATTAAAGTCGAGGGCAATGGTCCAATCGGCCCTATGGTGATTGACAGTAACGCACGTGGTGAAGTGCGTGGTTTTGTGACAAACCCTCACGTGCATTTTGATTTAAACGAACAAGGCAAATTAGATGTACGAGCTGGTGTTGGTACAGAAGGTGCGTTAACGATAGTAAAAGATCTTGGCTTACGTGATATGTTCTCTGGACAAACACCAATCGTATCTGGCGAAATTGCAGAAGACTTTACTTATTATTTTGCTACATCTGAGCAGGTGCCTTCATCTGTAGGACTTGGCGTATTGGTAAATCCAGATAATTCAATTCTTGCAGCGGGTGGCTTCATTCTTCAGCTTATGCCGGGCTGTGAAGAAGAAACGATTGATGCAATCGAGCAGCATTTAGCAACAATTGAACCTGTATCAAAAATGATTGAAAAAGGCTATACGCCAGAGCAAATTTTAGAGGCTGTACTAGGAGAAGGAAAAGTCCAAATTTTAGATTCAATGCCGGTTGAATTTAAATGCCAATGTTCAAAAGAGCGATTTGGAGCAGCGATTTTAGGCTTAGGTTCACAGGAAATTCAAGAAATGATCGATGAAGATGGTGAGGCAGAAGCTCAATGTCACTTCTGTTTAGAAACGTACCATTTCTCAAAAGAAGAATTAGAAGGGTTTATTGATGAGCTCAACGCGTAATCGTAGACCACAACCATCTTCAACATCAAACCAAACGCCTTTATTGCAGCGCCGTTTAAAAACAAAGCCGGCTTTAATAATTTTTACCATATTATTATTAGGAAATCTTTTATGGTTCATTGCTTGGTTAATTCCAAATAACGGTCAGGAAATCGGTAGCGACGAACAAGTCGCTGCCGTTGATGGTGATGTCATAACACGCCAAGAGTGGATGATCGCTATGGAAGAACGCTATGGTAAAGAGACACTTCAAAATTTAGTTAATGAATCAGTGATGGAAAAGGCAGCCGATAAATATAAAATAAAAGTGTCTGAAAAAGAGATTGATTTAGAGCTTGCGTTAATGCGTTCAGCGCAAGACAAATTCGATACGGCATTGCAAAATTTATCAGCTGAGCAGCTAAAACAGAAAATTCGCTCAGGCCTTATTTTAGATAAAGTACTGACAAAAGATGTAGTTATTAAAGAAGATAGTGTTAAAAAGTACTATGAAGAAAACAAAGCGTTATACAATACTGAAACAAGCTATCGTACGAATTTCATTGAGGTGGATTCAAAGAAGGCAGCTGAAGAAGCGTTAAGTGAACTGAAAAATGGCTCTGATTTTTCCGTGCTTGCACGTGAGATTTCAATTGATAGCGCATCAGCCAGTTTAGGTGGCGATATCGGTTTCCTAACTGAAAAGCAGGGCAATATTGATCCAGCAATTTTAAAGGCAGCGAAAGCTTTATCAGCAAATGAGGTT
The DNA here is from genome assembly GCF_044753985.1 of Lysinibacillus sp. NPDC093210. NCBI lineage: Bacteria > Bacillati > Bacillota > Bacilli > Caryophanales > Bacillaceae > Lysinibacillus > Lysinibacillus sp. NPDC093210. The sequence continues at coordinate 9,933 of NZ_JBIVOE010000015.1, read as the reverse complement.
AGTAAGGCCTTTAAGCTAGATAACGGACATTACGGAATTGTGCAAGTTCAAGAAGTAATAGAAGGTCAATCCTTTACATATGACGATGTGAAAGAACATATCGAACGAGAGCTTGCGTTAGAGCAATTGCAACAATCTATAACACCAGAAGCATTTTGGTCAGAGTTTAAGGCAACTTGGTATTATGGTGAGGCAAAGAAATGATAAAAGGAAGCCAGGGAGTAGCGTACTTTCTGGCTTCTAATAAATATTCTGAAAATATAAGTTTTATTGATTGACAATTCAACTAAAAAATTGATAAAATACAAAATAAGTAAAACCTATAAAAATAGTAGGGATTAGGAGTGAATTAATAAATGAGTAGATTAGCAAACTCGGTAGCTGAATTAGTTGGTAAAACACCAATCGTGAAATTAAATCATGCAACAGGTGAGAACGAAGGTACTGTTTATGTTAAATTAGAATATTTTAACCCAGGAAGTTCTGTAAAAGACCGTTTAGCTTTAGCAATGATCGAAGCTGCTGAACAAGATGGTACGTTAAAACCAGGTGGCACTATTATTGAACCTACTTCAGGTAATACAGGGATTGGATTAGCAATGATCGCTGCAGCTAAAGGATATAAAGCAATCTTAGTAATGCCAGAAACAATGAGTTTAGAGCGCCGTAACCTATTGCGTGCATACGGTGCCGATTTAGTGTTAACACCAGGACCAGCAGGTATGAAAGGTGCTATCGCAAAGGCAGAAGAATTATCTGCAGAACACGGATACTTTTTACCACAACAATTCACAAACCCAGCTAACGCGGTTGTACACCGTTTAACTACAGGTCCAGAAATCGTAGAAGCATTTGATGGCTTAAAATTAGATGCATTTATTGCGGGCGTTGGTACAGGTGGTACGATTACAGGTGCTGGTAGCGTATTAAAAGAGAAATACCCAGAAATTGAAATTATTGCTGTTGAACCAAAAGACTCTCCTGTACTTTCAGGAGGCCAACCAGGTCCACATAAAATCCAAGGTATTGGTGCTGGATTTGTGCCTGCAGTATTAGATACAGATGTTTATTCATCAGTATTCCCTGTGGAAAATGAAATTGCGTTTGATGTAGCTCGTAAAGTTGCGCGTGAAGAGGGTATTCTATGCGGTATTTCTTCAGGAGCGGCGATTTATGCAGCTATCGAAACAGCGAAACGTTTAGGTAAAGGCTCAAATGTTCTTGCAATTGTACCTTCAAACGGTGAGCGTTACTTATCTACACCTTTATATCAATTTGAAGATTAATTCGAATATAAAAAAGGCTCTCCTATGAGTCTTGCACAAAGTAGGCAAACTCAATAAATTGAGTTTGCCTACTTTTTTTGGAACAGCGGTGACGACTTATCTTGATTTCCGTTAAAGTTTCTTATGTGTGCAATGTTTGTTGCGCCTTACGTTTTGAGCGTTCTAAGATGCGCGAAAATAAAAGGTTTATTTCAAAATTTTTTACTATGATATTCCTTTTGCGCAAACGACTTTGGAAAGAAGATGTAGGTTTATATTCACCTCGAAATTTTAGAACGCTCCGTTTTGTGGGATGTGTGACACTTCTGCATAAACAGCATGAATGGAAAATCAGTTGGAGCCGTGCCTGCGGAAATGAAGCGCACGAAACAGAAATCAACGGTTTGTCTACACTCCAAAGAGACACCTATTATGGGAGTCTTTTTATTTTTGCGATTTTGTGAAAGAAACGGTGCGGACGTTACTAAATAGTATTGGCATTGTGCTTGCGATCTGTTGTGGTAAGTGGGGTGTTTATAGTTATTTTTTGTTAGCAAAAAATATTCGCATCTTTTCATTTTTCTAGTTAAGATGGAATCACATCATATGATTCAAAGGGGAATAGCAACGTGAATACATTATCAACCAAATCAATGAAGATGGACGCAGACGCGTTTTTTTATAGCTATAAGAAACAAACAGAACATGAACAAGCCCATGTTTTTTTAGAGAGTGGGCGTGGGGGGCACTATTCGATTGCGGCTTGGCAACCTTTAGCAACAGCCCAATCAATTGAAGGTGGTTTGCTAGTCAAGTGGAGAAATGGGAACAGTGAAATGTTAACTGGCGAGCCGCTTGATTTACTAGAACAATTAGTAGCTACTTATCAATTGACTTATGACCCTAAGCTACCAGTTTTTCAGGGGGGTGCTATTGGCTTTGTGTCTTACGATTACGCTCGAAAAATTGAAGAGCTGCCTAAAGTGGCATCGGATGATTTAATGGTGCCCGATATTTATTTTTATTTATTTGACTGTTGGGCGGTACATGATGTCACGACAAACGCAGTAACGCTTATGAAGTTAACAGACAGCGATGTGAATTTAGAGGAGCGCGCGCATGCATGGCAAGTAGCGGCACAGGAAGGTTTACATTTACGAAAATTTGAAAAGACAAGTGCTGTTGAAGTAGTGAATGATGAAAGTGAATTACTTGTGTCATTCGCAGGAACAGATTTCGAAGCTGCAGTGAGAAAAATCCAAACGTATATAGCACAGGGTGACGTGTTTCAGGTGAATTTATCGGTGCGTCAATCTAAAAAGTTAAATGCTACTGCGATGGATGTGTATGAGGCATTACGTGCGTTTAATCCGTCGCCATATATGGCATATATTGAAGCGCCTGAGTTTGCTGTTGTGTCGGGATCTCCTGAGTTACTAGTAAAGCGTCATGGTAATGAGTTATCAACACGACCAATAGCAGGCACTCGTCCGAGAGGAAAGTCGGAAGAAGAAGATATTGCATTGGCGAAAGAATTAATTGATAACGAGAAAGAGCGAGCTGAGCATGTAATGCTTGTAGATTTAGAGCGTAATGATTTAGGGAGAGTTTCAGCATACGGTACTGTTGAAGTAGACGAGTTTATGGTAATTGAACGCTATTCACATGTAATGCATATTGTGTCAAATGTTCGTGGTGAAATAGCTGAAGGCAAGACAAATGCAGATGTTGTACGAGCGATGTTCCCAGGCGGTACGATTACGGGGGCACCTAAAATTCGTACGATGGAAATTATTGAAGAACTAGAGCCAGTACGTCGAGGATTATACACAGGCTCAATTGGCTGGCTAGGCTATACAGGGGATATGGAATTAAATATTGTTATTCGAACAGCATTTGTAAAAGACGGAATGGCTCATATACAAGCTGGTGCGGGTATTGTTATAGATTCTGTTCCAGAAAGAGAATACCAAGAGTCTCTAAATAAAGCAAAAGCGATGTGGCAGGCTAAGGCGATGGCGGAGGAGCGAGCAAAATGATTTTAATGATTGATAACTATGATTCTTTTACATATAATCTTGTGCAGTATTTTGGAGAGTTTGGACATGAGTTAATAGTGAAAAGAAACGATTCATTAACAGTTGAAGATATTGAAAAACTTGCGCCAGATATGATTGTTATTTCACCAGGACCTTGTAGTCCGAACGAAGCTGGTGAAAGTTTAGAGATTATTCGATATTTCGCGGGAAATATTCCTATTTTAGGTGTTTGTCTCGGACATCAAGCAATTGCTCAAGTATTTGGTGGTAATGTTATTCGTGCTGAGCGTTTAATGCATGGCAAAACGTCTCCCGTTTTACATGCGGAAATAGGACTACATGCAGGTATGCCAAATCCATTTAAAGCAACACGTTATCATTCCCTTATTGTGGAGAAAGAGTCATTACCAGAATGCTTTGACGTAACTGCATGGACTGAAGAAGGAGAAATTATGGGTATTCGTCATAAAGACTATCCAATTGAAGGTGTGCAATATCATCCGGAATCTATTATGACGGAACAGGGGAAAAAGCTGCTGCATCATTTTATCGAATTGTACGTACAAGGAGCGAAGCAAAATGCAGTGCTGGATTAATGGGAATTATGTAGCGGCGGATGAATTACGGATCTCACCATTTGACCACGGCTTTTTATATGGGTTAGGTTTTTTTGAGACATTTCGTACTTACGACGGAAAAGTGCTGTTTTGGGATGCGCATATGGAAAGATTACAAGCAGCACTATCGCAATTCCATATTCACATGCCATATACAAAGCAAAATTTGCTTGCTGTTTTTGAACAACTAAATGCAGCGGCGGATGGAACAGATGGTTATTTTCGTGTAAATATATCTGCTGGTGAGCATGGTATTGGTTTACAACCGAGGGAGTATACGCAACCAAATGTTATTGTCTTTCGTAAAGAATTACTTGATGCACCTCGTGGGAAAGAAAAAACTGCACAATGGCTAGAGACAAGACGGAATACGCCTGAAGGAGCGTATCGTGTAAAGTCACATCATTATGGCAATAACGTTTTAGGAAGATTTGAAATACCTTCATTAGCCGCGCAGGAAGGTTTCTTTTTAACAGAAGAAGGTTATGTTGCTGAAGGTATCACATCAAATATTTTCTGGGTGAAAAATGATATACTATATACGCCTTCTTTAGAAGCTGGTATTTTACCAGGGATAACGCGAGCGTGGGTAATTGAGCGCGCACAATCACTAGGAATTGAAGTACAAGAAGGTCTTTTTACTAAAAATGATGTGGAACAAGGGTGCGAATGTTTTATTACAAACTCTGTGCAAGAGCTTGTTCCCATTTGTAGAATAGAAGATATACAGTTGTTAGGCAATAAGGGACCTATTTATTTGCGTTTACATGAAGCATTTGTCAAAGAAGTGGAACAAGAATAGAAGGAGCGTCAACATGCTAGAAAAATATATAACACCGTTAACAATTAACGGGATTACATTAGATTATACAAGCGAAACATTCGTAATGGGTATTTTAAATGTCACGCCAGATTCTTTTTCAGACGGAGGAAAATACAATAACGTCGAGGCGGCAGTAGAACAAGCTAAAAAAATGGTGGCTGATGGTGCAAAAATTATTGATGTAGGCGGAGAATCAACACGCCCTGGCTATGAGCGTATTTCTGATGAAGATGAAATTGCTCGCATTGTACCAGTAATTCAGGCGCTAATAGCAGAAGTGCCTGCAATTATTTCAGTTGATACGTATAAAGCGAACGTAGCCCGTGCAGCAATTGAAGCGGGTGCGCATATTATTAACGATATTTGGGGTGCGAAATCAGAACCTGCCATTGCACAGGTTGCTGCAGAACTAAATGTACCTATAATTTTAATGCATAATCGTGAAAATATAGACTACGGAGCTGATTTTTGGAAAACAGCAAAGGCTGATCTTGAAGAAAGTATTGCGATTGCGAAAAATGCGGGTGTGCCGGACACGCATATTATTTTGGATCCGGGTATTGGGTTTGCTAAAACAACATCCCATAACATTGCTATGATGCAGCATCTTGCTAATTTAGTGGACATGGGTTACCCGGTGTTATTAGCAACTTCCCGTAAATCGATGATCGGCAATGTATTGCAGCTTCCTGTAGAAGAACGTATAGAAGGAACAATTGCAACCGTTGTTTATGGTATTGAAAAAGGCTGCCATATGATTCGTGTGCATGATGTGAAAGAAATGGCACGTGCTTCGCAGATGACAGATGTGTTAGTCGGCAAACGTATATACGAGGAGGAAGCATAATGGACTATATTCATTTGAAGGATATGCAGTTTTATGGTTACCACGGTGTTTTAGCGGCAGAAACAACACTTGGTCAGCGCTTTCGTGCCAATGTTTCGCTTGCGGTTGATATGACAGAGGCGGGAGAAACAGATGATTTAAAGTACACGGTAAATTATGCGGAAGTGTATGAGGTATGTCGTGACATTGTTGAGGGTGAGCCGCTTAAGTTAATAGAAGCACTTGTATCGAAAATTGCAAACAGTATACTCTCTGCTTACCCTGACAAGGTGAAAGGTGTTCGAGTTGAGCTCATTAAACCAGATCCTCCGATACATGGTTATTATAAAGAAGTTTCAGTTGAGCTTATTAGAGGTGATTTCTAATGAATGATGTGTATCTATCAATTGGAACAAATATTGGTGAGCGCTATGAAAACCTTCAGCATGCCATCGAGCTTTTAATAGAAAAAGAAGGGGTAGAGGTTGTCCGTATATCTTCTATATATGAAACAGCTGCTGTAGGTTACACTGACCAAGCGGACTTTTTAAATATTGCGGTTTATATTAGAACGAGCTACTCTTCTTCGGAGATGCTTAAGGTTTGTCAGTCAGTAGAGAATGAGCTAGGGCGTGTTCGAGAGTTTCGATGGGGACCTCGAATCATTGACCTTGACATTTTGCTCTACAATCACGAAAATATTGAAACAGAGAGTTTGCTTGTGCCACATCCAAGAATGTATGAACGAGCTTTCGTGTTAGTGCCACTCATAGAAATTACACCTACACCAGTAGGAGAGCAATTACAACGAGCGCATGAAACGCTGAAACAGTTAAATTGCCAAGAGGAAGGCATAATGCTATGGAAGGAATCATCGGATACGAGATTTATGCCGTCTATGAAGTAACGGGCATAAGTGATGATACCTTATTATTTGTGGTTAACTTAACAATAACTGCCTAAGCATTAACAATAGATCTTTAGGAATGTAGGGTAAAGCCCGTAGAAGGAGGAAATCGACGTTGAGTCAGACAACTGAGAAGCCGTTTCAAATTGGCGATATTGTCATGGACAACCGTGTCGTCTTAGCACCAATGGCTGGGATTTGTAACTCTGCTTTCCGATTAACAGTAAAAGAATTTGGAGCAGGGCTTGTATATGCCGAAATGATTAGTGATAAAGGGATTGTTAATAAAAACGAAAAAACGTTAGGTATGCTTTATATCGATGAACGAGAAAACCCCCTTTCATTACAAATTTTTGGCGGAGATAAAACAACATTAGTAGAAGCGGCGAAGTATGTAGACGAAAACACAACTGCTGATATTATTGATATTAATATGGGCTGTCCGGTAAATAAAATTATTAAGTGTGAAGCAGGCGCTCGTTTACTTTTAGATCCAAACAAAATATATGAAATGGTAGCAGCTGTTGTAGATGCTGTGAAAAAGCCAGTCAGCGTAAAAATGCGTATTGGCTGGGACGATGAACATGTCTTTGCTGTAGAAAATGCACAGGCTGTAGAACGTGCTGGCGCTTCAGCGGTAGCGGTTCATGGTCGTACCCGTGTGCAAATGTATGAAGGTAAAGCAAATTGGGATATTATTCGTCAAGTAAAGGAAAATGTAAATATTCCTGTGCTTGGCAATGGCGACGTTGAAACACCGCAAGATGCAAAACGTATGCTTGATACAACGGGTGTTGATGCGGTCATGATAGGACGTGCGGCATTAGGTAATCCATGGATGATTTATCGTACAGTTCAATATCTTGAAACAGGTGAGTTAAAAGACGAGCCGGGGGTTCGTGAAAAAATGGATGTATGTTTACTGCACTTTGAACGTCTATTACAATTAAAAGGCGAGAGTGTGGCTGTGCGCGAAATGCGGAAACACGCATCATGGTATTTAAAAGGTATTCGCGGTAACGGCAAAGCTCGTAGTGCCATTAACCAAACCGAAACAGCAGTAGAGCTACGCGCTATACTAAATGGGATTGTGCAAGAGTATGAAGAACTTGAGTCCGGAATTTTTGCGCCAGAGCAGAAAGAATTAATCGTATAAAGTGAAAAGAGGTGTCTCAATTTTATTTTGAGAGGCCTCTTTTTTATGTGATTCATGGAAAGATAGATATAGAACAAACTAGTGTATAAGGAATAAAACTTTTTAAGCTTACTTTAATTTTTAGAATTATTAATAATTTTAACTCTTTTGGAAATTAAACCGAAACAGATGAATACAGCTTTAAAATTGTGTACAATAGAAATATTATGGACGTAAACGCGGACAATTTAATAAGGAGTGAAACAAGTGTCAAACATAGAAGAATTAAATGATCAGCTTTTGGTGAGACGTCAAAAGATGACTGCTATTCAAGAGAACGGACAAGATCCATTTGGTAGTCGATTTGAACGTACACATTTATCGACAGAAGTGCGTGAACAATTTGCAGATCAAACAAAAGAACAGCTAGAAGAAAACTTACAAGAAGTTATTATCGCAGGTCGTATTATGACAAAGCGCGGTAAAGGGAAAGCTGGATTTGCACATATTCAAGATTTAGGTGGCCAAATTCAAATCTACGTTCGTCAGGACCACGTTGGTGAAGAAGCTTATGACTTATTTAAACAAGCTGACCTAGGCGATATCGTAGGTGTACGTGGTAACGTATTCCGTACGCAAGTGGGAGAACTTTCAGTAAAGGCTGAAGGATTTACATTCCTAACAAAAGCGCTACGTCCTATGCCTGAAAAATTCCATGGCTTACAAGATGTAGAACAACGTTACCGTCAACGTTATTTAGATTTAATGACGAACGAAGATAGCAAAAATACATTTATTACACGTTCTAAAATTATACGTGCTATTCGCAACTATTTAGATAACGCAGGTTATTTAGAGGTGGAAACACCAATGCTTCATACTATTGCTGGTGGTGCAGCGGCACGTCCATTCATTACTCACCACAACGCACTTGATATGGAACTATATATGCGTATCGCTATCGAGCTGCACTTAAAACGTTTAATCGTTGGTGGACTAGAAAAGGTCTATGAAATTGGTCGTGTATTCCGTAACGAAGGAATCTCAACTCGTCACAATCCGGAGTTCACAATGATTGAGCTGTACGAAGCTTATGCGGACTACAAAGATATTATGTCATTAACAGAAAACTTAATTGCACATGTAGCACAAGAAGTACTAGGCACAACGTTAGTACAATACGGTGAAGATCAAATCAACCTAGCAGTAGGTTGGAGACGTGTTCACATGGTAGATGCTGTTAAAGAAGCTACAGGTGTAGATTTCTGGCAACCAATGACGAAAGAACAAGCTCAGGCACTTGCTCAAGAGCATGGAGTAGAAGTAAAGGCTGCGCACGAAGTCGGCCATATTATTAACGAATTCTTCGAGCAAAAAGTAGAAGAAACTCTTGTACAACCAACATTTGTGTTCGGTCACCCAGTAGAAATCTCTCCTTTAGCGAAGAAAAATCCAGAGGACGAGCGTTTTACAGATCGTTTTGAATTGTTTATCGTGCGTCGTGAGCATGCAAATGCCTTTACAGAACTAAATGACCCAATCGATCAACGCGAACGCTTTGAGGCACAATTAGCTGAAAAAGAAGCTGGTAATGACGAAGCGCACGAAATGGATAATGACTTTATTGAAGCTTTAGAATTCGGTATGCCGCCAACAGGTGGTTTAGGTATAGGTATCGACCGTTTAATTATGCTTCTTACAAACTCTCCATCAATTCGTGACGTATTATTATTCCCAACAATGCGCCACACTACAAAATAATATCTTAATGAGGAGATCCTTTATCAAAAGGGTCTCTTTATTTTATTGTGAAATTACAAAAACAGAGGTATAGTAATAACAATGTTTTAAAGTAATAATAAATGCAATAACTTTGAAGCTAGAATAAGCTATTAATAGCTTACTAATGACGTTTTTTTTATAAAATGATATTTTTGTAGAAAAACACTTGCACAGATTATAGAATCGTGTTAAATTATTACTTGTCGCTAAGACGACGAAACATTAAGTATTACAAAACATTAATAACACACAAAAAAGTGTTGACATCAACATTGTAAAGTGGTAAGATTTAAAAGTTGTCATTTCTTAAGGAAATAAAATATTTCAAAAAGTTGTTGACAAAGAAAATCGAAAATGTTATTATATAAAAGTTGCTGAAAATAACTGGTAACGAAATGAACCTTGAAAACTGAACAAGCAAAACGTAATCAATATAGTTTTTACTAGCTAACTTCGTTAGTGAACGAAACAAAATTTTGGACATCAAAATTGATGCCAGCAAAACAATTTGAGCTAATCAAATTTCTTTTATGGAGAGT
>NZ_JBIVOE010000014.1:0-88233 GCF_044753985.1 Lysinibacillus sp. NPDC093210 | reverse complement strand
ACACCCGTTCCCATACCGAACACGGAAGTTAAGCTCTTTAGCGCCGATGGTAGTTGGGGGCTTCCCCCTGTGAGAGTAGGACGTCGCTAGGCAATTAAAACAGTCAGCTGTGTGCTGACTGTTATTTTTATATTTTTTTACAAAAAAGGTCAATAAAAATACTTGAAAATATAAAAATAGTATTGTGCTTTTATATATAATATGTTATATTTATATATGTCTTAAAGAGGTCCCGTGGTGTAGCGGTTAACATGCCTGCCTGTCACGCAGGAGATCGCCGGTTCGATCCCGGTCGGGACCGCCATTTATTAAATATACAGTTCTTATGATATGAATATATCGTAAGGGCTTTTTTTATTTTGAACTGAGAATTAGCAGAAGTGCTGATATTACTACGATTGGGGCACTATATTGGTGCGTGTAGCATATCTATAGTAAGTAAAGGTTTTTCAAGAGAGGATGGAGATGTGTCCAGGCGAAATTACACTATTGGCAAGCGATTACATTATGGCAGCTTGCTATTAATGATTTATGTCTTTCTAGTTGGCTGTGGAGATCCAATTATTGATATAGAAGAAGCGAATTCGTATCATTGGCAAAAACATATGAATGAAAATGAATTTGAGCAATTAAAGCAAGGTATGTCCTATATGGAAGTAGTTGAAATTGCTGGCGGTGGCGCTAGTGAGATGATTCGAAATAATTATTATCAATGGAATGATGAAATACTATTAACACAAGCTTATATAGTTCAATTTAAAGATGATAAATTAGTAGGGAAAGAGGTTATTGCTGTGAAGGGATATTCAACAAGGGAGTAAACACGTCTTCGACATAGAGACGTGTTTATTTTTTTGAAATTAACCCGATACTTTGAACATTTGCGTGTCTTTCGGTAAACTAGAAGTAATGAGCTAGGAGAGGACATAGAGATGAAATTTGAAAAAATAATGAATTCACTAGAAGATACAGAGCATTTTGCCATGAAGCTAGCAAATTTACTTGTGGCACAAGATACAATTACATTAGAGGGCGACTTAGGTGCTGGGAAGACGACATTTACAAAAGCTTTAGCAAAAGGGTTAGGTGTAACTAGAACGGTTAATAGCCCTACATTTACTATTGTGAAACAATATGAAGGCCGTTTACCCTTTAATCATTTGGATGTATATCGTTTGGCTGAAAGTGATGAGGATCTTGGGTGGGACGAGCTATTTTATGGTGATGCGGTATCCGTTATCGAGTGGGCACATTTAATTGAACCGGATTTACCTAAAGAGCGTTTAGGAATTGAAATTTACCGTGTTAGTGAATACGAACGACGATTTGTGTTAATGCCTTATGGCAAGCGATATGAGGCAATATGTGAGGAGCTAATGAAATGATTTGGTTGGGAATTGAAACAGCGAATGCGCCACTTTCTGTTGCAGTTGTTAAGGATGGAAAAGTGTTGGCAGAGGTTGTACAAAATATAAAATTAACGCATTCTGCAGGAGCAATGCCAGCAATTGAAACGATACTAGCTAATGTTGGTGTAAAGCCAAATGAGTTAGATGCAATTGCTGTATCAGAAGGGCCAGGGTCATATACAGGTGTACGAATTGGAGTAACGCTTGCTAAAACATTGGCATGGACATTACAGAAGCCATTAGTCGGTGTTTCAAGCTTAAAAGTATTAGCAACAAATGCAGCGCTTTTTGAAGGACTAATATGTCCTATATTTGATGCACGTCGTGGCAATGTATACACAGCTGTTTATAAAGGGTCAGAGCTGGATGTAGTTATAGAGGATTATCATGATCATATTGAAGGACTGTTAGGCCGTTTGAAGGCTTTAGATGCACCTATATTATTTATAGGAGTAGATGTCGATCTATTTTGGGATAAAATTGTTGAAGTCCTTGGACATAATGCGTATCGTGCACCTCTTCATGAGGACTTGCCACGTGCGAGTGCAGCCATTAGTTTAGCAAGCACAGCGAAATTACCGAGTGTGGAGGAAGTACATCATTTTACTCCGCAATATAAACGTATTGCTGAGGCTGAAGCAAACTGGTTAAAAGAGCAAAAGGAGAAAGCACATGAGTAGTAATATAATGTATCGTAAAATGGTATCGGAGGATGTACCAGCGGTTTATGCGATTGAACTTGCTACATTCCCAACGCCATGGACATTGGATTCTTTTTACTATGAGATGCATGAAAATCAATATGCACACTATGTTTTAGCAGTAGATGAAAACAATAGCATAATAGGTTTTTGTGGAATGTGGATGGTCATAGATGCGGCTCAAATTACAAATGTGGCTGTTACAGAGGCAGCTCGTGGTCGAGGAATTGGAGAAGGCTTAATGCGGGAAGCGATGCGTATTGCACGAGAGCACGGAATGGACGTTATGAGTCTAGAGGTACGTGAAACGAATACGGTGGCACAAAATCTTTATCGCAAGCTTGCCTTCCAAGATGGTGGCATACGTAAAGGTTACTATACAGATAATGGGGAGGATGCCCTAGTCATGTGGGTGAATTTATAATGGAAAATCGAGTTATTTTAGCAATTGAGTCTAGCTGTGATGAAACGGCAGCAGCTGTTATTCGTAATGGTTCTGAAATTGTTTCAAATGTAGTTGCTTCACAAATTGAGAGTCATAAGCGTTTTGGTGGCGTTGTACCCGAGATTGCATCACGTCACCATGTAGAGCAAATTACGGTTGTTATTGAAGAGGCATTAAGACAAGCAAATATGCAGCCATCTGATCTAGATGCAGTAGCTGTTACAGAAGGTCCTGGTCTGGTAGGGGCACTGTTAATTGGCATTAACGCAGCAAAAGCGTTTGCATTTGCTAACAATGTACCGATTTTGGGCGTACATCATATTGCAGGTCATATTTATGCCAATGCACTTGTCCAACCAATGGAGTTTCCACTATTAGCCCTTGTAGTATCAGGGGGACATACGGAGCTTGTTTATATGAAAGAACATGGCTCATTTGAAGTAATTGGAGAAACGCGGGATGATGCGGCAGGGGAAGCCTATGACAAAGTTGCACGCGTGTTAGGCTTACCATATCCAGGAGGTCCTCGTATAGATCAATTAGCACATGAAGGTCAAGAAGCAGTTGCTTTTCCACGTGTATGGCTTGAGGAACAATCCTATGATTTTAGCTTTAGCGGTTTAAAATCAGCAGTTATTAATTATAAGCACAATATGGATCAACGTGGTGAAGAGATTTCTCCAACAGCTGTTGCAAAAGGCTTTCAGGAAAGTGTAGTTGAAGTACTTACTGCAAAAACATTGCGTGCAGCGCGCGAATATAAAGTTAAGCAAGTAATCGCAGCAGGTGGTGTAGCTGCTAATAAAGGTTTGCGTACATCCCTTGAGGCGATTTTTTCTAAAGAGGGTATTCCCTTTTTTGTACCACCATTGAAATTATGTACAGACAATGCAGCAATGATAGGGGCTGCTGCAACCCCGATGTTTGAAGCAGGTATTCGAGGAAATATGATGATGAATGGTCGCCCAGGTATGGAATTGAAATCATGGGTTGAGTAAGCACTTGAGAGATGGCTCAGAGTTTGATCTGAGTCGTCTCTTTTTTTATTTTTATAAAAATATTATGGCATATAAAAACATGAATAATGCTAGAAAATATAAACGTATATTAGAAAAATAATTAATTGACAAATTTTTCAGAAAATTATCCACAGGAAGTGTTAAAAAAGTGCATAAAAAAACTGCGAACATTCGTACTTATGCACAAATTGTGGATAACTTGTGCATAAGTTGTGATTATTCTATATATAGTAGCCCATTTTACACAGAACCATGTGGATTAAATAATTTGAAATTGTGGACAGTGTGGAAAAGTCTGTTGATATGTTGGTATTACTAGTTTTATAGTGTGTATAAAGTTGTGGGCATTTTTTGTCGAAAAATAGCACTTGACCAATATATATGAAAAATAAAGGCGAGTAAAGAAAAAAGCCATATGACATAGCATATGACTTTTCTAGATTTTATAAAATAATATTTTCTAGTTCCTCATTTAGCTCGAGCCATTCCATTTCAATGACTTCATGCTGCTCTTTTATAGATGCTAACTCACCTTGTAGTTGTGAAATTTTCTCATGGTCAGTGAAAATTTCAGGGTCACAGAGAGCTTCTTCTAAACGAGCGATTTCAGTAGCTGCCTTTTGCATGTTGACCTCTAATTCTTCTATTGAACGTCTAATTTGGCGCTCACGTTTTTTTGCTTCTCTATCTATTTTGGAGGTAGAGGTCTTTTCAGTAGCTGTAGCTTGTATTTGCGGCTGAGAAGCAGCCTTCATTTGAGCAATTTCAAAAAGTTCCTGTTTTTTCTCAAGAAAATAATCATAATCACCTAAATACTCAAAAGAACCTTCACCAGATAGCTCAACAACTTTCGTTGCAATGCGATTAATAAAATATCGGTCATGCGATACGAATAGGAGCGTTCCGGGATAATCAATTAAGGCATTTTCCAACACTTCTTTACTATCTAAATCTAAGTGGTTGGTAGGCTCATCGAGAATTAAGAAATTCGCCTTTTGCATCATTAACTTTGCCAATGCCAACCGAGCCTTCTCACCACCAGATAAAGAGTTGACGGCTTTATCTACATCTTCTCCACTGAATAGAAAGCGACCAAGTACAGTGCGAATGTCTTTTTCATTCATTAACGGCCATTCATCCCATAATTCTTTTAAAACGCTTTTATTGCTAGATAGCTTTGCCTGTTCTTGGTCGTAGTAGCCAATTTGCACATTGGTACCATAACGAATATCCCCTGCAAGTGGTGATAAATCTTTGACAATCGTTTTTAATAATGTTGATTTACCAACACCATTTGGTCCAACTAGTGCGATGCGATCTTCGCGAAAAGTTCGTAGTGTAATGCCACTAGATATTTGCTTGTCACCGTAGCCCACAGCTAAGGAGTCAATTGAGAGCACATCATTGCCACTTTGTCTTTCTATTGTAAAGCCAAAGCTAGCTGATTTTTCGTTACCGTCAGGAGAGTCCATCCATTCCGTACGTTCGAGCATTTTGCGTCGGCTTTGTGCCATCTTTGTCGTAGAGGCACGTGCTATGTTTTTTTGAATAAAATCCTCAAGCTTTGCTTTCTCATCTTGCTGTCGTTCAAACATTTTTACATCGCGCTCATAGTTTTTCGCCTTTTCGTCTAAATAAGCACTGTAGTTTCCAGTGTATTTCGTAACGCGATGACGAGAAACTTCATAGACGATGGAGACAACTTGGTCTAAGAAGTAACGGTCATGTGAAACGATTAAAATAGCGCCTTCATAGCCTTTTAAATAAGTCTCTAACCAAGATAGTGTTTCAATATCTAAATGGTTTGTAGGCTCATCTAGAATTAATAAATCTGGCTTACTTAATAGAAGCTTTGCAAGAGCTAAACGAGTTCGTTGACCTCCTGACAATGAGCTAATCGCTTTTTCATAATCCTCTGGGTAAAATTGCATACCATGAAGAACAGAACGCGTATCAGATTCGTATTGATAGCCTCCTGCATCTTTAAAATCATGCTGTAATTGGTCATATTCGGACATGACCTTTGCATACATTTCTGGATTTTCGTAAACCGTTGGATCAGCCATTTGCTGTTCAAGGGAGCGTAATGTTTTTTCCTGCCCAAGAAGCGGTTCGAAAATTGTCATCATTTCGTCCCAAATTGATAAAGTTGAATTTAGACCCGCATGTTGTTCTAGATAGCCAACTTGTACACCCTTTGGAATAATAATATCCCCAGAATCATATGACAATTGACCAGCAATGATTTTTAGTAAAGTGGATTTTCCAGCTCCGTTACGTCCGACTAATGCTACACGATCACGGTGTTGTACTTCTAGTTTGACACCACTTAAAATTTCATCTGCAATAAAGGATTTATATAGTTGATTGACTTGTAATACAATCATTCTTGACACCTCAATTCTTTCTTAGTGTAAAGGATGACGGAATTGCTTGCAATGTCAGTGCTTTACTTATTCTATGCTGTCATGTAAGATTGAAACGATTTCTCTTTAGTTAGTGGCGTAAAACACGCCGTTAACTAAAGGGAAATCCTCCACTTTTATAAGTGGGTGATGAATATGATATGCATTGAACTGTGGGTTGAAACCCGTCTGAATCAAGTTAGCGGCCCAGCGGATGTCATAGATTTTATGAGGAGACTCTCAAGCATGCTTAAAAAATTCTAGATGCATGTACGCTGAAATGTAATTGATTCATATAAGCATGTTTCAAAATGAGTATTCAAATACGCTTAGGTGAATTTGATGTGTTTATAAGGAGGAAAAAGTTTGAAACAAGAAGTAAAAATTCCACAAGCCACAACTAAAAGACTTCCTCTTTACTATCGATTTATCCAAAACTTTGCGCAAGAAGGAATGGAACGTATTTCATCGAAGGAATTGAGCGAGGCGATGAAAATCGATTCTGCAACGATTCGTCGTGATTTTTCTTATTTCGGTGCGCTTGGCAAAAAGGGATATGGCTATGATGTTCAGCATCTATTGCAGTTTTTTAGCCAAACACTTGATCAGCATGAAACAACAAAAGTAGCGTTAATCGGTGTGGGGAACTTAGGGAATGCATTTTTAAAGTATAATTTCCAAAAAAATCATAATACTCATATTGTGGTTGCATTTGACTCAAAGGCACCAAAAGAAGGGAAAATGATAAGTAATATTCCCGTTTATCATCCTGATTTATTAGAAGAAAAGTATGCTGAATATGGAGCAGACCTTGCTATTTTAACAGTATCTTCGCGCTCTGCTCAAAAGATGGCTGATCGATTAGCAGCAATGAATGCAAAAGGCATTTTAAACTTTACGCCAGAGCGTATTACCGTACCAGATACTATGAAATTATTAACGATAGATTTGTCGGTAGAATTACAAGCGCTCATTTATTTAATACGAAATAGTGATAAATAAAGGTATTCACAATTTTGTAAACTGTTACAATTGATGGTGTTTAAACTATTGAAATAAATTCGCCAAACGAAAAAATTTAAGTTAAAATGATATATATATAAGAGGAGGTGGCTGCAATGGTTGTGCACTTAAGTGCTTTTACACCAGTTAGCCTAGTTATTATCGGTGTGGTTGCAATTCTAATATTCGGACCAAAGAAATTACCTGAGCTAGGTAAAGCAATGGGTTCTACACTTCGTGAATTTAAAAATGCAACAAAGGGTCTAGCTGATGACGATGACGATACAAAAAAGAAAATAATTGAACATAAAGAAAATGATAACGTTAAGTAAGTTAAGGATGTCAAGTTAATATGAATCCAAGAGAATTAACAGTCGTAGAGCATTTAGAAGAACTAAGAAAACGGCTCTTTATTTGCGCTGTTTTCTTTGTTATTGCACTTATAGTTGGCTTTTATCTAGCCGAACCAATTATTAAACATATTCAATATAGTAAAGAAGCAGAGCAACTAACTTTAAACGCGTTTAAAGTGACTGATCCCCTTGTCGTATACTTGCAAGTGACGGTCATTGTAGCGTTTGTTATAAGTTCTCCGTTGCTTCTTCATCAAATTTGGTTATTTATTACACCAGGTTTACATGAGACAGAACGTAAGGCTACTTTAAAATATATTCCATATTCGTTTTTTCTATTTTTAGCAGGAGCTTCATTTGCTTATTATGTTTTATTCCCATATGTCATGCACTTTATGATGGGCTTATCTGCGAATTTAGATATACAGCAAACAATTGGTATTAACGAATATTTCTCATTTTTGTTTCGCCTAGTCATGCCGTTCGGAATCATTTTTCAATTACCTGTTGTGACATTATTTTTAGCGCGGTTAGGTATATTAAATCCTGAATTGATGGTGAAATTCAGAAAGTATGCATATTTTGTGTTAATCGTTATTGCGGTATTTCTTGCACCACCAGACTTTATTTCTAACGTTATCGTAGCGATTCCGCTATTTTTAATTTATGAGATTAGTATTATCATTGCACGCAGAGGCTATCGTAAGTTTTTACAAGCCGAGGCGTTGCTTTTAGAGGAAGAGCGTAAAGAAGCTGAACGCGAGCAAGTTGAGCGTTTGTTAGCTGAACAACGACGACAAATTGAAGAATTAAATGACTAATAAAAAGAGCTAGATGTTTTCCACATCTAGCTCCTTTTTTTATTGCATTTTTTGCAGTTCTTCTAAAAATTTTTGAAGCGGTTCTGCGTTTAATTGTACAAGTGTAACGAAGCCGTTCAACATGACGTGCGCAATAATGGATGTCCAAATCCTTTTTGTTTTATGGTATAAGAAAGCAAAGATTAAACCACAAATGGTATATAACAGGATATGTGAAAAATCAAAATGAATTAGCGCAAAGAAAATGGCACTGACTATGGCTGCCACCCAGAAGTTGGTCGTTTGGACAAGTGAGCCGAAAATAACACGACGGAAGACGAATTCCTCTAAAATTGGGCCAAAAACAACAATCGCTAAAATGGCAATTGGAGCACCTTTTGCTATCCCCACAATATCAGCGGTGTTTTGTGAGCCACCTTCGATTCCAAATACAGCCATTTCAATAGCTGCACCAATCATTTGCCCGAAGAACACAAGGAAGAAACCTAAAACCCCCCACATAATGGTAAGTGGAATAGTCTCCTTTTTACCTTGATAGATATCCCAAAACGATTTATCGCGACTAGTTAAAGTCAAACTTAAAATCAATGCAATGGCAAAGCTGAGTGCGATATACCAGCCTTGTGTAATAGGGGCCGCTTGTGCATGAGGTAAACCCGTTGTACTCATCACAAATTTATGAAACGGTAAAAGTAACCACTTTCCTGATAATTGCATGACAATGTAAATGATTAAAACATATAGAGCCGTTTTTTTATGCTGTACGTTTTTTAAAGTATTATTCACAGTCAAAATCCTTTCCATTCATAAGCTACCTTTCTATTGTAGAGGAATATGGAAAGAAAACAAAATTTTTCGTAGTTCTGGCTTGCAAAAAAACAGTTGATTGATTATCATAATAAATGTATTAGCACTCGTTGTTATAGAGTGCTAATAAACTTTTAAGAAATATTTAATTAATAGGAGGTTGTTTCACTTGTTAAGACCACTAGGAGATCGTATTGTCATCGAACTAATCGAGGTAGAAGAAAAATCTGCATTTGGAATTGTACTACCAGACTCTGCAAAAGAAAAACCACAAGAGGGTAAAGTAGTAGCAGTTGGGACAGGTCGTATATTAGAAAACGGACAACGTGTAGAGCTTGACGTTAAAGTTGACGACCACATTATTTTCTCTAAATACTCAGGTACAGAAGTTAAATATGAAGGCAATGAATACTTAATCTTACGTGAAAGTGATATTCTTGCAATTATTGAATAATAGTTATTATATTAATTAGGCTTAACGAATATTCCATTTCAGGAGGGTAAATTCAAATGGCAAAAGATATTAAATTCTCAGAAGAAGCTCGTGCATTAATGCTTCAAGGTGTAGATAAATTAGCAAATGCAGTAAAAGTGACATTAGGTCCAAAAGGACGTAACGTCGTTTTAGAAAAAAAATTCGGTTCACCGTTGATTACAAATGATGGTGTAACAATTGCAAAAGAAATTGAACTTGAAAATCCATATGAAAACATGGGCGCAAAATTAGTAGCAGAGGTTGCTTCTAAAACAAATGAAATTGCTGGTGACGGTACAACTACTGCAACAGTTCTTGCACAAGCAATTATCCGTGAAGGTCTTAAAAATGTAACGGCTGGTGCGAACCCTGTAGGAATCCGTAAAGGGATCGACAAAGCGGTAGCAGCAGCTCTTACAGAATTACATGCTATTTCTCGTCCAGTAAGCAATAAAGAGGAAATCGCACAAGTTGCGGCAATCTCAGCGGCTGACGACGAAGTAGGTCAACTAATTGCAGAAGCAATGGAACGTGTTGGTAATGATGGTGTTATTACAATTGAGGAATCTAAAGGTTTCACAACTGAATTAGATGTAGTAGAAGGTATGCAATTCGATCGTGGCTATGCGTCTCACTACATGGTAACAGACACAGATAAAATGGAAGCGGTTCTTGATAACCCATACATTTTAATTACTGACAAAAAAATTACGAATATCCAAGAAGTATTACCGTTATTAGAACAAGTGGTACAACAAGGCCGTCCACTATTAATGATTGCTGAAGATGTTGAGGGTGAAGCTCTTGCAACACTTGTAGTTAATAAACTACGTGGTACATTCAATGCTGTAGCAGTAAAAGCACCAGGCTTCGGTGATCGTCGTAAAGCGATGCTTGAAGATATTGCAATCTTAACAGGTGGTCAAGTAATTACAGAAGAATTAGGCTTAGATCTTAAAACTGCTGATATTACATCATTAGGCCGTGCTGCGAAAGTTGTTGTTACAAAAGACTATACAACAATCGTAGAAGGTGTTGGCGGTACAGAAGCAATCGAGCGTCGTGTCGGCCAAATTCGTGCACAGCTTGCTGATACAACTTCAGAATTCGATAAAGAAAAATTACAAGAACGCCTAGCAAAATTAGCAGGTGGTGTAGCAGTCATTAAAGTTGGAGCTGCAACAGAAACAGAATTAAAAGAACGCAAACTTCGCATTGAAGATGCATTGAACTCAACACGTGCAGCAGTGGAAGAAGGTATCGTATCAGGTGGTGGTACTGCACTTCTAAACGTATACGCAGCAGTTGAAAAAGCAGCTGATGCAGTTGATGGCGATGTAGCAACAGGTGTGAAAATTGTTCTTCGTGCATTAGAAGAGCCAGTTCGCCAAATCGCAAACAATGCAGGTCTTGAAGGTTCAATCATTGTAGATCGCCTAAAACGCGAAGAAATCGGTGTCGGTTTCAACGCAGCAACAGGCGAGTGGGTAAACATGATGGAAGCGGGCGTAGTAGATCCAGCAAAAGTAACACGCTCAGCTCTACAAAATGCAGCATCTGTAGCAGCTCTATTATTAACTACTGAAGCTGTTGTTGCAGATATTCCAGAACCAGCAGCACCAGGTATGCCTGATATGGGCGGCATGGGTGGAATGGGCGGCATGATGTAATAAGCCGCTGAAACCTTTAATCTTTTGTATAAGATGAACGGGATAATAGCATTTTAACGGAGGCTTCTCATAAGTTCACTGAACTTGTGAGAGGCCTCTTTTTTCATTTCTTTCGTTACATGGAGATAGACGTTTGGGTAATTTGACCATCTGAATGGCCAAGTTTATCCATGATTTGTTCGAGTGTGACACCTGCTAATAGTGAAGTTTGTGTAAGTTTAAATGAGTGTGCGGTGTTAAGTCAGGGTTTAACATTGCGATTGTAAGCAGTCTAGCCACCCCATTATTTTACAAATAGATGTGAAATGATGCTGGAATATTTTATATATTGTAAAATTATGCATTTTAATAAAGCTGCAGTAAAATACAATAAAAATGGACATATGATAATTTTACGTGGTAAGTTATTTAAAAATTAACAGAACAAAGAATATAACAAAATAGATGAAGTTGAGGGAGAGTAATAGAATTGAAGAAGTTTCAAATAACAGTAGATAACAATACTTTTTACGGATGTGAATTTGGTGATAACAGCCTTCCTTCACTTGTTTGTCTTCACGGAATGACTGGTGATTTAAAAAGTTTTACTGGGCTTATTGACTACCTAATAAATGATTTTCATCTTATTCTTATAGATAACCCAGGACATGGAGAAACTGATTCACTAAAACTGGAGGAGGATTATATGTTTTCCTCCTTAGCAAAGAGTATTTATCAAGTAATACAACAGATTACGAATAAACCTTTTTACATGTTGGGACATTCTTGGGGGGCAGACCTTTGCCTACACATCGCAAAAATATCTTCTGCTAAGGTAAGGGGCGTTATTTTATTAGATGGAGGATATGCGTTTCCTGAACATGTTGATGGACTGACAGAGGAAAAAGCCTTGATAGAATGGAAAGAATATGTTGAGTCCAGTATATATGGTTCTTGGGACGAAGTGGTCAAAGAATACCAAAGTTACACAACAAAGCAATGGGATGCAAATCTTAATTCATTAATAGCATCTAGCTTTAAAAAGGTTAATGATAATTATATATTTAAGGCTGATGTTTTCAGTATTTTAGCGATTATTAAGGCATTCTATAAAGAGCCTTGTTCAACCACTTTTGAAAGTATTCAGTGTCCTGTTTTATTACTTCATGCAACAATTCTACCGACAGATTCAGCCCGAAAAAAGGGAATACAGGAAATTAAAAAAGGCATTAAAGATTTAAAGGTAATAGGTATAGAAAACACTAAACACCACCTTCATTGGGACTTTCCTGAAAAAGTTGCTAATGAAATTCTATTGTGGAAACAAGAAAGTAATCACGTAGTTTATTAACAACATGTTCTTCTTAAACAAATTACGATTGTAGATGAAGATAGTTAAAGTAGCCTTGTTAAATTGTTTTTAACAAGGCTACTTTTTTATCTCATTATTTATCTATCTTAAACTGCTATTGACAAAAGATTAAAAGGAGACTATCATTTTTAAATAGTAATGATAATCATTATCATTATTCTGTGAAAACGATAATGATAATAAATATAAAGGAGAATCTTAAATTGAAAAGATTTATAATACCTTTCATCTTCATGTGTGTGCTTTTTCTTAGTGCCTGTGGCAATAGCGCAAAAAATCAAACAGTAGAGAATGCAAGTAAAGAGGATGAAAGTAAAACAATTACATATCAATCTGAAAATGGACCTATTGAAGTACCTGCTCATCCGAAAAGAGTAGTAGTTTTGAATGGTAATGCAGGTGACTTAATCTCATTTGGCGTCAATATCGTAGGGGTAGACGAATGGGCTAAGGCAAGTCCGTTATTTAAAGAGCAATTAGAAGATGTTACAACTGTGTCAGATGAGGATCTAGAGACAATTATTGAATTAGAACCAGATTTAATTATAGGAGACAGCGATAATAATAACCTGGATAGGTTGAAAAAAATTGCCCCAACAGTTACCTATACGTATAATAAAGTCGATTATTTAACACAGCATTTAGAAATTGGTAAATTGGTAAACAAAGAAAAAGAAGCTCAAGACTGGATTGATGACTTCAAAAGCCGTGCAACTACTGTAGGAAATAAAATTAAAGCAAAAGTTGGCGAAAATTCAACGGTGACTGTAATGGAAAGTTACGATAAAGATATAGGTATTCTTGGCAATAGCTGGGGAAGAGGCACAGAGGTTCTTTATCAGGCAATGGATCTGAAAATGCCTGATAAAGTAAAAGAAATGACAAGTAAAGAAGGATACTACATGATATCATCTGAAGTATTACCTGACTATGTTGGAAACTACTTGGTTGTGAGTAAATACAATGACCAAGATAATTCCTACCAAAAGACAGAACTATATAAAGAAATGCCAGCAGTGAAGAACGACCATGTAATTGAAGTGGATGGAAATGCCTTTATGTTTAACGATTCTCTAACTTTAGATTATCAGCTAAAATATTTTGAAGAACAATTTTTAAAATAAGCTGTTTTATAAGAGATATTTACTTTAAATAATATTGAAAACACAGAATGGGGTAATTGAATTGAGCCCTGTTTAATGGACAGTTAAAAAAAGAGACACTATAATTCTAGGCTGCAATGAGATGATTTCGGTACAGTACCGGAGTCATCTTTTTAAATACTCTTGTTTTCGCGTGCAGCTATAATGCTCAATGTATTATTAATGTTACCATACCTTAAAACTTTCTTTTGAGGGTCATAGGCTAGGCAATGATACCAATACATTTCGCAATAAATTCATCTCTTATTATTTTCTCTATAATTTTGCTAACACAATCCACCTAACGGGCGCCATGATGTTGAATTTTCGTAGCAAGGGTTTACACAGCTTTTAAAGGTGGGCATTTTCGCATTAGAGAGCCTAGAAATACATGTTTCAATACTTCCTTTTTTGAGGTAGTGTTAATCACTATTAAATTACAAAGCAACTACCATTTCTCATGTTTTTTATTAATTATGAGGAATGGTTTTTTCAATGCGGTTTCGTACCATAAGTGAAGCTATCCAATCGAGGTTAAAGGTATTTTTATTTGAATATTTCATTTACTGATGCTTGGTTTTATGGGATAATTGTATTAAAAATGGTATTTATTTCTATATAAAGGGAAGGTGAAGTTAATTGTTTAATAATTTTGGTATGTCTTTTTTATGGCTGTTACTTGCATATACAGTCGCAACGTTAGTAGTTTTTATACATATGATAATTTCCAATAAATTTTTTGGTGTTCAAAATGCAAAACAGGCTGGCACTGCTTTTTTAAAATCACCAGTTTATGTAAAATCCAGACCCTATCAGGTTCTTTACAACGTTTTAATATTTCCAATTTTTCTATGGCTATATAGTAAAGGAATAGATACGGATAACGTAAAAGAATTTATGCTTAATACCGTTATTCAATGGACAATACTTTCAATAATAATTGATTATTTAAGTTGGGTTTTAATTCCGCATAAATTCAGGCTAACACACAAAGAATTTTATATTGATTATCAACCTTATATTACTTTAATTTATGTTGCAATTTTTGTTAGTCATTATATAGTTGGATTTTTCATTTCGTAAAACCTCTTTTATTAGAGAGGGAATTTCAACGTTAACTAAATTTGATCTGATCCAATCCAAGAAAGTTAGACATATTTAGTTAAGCAACTTCTAAGATCTGAGTTCGGTATTCTACGGGACTTAGGTCTTTTAATTTTTCCTTCATTCGTTTGTGTTTGTAATAGAATATATATTCTTTAAGTTCCTGTTCAAAATGTGCCAAGGATTCAAATTCTTGTAGGTACAGAGGTTCAGATTTTAATAAGCCAAAGTAATTTTCGATGACAGCGTTGTCCAAACAATTGCCCTTACGGTACATACTCTTCGTAATTCCATGTTGCTTTAATGTTCGTTGGTACTTTTTCATTTGATAATGCCGCCCTTGATCTGAATGAAGAATCACCCGATCACTTGGTTGAGGAGTGGTTATTCTTTGCAATTAAAAACCCCTTTTATAATATCCCCTTCCATTTCCCTACGCCCTTTAATAACCGAATGACAGATGTGTTCTTTAAAGAAAATCAATTTTATAAATAAATAGTAATATGTGTTTAAATTGGAATTTTATATAATCATAAGGCGAATTGGGCTATTCGGCATAATGAATATATATTGGACAACAATAAGAAAATCTTAAGAATTGATGCATGAGTTTGTTAAGATTTAATTAGTATTATATTCTAATACGAATCCTATAGGGGAATTTTCAAAAGCCTAAAGAGATGGAGGAGTGAATGTAGTTGAACGTTTTGATTTGTGATGATGATAAAGAAATTGTAAGAGCTATTAGCGTTTATTTGGAAAACGAAGGATATCAAGTATTCAAAGCTTACAATGGTATAGAGGCAATCGAACTTATTCGAGATCACGTTATCCACCTAATTATTATGGATATAATGATGCCAAAAATGGATGGCATTACGGCGACGATGAAGATTCGGCAAGATAATATGATTCCGTTAATTATGCTTTCTGCTAAGTCGGAGGATTATGACAAAATACTTGGATTAAATATTGGAGCAGATGATTATATGGCTAAGCCGTTTAATCCATTAGAACTTGTGGCTAGAGTGAAATCGCAACTAAGAAGGTATACGGCATTTGGGAGTCTTGATGTGAGCAGTCATGTATTTCAAACGGGTGGTCTTATGATTGATGATGAAAAGAAAGTCATTACGGTTGATAAACAAGCAGTTCATTTAACTCCAGTGCAGTATAAAATTTTAAAGCTACTTACAGCAAATACGGGGAGAGTATTCACAATCGAAGAGATTTATGAAAAGGTATGGAATGAAAGTGCCATTAATCCAGAAAATACGGTGGCGGTACATATCCGGAAAATTCGAGAAAAAATTGAAATTAACCCGAAAGAGCCGAAATATTTAAAAGTTGTATGGGGAGTTGGGTATAAAGTTGAAAAATATTAGTCATGCACTTATTACGAAAGTTATTGTGTTTCTAATTGCCATCGCTTGTTTAACTGGTACTGTGAAGGTAATTGTCAACATGGAATTAAATGAAGTTCATCTTAGTAGTATCAATCAAGACAATTATTTTGAAAGCATAGCATTCGCCGATGAAAGTTATAGCCTTATTAGCTCTTTGGCGCAATTAATCGGAACTTATAAAAGTGAAGAGTATATTTTAAGTGGTAAGGCACTTACAAAAGAAGAAATGAGAGAAATCGAAGAAGAATTATATAATGACTTTTCTTATTCATATCAATCTTCGGATTTGAGTGAGGTGGAAAATAGAAAGATATATCAAGAAGCATACGCAGATGATATACAAAATAAAAAAGAAGAACGCATAAGAGAACAAGTACGAGTATTCTATCGTTTACTCAGCGCATTAGATGCATCTGACGGAATCGTATATTACGCGAGCGATGGTGAACATGTATTCTCTAATAGTGAACTAAATAAGAAAGAGCAATTTACATCATTTAGTGCATATATGCTATTTGCGAATTATCAACAAAAGCTTTATCCAAATGAAATGAAAAAAAATAAATACTTAGATTATATTACACAAGATGTTGAAAAGTTGAACCCGCAAACAGATGCTATTTATGTGGCATATAAAGATTCTTACTTAGAGCAAAAAATGCAGGAATGGGAAAAGAATAAAGAGGTTGCTAAAAGTTATCTTAATGAATTCATTTTATTTCTGGCAGGGTTTATTGTATCTTTTGTTTATTTAATCATGGTTATTGGAAGAACGTCATTTAAAGATAAAGAAATGCATTTTCATGTTATTGATAAACTATATAATGATGTCAACATTGTCATAGTCGCTGGTTTAACAGGGATGTGGGTGGCGATGATTGTTGAAGTGTTACGTGAAATGAACATTCTTCTCACGGTCCCAATTTTTATCATTGCACTGCTGCTGATTTTATCGCTCGTTAAGCATATTAAAAACAGATCACTACTTCAGCACACCCTGATATATCAATTCTTCAAAAAGATTTTTATTATGATAAAACATGTTTTTGATAATGGCAGTATGGCTGTGAAAATCGTGCTGCTTGTTATTGGTTATCCGTTAGTAGTTGCAGCAACATTTTTCATGTTTCCCATTACGCTAGGTCTAGCTGCTTGGTTTGCATTGAAAAAGGTGAAGTCGTTTAATCGCATTAAAGAGGGCGTAGAGCAAATCAAAAATGGCGACCTTCATCATCGAATTGAAATAGATGGAAAAGGCGAGTTTAGCCAACTTGCAGCGAATATTAATAGTATTACAGATGGCTTAAAAAAATCGGTGGATAGTGAGATTAAAAGCGAGCGTTTAAAAACAGAACTTATTACGAATGTTTCGCATGATATCCGAACGCCTTTAACATCAATTATTACGTATGTCGATTTATTAAAAATAGAAAAAGACCCTGATTTAATTGCTGAATATATAGACGTATTAGATCAAAAATCGAAGAGACTC
The DNA here is from genome assembly GCF_044753985.1 of Lysinibacillus sp. NPDC093210. Taxonomy (NCBI): domain Bacteria; kingdom Bacillati; phylum Bacillota; class Bacilli; order Caryophanales; family Bacillaceae; genus Lysinibacillus; species Lysinibacillus sp. NPDC093210. The sequence continues at coordinate 70,631 of NZ_JBIVOE010000014.1, read as the reverse complement.
AAGCACTTAACCGATGATTTATTTGAAGCAGCTAAAGCGTCAAGTGGCAGTATCCCTGTGCAGTTAGAACGGATTGATATCGTAGCATTACTAAAGCAAGGAATAGGGGAAATGGGTGAGAAAATTGAAGCGGCATCATTAAACTTTAAGTTAGCTCACCCTACAGAGAAAGTGTATGTGAAGGCTGATGGTAAACTTCTATGGCGCTCCATCGAAAACTTATTCTCGAATATTTTTAAATACGCACTGCCTGCATCAAGGGTATATATTGATGTAGAAGTTATAGGAAATGAACTACTCGTAACATTTAAAAATATTTCAGCATATGAATTAAATATTTCCGTAGATGAGCTAATGGAACGTTTTACACGAGGCGATGAATCAAGATCAAGTCAAGGTAGCGGATTAGGATTATCGATTGCTGAAAGCCTTATTCATATCCAACACGGTAAATTTTTAGTGCAAGTAGATGGTGATTTATTTAAAGCAATGATTTATTTGCCGAAATTTGAATGATGTAGCAAAGAAATAGGATGCTTAAGTGTATCCTATTCCTTTTTCTGTAATAAATTCTTGTTATTCAACAACGACTGCAATAATTTTTTCTTGTTTTTGAAAACTTTGACTTCTGCTAATAAGTTCGTTATAATTCGTTGTGTATAAAAAATGCTTTAAGGAGGATGTTAGAAAATGACACTACGATTCCCAACTTTGAACCAGTAATTGAATACTGTCAAAGGCTCTGTTTGTGTATGCAGAGTAAATGGAATTAGTCTGTCCTTTTTTAATTATCTTCATTTCATATTGTGAAATTGTTATTCACCAAATTTCAGTAATTGTTCCCACTTAGTTGTGAGGGCTAGTTATATGTGATGAAAGAAAGGCGACTTGTTTTTCCTTTCTTTATTTTTGTCTAATTTAACCTTTTATTTGGTTTGCCAAAGGTAGGTTTTTTGTTCTTACTGACAACTTAATGAAATATGGATGATTCTTTCCCTTTACTTTTATGATCACAGGCAGGTGCTTGTGATCTTTTCGTTTTTTAAGCTGGATACAATGCGATAAAGGCTCTTGTTTTAACTGAGCTTAATTTGCACATGCTTCCATTTTCCATTGGGTAGAACAATTGCCACTACTGGGATGGTTGATGAGGTCATCATTTGGGTAAGATTGGTTTTGGATATCAATTTTATTGTTTATTCAATCCTAGGTTAGTTTGATATTAAACTAAGAAGGGAGCAATTCTTAATCCAATGTTCTGCTCGATAATGGAATATTTTTAAAAAATAAAAGTTCATCAAAAAATAACATGCTAGTAAGGAGTAATTAAATGGAACAAAATCAATCTATAAAATATGAATTCCTATCGCAGGATCCTAACGTTAAAACATTACCGATTATGGTGTCTTTAATTATCGGTGCTTTCTTTGCAGTTTTAAACGAAACATTGTTAAACATTGCATTAACGACTTTAATGCATGAATTCCACATTACTTTGCCAACTGTTCAGTGGATGGCAACAGGGTTTATGCTTGTAATGGGGATAGTTATTCCAATTTCTGCCTTGATGTTACAGTGGTTTACAACGAGGCAATTGTTCATTGGTGTAATGGTCACTTTCACAATTGGAACAATCATTTGCGCAATTGCACCTAGCTTTCCTGTATTATTAGTAGGTCGATTAATCCAAGCAGTTGGAACAGGGCTATTGATGCCGATTATTTTTAATGTCTTTTTATTATTATATCCACCAGAAAATCGTGGGAAAATAATGGGGATTGTAGGTTTGATTTTTACGTTTGCACCAGCAATCGGACCGACTTTATCGGGTGTTATTGTTGAATATTTAGGCTGGCGCTATTTATTTATTATTGTTATCCCTTTCGCCTTATTTTCAATTGTTTTTGCTTCTAAATATTTAACAAATATTTCGGAGGTCACAAAACCGAAAATTGATGTTTTGTCTATAATCTTTTCAACGATTGGCTTCGGATCAATTATTTATGGGTTTAGTGCTGCTGGAGAAAAAGGTTTCCTCAGCCCAAGTGTATTTGTGACGATTATCATCGGAATTATTGGTGTTGTATTATTCTCTTTAAGACAGTTTAAGCTGAAAGAGCCTGTTATGAATTTACGAGTATTTAAATATCCAATGTATACACACGCAGTATTAATGTTTTTAATTATTATTATGGCGATGTTTGCATCGGAAATCATTTTACCGATATTTATGCAAGGTCCACTCGCCTTGACTGCTGCAGCGGCAGGACTCGTTCTACTACCTGGGAGCTTGCTAAATGGACTTATGTCTCCATTCATGGGGCAATTGTTCGATAAATTTGGCCCTCGTGTATTGATGATTCCTGCAACACTTGTTTTAAGTGGTACAGTGTTTACGTTAAGTAGGTTAACAGCTGAAACACCTATTTGGATAATCGTATTATGCTATATATTACTAATGCTTAGTGTTTCTGCGATTATGATGCCTGCGCAGACAAATGGTTTAAACCAACTACCTAAATCGTTATATCCACACGGTACTGCGGTCATGACCACTTTACAGCCTGTTGCAGGGGCGATTGGTGTTGCTATTTTTATAAGTATTATGAATGCCAAACAAAATCACTTTTTATCAAAGGCGACCAATCCAAGTGATCCAGCTACAGTCAGCCAAGCTATGGTTGCTGGTGTAGAACTTGTGTATCTTATTGCTTTTGTAATAACAATATTAGCGATTATTTTGTCATTTACCGTTTACCGTGCGGTGCCAAAAGAAATGTTTGAAACAGAATCAGACTCTAAATCTTGACCAATTTTCTTAGATCGTAGTTAACAAATCGAAGCTTCTCATTAGTTGTGCAAACTTTTGAGTAGCTTCTTTTTTTGTGAATGGATTATAAAAATTGAAGGCTTCTACTGAAACTACTAGGTGTGTAAGTTAAAGTACATGGTGTTGTAGATGTAGCTTAATTGGATTAAAGGAGCATTTCATTTAATGAGGGAAGATTTTTGTGAAAGTCTATAAGGAAGCATTATGGAAAATGCGAAGGCGCTGAATTAAGTGTTTTCTTTATAAACCTAGCTGTTTAATCGCCGTCAACCTTTAAAACCTCATATTGAAAACCTTGATATACATAGTTTTGTTTCTGGTACATGTCTCTCGCTGTATCTTCGCCATCAGCTACTAAAATAACGATTTTATGATGAAACTTCTGCATGACATATTGCTGAAGTTGTGTACCTACTCCTTTACGTTGAAAGGCTTCCAGTACAAATAAGTTATCAATTTCAACGGTTGTATCTTCCTCGATAAGCTCCATAGAACCTGCTGGGAAGCCGTCATAGTATGCTAGGAGCTGATGTTTGGACGGATCATGGAAACGCCGTTTTAGTAATGCTTGTTTTTCTGTGGCGAAAGTTTCACCATATTTCAAATCCTCTTCATACTGTAGCTTTAAAAATTCCTCTAAATTGTCTTCTGTCACAAGCTGGACATCAACATGTCGATGCACCCTTATTACAAATTGGCTTGGCTCAATTGTATATAATTCTAAAAAACCAATATCATAGTTTTCTTCAGTTAAATAACTATGAATATTGGGGGATATCTTCTCGTTAGATGGGAAAATAAATTTTAAATGCTTTTGATTGTGTTTTTGATGAAAGGTTCGTAGCATCTGTTCCGTTTTCTTAAATGCTGTTAATGAAGGCATCGTTTTAAATAGAATAAAATTACTATCATAACGACTTAGCATTTCTGAATAATGAACATGCTGACAAACTTCATCTTCATAAATGACATGGCCAATTTTTTCGATATGGTCAAAGGTAATGTTGCTCATTGTTAATCTCCTTATTTAATATGTTGTGAACTAACTCTAAATAGGTAAAAATTAACCCCCATTGCTGTAAGTTTGAATGCAATGGGGGTTTTTGGCAAGAGAAATTGTGGATGATTTTATTTTAAATTTCATATTGTTTTTCACAACATTATAAATTAATATAGTAATTGAAAATGAAAATCATTATCAATTAAATTGTTAGATAGAGGTGAAGTTTTGGATAAACAGGATGTTAGCAGAATAGGCATGGGCAATATTTATTATGTGATTATCCTACTTTTAATCGGTGCCATATTTATATCTGCCGTTTATTCTGTTTCAATTGGGCAAGTCAACATACCCTTCAAGCAAACTATGAGCATTCTTTTGCATGCAATGTCCAATGGCAAATTTGGATCGCTTGATAATGTGGATAGTGAATCCTTTTTGAATATAATTTTACAGGTGAGAATGCCACGGGTGATTTTTGCCTTACTAATTGGTATAGGACTTGCTTTATGCGGAACTGTTATGCAAGCGGTCGTACAAAATCCACTTGCTGATCCATACATACTTGGTATATCTTCAGGAGCTTCATTAGGAGCGACATTTGCGATTTTAGTAGGGTTTGGCAGCAGTGCACTGTTATCACAGTTTGGTGTAGCTTTCGGAGCATTTGCTGGGGCAATGATTACATCAATGGCAGTGCTTCTATTATCGAGTATTGGTGGGAAGGCAACGTCAATAAAACTTGTATTATCAGGTGTTGTCATTGGGGCTTTATGTAGCTCTTTCTCAAGCCTTATTATCTTTTTTGCAAATAATGCAGAAGGTATTAAAACAGTTACTTTTTGGTCAATGGGAAGTTTAGCCTCTGCAAGCTGGGATAAAACGCCCATTTTGGCGATCGTTATTGTACTGGGGGCCATACTGTTTCTTTTCCAGTATCGTGTGTTAAATACAATGCTATTAGGTGATGAATCAGCTATAACGTTAGGTATCAATTTAAGCGCATACCGTAAATTATATATGATTCTTACTTCACTTATAACAGGCACAATGGTTGCCTACGCAGGCATGATAGGCTTCGTAGGATTAATTATTCCTCATATTACAAGAGGAATATTTGGTGCAGATCATAAACGATTAATGCTAGGTACATTACTTTTAGGAGGACTATTCATGATTTGGGCAGATGTTTTGTCCAGAACATTAATTCAAAATGTTGAATTACCTATCGGGATCATTACTTCTGTTATTGGATCACCATTATTTATCTATATGATTGTAAAAAAAGGTTACAACTTCGGAGGGTAGAAAAATGGAATTAGTTGCACAGGAAATGGAAGTTAAGATCGGCAAAAAGGAAATCGTTAAAAATATATCTATACAGGTTAAAAAGCAACATTTTGTGGGCTTAATCGGACCAAACGGATGCGGAAAATCAACTTTATTAAAAAGTATATATAAAAGCCTTGTTCCGCAGAAGGGAATGGTATTTTTAGATAATCTAGATGTTTTAAAGTGCTCAGAGAAAAAGATTTCAAAGCACTTAGGTGTAGTTGGTCAGTTCAATGAAATGCATTTTGATTTAACGGTTCAGCAAATGGTGCTGTTAGGCAGAACACCACACAAAAAAATGCTAGAGTCTGACACACAACAGGATTTTGATATTGTAGAGGAAGCGTTAGTACGAACGAACTTGCTAGATTATAAAAATCGTAGTTTTCTATCATTGTCTGGTGGTGAAAAGCAACGTGTAATTTTAGCAAGAACAATTGCGCAGCAGCCTAAATTCATGATTTTAGATGAACCGACAAATCATTTGGATATTCGCTATCAAATTGAGATTTTATCTTGTGTAAAGGATTTAAACATTGGTGTACTAGCAGCGCTCCATGATTTAGAGATGGCAGCACAATACTGCGATTACCTTTATGCGGTAAAGGATGGGGAAATTTATGCACACGGTACACCAGAAGAAGTACTAATACCAGATACCATTGAAGCTTTATATCAAATAAAATGCCAAACATTTATTAATCCTGTAACGAAGGGATTAGGATTTGCATATGGTCTTTAGGAGGATCACAATGAGGAATAAACTTTTATTAGGAATTGGTTTAGCAACTATATTAATGTTAACAGCTTGTGGTAACACAACAAAAAATACAACTGAGGAATCCGAAGCAACTGAGCATTATCCATTGACAATTACAAACTATTCAAAGGCTGAGGGTGGTTCTACTTGGGAAAAGAAAGATCAAGTATTCGATAAGGCACCTGAAAGAATAATGGCCAACACGCGCCCAGCGGCAGAATTATTATTGCATTTAGGCTTAGGTGATAAAATTGTTGGTGTTGGTGCAAACTTTGGTGCAGTTGATAAAGCTGTAGAGAATGAGTATTCAAAGTTAAATATTTTAAGTGATGCGTACGTTGGAAAAGAAGTTACATTAGGTACTAATCCAGATTTAGTTTTTGGCCGAGGTGGTTTATTTGATAATGCTGAATGGGGAGTAGGTACGGTTGATTCACTTAATGAACTAGGTGTGAAAACATATGTATTAGAATCATCAGTCACAGGTGGTACGTATGATTCAATTTATAATGATATTGAAAACATCGGTAAAATCTTTAATGTTCAAGACAAAGCAGCGAGCTTTATTAAAGAATTAAAAGATAGACAACAAGACATTTCTTCAAAATTAGAAAGCATTAAAGACGAAAAAACGTTTGCTTATTTGCATACGAACGATCCAAAAGAGCTTTTTGTTTATCCAGCACACGATGAAACATTCTTCAACGATGCATTCAAAATGGTGAAATTAGATAATATTTTTAAGGATGAGACAGGTGATGTTAGCATTGAAACGTTAATTGCCGCTGATCCAGATGTTATAATTATTCCAAACTGGGATGGTTCTGATCTTACAAAAGTGAGGGAAGAAATTTATGCGAATCCGAAACTATCTAGTATGAAAGCTATTAAAAATAAGCAGATGTATATTGTAGATTACAATTATATGTTCGGATATGGTTACAACACGATCGATGGAATGGAAGCTCTAGCAAAAGAAATGTATCCAGATTTGTTTAAATAATAGAGCTCTTTTTTTGAAAGGGAAACATTGATTGAGTGCCTGGCACTGTGCATCCATACTTAGTACAGTATCGACTCCTAATTCGGAAAAATCCACTACGCTTTCCGCGGGCACGATGTAAGCCGCAACCCTCGCTGACGCGCGGTTTGTTGCGTCTTACAACTCGTGCTGTGCCCGCAGGAGTCTACGTGGATTTTTTCTTAGCGCTTCAAAAAAATGCAAGAAAATTGTTTGAGTGCCTGGCACCGTGCATCCGTACCTAGTACAGTATCGACTCCTAATTCGGAAAAATCCACTACGCTTTCCGCGGGCACGACGTAAGCCGCAACCCTCGCTGACGCGCGGTTTGTTGCGTCTTACGCTACGTGCGTTCCCGCAGGAGTCTATGTGGATTTTCCCTTAGCGCTTCAAAGAAATGCCAGGAAATTGTTTGAGTGCCTGGCACCTCATCTATATTTATTTAAATAAAAAAGACAAAAGGCATCAAATTTTTGATGCCTTTTGCCATACGCTGAGCAACGTTATAGAAGCTGATGTCTATGCAAAACGGTTAAATTTATATGCGATGCTTGATCCCAGCAGATGGATACAGGGTGTCGTTCATCAAGGTAAAAAAGCTGTGTAGAAATGTTATGAACTATCTGTCCATCCGTCGTATCGATTAAGTGTGGTGATGGATGTGGACATAAGGCAGTTTTATAGAGAGCTTCTTTTAATGTCCACAGTTCATAAAATTTTTTTAATCGTAGCGGTTCCACAATGTCCTCAATGCTTGTTATTTCATTGTTAGTCAAGGCATAGTGCATGACATCTTTCGTAACAGGATTAATTTCCTCTACATCAATGCCGACATGACCATTTGCCGTCACTGCAATGACAAGCCAATCTCCTGAATGGGAAAGATTAAAATCACCCCTCCAACTAACATTTCCTACAGCATAAGGCCGACCAAGTTCGTTTCTTACAATCTGTACATCTTGTGTAGCAGTCAATTGCTGAATTGCCCATCTGGAAATAATGCTTCCCATTAAGGCTCGTTGTCGGTCCTGCCAATGTTGGTAATGCAATATCCTGATTTGCTCATCAGGAGGCAGTTGTGTATAATACTTCTCCCATTCAAATGTTGTTAATTGTGGTCCAATGGGGAGTGCAAATACTTGTACGCCATTGAATCTTAACATTATCGAACTGCAACGGGTTTAGGTTCAGGGAAATAACCTAGTTCGATACCATACGTAATCATCGTACGGATAAAGGCTGAATTTGGTTCTGCACATACAATACCCGAGCTAACTAAAAATTCCTGTGTTTTTTCACTATTAAATATAAATGGAGAATCACTTGCGCCATCACCTTCAAGTTGTGCAATAGCTAATGATAAATATTCTTGTAATGCTTTAGGATGCTCCGAATTTAAAAGCCAATCTTCATATTCATTTGCCGAAACTATATCTAACTCATAGCCCATGTCCTTAATTGCTTCAATAAAATCAAGATAGGCTAGGGGGACAGGGTTACATAGGTGGAAAATGTGCCCATTAGATTTTGGTTGACGGGCTAATGCTATAAGTGCCTGGCACGCATAATTGATTGGCGTAAAATCAACATGCCAATTAGCTGTCGGTGTTTTTCCTAAATGAAGCATCGATTTTATCATTCGGTAAAACGCATTATCATCTATATTGCGCTGGAATTTTCCTGTTTGGGAATGACATGTTAAATTGCCAACACGATAAATTGAAACAGGAATTTTATCGTTTACGGCATTTCTAACAAGATTTTCAGCCTCTAACTTACTTTGGGTATAAACATTTGTAAGTGAAACATCGTAATCAAATTCACCACGTGCTTGCTTTTCTCCCCATTGTGTAGCCGCAAGTTCTTCAGGAATACCAATTGTGGAAACATAGTGGAAATGCACACCTGCTTTACTTTTAGCAAGCTCGAGCAAGTATCTAGTCCCTTCAACATTGACATCATTAAAATGAGTGGCAGCCCCGAAATGTCTTACATCTGCACCACAATGAATAATTGCATCAATTTCCTCAGCAAGTGTACCGTAATCTTTATTTGATAAATTTAGTTTTTCTTTACTCAAATCACCTTGTATGACAGTCACTCGATTATGTAGCATTGCCACAATGTCTTCACCGAAATAAAATGCCATGCTATCTTTAAGTTTTTCATTAAGTGTTGTTTGTGCGCTTTGTCTAATTAAGCAGTAAATATGTGTATTTGTATTAATTAAAAGCTCATTTAAAACATGACTTCCTAAATAGCCTGTGGCGCCAGTTAACAGGACCGTATTCATAGCTAAAGGTGTTGGTGTTTGCGCAACGGAAAGACGGCTTGGTTCCATCAAATCTTTACGAACAAAATCTACTTGTAGTTGTGGTGTATCATTAGTTTCTGGTTGATAGTTACAAACATAATGATCTAGTTCGGCAATCGTTTGATATTGGAAAAAGTCTTGTATTTTTAAAAACGGAATATGCTTTTTCACTTGTACTAAAATTTCAAGTACTTTTAATGAATGCCCACCGATATGAAAGAAATTATCATGAATACCGACACGTTCAATACCGAGTACATGTTGCCAAGCTGTCGCTAGTAGCTTCTGTATTGGGTTCTCCGGTGCATCATAATGACTTGGTAGAGGTGCTGTTACCTCAATGGCCGCTAATTGCTTTCGGTCGATTTTGCCAGTAGGGGACAAGGGCATTTCCTGCACTTCAATTAATCGTTCAGGCACCATATAGTCTGGTAAATGACCTGCTAAATACTGTCTAATTGCTGTTTGTTCTTCCTTACTACCGCCAATTAAAGTGTAGTAAGCAAACAAGCTATTATTTCCATCGTCCATTTTCTTAGCAAGTATAACGCCTTCTTGAATGCTTGGGTGATTACTTAATACCGTTTCAATTTCGCCTAGCTCAATTCGGAACCCTCTCACTTTAATTTGAGAATCTTTGCGTCCTACAAATTCAATTACACCGCTCGGTAATAAACGAACTAAATCACCTGTTCGATACATTAACCTTCCAGGTTCATTTGATAATATATGTGGGACAAACGCTTCGGCAGTTTTTTCTGGTTGATTTAAATAGCCAGCAGCTAGACCAGCACCAGCTATGTAAAGTTCCCCTGCTTCATTGACAGGGCAAAGCTGACCATCCTTATTAATAATATACATTTCGTAATTGGCGATAGGCTTACCAATAGGAATGCTTGATTGATTATCAATTACAGTATCCTTCACTTTATGGTAGGAGGACAGCACTGTACATTCTGTTGGTCCATATACATTAATAATTTCAGTTGTTGTTCCGAATTTTTCTTGCCACTTTTGTATAACGGCAGGCATAAGTGCTTCTCCACCTACAGATAAATATTTTAGAGATGATAATTTATCTTGGTGTTCACTTGAGAGATGAGTAGCTAGCTGCGTAAAGAATGCATTAGGAATTGTGGCTGTTGTCACTTTTTCACGCTCAAGCATTTCAGCAAATGCCTCTATTGATACGCGTTCAATACTTGTGAGCATATGTAATCGAGCGCCAGAGAAAAAAGCAGTAAATGTTTCAGTGACGGATGGATCAAAACTATAGGAAATAAATTGCGAAAAGACATCATATTTACTTGCTTGGTAAATTCTTTGATTGTCAGTAATTAAGTTGATCACAGATTCATGCTTAAGCATTACGCCTTTTGGCTTGCCTGTCGAGCCGGATGTATAAATAATATAGGCTAAATCAGCAGGGCTGAGATCGATATGGATATTGTTTTTTGAAAAAGTGATTTCCATTCGATTAAGTGTAAACACTTTACGAGTTTTGGAATCGTTATGTAGTAAATCATTAAGTAATAGAGTATGTTCTTCTTTTATTAATATAAATAACGCACCTGTATCATTTAACAAGTAATGACAACGCTCTTTAGGATAGCTAGGATCAATCGGTACATATATACCACCTGCTTTTAGAACACCAAGTAAACTAATAACAGTTTCTTGACTACGTTCCATAACAATCGCCACTTTGTCCCCTTTTTGCAAACCGTTGTCTCGAAGCATATGAGCGATTTGATTGGATCGTTCATTGAGCTGTCGATAGGTCATTGAGCCACCAGTAAATGATAATGCAATTCTATCAGCAAACTGTTCTACAGCTTGATAAAATACTTCAGGTATTGTTTGATCTTTCGCATAAAAGGCTTTTGTTTGATTTAAAGCTTGATAAACTACTTTATCTGCTTCTGTTAACAATTGCGTACAATGGGCTGGAAGGATTTGTTGCTCATTATAGTTCGTTTGATAATCTGCTGTAAGTAAATTTAGTTTTCTATTCAATCATCACAACTCCTATTTTTGAAAGTAGAGGGACAGTGCCCAATTAGTGCAACTAGAAGTAAACATTATTTATAGGAAATGACATGAATAAACGCCTCGCCGATGCGGTATGCATCGACGAGATGAATAAAGCTATAAGGTTTGTTTAATAAATCATTTCACAATAAAAGTATTTACAACAGTTAATAATTCATCTGATAAATCTGTTAATACTTGTGCTTCTTCTGAAACTCTTTGCACTGTGTTGAGCTGAGTAGCAGATGTTTCAGCTACTGTGCTAGTATTGTTTCTTGAATTTTCAGAGAATTGTTCCATATCTTGAACGGCTGATGTAACCTCTTCCATACCAGCTGCCATTTCCTCAATAGTTGCCGATAATTCTTGAATCTGACCAGTAACATGATGTATTGAAGTTAAAATTTGGCCAAATGATTTTTCGGAATCATTGATCATTATTAAACCATTGTCCACTTCCTCTACCGCATGTATCATGACATTTACAGATTCATTAGTGTCATGTTGAATACGTGAGATTAGCGTAGAAATTTCTCTTGCTGATGCCTCTGATTGCTCTGCCAGCTTGCGCACCTCATCAGCGACTACAGCAAAACCACTTCCTGCTTCACCTGCACGAGCAGCCTCTATCGCAGCATTTAATGCAAGTAAATTTGTTTGGGAAGCGATACCTGTAATAATACCAACGATTTCTTGGATTTTATTTGAGTGTTCACCGAGCATTTTGACAGAAGATGCCGATTGATTTACAGCTTTACTAATTGCATTCATTTGAGCGACAGATTTGTTCGTTGAATCATTGCCTTTTTCCGCTTCCTCAGATGCAAGAATAGAGGACTCAGAAATCTGATTAGATGTCATGGCAATACGTTGAATACCAATGCTCATTTCCTCAATCGTAATTGAACTTTCTTTCGCCTTTTGAACTTGTAAATCCGCTACACTTGCTATTTCTTGCATCGATGAAGCCACACTATTATAAGAATCCGTTGCTTCCTGCATATTACTTGATAAAACTTGTGCAGTATTTGAAACACGTGAAGAAACATTTGTTGCACTTTGAATGACTGTTCGTAAACTTCCAATCATTACATTAAAATTATTTGTTAGTACGCCAATTTCATCATTTGATTGAATAGGTAAAGCTTCTAGCTCCAAGTTACCTTCAGCAACTTTTTTAGATTGTAAGGATAGCTGTTGGATAGGGGTTAGTTTCTTTTTTAATAGTGAGTAAACGACGATGGAAGACCCAATAAGGAATAAAACAGTAATTAACAGAACCCACATTGCTTCAGAAAGTGCTTTAGCAGTTACCATCGATACATCGTAGTCAATGGCATACGCAGCTAGCATTGAACCATCATCATCTAATATCGGAGTAAGTCCTGTTTTATAGCTTCCAAACTCATCTTTATAGATCTCTGTAGCAGTTGCCTCTTTTGTTTCAAAAACTTCTTTTATTCTTGCGAGGAAATCTGGAGAGAGACCCATGGCAATCATATCTTGGTTATATTCTGCACCAACTTCAAGAACACTTGAGGATAGAACCGGCGCATTAATATTTTCACCATCTACTGTAATAAGAAAGAGATTGGTAATAATATCTGATTTATCATTGATGGCATCCATTTCTTCTGTTAAACGAACGACATCATTGTTATTAGCATTTGGTTGTTGCAGTGCAGATTTCAATGCTTTTTGATCTATTGTCTTTGATAAAATCATGCCTTTATCATAGAGGGATTCATCCATATCTTTTAAGTTACTGTTTTTCACTATATAATAGGAAAATCCCATAGTAACTAGTCCAAATAGCAATAAAATACTAACCATTGTGAAGGTTAATTTCTTGCTTATTGACATTTGCTGCTTCTTACTTTTCTTCATACTCTTCCTCCTAAAATTGTAAAAAACATATTTCAAGTGAAAAAGGGACGGCCGATAATGTGAAAGCCAAATGTAATGGGAATAGTACAATGTTACAATTGACCGTCATGATAATTTCATATAGTGAAGTACGTTCCTATACTTTTTATCATTATTTCATTGTTAGTAAAATAATCCATTCATCCCCTAACCATAAACAACTATACTGCCAAAAAATACGATTCACAACCCAAAAATCCTACTATTTCAACTATGAAATTTCGAAGTGTGAAATAAAAATATAGTGTTTTTATAACAAAGAATAACGGAGTGCTGGCATATTATTAATAGAAATTGTGCTAATAATAGTATAATTTGTTTCTAGTAACCAACTTTTAAAATTACTGATTGTTATTTTAGACAAATATTATTACAAATGTTTGAAAAAAGTTGTGTATACTTTGTGTAAAGAAAATAAAAAAGGCTTTCCACTTGTTCATAACTGAACTTATGGAAAGCTTTTTTTATTATCTCGGGTTACCAAAGATGCCAGGTAAAATGTTGGGAAGGCCTGGAGGCAGTATGGGAGGGAGACCAGGTAATTGACCACCTGGGTATTGTCCACCAGGGTATGGCATAGGCGGGAATGGTTGTGGGTATGGATATGGTTGAGGTGGATATGGTTGTGGCGGATAAGGACGTGGCGGATATGGCTGTGGTGGGTACGGTTGAGGTGGATATGGAGGTGGATATGGTTGCGGATATGGAGGTGGATATGAGCCGCCCCCTGGAGGGAAACCTGTCCCTGCTACTGTAATTTGGCTAACATCAACCGTTATTAATTGACCAGAATCTAATTGAATTTCGGCTGTTCTTCCATCTTTTCCAAATGTTCGAATCAATGTGCCAGAATATGTGCCAGTAGGGAGCGTAACCCATATTCTCATACCAGGTCGGAACTGTTGATTAAAATCTTCCGGAGCTAATCTAGGATTGACCAATGAAACACACCTTTCTTCATTTTTCTTATCTAACATATGTCCCGTCATGTATTTGTCATAGGCAAATGGCTCAATATAAAAACAAGGAAAGGTTAATAAATTTAAAATTGTTATAAAATATAACGATTTTCATTATAATAGAAAGAAAAGACTTAAAGGGTGTTTCGATATGGCTATTATAAAAATTAAGAAAATAAAGGTACAAAACTTAAGGAATGTACGAAATGGTGAGCTGAAATTAGCAGTGGATTTTGCTTCGCTTATGAAAGCGAATGTTGTTGGTGTGTATGGACAAAATGGTTCTGGGAAAACGACGATTGTTGATGCATTTAGCTTATTAAAGACGATTATTTCTGGTTGGATTGCTGAAGTGAAATTACCGTCACAAGACAAGCGTTTAATCATGGCAGGAGAAAACACTGCTAATATTGATTTTGAATTTCTAGTGGACAACCAATTCGGTACATTTTTTGTGAACTATTATGTAACATTACGTGAGGATGAAAAACGGCTATATATTATTGCAGAGCGTCTCACATATAGAGAAGATGAAAAAGGAAAACGATCAAAAGTTTTAGTAAGTGTCACAGAAGATGACGTTCAAATTCGAAAAAGCTTTTTACGAGATATGAATGAAAAAATGCGTATTAAAACGCTCGTTATTCAACAACTAACGCGAAAACAATATATGTCATTTATCTTCCATAAAGATTTAAAGCCATTGCTACAAGAAAAGCTAACAGAATTAGAAATGCAGTTGCTTCATAATTTAGCAATTGATTTTAATCAAGACTTACATGTTATCAACAATCAAAATATCGCGCCTTTATTTGAAGAGCGCATTATGCCCTTTAGTATCCATCTTGAAAAAACGCGTGGCTCCATTTCCTATGATTTGAAAGGACCGGCATTACTGCCAAAGAATGCTTTCAATGTATTATGTGAAGTGATTGAGCAAAGCAATCAAGTATTATCAACTATTATTCCTGGACTTACTATTAAAATTCATGTCATTACAGAGCAATTATTAGATAATGGTGAAAAGGGAGTGCGATTTGAGTTTCTATCGCAACGAGGTGATCGTGAACTACCATTGCGAACAGAATCAGAAGGAATTTTGAAAATTATCTCTGTGCTTAGTGTACTGATAGCTGTTTACAATAATCCAACTGCTTGTGTCGTGATCGATGAATTAGATTCTGGCGTTTTTGAATATTTGTTAGGTGAGTTGTTAACAGTGATTGATGAGGGCGGAAAAGGGCAGCTTATTTTTACGTCCCATAATTTACGTGTGTTAGAGGTGCTTGCCATTAAAAACTTATGGTTTACAACAACGAATGAGAATTACCGATATATGCAGCTAAAAGGTATTAAAGAGGTCAATAATGCACGAGATGTCTATTTACGTGCTATACAGCTAGGTGGACAGGATGAAGAGGTTTATAAAGAAACGAAAACGTTCAAGATTAAACGTGCTTTTAGAAAAGCTGGTGTGCAACATGACTAAAAAAGTGCTTTTAGTGATTGTAGAAGGACAAACAGAGCAAATAATTTTAGAGGATTTTTTGGATGAGCATTTTGCCGAATCGACCATCCGCTTTGATGTGCAACGTGAAGATATTTTGACGAAGTGGGATGCGAAAAAGCGAATCCCCAATATTAAAAATAGTGTCAGCCGAGTAATTCATAACTATCTAGAAAAGTATAAGTTTTTAGCGAAAGATTTATCAGCAGTCATTCATATTACTGATGCAGATGGTTGTTTTATCGCTCCAGAGTTTGTCAAAATCAATGCAGATATTGAACAAAATCTATATTATACTGAGGGCGCCATTTTTGTAAAAACAGAGAAACGTAAAGAGCAAATTGAACAGCGAAATGAAATGAAAGCTAATAACGTTAAGACTTTGCTTGCAAATGACCATTTTAGTATTGATCGATTAAAAGTACCTTATCAGCTGTTTTATTTTGCTACAAATTTAGAGCATGTATTATGGAATGAGCGCAATGAGGTTGCAACGGAAAAAATGCTGAAAGCAGATGAATTTATGGAAAACTTATCAGGCTCTATTAAAGAGTATCTTTTAGAATTCCTGCATGTAGATCCGTCACTACCTTACCGAGAAAAAATGAAAGAAAGCTGGTCTTACTTAACAAAGGGATGTAATTCTTTGCAACGCAGTACGAATGTGCCATTGTTATTTGACATGATTACGTCTAATCCGCAGAAATAAAGAATACACAAACTTCTCATAAAAGTTGGGATTTTGTCTACAGTATTTTTGTATATGAATACCATTGATTTCCGTTACGGGCTGACGCTTTTCGCGGGCACGACGTAAGCCGCAACCCTTGCTACGCGTGGTAAGTTTCGTCTTGCATTTTGTGCTGTTCTAGAGGAGTCGTCCACCTTTCACTCCATCAACTGAATAAAAAAGCTCCGAGTTTTGCTTCTTGATGCCTTATGTATACAATCCGAAACCTCTCATTAAATGGAGAGGTTTTTTCAATGGTATAAAAATTTTATATAATGTGTAACAAATATTGGATACCGACGACTTATTTAGGAATGTAGAAAGCGGGGTGAAGTTTTGCATAAAAAGGAATTACAGATTGAGCAGCTATACGATGCCTATCATCGTGATGTCTATCATTTTGCGCTTTATTATACAAATAGCAAACAAGAGGCTGAGGATATTACGCAAGAAACCTTTTTTAAAGTACTTAAACAATTGCACCACTTAAATGATAAAGAGAAGGTTAAGACGTGGATTTTAACGATTGCACGAAATACAGCAGTAGATATACATAGAAAACAAAAAATTAAGCGTTTATTAATGGAGAAACTTAATAAACAGCCTATTTTAAAAGAAGTAACAGAGCCTCTGGAGATTGTTGAACAAAACGAGCAATGGCAGATTGTACAGCAAGCATTAATGACATTAAAGTCACATGATCGAACAATTATTATTTGTCGCATGTTAAAGGACTACACGATTCAAGAAACAGCAGCTATTCTTGGAATTTCAGAAGTGAAGGTACGTGTTGACTTTCATCGTGCAATGACAAGACTTCGTAAAAAAGTAGGGAGGAGAAACTGATGGAGGACCGTGAGTTATTTGAAACATTAAAAAATCATCCCAATATTGAGCCAGATCAAGCATTTTTAAATAAGTTGCGTCAAAACTTACAAAACAATCAAGGATTAAAATCAAAAAGGATAACTGTTGCAACAATTCTTACAATTCCAATGACAATAGCGGTTTTCGTATTTTTACTTATGATTACTACAGGTCAATCTTTAGAAATCAAGAGTGCGGCAGCGCCTATTATCAGTCAAGAGAAGAAGCTGCTTTTTACTGGAGGTTTATGTGTAATACTCTCCCTGCTAATATTCATCATTTTTGTGTTTAGCAAGGGTTATACAAAAGGGAAACTTATCTATCTGGCATTTGCTCTGTCACTAGCTGTATGGCTAGGGAACTTAATGTACGCCAATTGGCTGCGTGTAGCTGAACCGATTGTACCGTTTCAAAGTGGAATTTCTGAATCTAGTGCTAGCAGATTTTTAGATGGAGACAGTGAGGTATTACTAAGCTTTTTAAATAAGGACGTTAAACAATTGCAGGAGGGGAATGTTGATGAAAGATCCTTACGGTAATTTATTTAGTGCATTATGTTGGATTTTTTTAGACATGAAATTTTTTGGACTACCTGACATTTTACCGGATTTTATTGGCTATATGTTTTTTGCTTATGGCATTTATTTATTGCCAACTTCTCATCAATTAAAGCGCTGGACCAAAAATTTTGCCATTGTTTTAATTGTATTCTCCTTTTTAGTGGAGCTCGACCAATGGACTGAGACGGAACTGCTAGGGCAAATAGGTGTACAGTTGATGCAATTTTTATTGATTCTTTTTATGTATTTTCTATTTCAATTATTATTGCACATTCATGAAAATAAAGCATTAGAGGCTAAAACATTTAAAACGTATCAAATATATATGGGGCTTATGCTATGCGCGTTTGTCATTCAAGCATTTGCAATCAATGTAGATGTAAGCATGCAAGATAAGGTTCTTACTATAAGTGCAATTCTACAGGTTATAGCTTTTCTTAATTTTAATTTTTATTGCCGTTCTGGTACTAAATACTTTAAAAGCAAACAACAAGGAAATGTCCAATCACAATCACTATAAAAAGTAATGAATTCAGAGTGGAGATAAATCGTTGATTTCCGTTCCAGGCGCTCCCTTTCCGCAGGAGTGTTGCGCCTAACATGGTAAAAATTCTAGAGGTAAAAATAAAACTACCTCGCATTCCAAAGTCATCTGCTAATGGGACTGCCCTAATAAAAAATTTTACAATCAATGCAATTTTATGGAGACAACTTAATGCTTTTACCTCAGTTAATTGGAGAGAAAAGCGTCCGCACATAGAGAAAATCACCGGCAGAAATCCTCTATAATTATTTGTACTAAAAATTGGTTGCACTCCAGATGTGATTGCTTCAAGGTGACATGTTTTCTTATTTTATATCATAAGCTTTATGGCTATGGTTTCATTACGTAAAAAGGAGGCAAATCGCATTCAAATACATGTTGTACGAGCAGGAGAGTCCTTATATGGAATTGCAAATGCGTATGGCACGACGGTTCAAAGTATAGTAGATGCCAATCAAATTCCAGAGCCTAATCGATTAGTTGTTGGCCAAGCACTTGTGATTCCAATCGTCGGTAGCTTTTATTATGTACAGCCTGGGGATAGTTTATGGTCGATTGGGCAACGCTTTGGGATTAATTATTTAACACTTGCACAGGTCAATGGCATACATCCAAACCAGACTTTATCAGTTGGTTTGCGTCTTTATATTCCACCAGCACCGAAAACTAGAGCGGAAACATTGGCATATTTAGAGCCAAGAGGAACAGCCGTTAGTGAAGCATTATTAAATTCAGCCCGAGAAGCAGCACCTTATTTAACTTACCTTGCCTTATTTAGCTATGAAGCACGGAGAGACGGGACATTGAAGCAACCTCCAAGAAACGGTGTGTCTGAAATTGCGAAAGACTCAGGAGCAGCTGTTGCAATGGTTGTATCGAATTTGGAGAACTTTCAATTTAGTGGCGACCTTGCAAGGGATATTTTCCAGAGCACCGCAGTGCAAGATTTACTTTTTGACAATATTCTTATAGAAGCAAAGCGTGTAGAAAGCATAAAAGATATCCATTTTGATTTCGAAAATTTACCACCCGATCAGCGAGAAGCATATAACAATTTTTTAAGAAGAGCAGTGGCGCGGTTCCATGCAGAAGGGTATACGGTATCAACAGCACTTGCGCCAAAAACAAGTGCCAATCAAAAAGGGCCATGGATTGAAGCACATGATTATAAAGCCCATGGGGAGATTGTGGACTTCGTATTACTGATGACTTATGAATGGGGCTATTCTGCTGGACCCCCTATGGCTGTTTCGCCAATTCGCGAAGTTGAGGCGGTTGTCAAATATGCTGTATCAGAAATACCACCAAGTAAAATATTGCTTGGACAAAATTTATATGGCTATGATTGGACACTGCCGTTTGTACAAGGAGGTCCATATGCAGAGGCCGTAAGTCCGCAAAGGGCTATTGAGATTGCAAAAAAATATAATGCAGCTATCCAATATGATTGGAATGCACAAGCCCCTTTCTTTGAATATTATGATGAGCAAGGAAGAGCGCATATAGTCTGGTTTGAAGATGCACGGTCGATTCAAGCGAAATTCAATTTAATTAAGCAGTACAAGCTTAGAGGTATAGGCTACTGGAAGCTTGGGTTACCGTTCCCGCAAAATTGGTTATTGATAGACTCAAATTTTAATGTGGTGAAGAAATGACAATGATAGGGATAATGGTATACCCAATCTATTTTCTTCTTATTGGAAATAATCTGTAAATACTATTTCCTATTTTGGGAATATAATATATAATTATGTAAATTGTATTTTAGGAGGGATATTTTGGGTAAATTTAAAAAATTGGGGATTATCCTAACATCTACTGCATTTTCTGTCGGAGTACTTTCTCCAATGGCACAAGCTTCTGCTAATGTTAAGGATTCTCCAGAGAGAATAGAGATTCAAGTAGCCTCAACAGAAACAAAGGTAACAAAAAGTACACTTATTAAAAAATTACGTGAGCTTTTCCCAGAAAAGTTCAATTTTTTAACAGATAATGATTTCTATACGGGGCGAGGACATTACTATAACGATGATAAAACGATCCGTTATGATCTGAGCTTCCAAAAAACAGTAAATGGTAAAGATGTGTATGGTAGTATTACTTTTATGGGTGATGATTTAGAGCTAGAAAGTTTCTATTACCAGCCTGCAAATGTTGCAGACGCGCTGTATCCTGCTAAATATTCAAAGGAAGATGCACAAAAAATTGCACAGGATTTCTTGAAAAAATTCCCGAATACAGCAAACTACAAATTGCAAGAAAATGATTTTGATTATGGATTTAATTACACGCGACCATTATCAGAGCCAATTAGTTATGCATTCTCATATGCACCGACACATAACGGTGTAACACTTAGTAACCACGCTATTTCTATTGGTGTGCTTGCTAATGGTGAAGTTGTAAACGTATATCGCAATTCAAATGTATCTAAAAAGGCAACATTCGATGGTTTAGAACAGAAAAAGAGTGAGGCAGATGTACTTGCACAAATCCGTGATAACTTTGCTGTAGAGTTACGCTATTATTTAGACTATAACTATCCATCTGATAAGCGTGAAGTGAAGCTAGTGTATATGCCAACATCAAGCTTCTATGGTGTACATGCATTAACAGGACAATGGCAAACAGCAAATGGCTTCGTGGCACAAGCACCAAGCGTAAAAGGTGTTGAAAAGCTATCTTCAGAACAACTTAATCCGAGAAAACCTGGTATGACGGTTGAAGAAGTAGAAGAATTTGCAAAATCCTTCTTAAAAGTGGACCCTGATAAGGCAAAGCTACAAATTGATATGGTTGATGAAAGAGAAAATGAAAATGGTGAAACACTTTACTCTGTAAATTACATGTATATGTATGAGAATGGTGGTTCAGGTGCTTCATTTGAAATTAATAAGGCAACTGGTGAAATTACACA
Organism: Lysinibacillus sp. NPDC093210; assembly: GCF_044753985.1. Taxonomy (NCBI): domain Bacteria; kingdom Bacillati; phylum Bacillota; class Bacilli; order Caryophanales; family Bacillaceae; genus Lysinibacillus; species Lysinibacillus sp. NPDC093210. Next base: position 49,333 of record NZ_JBIVOE010000014.1, on the reverse strand, counting down.
ATACTATGACATCAGTAGAGATTTCATGCTGACAGATAAAAAAGCAGAAAAGATTACGAAAGATGCTGCGTTGGCGAAGGCTATTGACTACTTAAAAGAGTGGGCTCCGTCCTATATCCATAACTATGCAAAACCGTTAGATGATTATGGATATGATAATTATAGCAACCAATATGGCTTCTCATTCCCGCGTGTTGTAAACGGGATTCCTGTTGTTGGTGATGAAATTTATGTGAGCGTCGGTACTGACGGTTCATTACGTGGATTAAACATTAATCAACAAAAAATTGATAACTGGCCATCTGTAAGTAAGGTAGTCTCAGCTGATAAGGCAAAGGAAACATTTAGCAATGCGTTAAAGCTGAAGTTACAATACACTAAACAGGATAAAGAAGATAGTAATCATTATGATTTAGTGTATGCACCGTCATATGAGGGCAGCATATATAATCAAATTGATGCACTAACAGGCAAATGGGTAAGTAGTGTTGATGATTCAAATAATAAACCGCAAATTTCTCACCCAACAGCTGCAGAGGAATTAAACTACTTATTAGCACAAAATGTGTTGGAAGTGAAAGATCCAGCAAACTTTAATGCTGATACTGCAGTGACGAAGGGTGAAGCGTTAAAAATTATTCTTAAATCTTTGACATATGGCTATTATGGATATGGAAATGAAGAAGAATCATATCAATCGTTTAATAATATTGACCCTAAACATCCGTTATATGCAATAGTTGAACAAGCAGTAAGAATGGGCGTTTTACAACCAGCAGATGAATTTGCTGTTGATGCGACATTGACTCGTCAAGAGCTTGCAGAATGGTTTATTCGTGTACTACGTTTAGAAAGTGCTGCAAAGCATAACGATATTTACAAGTTGAACTTTGCTGATGCTAGTACTATTGATCCGGCATTTGCAGGTTACGTAGCATTAGCAAGTGCAATGGGCTTAATCGATGCACAACAAAACAACTTTAATGCAACTGAAAAAGTAAGTTATGCAGATTTAGCTGTTTCAACACTTCGTTTGGCTCGTGCCATTCATGAAAATAATACTGGGCGCAATTACTTCTATTAATTTGATTTGATTGATGGTCCTTCATCTATAAGAAGATGATAGAAAAGGATATCTCCTGATTTTAGGAGATATCCTTTTTGCGTTTACTTAGTATGTTTTTAGGGAAGAATAATGACAGAAAAGGAGTGGGAAAATGATGCGTAATTATAAAATGTTATTAGTATTCTCATTAGTAGCTGGATTACTTTATGGCTGTAATAAGGATGAGGTAAAGGACGTACCTACGAATGCTCCAACAGGGGAAAACACTAATCAACAGGCTGGTGAAAATGTAACAGATCAAGTGCCCTTTAACTTTATAGAATTTTCATTGGACGTCGATTATTCAGCAACAGAATCTTATGAGGTTGAATATGAGAACAAGAAGAACGGTATAGAGGCTAAATTGGAAGATGACCGTAATAATGAAAAAATTCAAGGTGATGAGGCTTATACGAAGTTAGAACCTTTATTTAAGCAACTAACTTTCGATTCTACAACATCGAATGATGAAGTTATTGAGCAAGTCATTAAAGTGTTTAATATTACAGATGACTATCAATCGATTGAGGTAGAAGTAGAGTTTGCTGATGGAACAGAAAAAGAATTTAAACGAATGAAATAATAGAAGCACCCTGTACACTAATTTGTATAGGGGCTTTTAGCTTTTGAAAAAATTTTTTTATTTAAATTAAATTAGATAAAAATGATTGCTGTTAGGGAATATCTGTGATATTATTATCTCGAATTAAAGATATTTAATTTCGAGGTAAATGGAAAGAGGGTATCTTATGAAGGAAGAAAATCGGTGTTTAAAAGCTTTTACGATTATGTTCCGTGCTTATCAATCGATTCAGGATGCGACCAAAAAAGATTTGCTTCAATATGATTTAAACCAGACTGAGTTTGGGGTATTAGATTTTTTATACCACCACGGTGAACAGCCAATTCAAGTAATTGGCAAGAAAATACTAATTGCAAGTAGTAGTATTACGTATGTTATTGATAAGCTGGAGCAAAAGAGTTTCGTTTGTCGACGTGCTTGTCCTAAAGATCGACGTGTTACTTATGCATTGTTAACAGATGAAGGACAGGTCTTAATGGATAGAATTTTCCCACTCCATGAACAAAAGATCAATGAAATTTTTGAAGTATTAGACCAACAGGAGTTGGAAACAATGAATGTAGCTTTGAAAAAGGTCGGTCTTAATGCCATTAATAAATAAAATTTTTTTAAACATATATCTCGAATTCGAGATAAGTAGGAGGAACTTAATATGAATCATTTAAAAGGAATTCACCATGTAACTGCTATAACAAGTAGCGCAGAAGAAAATTATAAATTTTTCACGTATGTACTAGGCATGCGTTTAGTTAAAAAAACAGTAAATCAGGACGATATTCAAACATATCACTTATTTTTTGCAGATGACAAGGGTAGTGCTGGAACAGATATGACATTCTTTGACTTCCCAAACATACCAAAAGGTGTACATGGAACAAATGAAATCTCAAAAACATCATTCCGAGTGCCAACAGATGCAGCATTAGCTTACTGGGTAAAACGATTTGAGCGCTTAAATGTCAAACATACAGGCATAAAAGAACAATTCGGCAAGCAAACATTATCATTTGTTGATTTTGACGATCAGCAATATCAACTAATTTCTGATGAAAACAACAAGGGAGTTGCTACAGGTACACCTTGGCAAGATGGTCCTATCCCACTCGAATACGCTATTACAGGATTAGGTCCGATATTTGTGCGTGTAGCGAATTTTGATTATTTCAAAGAAATGCTAGAAAAAGTAATGCTCTTCATAGAAATTGCAGCTGAAGGAGACTTCCACTTATTTGAGGTCGGAGAGGGAGGCAACGGTGCACAAATTGTTGTGGAATATAACACAATCCTGCCAGCAGCTCGTCAAGGTTTTGGTACTGTGCATCATGCTGCATTTCGCGTAGCAGATCGTGCTGTTTTAAATGAATGGACAGAACGATTAGAAGGCTTTGGTTTCAATACGTCTGGTTATGTTAACCGTCACTTCTTTGAATCGCTATATGCACGTGTAGCACCCCAAATCTTATTTGAATGGGCGACAGACGGCCCTGGTTTTATGGGTGATGAGCCCTATGAAACATTGGGGGAAAAACTATCATTACCGCCTTTCTTAGAGCCTAAGCGTGCACAAATTGAAGGACTTGTTCGTCCAATTGATACTGTAAGAAGTACAGTTTCATTTGAAAAAGAATATGAGTAAGGTGTCATTAGTAATTAATGAACACAATTCTACTAAAGCATAATGGATGAATGGAGTACGTCAAAATGGAATTTACAAAGTTAATTGATAAACGTCGATCGGCAAATAATTTTATAGACGGTGTTGTAATGACGGAGGAGGATATCCGACCGATTTTAGAGGACGTCAAGCTTGCACCTTCAGCATTCAACTTGCAACATACAGAATATATTGTTGTGTTAGATCAAGAATTGAAAGAGAGAGTTCGCGAGGCTGCGTATGGACAATATAAAGTACATTCAGCTTCCGGTGTTATTTTAGTACTAGGCGATAAGGAAGCATACAAGCAAACGGCTCACATTAGTCAAGGTATGGTTGATTTAGGTATTATTACAAACTTTGAGCTTGAAGGTCTTATTGATGATAATGCGAAGTTTTACGAAGAACGTGGTGAGGAGTTTATGAAGGAGGACGCGATTCGTAACGCATCACTTTCAGCTATGCTCTTTATGTTAGCAGCAAAAAATCGAGGCTGGGATACATGTCCAATGATTGGCTTTGATCAACAACAAATGCGCGCATTATTCAATGTACCCGCAACACATGAGATTGTCTTGATGATGACAATTGGCAAGGAAAAGGAAAGTAGTCACCGCTTACGTGGGTATCGTAAACCAGTTGAAGAATTTGCAACCTATTATTAGGGCGGTATAAAATAAAATTGCTTAACAAATATTAATGACAGTAACCATTTAGGAGGAAACAACATGAAAGTAGTAGCAATCGTAGGTAGTATCCGTAAAGAATCTTATAATATGCAATTAGCAAAATTTATACAAAAACGTTATACAGAAAAGCTTGAGCTAGAAGTATTAAGCTTACGTGATTTACCAATGTATGATCAAGATATCGAAAATGATGCACCACAAACAGTATTAGATTTTAAAGCAAAAGTAAAAGCAGCTGACGCGGTACTTTGGTTAACACCAGAATATAACGGAACTGTGCCAGGTGTTATGGTGAACGCTATTGACTGGCTATCTCGTGTAGACAAAGTAATGGTTGGCAAACCATCCTTCATGATGGGTGCATCAATGGGGAATTTAGGTACTGTTAAAGCACAATTACATTTACGTGATATTTTATTCTCACCTGGAATTAATTCTCCATTACTTAGCGGTAATGATGTATATATCGGTGCTGTACACACAAAATTCGATGCTGAAGGCAATTTAACAGATGAAGGTACTGTGAAATTCCTTGATACAGTAATTGAAAACTTCTTAGACTGGGTTAAAAAATATATTTAATAATAAAAAATGCCAATAAGTATACGACATACTTATTGGCATTTTTTTGAAATGGAGGTTGGAGGTTGATTTCCGTTGCGGACGGACGCTTTCTGCGGGAGTCGCCGCCCTTCACTCGAATCAACTAGGTATAATAATTGTTTGAGTGCCTGTCACCTCGCTTAGATTTCTAGCATAATAGCAGCTCCTCAATCGTAAAAATCCACTACGCTTTCCGCGTGCACGTTGTAAGCCACAACCGTCGCTGTCACGTCGCCTGTTGTGTCTTACATTGCGTGCATTCACGCAGGAGTCTACGTGGGTTTTTACTTAGTTATAAACATCTTACAGTTTTCAGAATTGTGTGGGTGCCTGGCACCTCTTTTTATGGAAATCATGCTAATCCTAATTGCTACATAAATAATTACAACATGATGATGAAAATTAATGAGCGAGAAGTTTTTATTTTATAATATTTGTAAAAGTATCGTTCTTCTGCATAAAATCTTCACACTTACACGATATCATTTTGAAATATAGGTGGTTAAGGCATGAAAAAACTTTCATTGAAGCTTGGAATAATCTTTTTTATTACATTGTTTTGTATAGAAACATTTATGATGTTTTTTTTACATGTTTCTTTGACTAACTCGCGTGTTGAAGAAGAATTAACAAACTTACAGACAACTGGAAATTCACATCGAACTATATTAGAGCAAAATTTCCATGAGGAGACGCTATCACATATATTATTAATGGAATCAAGAGAAAATACAGACGTTGTTATCACAGATAAGGCTGGAACAATTTTAGCCGCTTCATCTTCTCACCCTGAAATACATGCTTATTTAAAGAAGCTTAAGGGTAGAGTGCCTTATAGTGGGCAGGTATTGGAGAAAAATTGGCAGGATGAAAAATATATTGCAACAATTAGTCCTATCCTAAAACAACAAAAGACCATTGGCTATGTGTTTATGTTTCAAAACACAGATTCCATTCATGCGTTAATGGAACGATTAAACAAACATTTTTTAATTGTCGGCCTTGTTTCAGGATTGGTGACGATTGCCGTCATTATTGTGTTATCTCGAAAATTAGCCCAACCATTAATGGCTATGAAGGAAGCGACGTTGAAAATGAATAAAGGAGATTTTACTGTTGCCCTTTCGACTAATGGCAAAGATGAATTAAGCGATCTTGCGAATGCTATTCAACAGTTATCTGATGATTTAAATCATTTAAGAGAGGAAAGAAAGGAATTTTTAGCAAGTATCGCTCATGAGCTAAGAACACCCATTACCTTTATAAAAGGCTATACTGATATTCTTTACAAGCGAGATTTAACGGAGCAGGATCGCCAAAAATATTTAGGTATTATTATGGAAGAAACGAATCGACTCTCAACGTTAATTAAAGACTTATTTGATTTAGCAAAAATGGATGAGAACGCGTTTGTAATTAACAAAGAATGTCTTCATTTGGATGAATTAGTGGCAAGTATAGAGGTAAAGCTAAGACCTGCTTTTCAGGAAAAACAGATTCACTTTTTTGTTGAATGTGAAGAGGGATTAATATTAAGGGCAGATTCAGTAAGGCTAGAACAAATTATGTTGAATCTGCTAAATAATGCTTTGTCTTATTGTTCCTCAGGTGATTCAACTTTCTTAATAGTAAAAAGGCAGAATAACTTAATAAAAATCATTGTTAAAGATACTGGGAAGGGGATTCCAAAGAAGGAATTACCTTATATTTTTGAACGCTTTTATAGGGTTGAAAAATCTCGAGCGCGTGCACATGGCGGTTTGGGATTAGGTCTTGCTATTGTTAAAGAGCTTGTCCAAGCACACGGAGGAGAAGTAACCGTTGTTAGTGAAGAAAACAAAGGGACTACTTTTGAATTATTATTTAAGGGGTAGGAACGAATGAAAACATTATTATTAATTGACGATGAACCAAGAATGTTAGAGTTACTAACTCTTTATTTAGAACCTTCTTTTTATTGCAGAGCTATATCATCAGTTAGAGATGCTTTAGACTATTTAGAAGAAAATCATGTAGATTTAGTATTGTTGGATATTATGATGCCAGATATGGATGGTTGGCAAGCTTGTCAGGAAATAAGAAAGTATTGGGATGTACCAGTCATTATGCTAACAGCAAAAGCGGAACAGACGGATATTATAAGAGGCTTAAATTTGGGAGCAGACGACTACATTTTAAAGCCTTTCGACGAGGAAGAGTTATTAGCACGTATACATGCTGTTTTAAGAAGAACAAAAACTGAGGAAACAGTAGTTTTTTTTGAGGGGCTACGATTAAATAAAGACTCCGTTGAATTGTCTTTTCAACAAGAGGTTATTCTTTTAACGCCGAAAGAATTTTCGATGTTAGTGTTATTTCTTGAATATCAAAATAAAGTGTTTTCAAGAGAACATTTAATAAATACAGTTTGGGGCTATAACGTAACAATTGAAGATCGAACAATTGATTCGCATGTTCGCAATTTACGGGAAAAACTGCGGAAATGTGGCTTTCCTGTAGACGATTATTTACAGACAGTATGGGGAATCGGCTATAAATGGCATAAGATAGCTGACAAAAAGTAATAGACAAATAATTAGTAACAACCTCTGAAGGAATAAATCTCAGAGGTTGTTTCGTTATTATTTTGACGCTAGTTCGCCTTCTGTAACCCATTTATGATTTTTCATTTCTTCCCCAGTTGTTGTTAAAGGGAAATCAATCATATAAACAGTCGTTTGTACTGCTTCATCAATGCGAACAGTAGCATTTTCCATGCCTTTCATATGGGTTGCTGTTGTTTTGACTTCAGTACCAGGAGACAACGGGGCAGCACCTGGATCAATTAATTCCTCATGTATTACCCATTTATGATTTTCTATTTTCTTTCCACCGGTAGTCGGTTCATAGGAAATAATATAGGCAGTTGTATCATATGCCCCAACAATCGTTGCCTCTGCTCCTGCCATCCCTGACATATGTCCCTCGGTAATAATAGCAGTACTCCCTACTGGGAATTTAGGATTTTTCGCAATTTTTAAAGTAGATGGAACTTCACTAGAGCTTGAATGATTCATCTCTTCACCATGGTCTGCTTCTGCACTATGATCTATTGCTTCACTATTAGTAGGCTCCGACTTCGCTGTATCGTCAGAGCAAGCTGATAATATTAGTAAAGCCGTTACTGTCATTAAACCTAGGAACCAGTTTCTTTTTAATACCATATGCATTTCCTCCTTAATATTTATTGTTTTAATGTAACAAGTAAATGTGCAGAAATTATGGATTAGGTTTTGTACAAAAATCCATTTATATGAAGTTGAAAAGAGGAAAGATTGATTCCTAGATGAAAGGAGCTATAGACTCGGATAATTATGTATGATAGAATCGTCATAATTTTAAAATTTCAGAAACTAATGGTGTGACGCTTGTTAACGAGTGCCACTTAAAAGGGAAGTCGGTGTAAGTCCGACGCTGTCCCGCAACTGTAACGAGGAGTTCTATGATGTAGTAGCCACTGTTTTTAGAATGGGAAGGCAATTATAGTAACGTTGAATCGAAGCCAGGAGACCTGCCAATTAGTTCATACCTGTAATGCCCACGAGGATGCAAGCAATTACGGACAATTGATGGATACTTCTCCAACTTTGTTTAACCTAGGGTATTTCTATGCATTCGTGCGTAGAATACCCTTTTTTATTGCTTCGTATTTATCAAGATTGATAAGGAGTTAATAAGCAAATGAATAAAAAATTTATGTTATTTTCATTGACCCTTCTTTTAGTACTGATTGCTTCAATGACAGTTGCTATAATGATTGGCTCAGTGTCAATTACACCACTACATGTATGGAAGGTTATTTTCTCGAAAATTCCTATTTTCTCAAATACGATAGAGCCTGATTGGAGCCGCTCACAGGAAATCATTATATGGCAAATACGTGTCCCACGTGTCATGCTTGCAGCTATTGTTGGAGCAGGATTAGCCATTGCTGGTGCAGCTGTGCAAGCACTTGTCCGTAATTCAATTGCAGATCCATATATTTTAGGTATTTCTTCAGGTGCGACAGTTGGTGCCACGGCTGTCATCATTTTAGGGGCTTTTTCATTTTTAGGTATCTATGCCCTTTCAGTAGCTGCTTTTCTAGGCTCCTTTATAGCAATTGTGTTGGTATTTTTCTTGTCACGTGTAGGGGGGCGTATTTCTATTTTCCGTTTGCTGCTAGCAGGAATGGCGGTATCGTTTATCTTATCTGCTACTTCAAATTTTATGTTAATGATGTCTAAGGAAGAGGGCGGTATAAAAGCCGTTATGTATTGGATGCTCGGAAGTCTTGCGGGTGCAAAATGGAGTAATTTATTCATTCCAGCTATTATTTTTTTCATCGTTTTTAGTTTGCTATGGTTATATTATCGAAATTTAAATTTATTATTACTTGGGGAAGAAGCAGCGGTCACATTAGGTGTTAATCTTCAACAGTTTCGAATTCAATTGATACTACTCGTATCTTTACTAACGGGTGTGCTTGTTGCAGTAAGTGGCTCCATTGGGTTTGTTGGTTTAATAATTCCACATATCGTGCGATTAATAGTGGGGTCTAATTATAAATATGTTATCCCTATTAGCGCATTATTAGGAGGGATTTTCTTAGTGTGGGCTGATGCGATTGCACGCGTGATAATAGCTCCAGAAGAAATGCCAATTGGAATCATTACTGCCTTTTGTGGCGGACCATTTTTCATTTGGCTACTACGCCGTAACAATTATTCATTTGGTGAAGGAGATTAAAGGCTATGACATTAGAGGCGAAGCATGTATCATTCTCCATTCATGATCAGCGCATATTAAAAGAAGTAAGCATTCAAATAAAGGAAAAGCAATTTGTCGGTTTAATTGGTCCTAATGGTAGTGGAAAGTCTACACTATTGAAAAATATGTATCGGTTATTAAAGCCCGAAAGTGGAACTGTATTATTGAATGAGGAAGATATTCTTAAGCAATCAAGTAGAGCAATTGCCAAAAATTTAGCCGTTGTTAGTCAGGAAACACCTGTGTTATTCGATTTTAAAGTGAAAGATTTGGTGAGCATGGGAAGAACGCCACATAAGAAGCTTTTTGAAATGGATGATAAGGAAGACTTTAAAATTGTGAAAGAGGCATTGTCTCAAACAGGTATTGCCCATTTAGAAACGCGCAGCTTTAGTTCCCTTTCTGGAGGAGAAAAAAAGAGAGTGATGGTTGCACGTGCACTAGCACAACAAGCGCAAGTGCTTATTTTAGATGAGCCTACTAATCATTTAGACATCCAGCATCAATTACAATTAATGGACTTAATTCAAACATTGCATTTGACTGTTGTCGCTGCCTTACATGATTTGAATATGGCTGCTATGTACTGTGACCAAATCTATGTTTTACAACAAGGTAGTATTGTTCATTATGGTACACCAGAAGAAGTGTTAACGCCTCAACTACTTCGAGATGTTTTTGGAGTTTACGCCGATATTCAAACACATCCCCTGACAGGCAAGCCTTATTTAACATATGTATCTGAACAATTCACAAAAACTACATAAGTGCCAGTCACTCAAACAATTCTGAAACAATTTGCATATAGCACTGCAAGTAGGGTATTTATAAATAACCAAGTAAAAATCCACGCAGACTCCTGCGGGAACGCACGTAACGTAAGACGTAACAAACGGCGCGTAGCGACGGTTGCGGCTTACAACGTGCCCGCGGAAAGCGAAGTGGATTTTTGCGATATTGGAAGTCTGATGCTTTTGTTAGGGTCTATGCTAAGTGCCAGTCACTCGAACAATTCGGAAGATTTTTGCTATTTGGATTTTGCATAGTTGTGAGATATTCGGGGAACGTTACTTTTGAAAGGATGCGTGACGAATATGGAAGAGATTAAATTTGCACAATTAGATCACACACAGCTTGAAAAAATTAATGAGCTAGAAAAGAAAATTGGTGTTACTTTAGTTGCTTATGATGCAGCGGCAACACCAAATCAAGGTTCAGGTTCATACGACACTGATCATGGCACAAATCAAAACCATCCATCTTAAATTATGAAAACGCCTTGCAGCAATGTAAGGTTTTTTCATTTTATAATCGAGCAAAAGGAGCTGTATACATGTTTCAGGACTATTATACGGATTTACATATTCATATTGGACGAACAATGAGTGGGCGAGCAGTTAAGATTACGGGAAGTAAAACTTTAACATTATCTCGAATTTTAGAGATGGCTAGTGCAAAAAAAGGGCTTGATATAATCGGCATTATTGATTGTCATTCGCCAGAAGTACTTGCTGAAATGGAGATGATGATAAATCGAGGTGAACTAGAAGAATTATCAGAAGGGGGCCTGAGGTTTCAAAAAACTACGCTTATTCCAGGCTCGGAAATTGAAATTTATGATAGCAACTGTCATGGTCCAATTCATGTGCTAGCTTATTTTCCTACTATCGCAGTGATGGAGGATTTTTCGAATTGGATGAGAGGCTATATGAAAAACATTCATTTAAGTTCACAGCGTATTTATTGTGATGGACAAGCGCTACAACAAAAAGTTCGAGAATTAGGGGGTCTTTTTATTCCAGCGCATGTTTTTACACCATTTAAAAGTTTATTTGGAAGAGGCGTTCACCACAGTTTAACGGAAGTGTTTGATCCGCAGCTTATAGATGCTATAGAACTTGGTTTAAGCTCTGATACCAATATGGTAAAAAATATACGAGAAATTCAGCGTTATACATTTGTAACTAATTCTGATGCCCATTCACTTGGCAAAATTGCACGTGAATATCAAAAGCTACGACTAAAGGCAGCAAATTTTGCGGAATTAAAGATGGCACTCCATGAACAGGAAGGGCGAGGCGTAATAGCTAATTATGGGTTAAACCCATTGCTTGGCAAATATCATCAAACAGTATGCGCTAAATGTGGTGAGCAGTTAAACGATGTGGATACGATTTGCAGGTCGTGTGGAAGTTCACAAATCGTTAAAGGCGTTGCGACTCGAATTAAGGAACTATCTGATTTGAAAAGTGCTGAACGTGAGAGACCACCGTATATTCATCAAGTACCACTTGATTTTATACCAGGTTTAGGTCCAAAAATGATGGAAAGATTACTTCACGCATTTGGAACTGAAATGACAATTTTACATCGTATTTCAACGGAGCAGCTTGCGGAAATTGTGCCACTTAAAATAGCAAGGATGATTGATTTAGCTAGAACAGGACAATTAAATATTGCAGTTGGTGGAGGAGGTGTCTACGGAAAGGTCCAGCCTGAATAGGGGAAATAAATAAGTGTATATAGGGCAATTTCAGGTATTTACTATTAATGTTCCCATTTTTATCCTCAATCTAGTAAACTAGAAATTATTAGACGTGCAGGAGGAGTGGGAATATGCAATTTTCAAAGAAATTTCGTTTTTTAGCTGCAAGTGTACTAGCTTTACAGTTAATAGTTCCTGTAGGAGCAAATGCAGCGAATAAGCAAGATGACATTGCGCCAAGCTGGGTCGTACAAGCTGATTATGTGGCACTAGGTGATTCATTGGCACATGGCATGAATGAGGTTGGAGCCATTGGTCTTGGTTATACAGATTTTGTTGCACAGGCATTGCAACAAGCGGGTTTGTTAACATCTTATAATAAAGGCTTTGCGTATTCAGGCTATACAACGAAAAATGTGTTGGAAGACTTACAAGGTGACGTAGAAAAACCTGTGACTGGATTTGGTTATACTAATGATCGTGCAAAGCTTAGAGCTTCAATTCAGGAAGCAGAGCTGATTACATTAACTGCTGGTGCAAATGATTTATTACCCATTTTAAAAGAAGCGACAACAACTGGTATAGATACTGCGACCATTTTAAAGACATCGCAAGAAGCTATAAATAATATAGCCGCAATTTTAGCCGAAATTAAAAAACTGAATCCGCAAGTGCAAATTTATGTTATGGGCTACTATAATTCTTTCCCTTATTATAGTGAAGAGTTGCAGACACAATTTAAAATGCTATTAGGTGTTATGAATGTTTCTATTAAAACAACCGCTGAAAAAGCAGGTGCAATATTTGTACCGACTTTCGACGTTGTGGCTAAAGATGTGCCAACTTATTTACCAAATCCAGAAAACATTCATTTAAGTGAAGCAGGCTATCTAGCTGTGGCAAATCAAGCATTTTTACCAATTATACAAGCAAGCCCATTATGGGATGCATCTTCTGCAATCCAAGTCAATGTTGAAAGTAGTACAGCGGCAAAGGTAAATTGGCAAGCAGCAACAGATAATGAGGGTGTTACGAAATACAATGTTTATGTAAATAATAAGCTCTACTCTACAGTTAAAGCTGATCAAATGACGATATCGCTCGATAGTTTAACAGAAAATACTGCTTATACAGTTGCTATAAAAGCGTTAGATGCAGCTGGTAATGAAAGTGTTCAAAGTCCAACTGCAACATTTACAACAGGTAGTAAAGTACAATTTCTAGATATAAAAAATCATTGGGCAACGGAGTTTATTCAAAAAGCAGCGGAAACAGGCATTTTGAAGGGCTATGAGGATGGAACATTTAGGCCCGAACAAAATATAACACGTGCTCAAGCTGCGGCTATGCTTGTGAGAAGCTTAAGTTTAACAACGAAAGACAAAGCTCCATTCACTGATATTGCAAGCTACGATGCAGAAACACAAGCAGAAATTGCAGCAGCTTACGCACATGGACTTGTTAAAGGGTCTGATGGCAAATTTAATCCGAGTCAGCCTATTACACGTGCACAATTAGCACTAATGATTAACCGCGCATATAATAAGCAGCTCAATCAAGCATATGCTGCGAAAGGTCGTACACCATTTACAGATATAGATAGCTATAATGATGAGACGAAAAATGCTATAACAATGCTCTATGAGCTTGGGATTGTAATAGGGAGTGAAGGAAGATTTTCTCCAGAGGCACCAACAAAGCGTAGTCATGCAGCTAAAATCTTTGTGAACTTTAGTGATCTATTGAAATAATCAACAGTAGAGAGTTAGTGAGAGCAATGTAATGTCGCTCATCTAGTTGAGAATTACGGCCATAAATCTTAAAAAAAGCCGTTCAATAAATCGACTGTAAGATTTATTGAACGGCTATTCTTTTTGTTAAGAATTATGATAATTTGGCAATAATGCCTTCTTCATCATCCAATATTAGCTCAATACCAGTTGAGAAAGGGTCTTGGTGTAGAACGTCTTTTATCCATACACGTAAAGCGCCAATCATAGCAGCGGTATTGAAAACTTCCATTTGACCATTTGTTTCAACTTCTGCGCCGAAGCCTGTTTCATCTTCATAAGTTAACTCAACAAGTACATCTTCTGGGCGAAGATTTTTATGATAGGCCTGTGATAGGCAAATCGCATTAATAATATCTTGCTCGTTAATTATTTGTGCCATTGCGTAGCTTCCTGTTCTTTACGTTTTTTATCTTTAAACATATTGATAATTTTAACGACAAGCATCACAATAACAACAATTGCAGCAACGTTGATTAATAAGCCTAAAATATTACCAAGCATTCCTAAACCACTAAATAGACTACCGAATAATAGACCTGCTAAACCACCTAGCATTAAGCCTTTCATTAGGCCACCAGAGAAAAAGCCACCTTTTTTCGCAGTAGTATCTGTTTTGTTTGTAGACGTAGTATTATTTTTATTTGTTGTAGCATTATTTTGGTCTTTAGTATTATCCTGAGATTTTTGGATATTTGAACTATTGTTATTGTTTGAGAAGCCTTTTTTACCTGACTTATACGATTTTGCTTCAGCAGTCGGTGTGTCCGATATTAATAATGTTGCACCAACTGACGCAAACATAAGTGTCGCTGCGAAAAGAGCAGCAAGAATTTTTTTCATTACTTACATTCCTCCAATATAATTTTATATTTTGTCATAAACTAGTTCTTAATAGTAATTTTACATGAACTATAGTGAAAAATAAAATATTCACTACCTGTAATTTAGGAAATTTGCAATATATGAACAAGTAGTGTCAGTATACTGCTGAATGGGGAATAGAAAGGAAGGAAAGGGGTAAAGGTAATGCTTCCAACAATGACATTATTGATTTCAGTATTTTTAATGCTATATATTATGGAAAAAAGGCGATTCTTGAATGCTGTAGTTTTAGGATTAATAGGCTTGAATTTATTTGTAGGAATAACAACACGTTATGCATTATTCATTAACGAACAAGGGATTGTGTCCAAGATGGGCATCATGACGTTGTTTGGCATTATCCCTAGTATAATGTTGTTACTATCCATTGCGATGTTTTTCAATAGCAAAATTCTACTTGAAAAAGAAGGGCGAAGAATTCGAAATTTATTATTAGCTGTTTTCGGATTGGCTTTCTTATTAATGATGATTGGATATGTCTTCGTATTTTTTACGAATATAGAAAATGGATTTTGGCATATTCTTTTCTTTTATGCTTTTTTGATTTTTGCTTATACAGTATTTTTATATACAAGTGTGATGGTCTACGCTATTATTTATCATTTTACACCAATAACATACGAGCCTCGTTATATTATTGTGCTCGGATCAGGCCTTATCGGAGACAAAGTTCCCCCTCTGCTAGCAAGTCGTTTAGATGAAGCTGTTAAGCAATATAAAAAATATGGGGAACGTCCGTTTATTATTGTCTCGGGTGGGCGTGGAAGTGATGAAAAAGTTTCAGAAGCGTTTGCGATGGAAACATATATAATAGATGAATACCAAATACCGCATCGCAAAATATTGATGGAAGATAGATCAACAAATACAGAACAGAATATGGCTTTCTCTAAAGCAATTATGGATGCGCATGCGCAAGGTAGGAAATATCGATCTCTTTTTGTTACGAATAACTTCCATGTATTTCGCGCAAGTATTTATGCAAGAAGGGCAAAGTTAGATGCACAAGGGGTAGGTTCTAAAACAGCGTTGTATTATATACCTAACGCTTTTACTCGGGAATTTATCGGTTTATTAGAAATGTATAAATGGGTACATGTAACGGTCTTTTTCGTCATTACATTATTAATAGGACTTATGTTAAGAGCATATGTGTAACCATTATTGAACTGCCTTCCATATAATAGTAGCAAGGCAGTTTTTTTACATAGTGTGCAAGGGGGGAAAACAAATGTATGGGCAATTTTTAGCAAAGCAAAATAAGGAACGAACGGAGTCCTTACAACAGCTAACACATATACAGAATACATGGTTTGCACAAAATTTATCTTTACTCATTTTGGATGAAGTACAACTGACGACCTTGCAAAAAATGCTGTATCAAGTTATTCAAGGGTTGTTGAGAAAAAAACAACAACGTCACTTGCAAATTGTACATCCAGAGCAAACACAAACAGTACAAGATAATGTTTTAACACTGTTAGCAGAATATGATGACTTATTGCGTGAGGCAATACCACTCCCTATTTATATTTTAATATGGCAAATTACTTCTTTAGAGAAGTTAGCTTATACAACAGAAGTTGTGGATGATGTTCTCGATATACTGGAATGGTATGTTATGAAACAGGACGAAGCGGTCGAACAATTTGAAGAAGAAGATTTAGATCATGAAGAAATCATTGATTTATACAAAACAGCCATTGAAGAACAAGATGCAGATGCCCAGTTTGAGCTAGGAGAATATTATAGTACAAACGATGATACACCATTCCAGCCCGAAAAATCGATAAAATGGTTTGAACTAGCAGCAAAACAAAGTAATGCAGATGCTCAATATGCACTTGGTAACTATTATTTTGAGGGTATTGGTGTAGACGAGAATTATGATCGAGCGTTCCAATTGTATGAAGCTGCTGCGAATCAGGGGCATGCAGATGCAGCCAATAACTTAGCTGATATGTATTTTAATGGGGAAAGCGTACCAGAAAATATGGTGCTTGCTAAGAAATGGTTTGATGTCGCTGCAACACAAGGTGTGGCAGAGGCAATGTTTACATTAGGTATTATTCATGAGCAAGGTCTAGGGCTTGCGATAGATGAGCAGCAGGCATTTAACTTCTATAAAAAAGCGGCTGAGGCAGGCTATGTTGAAGCGGAATATAGGCTTGGGGGAATTTATTTAGAAGGTCATTTAGGGCAAACTCGTGATGTAAATAGAGGTTTATATTGGTTTGAAAGAGCTGCTGAACAATATCATGTAGATGCATTTTATGATTTGGGCTTTATTTGGAGCAAGGGGTTAACAGGAATCCGTAATATTGAAAAAGGTATTCATTGGTTCAAGCAAGCGGCACTTCAAGGAGACCCTGAAGCAAAATTACAACTTGGCCACATTTACAATAAAGGTGAAGGCATACCACGGAATATTAAAGAAGCGAAGAAGTGGTATGGACTTGCTGCAGAAGCAGGAATAGAAGAAGCGTCTCAATTACTTGAGGAGTTAGATAATTTGTAAAACCCCAAATGTTGTTATACTGGAATTACCCGCAATGGTTAGTTATAAAATAACCATTGCGGTTTTTTGCTGTTATAAAGAAAATAATGCTTTTACGTCATTACAAAGAATTAAGTACGCAATGGATTAAAACTTTGCATAATTGGTCAATTATTAGAGTGGTTATTTAAAACTATTTATTAACCATATCGCTATTGGTCTTTTTGAACCATTTTCAGATGTGATTTTAGGTTTAATGACCTCGTCAGAATGAATAAATGATAGTTAGTGAAATTGCTGATACTTAATTATGCTTGGAGTAATTCAACCTATATTCTTTAATTAGTAAAAAGACCGTCGATATAGCTAACGAAAAATGTTGAATTAGTAATTTTATCACATTTCCAGGATGGATAACTTTTTTGTTTAGCATTAAATATTATAGTGTTAAATGGTAAAATATAGGTTAATATAAATTGACAATTATATTTAAAGTGTATATTGTAAATGAGTAATTTTAAAATGTAAAATTAATGCATTATTGATTATTATGATGTTATTTTGTTATATTATTTTCTTGTTAATTTATTAGCGGTCGTGGTATTTTTTCGTATATTTATAAATATATTTGGGTAAACGGAAATAGATTATGCTCAGCTCTTCAAAAGAACACGTATATGAAAGAGGGAAAAGTGTGATTTTTCAAAAACAGAAAAAGGCAATGGCATTAGATTTACAACAATACTCAGTGACAATGGATGTTCCGAACTCACAAACATTGGTGAAGCAGATTGAAATGTTAAATTTAACCAAACTGGATTTGCAATATTTAAAGGCTTTTAAACCATTTGTTGAGGACAACATCAATCAAATCGTTGACCGATTTTATGGAATGATTGGAACTGAGCAAAGTTTAGTAGATATTATTAATAAACATAGTTCTGTAGATAAGTTGAAGGTCACATTGCGTCGGCATATTATTGAAATGTTTAACGGTACAATAGATGAAGAGTTTTATAAAAGACGAGTAAGTATCGCAAAAGTACATGTACATATCGGCCTTAGAACACAATGGTATATTTGTGCTTTCCAAGATTTAGCCATTTCATTTATTGACTTGGTAGAAAAATATGTAGAACATCCTATGGACCAATTTAATACGATTCGTGCAATCTCTAAAATTTCTAATTTTGAGCAGCAGCTTGTATTAGAGGCTTTTGAAAGTACAGTCGAACGCCTAAAGGAAAATGTAGAACGTGAGAAAGAGGCAGTTGAGAGAAAAATCGTGGAATCTTCAGAGGGTCTTGCTGCAATTTCTCAAGAAACAAATGCTTCATTCCATCAATTAAATAATCAATCGCATGAGATTAAGGAATTGGCGAAAAGATCATTACAGGTCAGTTCGCTAGCTGAAAGTCAGGCGATTGAAGGTCGGGAATGTCTACAACATCAATCAAAAAATATGAGTAACATTATTCAATCAGTAGATGATATAACAGACAATATTAAGCAATTGTCAGAAATGTCTAAGGAAATGGAAGCGATTATGAATGTTGTGACAAACATTGCAAATCAAACAAACTTATTAGCTTTAAATGCAGCGATTGAAGCAGCTCGTGCTGGAGAAGCGGGGAAAGGCTTTAGTGTTGTAGCGGATGAAGTTCGTAAATTATCTAGTCAAACAAAGGAATCTGTCACATCCGTAGCTAAATTATTAGAAAAAACGACGAAGCGAACGGATAAGCTTGCCCACACGCTTAGTCATATTCAGGAAGAAGTTGCATCAGGTGAGGAAAACATGGCTCAGACTGAGGGGCAATTTAATAAAATTTTAGATGCTATGACACAAGCTAAATGTCAAAGTGATCGTATGGAAAAAGAAGTGATGGCTGTGGCTCAGATTCTTAATGAGCTTGGACTTGCATTTAATGAAGTCACAATTTCAGCAGATAAATTAGCGAATGTTGCCCAAAATTTAAACTAAATTAATGATTTTTTATAAAATGGGGCTAAAAAGTCCTTCAAATAAAAATTAATTTAAAATCCGCTTTGCTTTCCGCAGGTAGGATAGGAGCTTTATTGTCTTTGTGCTCTTGCCCCTTACAGAAAACGAAGTGGATTTTTATTTGTATCGGAAAACGGGTGTCAGGCACTCAAACAATTTCAAGCATGCATTTTAAGACTAACTAAGTAAAAATCCCCGAAAACTTTTGGAGAACGCACGCACTGTAAGCCACAACAAACCGCGCCACAGTGAAGGTTGTGGCTCACAGTATGCATGCGAAAAGCACAGTGGATATTTGCGCTATAGGAAGCCAAAGTTATGCTAGGTGTTATGTAAGGTGTCAGGCACGCAAACAATTTACCCGTAGCGGAATCAACGGCAGTATTCATCTATTTATTTTTTGATTGCTGCATTTTTGCTAAATTTGTAATGGGTTGAACGTAAATGTTTGCAAAAACAGTTTATACTAATAGGAGATAAATAAAGAAATTAGGGGCGATTCTTCATGGAAACAATAGTTGTATTAGGTGGAGGAATTACAGGTTTATGTACGATGCATTATTTACAACGTCAAGTATTGGAGAAAAAAATAGATGTAAACCTAGTACTTGTTGAAAAAAATGCTTACTTAGGTGGAAAGCTACACTCCGCATATGACCAGGGTTTTATTATGGAAACAGGCGCTGATTCAATTGTAGCTCGTCATAAAGGCGTCATGGAGCTAGTACAGGAGCTTAATTTTGAACAGGAGCTAGTGTACAACGAAACAGGAGTATCTTATATCTATACAAACGACGAATTACATGCAATACCAGCTGATTCAACATTCGGTATTCCTATGAGTTTAGCATCTCTGGAAGCAAGTACGCTTGTATCAGAAGCTGGTAAGCAAATCGCATTACAGGACTTAACGATGCCGAATAAAGGCTTTACTAAAGAAAGCTCAATAGGCGAGTTTTTAACGTATTACTTAGGTGAAGAGCTTGTGCAAAATCAAATAGCGCCAGTATTAGCAGGAGTATATTCTGGTGACCTACATCAACTTTCGATTGCTTCTACACTGCCATACTTAATCGATTATAAAGATGATTACGGTAGCATCATCAAGGGGTTTGATGCAAATCGTGAACAATTTATAAAAGCTTCCAATAAAAAGTTTATTTCATTTAAAAAAGGCTTATCGTCTCTGATTGATCGCCTTGAAGAAACGTTAACAGAAGTAGAAATTATCAAGGGCGTAGCAACAACAAGTGTAAAGAAACATGAAGGGCAATATACAATTTCATTAGCAAATAATAGAAAGCTTGAGGCTGATCACGTTGTATTAGCGCTGCCGAATGAAGCGGTGCAAAGCTTATTACAGGACCCATCGTTAGATCATTATTTTAAGAAATTTACTACAGCTTCTGCAATAACAATTTATCTAGGTTTTGATGTACCGGATGCATTGCTACCAGCAGATGGAACGGGCTTTATTGTGTCACATAATTCAAATGTCCAATGCAATGCAGCAACTTGGACAAGTAGAAAATGGAAGCATACATCTGCTAATAGTAAATTGCTTGTACGACTCTTTTATAAGAGCATCAATCCTGCGTATGAAAAATTATGTAAGATGACAGATGAAGAACTAGCTGCTGTCGCATTAGACGATGTAAAGAAAAGTTTAGGGATTGATGAAAAGCCAACTGTAGTTAATGTGGCCAAGTGGATTGATCAAATGCCAAAATACGATTTAGCACATCATGAGGCATTGAAGGGCTTAACAGCTGAGCTTGCAGAAAGCTATCCCAATTTATCGATTGCAGGCTGCTCTTATTTCGGAGTAGGCATTGGTGCTTGTATTCAAAATGGTAAAAAAATAGGCGAAGAGCTTGCAGAAAAACTAGTATAACCGTAAAACAAATGCGGAAATTTGATATTTTTCTGGAGAAATCTCCTTTGTTGAGTGAAATAGTCTTGACTCTATCGCCTGTAAACGATATGATTCTTTTAATTATTTGAAAAATTCATACTACATTCTTATCGAGAGAAGCCGAGGGACTGGCCCTATGAAGCTTCAGCAACCAACTAATGTCAGGTGCTAAATCCAGAAGACCTTTTTGGTCGAAGATGAGAAGGAAAAACAATTACGATTCGTTAAAGCCTTCTTTTTTGTAAAAGAAGGCTTTTTATATTTTTGGATACAAGGAAAGTGAGGGTTACGTTTTATGGGATTGCTAGAAAAGTTAAAAACACATGTATTAACTGCAGATGGTGCCATTGGTACTGTATTATATGGCTACGGCTTGGAGTACTGCCATGAAGAAATGAATGTACAGAGACCGAAGTTAATTGAAAAAATCCATAAAGAATATATTGCTGCTGGTGCAGATGTGATTCAGACAAATACTTACGGTGCTAATGCTATTAAATTAGCACGCTATGGTTTAGAATCGCGAGTTCAGCAGTTTAATGAAGCGGCAATCACGATTGCGAAACGTGCCGCAGCAGATGGCGGACAATTTGTGTTAGGCACAATTGGAGGCATTCGTGGTATTCGTAAAAGTGATGCAACGTTAGAGGACATTTTATCGACAGTCGAAGAGCAAGCAAATGTGTTACTTGCAGGCAATCCAGATGGCCTTTTACTTGAAACGTATTATGATTTCGAAGAGTTAAGCGCAACGTTGAAAATGTTACGTGCCAAAACAAAGCTACCAATTATTGCGCAGGTGTCGATGCATGAACCAGGCGTGTTACAAAATGGAATTGCATTAAATCAGGCATTGCACGAGCTAGAAGCGCTTGGTGCAGATGTAGTAGGCGTAAATTGTCGTTTAGGGCCGCATCATACAATTCAAGCATTTGAAGGAGTTGAGCTTCCTGAAAAAGCATTTATGTCTGCATATCCCAATGCATCCTTGCTAGATTTAGAGGATGGGCGTGTCGTATATGAGTCAGAAGCAGATTATTTTGGTCGTGCCGCAGTTGCACTAGTTGACCAAGGTGTTCGTTTAATCGGTGGTTGCTGTGGAACAACACCAAAGCACATAGCAGCAGCGAAAAAATATTTAGAAGAGTTAACGCCTATTGAAGAGAAGTTTGCCAAGCCTGAAAAAGTACAGGTTGTACGTGAAGCAGAGCCTGCGACGTATGAGCCATTGCATGAGAAGGTAAAGCGCGAGCGTTCGGTTATTGTGGAGTTAGACACACCGAGACATTTAGAAATTGATGGCTTTATTCAAGGGGCGAAAAAATTATATGAAGCAGGCGCTGATGTAGTGATGATGGCAGATAATTCACTCGCATCGCCCCGCATTAGTAATGTGGCAATGGGGGCGTTATTGAAGGAAACGCACGGTGTCCGACCGTTAACGCATATAACGTGCCGTGATCGTAATTTAATTGGATTACAGTCGCATTTGATGGGTTTAAATGCACTTGGCATTCATGATATTTTAGCGGTTACTGGAGATCCGACTAAGGTAGGTGACTTCCCGGGTGCCACAAGCGTTTATGATGTATCTTCTATGGAACTAATCCAGCTGATTAAACAGTTAAATGAAGGTATTTCATTTTCTGGAAAGCCACTTCGTAAAAAGGCAAACTTCTCTGTAGCGGCAGCATTTAACCCGAATGTACGTGTACTAGACCGAGCAGTGACTCGACTAGAGAAAAAGATAGAGCATGGTGCGGATTACTTTATTTCTCAACCAGTTTATTCGACAGAAAAAATCATTGAAATTTATGAGGCAACAAAGCATTTAGAAGCACCAATTTATATTGGTATTATGCCAGTAACGAGCTATAAGAGCGCTGAGTTTTTACACCATGAAGTACCAGGTATCAAACTATCTGACGATGCACTGTCACGCATGAAGGCATGTGGCGAAGATAAGGAACGTTCAACATTAGAAGGGATTGCAATTGCTAAAGAGTTAGTAGAAGTAGCTGCAGAGTATTTCAATGGTATTTACTTAATTACACCGTTTTTACGCTATGATATGACGCTAGAGTTAATGAAATTTATTGAGCAATTGGATGAACAGAAAAAAGGGGTAAGTATAGATGGCTAAGCACTTGATTGAAGAGCAACTAGAGAAACGAATATTAATTCTGGATGGCGCAATGGGTACAATGCTTCAAAATGAAAACTTATCAGCAGAAGATTTTGGTGGCGAGGAGCTTGATGGTTGTAACGAGAATCTTGTATTAACTAGACCTGATGTGCTTGAAAAGGTTCACCGTAAATATTTAGAGGCTGGTGCGGATATTATTTGTACAAATACGTTTGGAGGTACACCTCTCGTATTAAATGAATACAATCTTGGGTCTAAGGCAGAAGAAATTAATAAACGTGCGGTGGAAATTGCGCGCAAAGTAGTGGATGAGTTTTCTACTCCAGAGTGGCCCCGTTTTGTTGCCGGAGCAATGGGTCCAACGACGAAAACATTATCAGTAACTGGCGGTATTACCTTTGATGAACTTGAAAAAAACTTTTATGTACAGGCAAAGGCGCTTATCGAAGCGGGTTCAGACGTACTGCTTCTTGAGACGAGTCAGGATATGCTAAATGTAAAAGCGGGGACACTGGGAGTGTCACGTGCGTTTGAGGAAACTGGAAAAGAACTACCTGTTATGATTTCAGGCACGATTGAGCCAATGGGCACAACGCTAGCAGGGCAAACGATTGATGCCTTCTACATATCAATTGAGCATATTAAGCCGTTATCTGTCGGCTTAAACTGTGCGACAGGTCCAGAGTTTATGACAGATCATATTCGTTCGTTAGCGGAGCTTTCTACCGGCTATATTAGCTGTTATCCAAATGCTGGTTTGCCAGATGAGGAAGGTTGCTATCATGAATCACCAGAATCTTTATCTCAAAAATTAAAAGGTTTTGCTGAAAAAGGCTGGCTTAACATTGTTGGCGGTTGTTGTGGAACAACACCAGCACATATTGCGGCAATTCGTGAGGTATTGAAGGATGAAAAGCCGCGTCAATTACCTGAAAGCACACATGGTCATGTTGTATCAGGTATTGAACCTTTAGTATACGATGATTCGATGCGTCCGCTGTTTATTGGGGAGCGAACTAATGTTATTGGCTCTCGAAAGTTCAAAAATTTAATCATTGACAGTAAATATGAGGAAGCGGCAGAAATCGCACGTGCACAAGTGAAAAATGGGGCACATGTTATAGATATTTGCTTAGCGAACCCAGATCGTGATGAATTAGCGGATATGCGTGCCTTTATGCAGGAAGTTGTTAAAAAAGTAAAAGTACCGCTTGTAATTGATTCTACAGATGAAAAAGTAATTGAGGAAGCGCTGAAATTTTCACAAGGTAAAGCCATTATCAACTCGATTAATCTGGAGGATGGGGAAGAACGTTTTGACGCAGTAATGCCACTAGTGAAAAAATATGGTGGCTCTTTAGTTGTCGGTACGATTGATGAGCAAGGGATGGCAGTAGATCGCCATCGTAAACTAGAAATTGCCGAGCGTTCTTATCAATTATTAACAGAGAAATGGGGCTTAGCACCAGAGGATATTATTTTTGACCCGCTAATGTTCCCAGTCGGTACAGGGGATGAACAATATATAGGTTCAGCACTTGAAACAATCGAGGGCATTCGTCTTATAAAAGAAAAAATGCCTCGCACGTTAACTGTTCTCGGAGTAAGTAATATTTCCTTCGGCTTACCACCAGTTGGCCGTGAAGTATTGAATGCTGTTTATTTATATCACTGTACACAGGCAGGCTTGGATTACGCGATTGTCAACACAGAGAAGTTAGAGCGTTATGCATCGATTCCTGAAGAGGAAATTAAGCTTGCAAATGACCTATTATTCAATACAAATGATGAAACATTGGCGGTATTCACTGATTTTTATCGTGATAAAAAGAAAGAGAAAACTGAAGCAGATATTCCGAAAACAGTGGAAGGACGCTTAGCTTATTATATTTTAGAAGGTACGAAAGAGGGGCTTATTGAAGATCTTGATGCCGCTCGTGAAATTTATGACGCACCGCTTGATATTATTAATGGACCATTGATGGAAGGAATGGCTGAGGTTGGTCGCTTATTCAATGATAATCAGCTTATCGTAGCGGAAGTATTACAATCAGCAGGTGTTATGAAGGCAGCTGTAGCGCATCTTGAGCAATTTATGGAGAAAAATGAGGACAGCTCGGGTAAAGGCAAAATGGTGCTTGCCACTGTAAAAGGTGATGTGCATGATATTGGTAAAAACCTCGTAGATATTATTTTAAGTAATAACGGATATAAAGTGGTTGATTTAGGCATTAAAGTAACGCCATCTCAGTTAATCGAGGCTATTCGCAAGGAAAAGCCTGATTTTATCGGTCTGTCGGGCTTACTTGTTAAATCTGCTCAGCAGATGGTTATCACTGCCCAGGACTTTAAAGCAGCTGGTATTAATGTACCTATATTAGTAGGGGGCGCAGCATTGTCTCGTCGCTTTACTGAAACGAAAATTGCAAACGAATATGAAGGTCCTGTTATTTACTCAAAAGATGCGATGCAGGGGCTAGAGCAAGTAAATCTTTTAATGGGTACAGAGACGCGAGAAAACTTTTTAGCTGAAATAGCAGACTCACGTCAAAAACGGTTAGAGGCTGACGAGAAACGTGCAGCGCGACCTGCGAAAGAAATTACTGTGAAGCCTGTACGTACAGTAAAAGATGCGCCTGTGTTCCTGCCTGCGGATGTTCGTCGTCATGTGAAAAAGGATTATTCAGTATCACATTTATATCCATATGTGAATATGCGAACATTGATTGGTCATCACTTAGGGCTGAAAGGACAAGTTCAGCAATTGCTTGATGCGGGGGATGAACGGGCAACAGAACTAAAACAACTAGTCGATGGTTATTTACAAAGTGACTTATTAAAACCTTCAGGCTTGTATCAGTTCTTCCCAGCGCAAGCAGATGGAGATGATGTTGTCGTTTATGATCCGTCAGATAGTAAAACGGAAATTGAACGTTTTACCTTCCCGCGTCAGCAGGTTGAACCGTTTATGTGTTTAGCTGATTTCTTGAAAACAGTAGATAGCGGAGAGATGGATTATATTGCACTGATGGTTGTAACTGCTGGTCAAGGTGTTATGGCGACAGCTCGTCAGTTAAAAGAGGAAGGAAAATTCCTTGAAAGCCATGCCCTTCAATCAACAGCTCTTGAGCTTGCAGAAGGCTTTGCAGAGCGTATGCATCAAGAAATTCGTGACCAATGGGGCTTCCCTGATAATACAGATTTCACAATGCGCGACCGTTTTGCAGCGAAATACCAAGGGCAACGTTTCTCATTTGGCTATCCTGCCTGCCCGAACTTGGAAGACCAAGAAAAATTATTTGGCTTATTAAAGCCGGAGGACATTGGGGTTCATTTAACAGAAGGCTTTATGATGGAGCCAGAAGCATCCGTATCTGCGATTGTTTTTGCACATCCAGATGCAAGATATTTTAACGTGTAATATAAATAAAAAAGGTTATCTTTAAAGAGAAGGATTTAATGCCAACTTAATAAAGTGAATGTCTATGTCTACGAAGGGTATGTTGCGGATATTGAAATGGTGTAATCGTATGACCAATCAAAGCCCAATATGCCCTTTGTAGCGAGGCAAATAAAATAGTTGCACTAGGTACAGCCCTGCCGTTATCGGTGGGGTCTATTTCTTTTACGGTGAGGACGTGAATATGATGATTCGATTTATGGAAGAAAAAGATTTACCAGAGGTTTTAGTTATTTATAATGACATTATATTAACAAGTAAAGCAGTTTATAGGTATGAAATACAATCGTTAGAAGAAAAGAAACAATGGTTTCAAGAGCAAAAAGCAACTGGTAATCCGTTGTTAGTCTTTGTAGAAAATGGAGTAGTCGCAGGTTTTGCAAATTACAGTCAGTTCCGTCCTTATCCCGGTTATAAGTATACAATGGAGCATTCGGTATATGTGCACAAGGACCATTATAAGAAAGGCATTGCAACGAAGTTAATGTATCAGTTGATTGAGATTGCACAGGAGCAAGGTGTTAAAACGTTAGTTGCTGGTATTGATGGCGAAAATATTGGAAGTATAAAGGCGCATGAGAAGCTAGGCTTTGAATATGCAGGAACAATAAAAAATGCTGGTTATAAATTTGACGAATGGCTGGATTTAGTCTTCTATCAACTGCATTTAACTGGTCCAAAAAAGTAATGTGAATTTGCTTTAATGGAAAAACGTAATACCTGGTGGGGAGTAAAGATCTTACTTGGCTACCGTCGATGTGTATGACAAATGTCATGCACTTTTCATGATGTTTGCGTCTGTTGCTAGTTATACTCTTGTTTTATGATGAGGTCATAAGCAAAAGGAAACGAGGGAAAAGGGAATGGCAACAGATAAAGAAAAAACGAAGAAATTGCGCCAAGATGTAGCGCCATTTGCGAAATCAGATACAGGTAAAAGTATTTTTCAAATGGTCAATACAATTGTTCCGTTAATTGTCCTATGGATCGCTGGTTATATGTTAGTGGATGTTTCGCCATGGTTAACTGCAGGTTTAAGTATTATTTCTGCTGGATTTGTCGTTAGAACATTTATCATTTTCCATGATTGTACCCACGGTTCATTTTTCAAAAGTAAAAAAGCAAACGACTGGGTTGGCTTAGTAACTGGGGTAATTACATCATTCCCATATGAAAAATGGAAGCGTGAGCATACAATCCACCACGCAACAAGCTCGAACTTAGATAAGCGTGGTATTGGTGATATTGATATGATGACAGTAGAGGAATATTTACAATGTACTAAAGGTCAACGTTTATGGTATCGTTTTTACCGTAATCCACTTGTAATGTTTGGCTTAGGACCGTTATACATGGTGTTAATTTTGAATCGTTTTAACCGAAAAGATGCGAAACAAAAGGAACGCACGAATACTTACGTAACAAATATTATTATTTTAGGTATCTGTGTAGGTCTTATTTACGCTATGGGTTGGCAAGCATTTTTATTAGTTCAAGGTGTTACTTTATTTGTCGCTGGTTCCCTTGGAATATGGTTATTTTATATTCAACATACGTACGAGGATTCTTACTTCGAGCACGATTCAGAGTGGGATTATGTAAAAGCTGCTGTTGAAGGTAGTTCATACTATAAACTACCGAAGCTATTACAATGGGCAACAGGCAATATCGGCTTCCACCACGTGCACCATTTAGCACCGCGTGTACCGAACTATAATCTTGAAAAAGCACATAATGAAACGCCGCCATTGCACTCTGCTACTACAATTACATTGCGTACAAGCTTAGAATCTTTACGCTATAAATTATACGATGAAGATCTTGGCAAATTTGTAACTTTTAAAGATGTAAATGAAATTATAAAACGAAAAGCGAAAGGCAGTATTGCTGCTTAGTAGAATACAGTCAGCCATCTCTTTTGGGATGGCTGTTTTATATAAATAAGGATATGTCCGTTTGAAAGCTACAGGATAGCAAGGGAAGGCGCAAATATTCTTTTCTTGTTATAATGTAGGGAAAAGTAGGAAAGAGCGTGAGATTATGATGAAGAAATGGCATAGTATCATTCCGAATAGTCCTATGCTCAGTGTTTATTTATGGGTTATTTTTTGTTTTCTACCGTTTTTCTTTATATTCAGAAAATCATCGTACATTGAAATATCAATTGGGATTACTTTTTTAATGCTCTATTTTATTTTTTATCGATTTTCTGTGAACGCTAAAAACGGACTAGTGTATATGTGGATTAGCTTTGAAATGGTCATTAATATTATTTTAACTATATTGTATGGTTATGTGTATTTATCTATTTTTACTGCCTTTTTCATAGGTAATATCCGTAGACCTGTTGGCTTTTACATAATGTATGGGCTCCATATCGGTTTTACTGTGATTTCTACAGGAGTTGGCTTCTTTGTAGAGCTACATTTATTTTTATCGCAGCTACCTTTTGTCGTACTAACGATATTGGCAGTGGTACTTTTACCTTTAACGATTTATTCGAAAAATAAGCGTGAAAATTTAGAAGGTCAACTCGAAACTGCAAATGAACGAATTGCTGAATTAATTGTCTTTGAGGAACGACAACGTATTGCACGTGATTTACATGATACGCTTGGTCAAAAGTTGTCAATGATTGGTTTAAAAAGCGACTTAGCCTCGAGACTGATTGCTCGTGATCCACAGCAAGCTTTAATTGAAATTAGGGATATTCGTCAAACAGCTAGTATTGCCTTAAAAGAGGTACGAGAATTGGTGTCAGATATGCGGACAACTAGATTTGAAGACGAGCTTATGCGTATTTCTCAAATTTTAAAAGCGGCAGAGATGGAATTTGTTTTTGAGGGGGATAAGGAATCCTTACATGTTCCACCTCTCGTGGAGAATGTTTTATCTATGTGTTTAAAGGAAGCGGTAACGAACATCGTAAAGCATAGTGGAGCAACTAAATGTGAGATTGCCTTCCATCAGAATTTTAAAGAAGTACACTTAGTTGTTCGTGACAACGGACAGGGTATTACGAAAAAACAAGCATTGAAGTCTGGTAATGGCTTAAAAGGAATGCACGAACGCTTAGAGTTTATAAATGGTTCATTTAAAATAGAAAGTGAAAATGGCACTACATTAACGGTATCTATACCGGTGACTATTACACATCAAAAAGTTAAAGAAAATCTGAAGAACCTATAGAAAGAGGGTTATGGCTTGATACGAATTGTAATTGCTGAAGATCAGGGGATGCTATTAGGCGCACTTCGTTCCTTACTTAGTATGGAGGAAGATATGGAGGTCGTCGGCTTAGCAAAAAATGGTGAGGAAGCATTGGCGCTTGTAGAAGAGCATCATCCTGATATTTGTATTATGGATATTGAAATGCCAGTGAAAACTGGACTTGATGCGGCTGAAGAATTGCAGAGCTCAGACTGTAAAGTAATCATATTAACTACATTTGCTAGACCTGGTTACTTCGAACGAGCAAGAAAAGCAGGTGTCCGAGGTTACTTATTAAAGGATAGTCCTATCGAAGAATTGGTGAGTGCTATTCGGACAATCGTAGATGGTAAAAGAATTTACGCGCCAGAACTTGTTGATTTTGTTTACGAGGACGATAGTGAAAATCCACTGACTGAGCGTGAAAGTCAGGTGTTAACACTTGTAGCAGAAGGTAAAACAACAAAAGAAATTGCAGCAGAGTTATTTTTATCGGCGGGGACTGTGCGCAATTATATTTCAACGATATTAGAGAAGCTTCACGTCGGAAACCGTATTGAGGCAATTGCACGCTTTAAGGAAAAAGGATGGAATAAGTAAGTCTTCTGAATGTACTTTTGATTGGCGAATAGGTATGCTAAAAAACAGAGATTTTATCTATCACTATTCATAAGGGAGCAAGATATATGCAAACAATTACTGGTAAAACGGCTTTAATTACTGGAGCTGGTCGTGGTATTGGCCGTGCAACAGCCATCGCTTTTGCAAAAGAGGGAATCAACGTTGGGCTAGTAGGTCGTACATTAGAGAATTTACAACAAGTTGAAAATCAACTAAAGGCATATGATGTGAAAGTCGCGATTGCTACAGCTGATGTAGCAAATTTGCAATCCATCACAACGGCAGTAGAAAGTATTCGTGCTGAGTTAGGCCCAATCGATATTTTAGTAAATAACGCGGGGATTTCGAAATTCGGTAAGTTTTTAGAACTTTCACCTGAAGATTGGACGAATATTGTAGATGTAAATGTCAAAGGTGTTTATTACACAACACGTGCGGTCCTACCAGAAATGATTGAACGTGAGTCAGGGGATATTATTAATATTTCATCTACAGCCGGTCAAAAAGGTGCCCCGATTACGAGTGCATATAGTGCATCGAAAGCGGCAGTTATTGGCATGAGTGAATCATTAATGTTAGAAGTTCGAAAACATAATATTCGTGTTGTAACGTTAACACCAAGTACTGTTGCAACTGATATGGCAGTAGAATTACAACTAACTGATGGCAATCCGGAAAAAGTTATGCAGGCAGAAGATTTAGCAGACTTAATGGTAGCCCAATTAAAATTACATCCACGTGTTGTTTTAAAACATGCAGGTCTATGGTCAACAAACCCTTAAAAAGTAGATGTTCAACAGAAAAAGAGAAAAAGTGTTAGATTGACTGCCATCAATCTAACACTTTTTTTGCTATGCCGTTGATGTCCGCTACAGCGGATGCTTTCCGCGAGCACACACGTAAGCCGCAACCCTCGCTAACGCGCGGCTTACGCTGCGTGCGGTCCCGCAGGAGCCACCGCCTTCGCTATCATCAACTAGTATTATCTGCTAAATTTAATTTATTGTAACCGTCTTTTTATTATTTTTTGCGCTTTGTTAAGCGACCAAGAACGAATGCACCAGCTGCTACAGCAAGAACCGTATTCGTTTTCTTTGTAAATACTTGTTTTGTCACAAGGTTAAGATTTTGAGGACGCTCTGCTAAGCGACGCATGAAGTATCCGTACCAATCTTCGCCGAATGGAACGTAGACGCAGAAGTTATAGCCTTCTTTCGCAAGTTCTTTTTGCATATCTGTACGGAAGCCGTATAACATTTGGAATTCAAATTTATCAAATGGAATATTGTTATCAGCAACAAAGCGCTTCACGTGTGCAATGACGTTATGGTCATGTGTAGCAATCGATGTAAATTTACCGTGTAATAAATGATATTCAATCAGTTCGATATAGTTTAAATCGATATCTAGCTTATCTTGGAAGGCTACTTCGACAGGCTCTTTATAAGCACCTTTTACGATACGTAAACGGTAGTTTTTAAATTTCTCAAGATCGTCTTTTGCTCGGTAAAAGTACGATTGAATAACAGTGCCGACATTATTGAATGTTTTTGAAAGCTCTTCTACCATATCAAATGATGTTTGTAGACGGCCGTAATTTTCCATATCAAAGTTTACAAAAATATCATAGGCTGCTGCTTTTTCTACAATCTCATATAAATTGTCGTAGCAAAAATCAACATCAATGTCTAAGCCTAATTGAGAAGGCTTTAATGAAATATGTGCATCAACATCGTTTTCATGAATAGCTTCAATGACAGCGAGGATTTGATCCTTAGCTTTTGTAGCTTCTTCTTCATTCGCAACAAATTCCCCTAGATTATCCACTGTGCAAGAGATATTATGTGCGTTTAATTCTTTGATGCTTGCAATCGTTTCTTCTATATTTGTACCAGCTACCACACTTTGGGCACCTAATTTTAAGCCGTATTTTTTAGCAGCACTATTTAATAGTTGGTTTTCAGATAATTGGATGAAAAAATCGCGTAATAACATGGGTCATTCTCCTCACTGCATTTTTCTTACTAGTATAACATATTTATAGAGAATGTCATGATATCACGAAAACAATTATTTCATTTCCAACATCTGTAACCTTTCGTTAAAAAGCACAGGATAGCTTAAAAAGCCTATCATTATGCTCGATAATGTTGCGGTTGTTAATAGCGCGAAAATTATTAAAAGTTGAAATTGAACTGCTTGTATAGGGTCTGCACCACCGATAATTTGACCGCTCATCATACCTGGTAATTGTACAAGTCCGATAGTTTTTTGGCTTTCAATGGTTGGAATCATGCTTGCTTTAATGGCATTGATTAGTTGGCGATGAATGGCCTGTTTAGGTGTGCCTCCTAGAGATAAAATGAGTTCGATTTCATTTTGGTGACTTGTAATTTCTGCAGTGAAACGATTTAAAAATAAAATAGATAATACCATTGTGTTCCCAATTAACATTCCACTAATGGGAATAATATACTGTGCAGTTGTAGGGACAATGCCGAAACCAAGTAAAACACCTTGTGTGACAATTTCCACCACAACAAGCGTAATCACTATTTTCCAAGTGATTCCCTTAATCCCTTTACCGTTTTTACGAGCATTTAGCGCTGCAACTAAAATCATTAATGCTACCATTAGAAATATATAAATAAAACTTCCAGCTTCAAAGACGAATTTTAAAATATAGCCGACTGCAAGTAATTGAATAATAGAACGAATCGTTGCAATAACTGTGTCTTTTTCAAGTCCTAGTTTAAACGTTTTTGAAAGTATTAGTGGAATTAATACGAAAATTAATGTCAGCGAAAGCGATGTATAAGTCATGAGTTTACCCCCTGTACAAATTCAGAGACTCTCGGATTACTTGGAGCTTTTAATAATGAGCTTTCTCCTGTTTCAATCAGCTCTCCTCCCATCATGACCCATGTATAATGTCCAATCGTTAATGCTTGCTGTAAATTATGTGTAATCCAGATTATTGTGACATTATATTTTTTGTTTAATTTCACAATGAGTGTTTCGATATCTTGTGCGGATTGACGATCTAATGCAGAAGTGATTTCATCTAACAATAATATAGAAGATTGGTTGATTAGGGTGCGCGCAATTGAGACCTTTTGACGTTGCCCACCAGATAACTTATTGATGGAGCGATGTAAAAAACTTTCATCAAGACCAACGTCCAGTAAATAGCGTAATGCATCTTGCTGTGTGAGATTTTGTCCTTGTAAAACGAGTGGAAGTGCTAAATTGTCCAATACGTTTCCATCTATCATAGGTGCTGCTTGAAGGGCAATTCCTACATGTTTTCTTAAAGTAGTAGGCTCATAGGTTGTAATTGCCTGGTTGTCAATTAATATACTACCCTCTGTTGGCGATAGTAGTCCGTTGCACATTTTCAGTAAGGTTGTTTTCCCAGCACCGGATGGACCAACAAGTGTTGTAATTTTTCCTTTTGGGAATGACCCAGTAATCGATTTTAAAATGGACTTATCGCTCACTGAAAAACTCACTTGTTGAAGGTGAATTGCGGGCTCAAATAACTTAGTCATGTAGTTGAAACTCCTTTAGGGTTATAGGTAAAATAACTGTAGCATGAAATGATTCGATGCTACAGGTATTTTACATTTTTTGTAGTAAACTTCTAATCGAGTTAGGGGAATGGAATAATGAATGTTTTATATGTAGATACACTAACATACGTACAGGGTGACATGTATATTATTGCTTCAGATGAAGGTCTAGTATATATAGGTACACCGAATACATCGTTTGAGGAAGTTGAAAAATGGGCTCAAAAGACGTTTAAGGGCTACAGTTTTGAAGAAAATAAAGCGCAATTAATGCCTTATGTTGAGCAATTAACAGCTTACTTTAATAGAGAGCTTACTGAATTTAATTTACCTATACATGTGAAAGGAACATCATTTCAGCTAGCTGTATGGGATGCGTTGAAAGAGCTACCGTATGGAACGACGACAACGTATTCTGCAATTGCAGAGCGAATTGGTAATCCAAAGGCGGTAAGAGCAGTAGGTAGTGCAATAGGGGCCAATCCTATATTGGCAATTATTCCTTGTCATCGTGTCATCGGAAAAAACGGCAAGCTAACAGGTTTCCGTAGTGGGCTAACAATGAAAGAATTTTTACTTGAAATAGAAAGAGCTTAATAAATATTTAACGTGTGCTGTAACAAAAAAAGAATCTACTGGATTCCCATAACTTCACTAGGGACATCCAGCAGATTTTTGTAATTGCTTTATAGGTGCAATGATTTTAATTTCTAGACATGTTCTTCTGTGACACTCGTTTGGGTTTTACCAAAGTGAGTTAAACGGTGTGCAAATGTTTCACCATTTATAGCAGAGCTTTTAAAAACTTCTTGATATTCATAAGCTGGTGTACCATGTTCGATAACATCTAGCCCTGTGATTTCTTCTTCTACTGAGACACGTAAAGGGACAAATGCTTTAATGATAAATAGACCCGCTGAGACTGAAACGCCAACCCAAGCGATTGTCGCAATTACACCTATTGCTTGAATGCCTAGCAAACTTAGGCCACCACCGTAGAATAGCCCTTGACCGCTAATATCAAATAGCCCAACCGCAAGTGTGCCCCAAATTCC
Organism: Lysinibacillus sp. NPDC093210; assembly: GCF_044753985.1. Taxonomy (NCBI): domain Bacteria; kingdom Bacillati; phylum Bacillota; class Bacilli; order Caryophanales; family Bacillaceae; genus Lysinibacillus; species Lysinibacillus sp. NPDC093210. Next base: position 14,270 of record NZ_JBIVOE010000014.1, on the reverse strand, counting down.
ACAAATACCATGAACTGCAATTGCGCCTACAGGATCATCTACTTTTAATTTCCATTCAATAAAGCGGACACCTTCTACTAATAAGGGTGCTACAATTAAACCAATAATGAGTGAACCGATAATGCTGACGTTCGCTGCACCGGCTGTAATACCTACGAGCCCTGCTAACGCACCGTTGAGAGTTAGTGAGCCATCAATGTGACCATAGCGGAATTTTGTATAAAATGCAGTAGCAACAACGCCTGCAGATGCTGCGAAAAATGTATTGGCAATTACCTTTGGTACGAGGGTAGGATCTGCAGCTAACGTAGAGGCACCATTAAAACCGAACCAGCCGAACCACAATAGAAACACGCCTAATGCGCCAAGTGGAATACTATGACCAGTAATAACGTTAACGCGGCCATTTTCGTATTTACCTAGACGTGGTCCAATCATTATTGCTGCTACAAAGGCAGCTACAGCACCTGTTAAATGGACAACTGTAGAACCGGCAAAATCGATAAAGCCTAAATCAGTTAACCAGCCTTGACCGCTCCAAATCCAATGTCCAACTACAGGATAAACAAGTAATGTCATAAGTATAATTACACCGATATAAGCAAAAATATTTGTTCGTTCTGCTACAGCACCAGATAAGATAGTCGCACCTGTTGCAGCAAACATCGTTTGGAAAATAAAGAAGGAGAGGTCATCCACACCGTTTAAAGCGAATCCACTTGTTCCGAAGATGCCCCCAGCTGTGTCGCCAAACATTATTGCATAGCCACATAGAAAATAAACAATTCCTCCAAGTGATATAGTTAAGAAGTTTTTCATAATAATGTTTACGGCATTTTTAGAACGTGTGAAACCTGCTTCAACCATTGCAAATCCTGCATGCATGAAGAAAACTAAAATTGTACCAAGCATAACCCAAACTAAATTTACAGATAATATAACGTCATCCATAGCTATCTCCCCCTTAATCTACAGCAATTGATCCGACTTCTTTAGTACGGATACGAATTGCCTGTTCTACTGGATAAATAAATATTTTTCCGTCTCCAACCTTACCAGTTGCAGCATCACGTAATAAAACCTCCACAATCGGTTCTACTTTTTCGTCGTCGATAATCATTTCAAGCTTTAATTTTGGTAAAAACTCAATTTCGTAAGCATTTCCACGAAACAAACCTGTATGACCTAATTGACGACCACAGCCAGCGATTTCAGAAATACTTAAACCTGCAATACCAACCTTTGCAAGTCCGTCTCGTACAATCCCAAATACCTCTGGACGAATAATTGCCTCGATTTTTTTCACTCACACCAGCTCCTTGCGTAAATTTAATTTACATACTATAGGGAGCTGTTAAACGACGCAATTGTTTTTTTGATTATCATGTTAGGTTTTATTACATCATATATTTTGTTTTTCGTAATAGTTTGCTAAAAAGCTAATTATTAAAGGAATGAAAGCGGTACTAAAATTTGTGTCTAAATTATGAACAGTTCTAAATTTTCTGAATATTCGTGTTAGAAAACCTAACATGGGACAGAAAACGTGTAAAACGCAAGATTTTGGGTATATAGTGTATACTAAGACTAACAATGATAGTGGAAGAAGGGATTTCCTATGAGATCAAACTATGCTGATGATAGCTTAGCGCTACACACAGATTTATACCAAATCAATATGGCAGAGTCTTATTGGGCTGATGGTATACATAATAGAAAAGCGGTTTTTGAACTATATTTCAGAAAATTACCATTTGGTAATGGCTATGCCATATTTGCCGGATTGGAACGTATGCTTGAGTATTTACGAGACTTTCGTTTTAGTCAGTCGGATATCGAATATTTACGTCAAGAAGTTGGTTATAAAGAAGATTTCATTGACTATTTAAAAAACATTCGCTTTACAGGTGATATGTATTCAATGGTGGAAGGGGAACTCGTTTTTGCAAACGAACCAATTGTACGCATTGAGGCACCATTAGTGGAAGCTCAGCTAATAGAGACAGCTCTATTAAATATTGTGAATTATCAAACGCTAATTGCTACTAAAGCAAGTCGCATTAAGCAAATCGTAAAAGATGAAATGGCTATGGAATTTGGTACACGCCGTGCACATGAAATGGATGCAGCTATTTGGGGAACTCGTGCAGCCTTTATAGGTGGATTTGCTTCAACTAGTAATGTTCGTGCGGGCAAACTATTTAACATACCGGTAGCTGGTACGCATGCTCATGCGCTTGTACAAGCATATAAAAATGAGTATGATGCATTCCACGCCTATGCTAAACGTCATCGTAATTGTGTGTTTTTAGTGGACACATATAACACGTTAAAATCTGGTGTGCCGACAGCGATAAAAGTGGCAAAAGAACTAGCGGATAAAATTAATTTTATTGGTATTCGTCTAGATAGTGGTGATATTGCTTTCTTGTCAAAAGAAGCACGTCGTATGCTAGATGAAGCGGGATTCCCTGATGCGAAAATTGTTGTTTCGAATGATTTAGATGAATACACAATTTTGAACTTAAAGGCTCAAGGCGCACGCGTAGATATGTGGGGAATTGGAACAAAGGTTATTACAGCTTACGATCAGCCTGCGTTAGGGGCCGTCTATAAAATGGTGGCTATTGAAAATGAAGATGGTCAGTTGGAAGATACGATTAAAATTTCTGCAAATGCTGAAAAGGTTTCGACACCAGGTTTAAAAAATGTATATCGTATAATCGACTTGAAAAATGGTAAATCAGAGGGCGATTACATTACAATGCACGATGAAGACCCTCAATCCGAAGAACGCATAAAAATGTTCCACCCTGTGCATACATTTGTGTCAAAATTCGTGACGAATTTCGAGGCGAAAAATCTACATCAGCATGTGATTAATAAAGGTGAAATAATTTATCAAAATCCGAATTTGGTAGACATGCGCAATTATGCAGCTGAAAATTTAGAATTGTTATGGGATGAATACAAGCGTGCGATGAATCCAGAAGAATATCCAGTCGATCTAAGTCAAAAGTGCTGGGATAATAAAATGCGCAATATAGAAGAAGTGCGCGAAATGGTCAATCGAATTGTGAAAGGTTAAGGAGTGGAGAATGTTATGGCATTACAACAACAAATAATTAAAGAATTAAGAGTTTTGCCAACAATTGATGCACAGGAAGAAATTCGTAAATCCATTGATTTTTTAAAGGCATATGCAAGTCGATATAGCTTTGTTAAAGGATTTGTGCTTGGTATTTCTGGTGGACAAGATTCTACTTTAACTGGGAAATTAGCACAACTAGCTATTGATGAGTTAAATGCACAAGCGGGCGAGGAGAAATATTCATTTTGGGCAGTACGTTTGCCATATGGTGTTCAAATGGATGAACAGGACTGTCAGGATGCCATTGATTTTATTAAACCTACGAATACTTACACAGTGAATATTAAGGAAGCAGTCGATGCCAGTGTGCGTGCTTTAGAAAATGCAGGTGTTTCACTTAGCGATTTTGTAAAAGGGAATGAAAAAGCACGTGAGCGCATGAAAGTGCAATTTTCTATTGCTGCTATGAATAGTGCAGTCGTTTTAGGAACAGACCATGCAGCGGAAGCAATTACAGGTTTCTATACAAAGTTTGGTGACGGTGGGGCGGATTTAATGCCTATTTTTCGACTCAACAAGCGTCAGGGTAAACAATTGTTAGCTGCGCTTGATTGCCCTGAGCATTTGTATTTGAAAGTACCGACAGCAGACTTGGAGGAAAACCGTCCATCTCTACCAGACGAAGTGGCCCTTGGTTTAACATATGAGCAAATTGATGATTATTTAGAAGGGAAGGAAATTCCTGAGGATGCTCGCGAAACACTAGAGCAACACTATTTGCGTTCTCAACATAAACGCCATATGCCTATCACAATTTTTGATGATTTTTGGAAATAAAGCCTGTAAGAATAGAGTTGTACAAAAAAGTGATAGAAACTTATTTGACAATTCTATTCTTTTTTATATATTTTAGTTCTGTTTGCTTAATTCCTTGCATATAATGTCGATATAAATACCTATAAAGTTAGTAAAATAAAAAGGAGGGTAACTAATTATGAGGACTTCTAGTGTAAGTGCGACGACAAGTAGTACTTTTCGTAATGAACAACAGTATTTACATGCTGGTGATCTTAGTCATGACTTTAGCCATAACGCACAGCAACGATTTAAAAAAAGTATGCAAAAAATTAAAGATAAAAAGCTATTAAGTAAGAAGAGACAAATTCAACAACAACGTCACAATAAAATTGAGGCTACTTTTGTTGATAGTGAAGGCAACGTGCAAATTCATAATGAACTAAATGAAACAGCCGGAAAGCTGAGCCGTCTTAGCAAGCTAAAGAAGCGTCACAATAGTTACCGAACTTCCATATAAATGTTAATAAAGCCCTGTACCAAACTTGGTATAGGGTTTTTTGTTGGTGGATATTACTTAACATTCCTTTATTAATTTCCTTTGAGTTATCGGTGATGTTATCAGCTCGACAAGAAGTGCTTTTGACACCTTTTAATTATGGTTAAAAAAATAAAATTTGTAACTATTTTGTAAGTGGAACGTTATACTACTAAATAGGCTTGTTTTAAAAAACTTCAAACAAGCTATTTTTGAGGTAAATACTAGGGGAATACTCTTATAGATTTAAAATATAATTCGTGTATGCGACGGCTAATGGCACATTGATTGTGTTACAATGCAGTTTTCGATATGCTTAAAATAAAATTATCGTGCAATTCAAATAATTGATTTGTGTAAATGGGAGGGGTTTTGTTTTATGAATTTACAAATACAAATGGTATTAGAAAATATAGAAAAAGTAATGATTGGGAAGCGTGAGGTTGCCGAACTTAGTATCGTTGCTTTGCTTGCCAAAGGTCATGTATTACTTGAAGATGTGCCTGGAGTTGGTAAGACAATGATGGTGCGTGCACTTGCCAAATCATTTGATGCTCAGTTTAAACGTATTCAGTTTACACCAGATTTACTGCCATCCGATGTTGTAGGTGTCTCTATTTATAACCCTAAAACAATGGAATTTGAATTTCGTCCAGGACCGATTATGGGCGATGTAGTATTAGCTGATGAAATTAATAGAACATCACCTAAGACACAATCAGCATTACTTGAGGCGATGGAGGAAGCGTCAATCACAATAGACGGCAATACACTTGAAATTAACCAGCCATTTTTCGTTATGGCTACGCAAAATCCGATTGAACATGAGGGGACGTATCCGCTGCCGGAGGCGCAACTCGATCGGTTTTTACTGAAAATAAAAATGGGCTATCCAACTAGAGGACAGGAAGTAGAAATATTGCGACGTGCAGAAAACGGTAAGTCCATTGAAAAAATTGACGCTGTACTTACGCTTGCGCAATTAATTGAATTACAGGAGCTTGTGCAAGGTGTGTATGTCGAAGACTCCGTAAAAAACTATATGGTTGAGCTGGCGTCTCAAACGAGAGAGAATAACTATGTGTATTTAGGGGTCAGTCCTCGTGCAACAATTGCTTTGATGAAGGCATCTCAGGCGTATGCGTTTATGAAGGGTCGTAGCTATGTAATACCAGATGATGTTCAACATTTAGCACCATATGTTTTTAGTCACCGATTAGTGCTTAAGCCAGATGCGCGGTATGATGATGTTACAGCAGAGGAAATTATTGAGCGCATTTTGGCAAAAACACCTGTGCCGACAAAGAGGTTTGCAGAGCAATGAAGAAATGGCGTGCTCTTTTTGAAAAAAGTAAACATTTTCTATTAGTGAGCTTTCTAATGCTTATAACGTTTTGCTATGCAATGTTTCAAGGTGGTTTTGTAAGCTGGTTTGTATTTTTCACAGTGAGTCCATTTTTGCTATATGCCTTTATTTTTCAACTTGTTAGGGAGGACATTTACCGTGTAGAGCGGAAAATTGAACCTTCTCGTGTTGAAAGCGGACAATCTGTTAACGTGACAATTAGCGTTGAAAGAAAAACACGATTTCCATTTGCATATATGCTAGTAGAAGAGCTTGTTGGCAGCACGATGTTAGTTGAGTCAAAGGTACAAGAGAAAGACGCTATCAAATTTGTAGGCTTTAAAAAGGTTTTTAATTGGAGTTATACACTTGAAAGCTTGCCACGCGGTGAACATCGATATTTAGGTGAAAATATAATCTTCTATGATTTTTTCGGATGGGCAAAGAAAAGCATTCAAATAGAAAAAGAACAAACAGTTCTCGTTTATCCAAGAGTGCATGATATGAAATATGCTACATTACAAGCAAAATTAGATGTTGGGTCTATGATGGCTCCTTATTCCATTGTGAAAGATACATCAATGGCCATTGGTTTACGCGAATATGTACCAGGTGACCGCTTTTCGTGGATTCATTGGAAGTCTTTTGCGAAAACACAAACGCTACAGTCGAAGGAGTTTGAGGATCGTCAATCTCAGGAACTTCTGTTAATGCTTGATGAGGGTGCTTCTCCATTATTTGAAGAGAAAATTGAGCTGATAGCTTCGATGCTTAAAGCAATAGTGCAAGGTCGTGGAGAAGTTTCTTTTGTGTCAACAGGCGCAAAGATGAAAGTGTTCACTTCCATTCAAGGGGAAAAGCAACTAGATCAAGTGATGCATCATTTAGCTAGTGTAAAACCACTTGAAAATGCACAATCCCGATTACGCGATCAACAAGTTTTTCAGCGTGTTGCAACACTTTTATATGTTACGAGTGATATATCAGATGAACTATTACATACTTTAGGTAATTCGGTGAAAAGCTGTATTTGTTTTGTTGTGGCACAACAGACACAAGTACAGTCTGATGTAATAAAGCGTTATAAACATATTCAAGTCGTGTATGTAGACCCAACAGATTATTACCACTTGTTCACGGAGGTGATAAAGCCGTGAAAAAGTCACTAGAGAGTTTTATTGAACTGGCTATAGCTTATATCATTATTTTCTTTATATTACGTGAGTGGTTAACACCAGTAATGCTATTAACAAATACAGGTGAAAGTCATTTGCTTTTAATTTTTATTGGCTTAGCACTAGTACTGTGCCTATTTAAAGTTCGGCCTTTATTGTCGGGGCTTGTGAAATTAGGCTACATTACATGGTTCGTTATATTTGTTTATAGCGAGAACCCTTTTTTCTCAGGCCATACTATTCCGTTTTTAGTGAATGAAGTGACATTGAATATGGTGAACATTTTTTCAGGGAATTTCGGACAAGTATCAGATTCATTTAGAACAGTTCTGTTTTTGGCATTGATCTGGATGTTAATATATTTAATTCACCATTGGATTACTGTGCATCATAATATTTTCTATTTCTTCGTACTAACTGTATTTTTCATCGCTACTCTTGATACTTTCAGCGAATATAATGGGAAGCCAGCTATTATTAAAGTAGTAGTACTAGGTCTTATTATGACTGGTGTGCTTTTCTTAAAACGTTTAAGACTCCAAGTTGATGCGCCAAGTGAGCTAGTTAGAAAGTGGAAAATTATATTGCCGATGTTAATTTCGGTGGCACTCATTAGTATGGTAGCATTCTTTTTACCAAAAGCTGGACCTACATGGGCTGATCCAGTACCATTTATTAAAGGAGTGACAGGACAAGGCGTAGGAGATGGTCAAAAAACAGTTGGCTATAGTGATGATGATAGTAGATTAGGTGGACCGTATAAAGGTGATAATACATTAATTTTCACTGCAACTTCCCGCGACCGTCATTATTGGCGGATAGATACAAAAGATACGTATACATCAAAAGGTTGGGTATTGTCTGGTGAATATATAGGGGAAGCAGTTTTTGAAAATGATACCCCAATCTTTACTTCTCTGCCTGTTGGACCAACACAGAATGAACGACAAATACAGATGGAAATGGCTGTACCTATGCCATTTTTAATTCAAACGTATGGTATGCTGTCTGTTTCAGCAGAGGATCCAACATTGTATGTACAGGATGGACAAACGGAAAAAATAGTGACGAAACAACCAAGTGGTGAATTAGTAACTATGAGTAATGGTAGTAATAAATTACTGTCAAGTTACACGATATCTTATAGTGAACCAAATTATAGCTTGCAGCAACTTCAAAGGTCAGAGCCAGCTATGTTAGAAACATTAGATAGTTCCTATAATCGTTTCTTACAATTACCTGATACGCTTCCGCAGCGTGTACAAGATTTAGCGATTGATATTACGCAGGATAAAGCATCGATATATGAAAAAATAAAGGCGATAGAAGGATATTTTTCAAAAGGTGACTTTAGTTATGATAAAACAGCTGCCGCCTATCCTTCCGAAAATCAAGATTATGTAGATCAATTTCTGTTCGATACGAAAGTAGGATACTGTGATAATTTCTCAACATCAATGGTCGTCATGCTTCGGGCTATTGGTATTCCTGCCCGTTGGGTGAAGGGTTTTGCACCAGGTAATGCAGGTGGATTGTCTGATGGTTATCGCGAATATACGGTAACAAATGATAATGCGCATTCATGGGTAGAGGCGTATGTACCTGGTACAGGTTGGATAGAATTTGAACCTACAATTGGTTTTTCTGGTACTGTTAACATCAATTATGATTTACAACGAGATGTTCCTCAGCAAGAACAGGAACTGCAACCGGAAGAAAAACCAGAGCAACAACAAAAGAAAGAGCAACCCACTAAGAAAACAAATACGCAATCAGCATTTAGTTTTGATAGTGTATGGACGTGGATAAAAACATTAAAATATGTTTGGTTGGCACTCATTGTCTTGCTAATAATTATTGGTGTGACATTATTTGTACAACGAAAAACATGGATCCCTAAAATGCATGTGCGTGCCTATCGTAAAAAAGAAGCGGATTGGACGAACTTTGATTCATCTTATCAGGCATTAACGAAACAATTAGTACGCATTGGCTTAAGTCGAAAAAATGGCGAGACATTACGAGCGTTTGCTGAACGGGTGGATGCCGCTTTAGAAACGGAGGAAATGCGGAAGTTAACAGCGGTATACGAACAACATATTTATAGCAAGAATACGCAGAATGTTGACTACGTTAAACTGAGAGAAAGTTGGGAATATTTAATCAATCGCACAATCAGTTGATTTTAATGGGCACAAAGAGTAAAATGAAAAAAATTATATATGATTAGGATGGCTTTCATATAAGTTCGAAAATAGGGTTCGGATGTTTCTACGAAATCACCGTAAATGATTTCTCTATGAAGGTGAATGTTTTGGTTAGGTGAGGAGTTTTTATAAATCACTTTTCTTTGTTACGCATTCCCCTTTATATATCATGAACTTATGGACGCGTAGGAAGTTTTTTTACTTTCATACGCGTTTTTCTTTGAACATATGAAAACGTCCTTTAAAAATACAAGAAGAGGTGGAAATATTGTCAGCAAGCCCTTTATTAAAAGAGCAAGAAAAAATCGTCGTTCTAGACTTCGGTAGCCAATTTAACCAATTAATCACACGTCGTATCCGTGAGTTCGGTGTCTTCAGTGAATTACATCCACATACGATTACAGCAGAAGAAATTAAAGAAATGAACGCAACAGGTATCATCTTTTCAGGTGGTCCTAACTCAGTTTATGATGAAAATGCTTTCCATGTAGATCAAGCCATTTTTGAATTAGGCTTACCAATCCTAGGTATTTGCTATGGTATGCAATTAATGGCTTATACTCAAGGCGGTAAAGTTGAAGGCGCTGAAACACGTGAATACGGTAAAGCGGAAGTTCAAGTGACTACTGCAAATAAATTATTCGGTGAATTACCAACAGAACAAATCGTCTGGATGAGCCATGGCGACCACGTAACAGAAGTACCTGCTGGCTTTGAAATCATCGCAACAAGTGCATCTTGCCCAATCGCTGCTATGGCAAACGTAGAACGTAAATTATATGCAGTACAATTCCACCCAGAAGTTCGTCACTCTGTATATGGTAACGATTTACTACGTCAATTCGTATTCGATATTTGTGGTGCTAAAGGCGATTGGTCAATGGCGAACTTTATCGAAATTGAAATCGCAAAAATTCGCGAAATTGTTGGCGATAAAAAAGTATTATGTGCACTTTCAGGCGGGGTAGACTCTTCTGTTGTTGCAGTACTTATTCATAAAGCAATTGGTGATCAGCTTACATGTATGTTCGTAGATCACAACTTAAACCGTAAAGGTGAAGTTGAACAGGTTATGAAAACTTTCACAGAAGATTTCGATATGAACCTAATTAAGATTGATGCACGTCAACGCTTCATGGACAAACTTGCAGGTGTGTCTGATCCAGAGAAAAAACGTAAAATTATCGGTAACGAGTTTATTTACGTGTTCGATGAAGAAGCTTCAAAACTAGAAGGTATGGATTTCCTTGCACAAGGAACTTTATACACAGACATTATTGAATCTGGTACATCTACTGCTCAAACAATTAAATCTCACCATAACGTAGGTGGTCTTCCAGAAGACATGCAGTTCCAGTTGATTGAGCCATTAAAAACATTATTCAAAGATGAAGTTCGTGCACTTGGCTTAGAGCTTGGTCTTGATGAAAAAATCGTTTGGCGTCAACCATTCCCAGGTCCTGGTTTAGGTATTCGTGTACTTGGTGAAGTAACAGAAGAAAAACTAGAAATTGTTCGCGAATCTGACTTCATCTTACGTGAAGAAATCGCAAAAGCTGGCCTTGAACGCGACGTTTGGCAATACTTCACGGTATTACCTGATATTCGTTCAGTAGGCGTAATGGGCGATGCTCGTACGTATGACTACGCAATCGGTATCCGTGCTGTAACGTCTATCGACGGTATGACTTCTGACTGGGCACGTATCCCTTGGGATGTATTAGAGAAAATCTCTGTCCGCCTAGTAAACGAAGTAAAACACGTGAACCGCGTGCTGTATGACATTACTTCTAAGCCACCAGCAACGATTGAGTGGGAATAATCGCTAATAACAAGAGTCCTAAAAACCCTAATAATCCAGGGTTTTTAGGGCTTTTTTTATTGTTGTGCCATTTCAATCTTCAGAGTTACTCAATGTGTGCCAAATGTTGTAACCATTGAAGCATTTTAACTAGAAATATTAAGATGATATAAACTAATGTAGAGAGGCAAATTGCTGGCAAAGCGTTAGATATAGTAAACTGAATTTATGTAAAATGATTACGCTGTTGTTTAATTTAGGGGGATTAAAATGGAGAAAAGTATAGCGACGATTTATACACTTGCTGTTGGTATGCCGAAAGAAATGGACTATAGTAAAGGGCGATCAATGATTACAGGGATTGAAAAACAAAAAGTGCACGAAGTTTATTTGGCTACTCGTGGATTTGAAGGAGACGATGTTGCAGATAAAAAGCATCATGGTGGACCTGATCGTGCTGTTTGTCTATATCCTGCTGAGCATTACGGACAATGGGAAAGGGAGCTTGGTAAAGCATTGCCAACAGCAGCATTTGGTGAGAACTTAACGGTAACAAATATGCTAGAAGCGGATGTTTGTATTGGAGATATTTATAGAATTGGTGATGCCGTCATTCAAATTACGCAAGGACGTATTCCGTGTAGTACGATTGATAAATATACAAAGGCAGACACATTACTTAAACGTTTAATTGAAACAGGTTATACAGGCTTTCTAGCGCGTGTGCTAAGTGAGGGAACAATCTGTGCAGATTCGAAAATTGAAATAGTTGAAAGACACCCTGCTCGTATATCGGTTTTACATTGCAATGAAGTATATTTTAAAAACAATAACGCACTTGCGATGAAACGGATTCAAGCAGTAGATGCATTAGCGATGGATTGGAAACTAAAATTAGAAAAAAGAATTCAAGCATTAGAGAGCCGAGTAGAGAAGTAAGGTGAATGGTAGGAGCTCTTACGTAATGGGTATTTGAGGTTTCATATTTATTGCCTAAGGACTTCTTGTTGTGTGGGTGTAGGGCGAGTAATTGATATAATAGTCTTTGACACATTTACATACATTTGAAAAACTCCCTTTTATGTGCGCATAAAAGGGAGTTTTTTGACTACTCAATAGTTAGTTACATTCATGTTAAAAATGCAAAATGGTTGATTATAGCCTTTAATCAAAAATAAAAAACAGGAAAAGCAACTTGTATAAATGTAGTACTTTTCCTGTTTTTTTACGCTGTTTTTACAAAATCAGAACATTAATACCGTATTTTACACGAACTTTCGTATTTTTTTTATAAGAAATGTTCGGAAATGGGGTTGAAATCTAAAAAACGAAATGATATATTACGATTGTAAAGTAAATAAGTCGTCGTATAATGTCGGGAATATGGCCCGTGAGTTTCTACCAAGTTACCGTAAATAACTTGACTACGATTTTAGTTTTTATACGAATGTATAATAACTAATTTATTTCACACATTATTAGTGATGAAATGTATCGTAGACATGCGACTAGTAGAATAGTCAGCGTGTCTTTTTTGTTTTCGATATTGAAGACGACAATACGGAGGATATTTTTAAAATGAAAAAATATTTCATGTTCGATGAATTAGGTACTAATTATCGCCGCGAAATAATTGGTGGTATTACAACATTCCTTGCTATGGCATACATTTTAGCTGTTAACCCAGGGATTCTGGAAAGTGCGGGAATGGATAAAGGTGCTGTTTTCGTGGCAACAGCATTAGCAGCAGCAGTAGGTTCTTTGATTATGGGTATTTTCGCTAAATTCCCAATCTCATTGGCCCCAGGTATGGGATTAAATGCATTCTTTGCCTTCACGGTAGTAGGAACGTATGGCATTCCTTGGCAAACTGGTTTAACAGGTGTGTTCTTCTCGGGGATTATATTTATTATCCTTTCATTAACAGGTATTCGTGAAACAGTTATTAATGCAATTCCAGCACAACTTAAATATGCTGTATCAGCTGGTATTGGTTTATTTATTACATTTGTAGGGTTACAAGGAGCTGGCATTGTAGTTGATAGTCCAGCAACTTTAGTAACACTAGGAGCATTTACAGGTTCAACTCTTTTAGCAGTATTCGGTATTATTATTTCAATCATTCTAATCCTTAAATTCCGTAGTGTCGGTATTTTCTTAGGAATGGTTATTACAGCAATCGTTGGTATGATTACTGGTGTTATTGCAGCACCTGAAGCTGTTGTCTCATCAATACCAAGTGTAGATTCAACATTTATGGTTGCACTTAACCCAATTATTCATGACTTCGGTTCGTTAATAAACGTTAAATTTTTAGTTGTTGTATTAACATTTTTATTCGTTGACTTTTTCGATACAGCCGGCACATTAATGGCTGTGGCAACACAAGCTGGATTAGTAAAAGACGATAAATTACCACGTGCAAGCCGTGCACTTATGGCAGATGCACTAGCAACAACAATTGGTTCTTTATTTGGTACTTCAACAACTACTGCTTATGTAGAATCAACTTCTGGTGTAGCAGCAGGTGCTCGTTCAGGTTTTGCTGCAGTTGTTACAGCTGTATTATTTATAGTAGCATTATTCTTCTCACCATTACTTGCGGTCGTTACTTCAGCAGTAACAGCCCCAGCACTTGTTATCGTAGGTGTGTTAATGGTTTCGTCACTACGTTTAATTGAGTGGGATAAATTCGAAATTGCAGTTCCAGCGTTCTTCACTGTTTTAATGATGCCTCTTGGCTATTCCATTGCAACAGGGATCGCAATCGGTTTTGTATTCTACCCAGTAACAATGCTTTTAGCAGGTCGTAAAAAGGAAATTCACCCAATGATGTACGGATTATTCTTTGTTTTCCTTGCATACTTTATCTGGGTTCGATAATGTAAAGCCGAAATGGGCTCTGCTTAGTGAAAACTAAGTGGAGCTTTTTTCATTTAAAATTGTTTGAGTGCCTGGCACTTAATAATATAGAAGAAACTACTATTATATATTGACTGAATAGTTTTATTTTAATTAAACACTTGCAAACTATAATGTGAGATGATATATTTAAACACGTTGTTACGAAACAAGCGAACAACATACAGAAAGAAAATAATAGTTGACATCATATTGAATGTATGTTAAATTATAAAAAGTTACTTATTAAGTAGCTAGCAAAATGAACCTTGAAAACTGAACAAGCAAAACGTAATCAATATAGTTTTTACTAGCTAACTTAGTTAGTGAACGAAACAAAATTTTGGACATCAAAATTGATGCCAGCAAAACAATTTGAGCTAATCAAATTTCTTTTATGGAGAGTTTGATCCTGGC
>NZ_JBIVOE010000013.1:66633-105248 GCF_044753985.1 Lysinibacillus sp. NPDC093210 | reverse complement strand
ATTGTTTAGCCCAAGTAAGAATTGCCTTATTATCTGTCCCAATCGATTTAGCAATTTCATGTGAACTTTCTTTGCCTTCTAAGTATCGTAAAGCTACTTGTAATTTTTCCTCTGCAGTATATTTAGCCATAAAAAAACTGCACCTCCAATTGTTAGATGTGTCTAACAATTGGGGTGCAGTTCAGTGACTTAGAGGTTTTTTTGTTTTTAATATGCTAAGCATACTTTTGCTTAGTCTTCTTTTTCAATAAGAGCAGCTAATGATGTAACCGCTTGCTCTGCATCGCTACCTTCACTGCTTAATACGACCTTTGTACCTTTAGCAATAGCTAAGCTCATTACACCCATAATGGATTTGGCATTTACTTTTTTCTCGTCTTTTTCAAGAAAAATATCAGCACTAAAACGATTTGCTTCCTGTACAAACAACGCCGCTTGTCTAGCTTGTAGTCCTAATTTTAATTTTACCTGGACTGTCTTCTCAGTCATTCGCAATTCTCTCCTTCACTACCGTTCATCTATTAGTTTTATATTACCGCACTTAGCAGCAGAAGAACAATAAGCGATTGCACTAGCTTTCTGTCTTTTGTATGAAAGCTTAACCGCCTATTTTTTCACCTCTTCTTAATGCATCTGCTATTTCGTCTATTTTACGCAAACGATGGTTAACTCCTGATTTACTAACCGTTCCACTTGATACCATTTCACCAAGTTCTTTTAACGTTACATCTTGATATTCCACACGTAAGCGTGCAATTTCACGAAGCTTTTCAGGCAGCTGATCCAGCCCAACTGAATTTTCGATAAAGCGAATATTTTCTACCTGGCGTAGTGCAGCGCCTATCGTTTTATTCAAGTTTGCTGTTTCACAGTTTACAATACGATTTACACTATTTCGCATATCGCGTAATATACGAACATCTTCAAATTTCATCATCGCTTGATGAGCTCCGACAATGTTTAAAAAATCGGAAATCTTTTCCGCTTCTTTTAAGTATGTCACAAAGCCCTTCTTTCGTTCAATTGTTTTTGCGTTCAACTCAAATTCATTCATCAAGTCCATTAATGCTTCACCGTGTTCTTTATACAAAGAATAAATTTCTAAGTGATAGGCAGACGTTTCTGGGTTATTTACCGAGCCACCTGCTAAAAATGCTCCACGTAAGTAAGCTCTTTTATGGCCACTCTTTCTAATAAGCTCTTTAGAAATCGTGTGATTGAATTGGAAATCATCCGAAATTATCGCTAAATCAATGAGTAACTCACGCGCCCCTTCTCGCACACGACATATATAAACGTTGTTCTTTTTCAAACGCATTTTTTTACGTACAAGTAGCTCGACGTTATATGGATACAACTTCTTCATAATTGTGTAAAGCCTTCTAGCGATAGCAGCATTTTCAGTTTGCACGTCTAAACTAAGTTGCTTGTTAGCAAAAGATAATGAACCATTCATACGAATTAAAGCAGATACTTCTGCTTTCATACAATAATCGTCCGCTTCTACTTGCGTCAGCTCTTTTTTCGTTTCTGAAGCAAATGACATATTACGCCCTCCTTTCGACCTTTATTTCTATGTATATGTTCATCTTACCATATACAACAAGCATTCTTTAGGACTCTATTGTAGGCTTCCTTACTTTTTCGGTAAGATTTTTGCATAATCCACAAGCCATTGTGCTACATTTGCAGCATTATGACGAACTGTCCCATCTGGTCGAATGGTTGCAATATCACGTTTTATAACCTCTAACCCCATACTTTCAAGCTTACCAACATCAAATGTTACGGGCTCCGCACATTCTTCTTTATACAGCTCTTTAACAGGGTGCGGAAGTTGTTCATCATTTACTAAAATAGCATCAATAAAAGAATCCCCAACATGCTTGAGAATAGCCTCAACATGGTCACCTGCTGTATAAGAAATCGTTTCACCTTTTTGAGTCATTAAATTACATACATAAATTTTTCGTCCCTTGGCTCTTACTACAGCTTCTCCAATTTCTTTTACTAGCAAATTAGGAATAATACTCGTATATAAGCTTCCAGGTCCTATTAAAATATAGTCAGCTCGATTAATTGCTCGTATTGCCTCCGGTAGCGGTTGCACATTTTCAGGCACTAAAAAAACGCGATTAATGCGCTTTCCGGCAGTTGGAATTTTTGACTCACCTTCAATTACTACCCCATCTTCTAATTCGGCATTTAAAGTAATTTTTTTATTAGCCGCTGGGATTACTCGACCATGTACTTTTAAAACTTTTCCCATTTCACTAATAGCATGACTAAAATCCCCAGTTATATCGGTTAAGGCCGTTAACATTAAATTGCCAAGAGAATGACCATTTAAATCCTCTGATACCGAAAAGCGATATTGAAACATTTGCTCAACGAGTGGCTCCACATCCGATAATGCAGCGATGACATTACGAACATCACCAGGCGGAGGGATATCGTAATCATCACGTAAACGTCCTGAGGAACCACCATCATCCGCAACTGTTACGATTGCAGTGATATCAAACGGGTGATGCTTTAAACCACGCAGTAACGTAGAAAGGCCAGTACCACCACCTATTACAACTAGCCTTGTTTGCTTTTTCCCCATTCACTCAATCCTTTCTTCGATTGATGTCACGGTGCGATATCACAGCATTTTCTTTTTTGGCTAAGCAAGCGCCAAAATATTCTGCTAAAGTCACCGAACGATGCTGTCCTCCTGTACAACCAAAAGCAATGACAAGTTGTGATTTCCCCTCTTGTTTATAAAGCGGTATCATAAATTCAAACAAATCCGTTAGTTTTTGAATAAGGATTTGTGTATCCTCTAACGCTAATACATAAGATGAGACTTCAGTTTGCAAACCAGTTTTAGGGCGCAATTCCTCCACATAATAAGGATTTTTTAAGAAGCGCACATCAAATACTAAGTCTGCATCTATTGGCATACCATGTTTATATCCAAAGGACATAATATTAATTGAAAAAGTATGATCTGCATCACTTGCAAATTCATTAACGATTTTCTCGCGTAGCTCTTTTGGTTTCATGTTAGACGTATTATAAACGAAATTAGCGCGACCTTTTACTTCTGATAGAAGTACGCGTTCTTGTTTAATACCATCTAGCGGTAAACCAGTTACAGCTAATGGATGTGCACGTCTTGTTTCCTTATAACGTCTTACAAGCGTTGCATCATCTGCATCTAAAAATAAAATGCGGACAATGATGTCGCCCTCTTTTAATATATGGTCAAGCGCACCAATAAGCGAATCAAAAAAGTTGCCGCCACGCATATCCATGACAGCTGCAATACGTGTAATATTTTTACCTGAATCCCTAAGTAAAGTTAAAAAAGTCGTGAGTAACGCTGGTGGTAAATTATCAATACAGTAATACCCTAAATCCTCAAAGCTTTGAATAGCTACTGTCTTCCCAGCTCCAGACATTCCTGTAATAATGACCAATTCGTGTGTACATTGTTGACTTTCAACCACCACTGTCATGCAGCTCCTTTATTGTTCTATTGATATTTGTATTTTCTCATGAAGCAATTCAAAATCCTTCGTGTATTCGAATGTGCCGTACTGAATGCCTGATTGCGAAACAGCAAATTGTAAATTTGTTCGATCACCTTCAGCCATCGGCAAATGTTTTAAATCCCCAACTGGGTGCCATGCAAGCTTACCTTCTCTTGTTTCTTCGAATGGTACTCCTTCTATATCTTTCGCCATAAAAGTATATAGCATCCATTCATCCACCTTAACGTTATCTTCTTTAATAATCATCGTATATACACCCTTTAGATGCGCGTTCAATGGTATAACATTTGTTTCTTCCTGAAACTCACGTAAAGCAGCCTCATAAATCGACTCACCGCTCTCCATTTTTCCGCCTGGTGCTACATACCAGCCCCGTCTCGGCTTTTGAAGTAATAATACTTTGCCGTCTTTTACGGCAATTAAGTTTGCAATTCTTTGCATAGACACACCTCTAATCTCTTTTGCATTATATTTTTTATTATAGCAAGACCTATCAGAGTTTGTCTTCATTTCACAACTATGGTATCTTGCGCAAAAAATCGATTATTTTGAATCATCTTTAAGGATTTTTGTTTCTTTTTCATAAAGGGTCGTCGTACTCCCAATGACAGTTATTTTACACGAATAACCATACTTATAGTATACAGTTTTCTATTGTTAGACATGACACATTCAAAAATAATAAGCCTAAGCATCAGGCTTATTATTGCGTATAACTCTACTTCGCTTTCCATACAACACAAGGTTAGCCACTACTGTCGCGATCGCGCAGTTTGTTCCGTCTTACTTTTGTGCTGTTGTCGCAGGAATTTGCGTGGAGCGATAGAGTGAATGACATTAAAATTCAGAATTGTTTGAGTGACTGGCACTGAATTCAGAATTGTTTCAGTGCCAGTCACTAGCACAAATATCAAAAATAGGTTGCTCCCACCTAATTAGGCGGAAACAACCTACTAAAAAAATAAAAGGGGGATTGCTAATTACACTCTAAATAATACACCTTTTATATGTCATTCAAGTTACAGCAATATTAAAACCGTATTAAAAAATTGTATTTTTTTCCGGTAATAACGGCCAATAGCAACCAGCTTTGGTCGCTGAACGTGGGCATTCGATACGAACTGTTTTTTAGGCCTATTATGCGTTAATTTTTTCTAATAATTCTTCCACATAATGTTGTGCTGCTTGTGCTGCAATACTACCATCGCCAGTCGCAGTTACGATTTGGCGAAGCGTTTTTTCACGAACATCTCCTGCAGCAAAAATACCTGGTACTTTAGTTTCCATATTATCGTTTGTCACAATATAACCAGCTTCATTTAAAATTCCTAATGCTCCAAAAGGTTTTGTTAATGGAAGCATACCAATATAGATAAATACGCCATCAGCATTAAATTCTGATTCTGTGCCGTCAACAGTTGATTGTAATGTTACGCTGCCTACTTTACCGTTAGCATCGTTAATTTCTTTTACTGTGGCATTCCAAATGAAATCAATTTTTTCATTGGCAAATGCACGATCTTGTAGAATTTTTTGAGCACGTAATTTATCACGACGGTGAACAATTGTTACTTTATCAGCAAAACGTGTTAAATAAACACCTTCTTCAACAGCTGAATCCCCACCACCTACGACAACGAGATTTTTTTGTTTAAAGAATGCACCATCACATACTGCACAATAGCTGACACCGCGTCCACCAAGCTCTTTTTCACCTGGTACACCCATTTTTTTATATTCTGCACCTGTAGAAAGGATAATTGCTCGTGTTTTATATTCTTTAGCACCAGATTTAATGATTTTGTATTCTTCTCCATCGATGATTTCTGAAACATCACCGTATGCATACTCAGCGCCAAATTTTTTCGCATGCTCGAACATTTTAGTAGATAGCTCAGGTCCTAAAATAGTATCAAACCCTGGATAATTTTCTACTTCTTCTGTATTCGCCATTTGTCCGCCAGGAATACCACGCTCAATCATTAGCGTTGAAAGGTTTGCACGTGATGTATAAACAGCCGCAGTCATGCCGGCAGGTCCTGCTCCGATAATTACAACATCATAAATTTTTTCTTCTGACATACATACTTCCTCCTAAACTTGTAAAACTTTTTTATAATAACGTTAGTATGTTCATCGTATGTGAAAGCATTAAGTTATTCAACTTTGTTGCTCACAGCCTGAATTTAACTCGTTGGTAAAAACGTTAACATTTCTTCAATATATTTAGATAATGTAGACACAGATATCCCATACTGCTCTGCAATTTCCTTTTTCGTCACCTTCAACATGCGAGATGAGCGGAATAAGAAATCATTTGCACCTGCAATGGCCGCTGGATTTGTAAAGCGATAATTTTCACCCAGTGCTTGTTCACAAAGCACAAACCACATTTGAAACATCGGTGCAACTAATGTTGTCATTTTCCCATATTGCTCTAATAATATCTCTGATACACGGACGGCTCTTAAAAAGCTTGCCTCGACTTTGTTTTTTTCATCAAACTGATGACCAAGTGCATAAGCTAAAAAAAGCTTTTCGAAAGCACCAAATTGTTCAACATCTATCCATTTAGGATGAGCAATGATTTCCTGTTTATGCGCTGTACCTTGTAGTAAAAATAAACCGAATAGGCGATCACTTATATATTCACTTTCAAGTTTAGATACAATGAAGTCACGATCATGTTCTAATGCGTCAAGCTCATATGTATTTTCCTGCTGACGCCAAGGTTCAAAGCCCTCTTTCTCTGGATCAAGCTCAAGCAACTGCTCCCAAGCACCCTTTGAAATTTCATCATAGCCAGAGAAATACGCAGCATGCGATAACCAAAAGTAAAATCCTGGATCACCTAAATAGCCACGTTTTTGCATGCTTCGTAGCCATTTAAAGGCTATTTCATATTGACCAATAAGTGCAAGCGTTGCACCTAGTTTATAACGATGATCCCAAGCATATGGCTGTATTTTCACCAATACCTCTAAAAGTGCATTTAATTCCTCATCATTTTTCTCGTAATACGCAATAACCGTTAAATTGCATAACGCATGTAAATTCCCTTTATTTTCACGCAGTACAGTGTTTAGGATTGCTTTTGCCTGCTCTGCTTCACCGACATAAAAATAAGCCAAAGCTAAATTATTGTATGCAGACCAAAATTCTGGTCTATCTTCTACTAGTTGTTCTAAAATGTTTATCGCTTCTGGAAAATCTCCCTTTTCCATACAACGACGAGCTTGCTCCTGACGATATAAATCCTCGCCACTTCCTTCAAGCTCTTCATAATCATCTTGTTCAAAAGCTACAAACTCCAATATTTCTGCCGCTTCATCTGCATAAGCGCCCTCAGGTTCCATTTCTAAGTACTGCTCCGCAAAGCGTTTGGCATCTTGAATAATGCCGACGCACCCAGACACTTCCGCCATATAAAATATAATTTCCGGCTCATTTGGATCTAATTGATAGGCACGACGAAGTAAATCATAGGCTTCTTCAAAACTTTGACCTTCTAATTCTACAATCGCTAATTGCAATAAAATCATTGGATCATCTGGACTTAAATCAACAGCACGCTGTAAATATTTATAAGCTTTATCCATTTGTCCGCTATTCATCGCTTGAATTGATTTTTTATAATAATAGTCGCCTGTTGGAATGAACGATACGACATTCGTTTGCTTCTCTTTTTGACGTTTCTTTTCCAAAATATTTCCTCCGAAACAAGAAATAAGGAACGCATCATACGTTCCTTTTTACAGTAACTTATATTATACCATACAATAAGCGATATGCTGTTATTTCTCCTCGTGACGTTTTTCCAACACATGCAATACATCAAAAACATTTACTTTTTGTTCTTGTAGTAAAACTAATAGATGGTAAATTAAATCTGCCGCTTCCCATTTTACCTCTTCTGCATCACGATTTTTTGCACCGATGACAACCTCTGTTGCTTCTTCCCCAACTTTTTTACAAATTTTATCGATGCCTTTATCGAATAAATATGTAGTGTATGCTCCCTCTGGCATTTCTTGCTCACGCTTTTCAATGACTTTGACTAGTTCAGGGATAATACCCACTGAACCAACTTTAGCGTTTTCTTGAAGTACATTCGTAAAGCAAGAAGTCGTTCCATTGTGGCATGCTGGGCCAGCAGGAAGTACTTCTACAACTAATGCATCGCCATCACAATCCGCTTTAATGGATACTACCTTTTGTACGTTTCCACTTGTAGCTCCTTTATGCCATAGCTCTTCGCGAGAACGTGAGTAAAACCATGTTTCGCCTGATTCCAATGTTTTTTCTAATGACTCTTTATTCATATAGGCTACTGTTAATACTTCTTTTGTATTGGCATCTTGCACAACGGCTGTCACAAGACCTTTATCGTCAAATTTAATGTTATTCATCATCTAACTGCCACTCCTTTTTCACGTAAGTATTGTTTTACTTGCGCTACGCTCGTTTCCTTGTAATGAAAAATGGATGCTGCAAGTGCTGCATCTGCATCTACATCATCTGTTAATACTTCGTAAAAATGTTCGGCATTCCCTGCACCACCACTTGCGATGACGGGGACTGTCACGGAATCTCTTACCGCCTTTGTTAACGCTAAATCAAAGCCAGATTTTTCTCCGTCCTGATTCATACTGGTTAATAAAATCTCACCAGCACCTAAGCGAACAGCCTCTTTTGCCCACTCTATCACTCGCCATGATGTTTTGTTGCGGCCTCCGTGTGTATACACCATCCACGTACCGTCTTCTTCACTGTAGCGCGCATCGATTGCAACAACAATACATTGAGCACCGAAGAAGTCAGAACCTTCCTTAATAAGCTCTGGACGTTCTAAAGCAGATGTATTAACGGATACTTTATCAGCACCAGCTCGTAAAATACGTTTCATATCCTCTAACGAGCGAATGCCACCGCCAACGGTAAATGGAATAGCTAATGTCGCCGCTGTTTGGCGCACCACATCGACCATTGTTTCACGACCTTCATGCGATGCCGATATATCTAAAAATACAAGCTCATCTGCCCCTTGCTCATCATAAAACTTTGCAAGCTCTACCGGATCTCCTGCATCGCGCAATGAAACGAACTGTACACCTTTGACAACACGCCCATCCTTTACATCAAGACACGGAATAATACGTTTTGTTAGCACGCCGCCACCCCTTTTAACCATTGTTCTAATAAGTAAACGCCTAACTCACCCGACTTTTCTGGATGGAACTGCATACCTGTAATAGAGCCGTTTGCAACAATTCCTGGCACTTCAATACCATAATAGTCTGCATAAGCCACAAGCTCTGTTGTATCAATATTTGTCGCATAAAATGAATGGACAAAATAAACATGCTCGGCAGTTGCTTCCTCTTTTAGCCATAAAGGGCGATTCGTTACATTCAATTGATTCCACCCCATATGAGGCACTCGATATGATTGATCCCCTTCAATTCCGCTAAAACGTTGAATGCTCCCTTTGAAGAAACCTAGACCCTTCGTTAATGTCACCTCTGCACTTTCTTCAAATAATAACTGCATCCCTAAACAAATACCAAGCAACGGTCGATTTTCTGCCTTTACTTTTTGGAGGTAGTTATCTAATTTTGTTTCAGCTAAGCGTTTCATAGCGTCAGGAAAAGCGCCCACACCTGGCAATAAAAGTGCATCGACTGCATCTAGCTCGTATTCATCTGCTGTTACTACGACCTCACAGCCAAGGCGTTTTAATGCTTGCTCGACACTAAATAAATTGCCCATGCCATAGTCGATTACACCGATTTTCACGTTAACAGCCCCTTTGTTGAAGGTACACCTTTAACACGAGGATCAATCTCAACTGCTGCATCAATCGCACGGGCTAACGCCTTAAAGATAGCTTCAATTATATGGTGCGTATTCTGACCATATGGCACAATGACATGCACATTCATTCTTGCTTCAAGTGCGAATTTCCATAAAAACTCATGCACTAATTCTGTGTCAAAATTGCCGACCTTCTCTTTTAGCTCGGGCACGCGATATTCTAAATGCGGACGATTTGAGCAATCGACCACGACTTGAGCAAGTGCGTCATCCATTGGAACAAAGGCGTTACCGTAACGTTTAATGCCTTTCTTATCACCGAGCGCTTCACGAATTGCTTGTCCTAACACAATGCCAAGGTCTTCTGTCGTGTGGTGATCGTCAATGTGCGTATCACCGTTCGCTTGAATTGTGCCATTAAAAAGACCGTGTTTAATAAATAAATCCAACATGTGGTCCATAAAACCAACACCTGTTTGTATATCCGCTTTGCCCTCACCATCTAAATCAATGGCTACTGATATTTGTGTTTCATTAGTTGTCCGCTCTACCTTTGCGTAGCGTTTCTGTTCTGTCATCGTTCTACTCCTTTTCCCATCCGCGAGATTCTACTGCACGAGCATGCCCCTCTAGACCTTCCATGCGAGCTAAACGTGCAATTTTCGGGGCATTGTCGGCCCAAGTTTTTTCAGTGTAATAAACGATGCTCGATTTTTTCACGAAGTCATCTACATTTAACCCACTTGCAAAACGAGCTGTGCTGTTTGTTGGTAATACATGGTTTGTGCCTGCAAAATAATCACCAACAGGCTCTGAGCTATATCGCCCGATAAAGATACCGCCAGCGTGACGTACTTGCTCTGCCACAGCTTCCGCATTTTTTGTAACGATTTCTAAATGTTCCGGAGCTAATGAGTTAATTGCCTCTACTGCATCTGACATCGTTTCGGCAATATAAATCGCACCATAATTTTCTATTGATGCACGTGCTACCTCTTCACGTGGTAAAATGGTTAATTGCTTTTCCACTTCAAGTGCTACATTATTAGCAAGTTGCTCAGATGTTGTCACTAAAATGGCACAAGCCATCTTATCATGCTCTGCCTGTGATAAAAGATCTGCTGCAACTTCATCTGCAAAGGCTGTTTCATCTGCAATTACTGCAATTTCACTTGGTCCCGCAATCATATCAATTGCGACTTCACCAAATACTTCACGTTTAGCAAGTGCAACAAAAATATTGCCAGGGCCTGTAATTTTATCGACCGCTTGAATCGTTTCCGTTCCGTAGGCAAGTGCCGCAATTGCCTGTGCACCACCAATTTTATATACTTCTTCTACTCCTAAAATATGAGCAGCAGCAAGCACGCCAGCAGGTAATTTACCATCACGACCAGCAGGTGATGTAATAACAATTCGCTGAACACCAGCAACTTGTGCAGGAATCACGTTCATCAATACGGAGGAGGGATATGCAGCTGTCCCTCCTGGAACGTAAAGACCTACTGCATCGAGCGCAGTAATACGTTGTCCAAGCCAGGAGCCATTTGCTAATTCCATTCGATAGCCAGAACGCTTTTGTTGCTCATGATAGAGACGAATATTTTGTGCAGCTTCCGTTAAATCTGCATATAGTTGTGCATCTATCGCCTTTACACCCTCTGCAATTTCTTCCTTTGTGACACGTAAATTGTCAGGTGCAAAGCCATCCCATTTTTCTGTATATGTACGTACTGCGATGTCACCTTGTGCTCGGACATCCGCCAATACTTGTCGTACAACCATTAATTGTTCTTCATTGCCACCTTCAAGTGGTCGTTTCAAGGAAATACCTTTTGCTAACTTTGTTATTTTCATGAAAAAAGTCCCCTTTGGTTTCTAGCAATTCATGCAGCGCTCTTTTTGCAACGAGTTTACAAGTAGAAGCACATGATATTTTATTAGTCGACGCAATTCTTTAAGCGTTTTACTAGGTCAATGATGCGATCACCTTTCATTCGATAGCTCACTGGATTGGCGATTAAGCGCGAGGATACATCTGTAATAAACTCATACTCGACTAAGCCATTTTCTTTAAGGGTCCGTCCTGTCGATACAATATCTACAATGCGGTCCGCTAGGCCTATCATCGGTGCAAGCTCAATCGACCCATTTAATTCAATAATTTCTACTTGCTCACCAATACCTTTATAGTACTTCATCGCAATGTTTGGATATTTTGTCGCAATGCGTGGCGCAATTTCGTTCATCGTCGTATTAGGTAAGCCTGCTGATGCGATATAGCATGTACTTATTCTTAAATCAAGAAGCTCATGGACGACTCGCTGTTGTTCCAATAAGACATCTTTTCCGGCAATGCCTATATCTGCAACACCGTGCTCGACATACACAGGAACATCCATAGGTTTTGCTAGTATAAAACGAATTTTTTCTTCAGGAATTTCTATCATTAATTTACGCGTCATCTCAACCTCTTCTGGTAAATTAAAGCCTGCTTCTATAAGCATTTGGTATGCCTCTTCAAAAATGCGCCCTTTCGGCATAGCAATTGTTAATTCATTCACCGCAAATTTCCTCCTGTCCAACAACAACTACCTCAGTAAAATGTGTTAAAAAGGCTGCTTCATCAACTAAACTACTTCTTAACTGTAAGGTCGCTTGTTTTCCCTCTGCTCTTAAAGCTTGTATCTTTTCAAGAGCCACCTCAAAGTCTGCTTCCTCAAATAGTACAACGACAGCTTCTTCCTTTTCTAAAGCTTGTGCTGTTATTGTTTCTAATAGTCTGTCTACACGAATACTAAAGCCTGTAGCCCCAACTTTTGAGCCAAATACTTCAAGTAATCCATCATAACGTCCACCATTCCCTAATGGAAAACCGCTGCCTGATGCAAACACTTCAAATAACATTCCTGTGTAATAGCTCATATGACTTGATAGGGTAAAATCAAACGCTACATACTGAGCTAAGTCAGCAACTTCTAACAATTTTGCAAGCTGTTGCATATATTCTAATGCGTCATTTTTCCGCACATATTTTTCGATATCCCGAATTTCTTTTAAGGTCATTGCCTCTTCGATAAATTGTAATAATGCATCTGATTTTGTCTTTGGTAAATCAAAAGATGCCACTGCCTCTTCAAAGCCTACGTAGTTACGCTGTACAAGCAACGTGCGTAGTGCGTCTTCTTGTTCGATACTTTCTGTATAGTCCTGTAAAATACAATTTAAGACACCTGCATGTCCAATCGTTACTTTGAAATTTTCTATGCCAAACTGCTTTAACAGTTCCATTGCTGTAGCGATTACCTCAGCATCTGCAAATACCGAATGATCACCGATTAGCTCAACACCCATTTGCTCAAATTCTGCTGGCCGTCCACCTTCTGTTTCCTGTGCACGGAATACACTAGCAAAGTAAGCTAAGCGTAGCGGTATCATTTCTTTTAATAATTTCGAAGTGGCTACTCGAGCAATAGGTGTTGTCATATCAGGACGTAGGACGAGCGTATTGCCCTGACTATCTACAAGCTTGAATAAATGCGCATCGGAAATTGCAGATGCTTTACCTACTGTATCGAAATACTCTACTGTAGGCGTTTTTATAAATTCATAGCCTCTTGAGCGTAAAAAGCTTCGACCTGTATGTCTTACAGCTTCTACTTTTTCATAAATTTGCGGAAATTTATCGCGCATACCAAGTGGCTTTTCAAACATTTTAATCGCGGACATGTTGACACTTCCTCACGTTTCACTTTAACTCACTAGAGTACTAGAGAATTAGAATATGAAAGTATTTTAACGCATTCCTTTTATTCAGTCAATATATTGCGCACTGAATTCTCTAAAAATTTAATTACTTATTATTCAGTTAATTATACACCTATTTATCTAAAGTTGAACTGTTATCAAGCTCTATAGCATAACGCATGTAAACCTAAAATAAAATTTAGCAAATAGTGATAGTACGAGTTATTGGAAGCGAAAGCGGTGACTCCTGCGAGTACAGCACAAAAAGTTAGACGCTGGCATTTTGCGCATTAGCGAGGGTTGCGGCTTACGGTGTGCCCGTGGAAAGTTGGCACTGGAGCGAATAACAACGGCTTAATAAATTTTTAAAGATGTAGGTTATTTCCTCAATACAAAAGGAATAAAATCAAAACCACTCTTTCTTTGGCAATAGATAAAATTTAGTAGATAGCACTAGGTGATGGTAGCGAAGGCGGTGACTCCTGCGGGAACGCACGCAGCGTAAGACGCAACAAACCGCGCGTTAGCGAGGGTTGCGGCTTACGGTGTGCCCGCGGAAAGCACCGCCGTAGCGGACATCAACGGCATAACAAAAAGTGTTAGATTGACCGCAGTCAATCTAACACTTTTTTTACTTTTTCGGCGTACACCATTGCACAACTTCCTTCTGTTTGCGCTCGGCCATCTGTTCTGCTGTATAAATAATTTGCATCGGGTTACCACCTGCTAGACAGCCTGCAGGTACATCCTTATGTACTAGTGTTGCGGCTGACACGATGGCTCCGTCACCTATCATCACTCCAGGTAAAATAGTTGAATTAGCACCTACCATCACTTCATTGCCAATATGGACATCCCCTAGACGATATTCTTCAATTAAGTATTCATGCGCTAAAATTGTCGTATTAAAGCCAATGACTGTATTATTTCCGACATGAATACGCTCTGGAAACATCGTATCAGGCATGACCATTAAAGCAATAGATGTTTTGTCACCAATTTTCATTTTTAAAAAAGTGCGATACAGCCAGTTCTTCACGCGTAAAAAAGGTGTGAAGCGTCCAATTTGAATGACAATGAAGCACTTCATCACCTTCCAAAAGGACACCGTATCATATACATTCCATAACGAGTTTGCGCCCTCGACACGATATCTTTCTGTTTTACGCGCCATCCATTTACCCCTCTTTCACAATATCAAGTAAATCCTTCATATGCTGCAATATATATTCTGGGTTAAACTGCTGTAAATATTGTTCCCCTTTTATTGACCATGCAACACCTGCAGCTCTTACACCTGCGTTATGTGCAGCTTCAATATCATGAGAATTATCACCAATCATAATGGCGTCTTCCTTTGCTGCACCTAGACGTGATAAAGCAAGTAAAACTGGCTCTGGATTTGGCTTCACATTTTGCACATCATCTGTCCCTACTATCACATCGAATAGGTGACTAGCACCTAGAATGTTCAGGCCGCGATCAATCATAGCATTCCGCTTTGTTGAGACAATGGCTAATTTAATACCCATCGACTTCAATTGCTCTAAAGTTGACACAACGTCAGGGAACTCGGTTACAAGCTCATCATGATGTGGTTCATTCCAAGCGCGATATTTTGCCATCATTTCTTCTTCTTCGCCTGGTGTTATTTCACTAAATGTCTGTTTTAATGACGGACCCATGAATTTTAGGCAATCTTTTGGCGAATATTGCCCGGGAAATCTCTCTTCCAAAACGTGCATAAATGATTGAATAATTAAGTCATTTGTATTTAATAGTGTACCATCAAAATCAAAAAGCAATGCTTTTACAGTCATCCTTTACACTCCTTACTTATTGTCCAAATATTTCACTGCAGGCTTTACTTTCAATCTTCGGTAAATAATTGCCCCAAGCCCTACAACAATGCCAATAATTGAAACGACCTGCGCTGATCGTATGTCTCCAATTAAATATAGACTATCTGTACGTAAACCTTCTATATAGAAACGACCGATTGAGTACCAAATTAAATAGCTAAAGAATATTTCCCCACGATTTAAATTCACTTTACGTAATGCCAGTAAAATTAATAAGCCGACAAAATTCCATGTAGATTCATATAAAAATGTAGGATGTACATATGTGCCTAGTTCTTCAATGTACATTTGATTAATAATCCAATCAGGTAGCATAAGGTTTTCTAAAAATGAACGTGACACTGGTCCACCAAATGCCTCTTGATTCATAAAATTGCCCCAACGACCAATAATTTGTCCAATTAAAAGACTAGGCGCTAGAATATCTGCCACGCGTAAAAAGCTTACCCCTTTTTTGCGAGTAAATATGTAAGCCGTCACAAATGCACCTATAAGCGCACCATGAATAGCAATACCGCCATTCCAAATTTGAATAATGCTGCCTGGATTTTCACTATAATAATCCCAACGCATAGAAACATAATAGATGCGTGCGCAGATGATAGAAATCGGTACTGCCCATAATAACAAGTCAGCTAAAAAATCTTCGGGCAATCCGCGTTTTACAGCCTCTCTTTGTCCAACAAAATATGCTAAAATAATCCCCGATACAATTAACAATCCATACCAACGTACAGGAATTGGCCCTAAATGGAAGGCTATCGGGTTAATGTCTAAAAGTAATAAATCCATCTTATGCTCCTCTCAATATTTAACGATCTGTTACCTTTTAATCGTCTAATTCATCTGTTGAAGAAATGACTTCATCTAAGCGTCTTGAAAACTCTTCAGCTGCATTGACACCCATTTTCTTTAAACGGTAATTCATTGCTGCCACTTCGATAATTACGGATACATTTCGTCCAGGTCGTACTGGAATTGTTAGTTTTGTCAGTTCTGTATCAATTATCTTCATTTTCTCTTCTTCTAAACCTAAACGATCGTATACTTTGGCAGGATCCCATATCTCCAACTCAATAATTAAAGTAATACGCTTATAAGGTCGTACGGCACTTGCACCAAAGAGGGTCATAATATCGATAATACCAATACCTCGTATTTCCAATAAATGCTCCAGAAGCGGAGGCGGACTGCCTATTAAAAAATCCTCAGATTCCTGACGAATTTCCACACAATCATCCGCAACAAGTCGATGCCCCTTTTTTACAAGCTCTAGCGCTGTTTCACTTTTCCCAACACCACTTTTTCCGATAATGAGCACACCAATGCCATATACATCGACCAACACGCCATGCGCCGCTGTCATCGGTGCTAAACGTCCTTCTAAATAATTGGTTAGTCTACTCGAAAATTTTGTTGTCGTCATATGTGTTTTAAATACGGGTACATGCTTTTCGTTTGAAGCTTGAATAAGCTCCTCAGGCACTTCTAGGTCACGAGATATAATTATAGCCGGCGTATCCTGTGAACATAGTAAACGCATGCGTTCTAGTTTAACATTCGTTGGTAACATTTCGAAAAAGGAAAGCTCCGTTTTCCCTAGCAATTGTACTCGATTTGCAGGATAATGCGTAAAATATCCAGCCATCTCTAACCCAGGTCGAGAAATATCACTTGTAGTAATAGTTCTTCCAATACCTTCCTCGCCACCTAATAGCTCTAACTTAAATTTTTCCATTACGTCCCTTGTCAATACTACGACCAATATTTGCAGCCTCCATTCAAACGAATTGAATATTGTTTTATTTTAGCATGCCTATGTATAAAAGAAATGAAATTACACTTGTTTGCATGTTTATTTAGTAACACTATTATACTTACTTCTAGACAGCGGTGTAACATACATTTGCAAAATTACGAGAGATATACCATTTACAGTTACAAATAGAAAAACTAGCGGTCTCCAGAACCGCTAGTTTTTGTCATTTATTTATTTTTGAGTTGCTAACCATTTGGCAACAGCTTCAGCGTCTGCACCTTTAATAAGTCCAGCTGGCATTGCCCCACGACCATTGTTAATCACATCTAAAATTTCTTCTTCAGATAAGCGAGAACCTACATTGTTTAGTGCAGGTGTATTACCCATACCTTGTAGCTCACCACCGTGACAAGAAACGCATGATTTCATTGCGATAGCTTTACCGTCTGGTTCAGCAGCCGTATCGTTATTACCTGTCGCATTATTTTTATCTCCTCCGCCGCCACATGCAGCTAAGAAAATTGCTGAACCGAACACTAATGTTAACATTGCTTTTTTCATTAGTACCCCTCCTAAGTAAATGAATATCTTACCATTGCTATTATACCAAATTTATGCACGCTTGAAACCTTCACCTAACACCTCGTAGGCATCAGAAACGATGACAAACGCAGATGGATCAACGCTTTTAATGAGTTGTTTCAGCTTTGTGAACTCTGTTTGATAGACAACAACCATTAAAACTGGTCGTGCTTCTCCAGTATAGCCGCCAATTGCAGGCAATTTTGTCACACCACGATCAATTTCAGCATATATCGCATCACGCACTTCATCTTGTTTCAACGTAATAATATATACCATTTTAGATTGACTAAATCCAAGCTGAATAATATCAATCGTTTTTGTTGTGACATAAAGGCCGATTAAGGCATAGAGTCCTTTTTCTAAGTCAAAAACAATTGCTGCACTAATTGCGATAATGCCATCAATTAATAGTACACTTGTACCAAGCGATAATCCGGTATACTTTGTAATAATTTGAGCTAGTAAATCAGTGCCACCAGTAGAAGCATTCCCCTTAAAGACTAGTCCTATTCCTAATCCGACAACAATTCCACCAAAAAGTGCACCAAGTAAAGGGTTATCAGTCCAAGGTTCCCAATTATTCGTTAATAAGACGATAAACGGTAACGTTATTGTACCGACAAAAGACTTTACACCAAACTTTTTACCAAGTATTAGAACTCCTGCTAAAAACAACGGGATATTAAATGCATATTGTACTAGTCCAGGATTCCAGCCAAATAAGCCATGTAAAATGGTGCTTATGCCGCTAACGCCTCCTGAAGCTACTTGATTTGGTAGTAAAAATACATTAAAACCAATTGCCACTATTGCGGCACCAACAATTACATACACATATTCCAAAATACTTGCCTTTACATCTTGTGATTGATTCATTTCCTCACGCCCACTTCAACTATCAGAATTTTTCTAAAGACGACATGATTATAGCAAATAGTATTCACGTTGAGAACTTCATCTTGATGAAGAGAAACTCGACCTAACAAACAAAAAAAGCTACCTTGTGAACATCGGTAGCTTATTTTCTGTAGTTTTTCCCTAATTATAATGATGTTTCCGCCCATTCTAAAGCTTCATTATATAAAAGATCAATGCTTGCCATTTCAATGTTTATTTGAGGTGCTAATTGCTCTAGGCGTTCCCAATCTAGTTTACCTAGGGCAATACTAAACTCTAAATATGGTGTCATCTCAGTTTGTCCACCTAAAATCGTTTCCGTAATCGCCTCTGAAAAAGGTAATTGCTGCAAAATAACATTCATCGGTCTTTGTAATATCGTATCAATTAATGAAAACATCCCGACTAAAAAATACTCAGAAAAGTTTTGCTTATAGGATAGCTTTGCTAATTTTTCACAAACTTTTGCTCTGAACAAAGATGTTCGCATCAATTCTTGAAAAAGATCTGAATCCGTTTTACCATCAAATTCACGTAAAGCTAATAAATATATCCACTTACGTAGATTTGCTAAACCAAGTAATAGTATAGCTTGCTTAATTGAACGCACTTTAGATTTTGAACGTCTACTAGAATTATTAATCATTTTTAATAATTTATACGTTAACGATATATCACGTTCGATGTTTTCCGCTAACAGATGAACATTAGGCTCTTCTTCTTTTAAAAGAGAAATTATATGGAAATATTGAATTGCATTTGCAGGTATATCCATTGCTCTAATTATTTGAGGCTGCTCAAAAAAGTAGCCTTGGAATAACTCATAGCCTGAGTGCTTTGCTACTTTAAATTGGTTTTGTGTCTCCACTTTTTCAGCAAGCAATTTAATATGAGGGAAATTTTCTTTTACCATATTTTCAATTTCCATTCTTTCAAGCACAGAGGATAATAAAAAATCCACCTTTATATAATCTATATGAGGGAAAAGTTTTTCATATATTTGTACATCTTCGTTTAAAATAAAATCATCTAAAGCTATTGTAAATCCATGTGCCTTCAGCTCAATGACACGCTCAACTAATTTGGGTGTTAGTGGTACATCCTCTAAAATCTCAATTACTATTTGCGAAGGATTTAAAAATTCTTCAATTGAACTCATAAGCAAGTTTTCCGTAAAATTAACAAAACAAGGCTTCCCTTTCGTCACCTCGTCAATACCTATTGATAAAAATGAGTTCACTAACACATCCACAGTTGCAGCATCTGAATCGACATCAGGAAATGAATTTTCATTTTTATTTCGATACAACAATTCATACGCAACGACCTGTTCGTGAAGATTAAAGATTGGCTGTCTTCCGATAAATACTTCCATTTCGTTGCCTCCAATTCACCATTTTCTAGTAATTATTATAGCATCTTTCAGTACCTTACGCTTATTTTTTCAGCATTATATTATTTGTTTCTTACACGTCAACTAACATATACCTATACAATTTACTATTTATTACTTATGTAACTGGAGTAGTCATAAATAATACTTTTTTGATAAACATCCACTTTGCCACACAACATAAAGTGTTTGTCATAAGCCTTTAATCGCATTATAAAATAAATCATAAGAAATCCATATACTGTTCAGAAAATAATTACATTAAGCAAAATGAAATAGAATTTTATGTATTTTAAGTAGATGTTAGAAACTCCAGTTGGAACCAGAGCATAATTTGCGAATAGCCATTCTAAATAGATTTAAATAAAAAAGACTATAAACAAACTCGAAATTTTCAAGTTGTCTATAGTCTGAATACCTCAGAACATTTCTGAAGCATCTATTTATTTCCCAAATTTAGATTTGAAAGCGCCAATAACCGCTGGTACTACTGAGATAAATATAATTAAAATAAGAACTACCGAGAAATTATCTTTAATAATTGGGATATTCCCAAAGAAATAACCAAGTAATGTACAGCTGAATACCCATAAAACTGCACCTACTATGTTGTACAGTAAAAAGTAGCTATAATGCATCTTACTTGCCCCTGCAACAAATGGAATAAACGTACGAATGAAAGGCATGAATCGAGCAATAACAATCGTTTTCCCACCATGTGTGTTGAAAAACTTCTCCGCAGCTTCCATACGTTCCTTTTTGACGATTCGGCCTAATAAGCTCTTAGGTGGAATCGAAGTACCAACTTTGTGACCTATATGATAATTCATTGTATCCCCTAAAATTGCTGCAGCCAAAAATACAGGTATTAGAATCCATAAATCAAAGGCTCCCATTGCTGCTGTTAATGTACCACTAGCGAACAGTAATGAATCACCCGGTAAAAATGGGAAAATGACAACACCTGTTTCGACAAACACAATTGCAAATAAAATGAGATAACTCCAATTACCAAAATCACGAATAATTTCTTCTAAATGCACATCAATATGCATTATAAAACTAATTAACTCTTGAATGAGTCCTATCATTGTTTTTGTATGCTCTCTTTCAATTTAATTTTTCCTAAAAACTTGGACGTTGTTACGCATAAAAGGGTTCCAAATCAATACAACATAGTATACAAGTTACTACTCCCCTACTATATGACAAGCCCTTTTAAAGTATGTAGAAGTTTTGCACATGACTGATTTTATCACTACGGCTCTATGCACTCAACTTATTTAGTCATATTTAGTATAAGTGCCAGGCACTCAAACAATTCTGAATTTTTCCCTTAATATAGTTTTAAAAACTAAGTATGAATCCATGGAGACGCCTAGGGAAATGCACAGGACATAAGACGCAATAATCCGCGCGCAAAAAGCTTAGTGGATTTTTACGAGTGCCAGGCACCCATACAATTGACAATTTTCAAAATAAAAGCCCACCACTGGACTTTCTGTGGTGGACATGAATTCTATTAAAAATCTTATACTGTTGTCGCTTTTAAAGAACGACGCAAAATTTTACCTGTTGTATTTTTCGGTAGCTCGTCCAAGATTTCAACGACTTTTGGAACCTTGTATTTCACCATATGTTTTGCACAGTACTCTAATATATCATCTGCTGTAGTTGCCGTTCCTTCTTTGAGCACAATATAGGCATGAACTGCTTCACCGAAGTTAGGGTCTGGATAGCCCACTACTGCCGCCTCTACGATATTGTCATGAGCAAACAACACTTCCTCGACTTCTCTCGGGTATACGTTATAGCCTCCAACAATAATCATATCCTTTTTGCGATCAACGATATAAAAATATCCTTCGTCATCTACTTTTGCAAGATCACCTGTGTATAACCAACCATCCCGGATGGCCATTGCAGTTTCTTCAGGCATTTTATAGTAGCCTTTCATCACGTTTGGCCCACGAACGACTAACTCGCCAACCTCACCAACAGGAACTTCTCTTCCATTGACATCAACGACTCTATTTTCGACATTGTTAATAGATGTACCGATGGAGCCTGCTTTCCGTTCTCTATCTAATGGATTAAAGCATGTTACAGGTGAAGCTTCTGATAAGCCATACCCCTCTGATACACGTACATTAAATTTCTGCTCGAAATTATGTAATAGTGCAACAGGTAAAGATGCGCCTCCTGAAATGGCTAAACGAATTGTCGAAAAATCTTCCGGTTTGCCTTCAGGTAATAAATGTAAAAAATTATACATCGTTGGGACACCAGCAAATACCGTTGCCTGTTGCTCCTTCGCCAATGCGAAAATTTCACTTGGACTAAAGCGCGGTGCAAGCAAAACGGTTGCACCACTGATTAAAGGTGCATTGACAACTACCGTTAACGCAAATACGTGGAAAACTGGTAATGTGGCAATAATGCGGTCATCAGCTCTATAGCCTAAATAGGTAGAAACGTCACGTGCATTTGAATAAACATTTCCGTGGGACAGCATGGCGCCCTTTGGATTCCCTGTTGTTCCTGATGTATATAATATAATTGCCGTATCATCATCTGCTACGTTCGCTGGTTCTAATGATCCAGATGCACGGGCAATGATCTGTGAAAATAAATGCGTTTTCGCTTTCGCCTCTGCCGATAAAGCAGCTACTTTTTCAGCTACATCTGCCGTTGTTTCACAAACTACAAATGTCTCAACTTCTGGAAAGGCTTGTACACCTACTTCTACTAATGGAAGCAGTGCATCGAGCGCAATCACTGCCTTGACATCTCCATTACGTAAAATATAAGAAATTTCATCTGGCGTATAAATTGGATTTACAGGAATTGCTGTAGCTCCTAAACGCATCGTTGCATATAAAGCAATTAAATAATGTGGCGTATTGCCGAGTAAAAACGCCACATGGTCCCCTTTTTGTACCCCTAAATCTTGTAACCCCTGTGCAAAGCGACCTATTGTCTGTTCAAATTCCCCATACGTCGTATCTTTCCCCATAAAATGATACGCAATTTTTTCCGGTTGCTCTGCTGCTTGTTGACGAACACATGAAACTAAATTCAATTACACCATCCCCTTATCGTATAAAATGAATCGTTATTCAGTAATATTATATAAGAAATATATCTAAAAGACAATGAGTCTTTTTACTTCATGTCATTATTACCGTCAAAAAATTCATTTTTTTCTCTTTTGTACAGATTTTCAAGAACGGATATGTGAGATATATCGCCAACGGATTAAGTAAAAATAAATTACTTGAATAAGAACGAAAAAACCAAATGCAAAGAAAACTTCTTTAACTATTGAAATATTAGCAATATCCTTTAAAATGCCTTGAACCATAAAAAAGGCAAAGGCACTGTGCATCATAGCAACACTCCACGGCAAGAAAAATTGCGGGAATAAATGGCGATTGACCAGCTTTTTCAACTCTATATCTGTTAACCCCATTCGCTTTAAGACATCAAATTTCCGCTTCTCTCGTTCAAGTGAAGTATGCAGTTTAAAGTAAATGAAGCTACCAGCCGCTAGTAAAAATACAGTCGCTACTAAAACACCAACTAATGTAAATAATGAGTACGTAGCTAGTATATAAGAATAATTTAATCCTGCATTTTCAAAGTAAAAGGGGCTATGCTTGCCCTTCTTAATATTATAAAAATATTCAGTTGATGCCATTTCAACTATGTCCTTACCAATTTCCTTTGTCTCCATCCACTGCGGAATATCAAAAGTAAACAGATGATAGCTCGGCTGCACAACACCCTTACTTGTAATTGGCTTCACAAGCTTCACAAAGTCTTCATCACTAATGACAATAGAATTCACACTAACTATTGAACCTGGAAATACTATTTTAGGGTAAACACTATCTATCGTAATAGGTATAGAGTTTTCTTCTAAAACCGTTTGGACTTCTTTATTTTTAAGCTTTTTTAAAGACTCTTCCGAATATGGTATGAATACTGCCTCTCCAGATTCTAAATTAATCAAAGGATAGTTAAAGGAGGATAGCAAGACGTTCATATCTGATTCTCGGAATACCTCCACCTCATTTCGTGTATATGAGGAAGTTTGCTTAACAACTACAAAGCGAGATAAATGATAGGATAATCCCTTCTCCTCTAATTGGATGCGTAGAGAATTAATGTGCGTAGCTTCATATGGGTTATCGCTATCTCCTTTATAGATAAGACCTAGTGGATTTAATCGATCGTATTGTGTTGTATAGGAGGACATCGTAGCTAATACGCCGACAGATAAAAATGCCATTGTCGATACCATCGTTACGACGAAAAACATTTTCACATTATCTCTCATAATGTGTGTTTGTTCAGCTAAAGATAAGAGGCGATAGCGCTGCCAATTAAATTTACGTTTTCCACGTGCAATTTGTAAAAAGAATGGTACTGAATCACTAAAAAAATAGTAAGTTCCAAAAGTTGCTGAGAACGGTATTAATAAAGTAAGACCAATCATTGTCGTATGAGAAACGATAAATGCCAGCACATAGGTTGCTAAAATTAAAGCAATGCCATATGTTGCACGAACCTTTGAATAGCTAGTCTCGCTATTTATATAATCATTTCCCTTGATAAGATCGCGAAGTTTTCTCTCACGTGTAAAATATACGCTGATGAAAGAAATAACGACAAAGGCACTAGTAAAAACACCGATTGTCAGTAAAAAAGGTTGCCACGAAACATAGAGCGGTAAATCCTCTAAATGCAAAATTTCTCGAACAATCATGAAGAAAAACTTCGAAAATGAAAATCCAAAAATAATGCCCACAATAATAGAACCCGCACCGATAATCATTGTCTCTAAAAAGACAAGCTTGTTCATTTGACGCTTTTCCATTCCAAGATGCAATAAAATAGCAAACTCATGTGATCTCGCCTCTAAAAAAGCACTCATCGAATAATATAAAAAGAACAATGTAAAGAGGACAAGTACGATTTCTGCACCAATCATGCCGACTAACGATACTTCTCCTAAAATCCCACGTTCAATATCTGGATGAAACATCAGCATTGAATAGATAAAAAATACGGCTACAGAAAAAAAGCTCG
Organism: Lysinibacillus sp. NPDC093210; assembly: GCF_044753985.1. Classification (NCBI taxonomy): domain Bacteria; kingdom Bacillati; phylum Bacillota; class Bacilli; order Caryophanales; family Bacillaceae; genus Lysinibacillus; species Lysinibacillus sp. NPDC093210. Next base: position 80,555 of record NZ_JBIVOE010000013.1, on the reverse strand, counting down.
CCATAAAAAAGGCCCCGTATATACGGCTGTTCCGTACGACATTACGGTAAGCGAATTGTCGAAAGGTCACCTACTTGCCCTCCTCCTAGTAAGCTCAATACATTTAAAATACGTTGGAAAAACATTTGACGTCGGTCATCTCGATAAATCTCATTGAAAAATTCCCCGTCCTTAATAAATAGCACGCGATCACAATAGCTTGCTGCAATCGGATCATGAGTTACCATCACGATTGTCGTTTGTTTTTCCTTATTAATTTTTGTTAATAGCTCTAGTACATCCCGCGAAGAATTAGAATCTAAATTTCCCGTCGGTTCATCTGCTAAAATAAGGCTTGGGTTATGAATCAATGCCCGTCCTATCGCTGTTCTCTGTGCTTGTCCACCTGAAATTTCATTCGGACGTTTATGCAAAAAGGAAGCTAAATCAAGCTTTTCTATAATACCTGCAAGACGCTCTTCCATTACTTCTAATGGCTGCTGATCAAGCGTTAATGGTAACACGATATTTTCCTCGACAGTGAGCATATGCAATAAATTGAAATCCTGAAAAACAAAGCCCAGCTGTCTTCTTCTAAAATAAGCAAGTTCAGTAGCATTTAGCTTATGTGGGTTCATGCCATCTAAAATGATTTCTCCACTTGTTGGTTCGTCAATCGTAGAAATAATATTTAATAACGTAGTCTTACCACTTCCCGATGGGCCCATTACTGCTAAAAACTCACCTTCTTCGACCTCAAAGCTCAACTGATTGAGTGCACGATGTGTAACCTTTCCTTCGTATACTTTTGTAACATCTTTTATTTGTAAAATAGGCATGCCTTGTCCACCTTATTTCTCGATTAATTCCATAGATTCTGGTAATAGCCATTTTAATACCACCTCAAAGCCAATTTGAAACTGTGGCTCTATAATGGCTGAAGGTATGTTCTCTTCATCTTGAACTAGACTAAAGCAATGCTCGCCTACGACCATATCCCAACCATCTAATTCACCTTTAATTATTTCGCCACAAACTGAGTAGTGCCCACTATACATGACTTGCTCGCCTTCTACTGGAAAAGCATTAAGTAGGCATGGTTTATGTAAGTTTAGCCCAAGTGCATTGCAAAAATGCATTACCTCATCCTGAAGTAATAGGCTAGCCTGACGGAAATTTTCACAAAACATACAGTCACAAGCTTCTATCTGTAAGTCATACAGATTTTTCGTCTTTTCTAATTCAATATTTAATACCCAGTCATCAATACGTACTTCTCCCATTATTGCTCCCCCTAATTTGTAAATGTCACGGTGACAATCGTACCTTTACCTACTTCAGATGTAATGTCTAATTGATGTCCTAGTTTTTCACAGATTTCCTTTGCTAAATATAAGCCCATCCCTGTGGATTCCCCAGTTTTACGCCCATTCTCTCCCGTAAAAAAAGCTTTAGTCACACGTGAAAGGTCAGAAGCAGGAATACCAATTCCTTCATCACAAATAGCTAACTGAATATAATCATCTTTTTTAATCGCAGACATCACGATTTTTTTATTTTCTTCAAACGTATATTTCACCGCATTTGTAACGAACTGCCCAATAATAAAGCGAAGCCATTTTGAATCACTCGCAACGATCATGTCATCCTCTATATGAATTTCTGGGAAAACTCTATTTGTTATAAATAAACGTTTATTTTCATTAACAGTTGCAGTGACAATCGCTTTTAACGGAATCTGTTCTACTTGCATATCCTCTTCAAAATTTTCGAGTCGCGCATTGACAAGCACCATATCCAATCCTCTACGTAAGCGATCAATTTCCTCTTGCACATTCTTTTTATCGAGAGGTCGCTCATCCTGTAATAGCATCTCGATGACTGAAATAGGGGTTTTCATTTGGTGTACCCATTGATTCATAAATTGATCGTGTCGCTTTTGACTAGCATATAACGAATGCAGCTCATGCTGATAAAGGCGATATAATTCATGCATATATTTTTCTACTTGCATCGCTTCTGGTGTCTTGGCATTTTTTTGTAGCACATCCTCCATTGATTTTGGAAGATGCAATAATTTGCTCAAATAACTTTGACGCATTAAATAGCGAATAAGTAAAAATGAGCATAGCAATACCAAACTAATACTTACAGAGTAAATAGCAGTATCGACGTTACGGAAGCCGTCGAGCCAATACAACACCATAATAAAACCAACTAAAATTAGCTGAAAGATAAAAAATGTTGCATAATCTCGCAAAAATAATTTCCAACCCATTACAGCTCACCCGCACTTAATATAAAGCGATAACCTGCTCCGCGGACTGTCTCAATTGTTGACGAAATATTATAATCCGCTAGCTTTTTACGCACACGCGTCATATTAACATTCAACGTATTTTCATCGACAAATGCTTGATCGTCCCATAGCTCCTCTAACAGTTGCTCACGCGTAACAACTTTTGGTGCCTGGCCCATTAACAGCTCTAAAATGATACATTCTTTTTTCTGTAATGGAATTTCTAAATCATTTTTGTGCAACTCCATACGCTCTAAATGCAATACAAGCTGCCCTTGCTTAATCGTCCGTTCTTCTTGCCTAGCCGCATATTCGCCATATGTACGACGTAAGTGACTACGGATTTTAGCCAAAACAATTTCATAATTGAATGGCTTTGTAATAAAATCGTCACCTCCATTTTCAAGCGCAAAAATTTGATCCATTTCCCCAGATCGTGCTGAAATGAAAATGATTGGACAAGTTGTATGTTGACGTAACTGACGACACCAATAATAGCCGTCATACGCTGGTAAATTTATATCAAGCAATACCATATGTGGATTAAACGAAGTAAACTCTTCGATTAGATGATCAAATTCTTGGATTGTTTCCACTTCGTATTGATATTTTCTAAGTGTTTCTGCAAGCAATGATGCAATCTTTACATCATCCTCGACAATAAATATTCGATGCTTCTCCATACCGACACTCCTTTCTATCGTATATTGTACCAAAAAAAGGCTACGCGCCATAATTGCGCGTGCCCTTTTCTATCATGAGTACGGAAGTAGCTTCGAATTTCTCCAATTGAGAAGTTTGGAATGTTTCGACTCAAAATGTTCCCAGTAGCATATCCATTCTATAGTCTAAGTATAGGCTAAAAATATCTTTCTTATCGAAAGGCATTTGCCAACTATTTTTTTGTCTACTGTTAATAAATTAATTGTAAAAACTCTTCTGTTGAGACACCACCAAAGTATGTTGGTACGTCGATATCAGCTAAAGCTTTTGCAATCGCTACACGGTCATAGTTTGTCCCAACTAGACGTTGCTCTACATCAGCCATATCGCCCACACCGAAGAAATCACCGAAAATATGTGCTTCTTCAATAACACCATGATTCACCTCTAAACGGATATCAATTCCACCTGAAGGGAAGCGATGTGTTTTTTGAATATTAAAGCGTGGAGATTTACCGTAATTCCATTCCCATGTTTGATAGCGTTCAGCAGATAATTTATGAATATTTGCCCAATCTTCGTCAGTTAGCTCATAATAGCGAATATTTTCTTCACCACCGAAAATGGACTTTAAAATTTCTAGACGGAATTCTTCTATCGTCATTTTGTCTTTTAAAAATTCCGAAATATTTGCTACACGTGAACGAATCGATTTAATGCCCTTTGATTCGATTTTATCTTTCTTTACCTTCAATGCAGATACAACAGCATCAATTTCTGTATCAAACATCAATGTTCCGTGACTAAACATACGGCCTTTAGTAGAAAACTGCGCGTTCCCAGATACTTTACGTCCTTCTGCTAAAATATCGTTACGACCTGACAGCTCAGCATTTACGCCCATTTTTGCAAGCGCATCTACAACCGGCTGAGTGAATTTTTTATAATTCATAAAGCTATCGCCATCGTCGTTTGTAATAAAACTAAAGTTTAGGTTTCCAAGGTCATGATACACCGCACCACCACCAGAGAGACGGCGCACAACGATAATACCGTTATCCTCCACATAGTCTGTATTAATTTCTTCTATCGTATTTTGGTTCTTCCCAATAATGATGGATGGCTGATTTATGTAAAATAACAGCACTGGCTCCTTCTCAACGTCCATTGTCTTTAATAAATACTCCTCAATGGCAAGGTTAATGCGTGGATCATGTATCCCTTTATTATCAACGAAAATCATAGTCGTTTCCTCCTTCACAAAATATCCATATTTTATTTTAACGTAAATTAGGCATTTTGTGTTGACGAAACGCATCTGTTATAATACACTAGAAAATAATAAAACAGTAATAGTACAGATGAACTTAAAGGAGGAGTCCACAATGTTAGAAAACGTAGTTGAATTTTTCAAGAACTTACCTGCAAAACAATGCACGGAATGCGGCGAAAAGATCGAAGAACAAAGCGAATGCTACAGCAACACTTGTGAAAAATGTAACTGCCTATAAGCATTTGACTATTCTGTAGTCATTTCGTGCCCCACACGAACTAATAATGACACCCCTCATCATACATTTATGGTGAACCATTAATTAAATCTCTTACACTTACACAAAACAGCAGCTGATACGCTCATATCAGCTGCTGTTTTACTTTTAAACAAAATAAATGAAACCTTAGCTATTCTTTGCGGTGCCCGGCACTAATATATTTTCCATGCTAGCCGTATATTTTTTGACTTGCCAAGTAAAAATCCACGTAGACTCCTGCGGGAACAGCACGAGTTGTAAGACGCAACAAACCACGCGACAGCGAGGGTTGCGGCTTACACTGTGCCCGCGGAAAGCGTAGTGGATTTTTACGTTTTAGGATCCGATACTTTGCTAGATGACTAATTGTTTGAGTGCCTGGCACTTACAAAAAAGCACCCACCAAATAAATGGTGGGTGCAAAATATTGTTTAATCTTCTGCTACTTTTGAGTAACGTCTTGTGTGTAATAACATGAAATAACCAAAAGTAATGGCTAAGAACACAATTAAGTATCCAAATAATACACCGTAGTTTTGCCATAAATAAGACATGTCGCCTGTTGAAATGCTTGCTTTAAACGCTTGAACAGTATATGTCATTGGCAGTAATTTATTGAACACTTGTAATGGTGATGGAATAAGCTCAAGTGGGAATGTACCCGCGCTTGTTGTAAGTTGTAAAATTAGTACAACAATCGCTATGAAGCGACCTGGATCACCGAAAATAGATACTAACATTTGAATTAATGCTAAGAACACATAGCTTGTCACTAAAGCTGTTAGAACAAAGTAGCCTAAATTTTGCACCTCAAGACCTAAGCCCCATTTTACGATTGCTACTGTTAATAAAGCTTGAACAAGACCGACAAATGCAAGCACTGTCACTTTACTTGTAAACCATGTTGCACCATTTTTCGGACGAATAGCTGGTTCAACAAGTGGGAATACAATCGAGATTAGTAGTGCCCCAACAAATAATCCAAGTGAAATAAAGTAAGGTGCGAAACCTGTACCATAGTTTGGAACATGGTTAACTGATTCTTTTTCTACTTCTACTGGACTACCTACCATATCATACGTGTCATCATTTGCATGTACTTCGTTCGCTTTTTCACTAGCTTCACCTAATTTGCTAGATAGTGTAGCTGTACCATCTGCAAGTTCAGTCGAACCATCTGCAAGTGTTGCAGAGCCTTCTGCTAACTCACCAGATTTCGAAGCAAGTGTTGATGTGCCCTCGTTCAATGTTGTTGTACCACTAGCTAAGTCATTTAATCCTAAAGCTAATGTTTTTGAACCAGTTACAGCTGTGTTAACGCCAGCATGTAATTCACCAAGTTTATCAGCTAGTGTGGCATTACCAGCTTGTAGGCTTTGCGCACCTTTAACTAAGTCATTGCTTTTTGCTGCTAATGCATTTGCACCAGCTAAAACATCTTTTTGACCAGCTGCAATTTGTGTTGCACCACCGCTTACTTGGTTGGCACCAGCTTGTAATTTTTCAGCACCCGCTGCTAATGAATTTAAACCATTATGCACACTTGCACTTCCAGCTTGTAGCTCTGCTAACGTTTGTTTTAACGCTGCTGCTTGCTCTTCTGGCATTGATGCAATCGCATTTGTTAACTGTTCAGTTAGTGCTTTAATACCCGCTTCCACTTGTGCAGAACCATTCGATAATTGATTTGCTGAACTGTTTAATGTACCAGCATTTTCAGCCACTGATGCAGCACCAGAAGCTATTTGCTGTTGTTTTTCATTTAATGTTGTAAGACCTGCTTCTACCTTTGCTACACCTTGTGTGTATTGAGATAGACCTTGTTCAAGATTTGTCGCCCCTGCAGCTGCCTGCTGTGCACCTTGCTGTAACTGAACTGTACCATTTTCTAATTTCACTAGCCCTGTTGACAGTTCGTTAGCACCAGTTGCCGCTTGCCCTGCACCTTTTGTAATTTTATCTGTACCATCAGAAAGTTCAATCGTGCTAGAAGCTAACTGCTCCAAATAACCTTTTAAATCTTTTGCTCCATTTGCTACTTTTTGAGCGCCTTCATCTAGCTTAACTGACCCGTCAGCAGCTTCTGTAAAGCCATCTCCAAGTGTTGCAATTGAATCAAATAATTTTTCTGCATATGTAGCAGAAACTTGAGAATTTACTTCTGCTCGTATGCGATCCATTGCTGTTTCGCCAATTTGCGCACCTAGGAAGTTTAATCCTTCATTTGGGATATAGTTCATCACTAACTTAGAAGGTTTGTCATCAAGTAAAGTCGTAGCATGTTCTGAGAAATTTGCTGGTATTTCTAAAATCATGTAATAGTCTCGACTATTTAAACCTTTTTCTGCTTCTTCTTTTGACACTTCAATAAAGTCAAATTGCTTACTATCGACGAGTTTATCGACCAAGGTATCTCCTAAGTCTAACTTCACTTCATCCATTTCTGCTCCATTATCTTCATTGACAACCGCTACCGGCAAATTAGACATGCCTGCATACGGATCCCAAAACGCCCATAAAAACATGCCTGCGTACATGACCGGGATAAATAGGACAGCAATTATTGAAACAAGCATTTTTCTTGTTTTTAGGATTTTCAGCCATTCAGCTTTAATCATATTTTTCTCTCACTCCTATACTAATTGACCGTAATCGTCAATTGGTCATTTTTCTGCAAAAAAATCACAAACTTCACAGTGCGTAAAATTTGTAGATTCTTCTCTAAAGAACTAGCCCTCGAAAGATTGTTTCCTTGAAAAGATTTAGTATCTTTTCTTCAGGAATCATGTCGCCATGAAGCTCATGCCAATCTACTACAAACGCTAAATACGCTTTTAACAACAGATAGCTTACTAACTCTGTATCACAATCTCGAATCTCACCTTTATCAATACGTCTTTGAATTAACGTTGCAACGTACGATAATATTTCAGACTCTATGCGAATTAATACTTGTTTTACTGCTGGCGTACGTAATTCTTTTTCTTCCTCTATTAACTTCGCAAATAAAAGATGCTTCTCACGGAACTGTAGCATTTTCATTAAAGCATTATGTGCATTATCCATGAAGCTAGCTGATACATCCAACACTGCATCCGCTTCCGCTTTCATCTCACGTACAAGTGACATCGCAATCTCTTGAAATAAAATTTCCTTATTTGCAAAGAATGTATAAATCGTTCCTTTACCGACATTAGCAATTTTCGCCACTTGTTCCATCGTCGTTGCCTTATAGCCAAACAACGTAAATGATTTTGCAGCTGCTTCAAGAATTTCCTGCCTACGATCCATATGTGACATCCTTTCCTGTTAAGTTATGTACATCCTTTGTACACAGAAATTAAAATGACCAGAAAACCATTTCGGTCATCTGGTCATTATAATATTCCTATTTTAAAAATAATGCAAGCATTTATTGAATATTTTTTTCATTTTTTTAATGCTCTGTATCCTCTGATGAATCTTTACCATGATCCGACATGTTCATATTAGCTTTTTCATCTTCTTCAATTACTTTTGTCATATCAGGTGTTCCAGCCGTAATTTGCTGCTTCGGCATATTATGAATACCATTTGCCGTAGTATGGGCAAACATAAAATATACACCGTCATGATCAAATGTTGTTTGTGCTTTATAGACGCCATCTTTTTCTAATTTACCTTCAAGCATTTGTCCTTCATCGCGTTTACCTGATTCCCACACTTCAAATTCAACGATTGCATCATCGATATTTTTTTCACCTTGTATTACATGTGCAGCCAGTTCAATAGGAGCATTTACCTCAACTTCTTTTGGCGTTAAAATTTCCACTTCTAACATTTGAGGCTCCTCCAATGTAGATGATGTTGCAGGTTTTTCCTTTTCCCCACAACCTACTAATAATGCGGGTACAGCTATCAATGTAAATAACCACTTCTTCATGTTCTATTCCTCCATTAACGGCATCGAGATTTTTACCTTTGTGCCTTTGTCTATTTCACTTTCAATTTCAATCTTGCCTTGTAACTGTTTTAATAATTGCTCAACAATGGATAGACCTAGGCCACTCCCACCATCTACTCGACTGCGCGCTTTATTGACACGATAAAACCGCTCTGTAACATGTGATAAATCTTCCTGCGGTATACCGATGCCTTCATCTTTAATAGTAATGAGCGCGTTACCGTTGTGTTCAATTGCTACAATGTCAACCTTCGACTGCTCATAGGAGTAATTGATAGCATTTTCAATAATATTGATAAAAATTTGCTTTAGTTTCACTTCATCCGCTTTAACTATTAATTCATCATCTACAATAAGATGCAAAGTAATATTCTTTTTCTGTGCTTGATGCGATAAAATTTTTTGAACTTCTCGTAATGTCTCTGCTAGTGGTATCGGATAGAGAGCAATGTCCTTTTGTTCATTTTCCATCCGAGCAAGTTGAAGAAGCTCATTTGTTAAACGTTCCATACGATTTGCTTCACGCACGATTAACTGAATTGCTTCCTCTTGTTGCTCTTCAGCAATAATACCGTTTTGCATTGCTTCACTATAACCTTTCACATAGCTAATAGGTGTACGCAATTCATGAGATACAGTTGCTAAAAAGGTCTTTTGTGCCTCATCTTCTCGTTGAATTGCCTCTGCCATGTCGTTAAACGTCCTTGATAGTTTTCCTATCTCGTCACTCGATTTAACAGGCACACGTGTTTCATATCGTCCATAAGACATCTGCTCTACAGCAGTTTGTAAGTCACTTAATGGACGCATAATATGTTGAATACCTTTATATACAAAAAAACTAGTAACAATCAAAAAGACAAATGCACTCAAAAATAGGAAAATGACTTCTTGACTTGCCAACTCACTAATTTTTGCTAATGGGAAGTAAATATAAATTATTCCCTCTAGCCTATTTTGATCTACTAAAGGTAGTACTACTGAAATAAGCTGCCGATCGAATCGAGGTTCATAGCCAATTTTTTGCACATATTTACCTTCCAGCAATTGTTGCCGTTCCTCAGCACCTATCAATGTTTCATAATCAATATCAAAGGGGACACAGGCACTAAGTTCACGAGGGTTTCTAACAGCAAAAATATTTAAATTGGAATAATCATTATAATGTTCAATATTAGCAATAAATTCGTCTGTAACTTTACCACTCGTATACATTGTTTGTAGCTTAGTACCGATTTCAATCATATTGCTTTCCGTATCTTCCACGTAAAGCTGTTCATATAAAAAATCTGTCAGTACATACATAAAAACAACAGTTATAATCAAAAATGCGAAAATTAGTAGCCAAATACGGGTTGAAATCTTTTTCATTCTCCTGGATCAAAGCGGTAGCCTACTCCCCAAACGGTTTGTACATAGCCTGCTGCTTCCTTTCCAAGCTTCAATCGTAAAGTTTTAATATGAGTATCAACCGTTCTTGTTCCACCTAAATAATCAATATCCCAAATGCGCTCTAGTAGTTGCTCACGTGAATATGCATTTCCAGGATTTTTCATAAATAAGTGTAATAATTCAAATTCCTTTAAAGTTAACGGAATAACCTTCCCCTCAACTGAAACTTTACGTGCAATTTCATCTAATTTAATTGGCCCAAAGACAACATATTTTTGCTCAAAATCTGCTATATTAGCGCCACTTCTTCTTAATACAGCATGCATTCGTGCCACTAGTTCATCATTTGTAAACGGCTTGACGATATAATCATCTCCACCGAGTGTTAGACCCTTTACTTTATCCTCATTAGCATCTCGTGCCGTTAAGAATATTACGGGCACATTAGACATCGCCCGAATACTTTGACAAACCGCAAAACCATCTTCATGTGGCATCATCACATCTAATAAAACTAAGTCAATTTGTTCACGAACAATAATATCGTATGCCTCAGTTCCACATGCAGCCGTAAAGGTCTCGAAATTGGAGTTATTGAGCATCATCTCGATTAAATTACGCATATCTTGCTCATCATCTACAATTAATACCGTTGTCACTTTTCTTCCTCCCTTACTAACAGCTGAAATGCACCTTTGCCAACATCAACTGTTTTTTGTACTTGACCATCTTTTATAAAATATAATGTATGGTCGTCATAACCAGCCACAACAATATAGTCCTTAAACTGATTCACAACAAATGGATTTGCCCCTACTTCTTTTTCCCATAAAACATTTCCTTTAAAATCGACAACATATAATTCATTATGTCCGTGACTCACGACTAACACTTTATCCTTCGTCTTTGTTAAACCTACTGGCATTAATGGCATTTCTATATTGCCACGCACAACACCCGTTCCAAGATCAAATCGCTTTACCGAACTATTCGGCTTGCTTCCTTCACCATGCCCCCCGACCCAAAGCTCATTTGTCTCCTCAATTATTACAATGCCATGCGATGATTTTCCTATTGGCCATTCCTGTTCTATTGTTAAATCCTTAATGGATAACACCGATAGTTTCGTATCTTTATAATTGACCACATAGAGCTTATCTTTGTATGTAGCCATCGACATTGGATAGTTACCAAGTCGCTGTGAGGCCAATTCATTTCCTTCCACATCAAAGCTTGTCACTGTGTTCATCTTACTATTCGTCATAAAAAATTGTTTAACATCTGGATCATAATATACATTCGTCGTGCCTAGCTCTACTTTTTTTGAATAAAGCTTTTTACCAGTAGAAAGTGTAAAGACAACAATTTCATCTAATTGATGTCCATATAATAATATTCGGTCATTATCTAGTAATAATGCTCCTGTATATGCTTTATCGAATGACCATGTTGCAATCACGTTTCCTAGCTCATCAATAAAATCTAGTGAAGGCTCTTGTATATTGAGCGATGCAATAAAATTTTGATTACGGTCAATTGGCTCAAAAGACTTCTCTGTACACCCCGCCAACCAAATAACTTGTATAAAAGAAAAAATGAAGAATGCCCATTTTTTCATAATCATCACCTCTGCCCTTTAACTATACTTTACATTTGTGAAATCTGCGTGAAACTTGAAAGGTAAATTTATGACAAATTACCAAGTGATAACAGTGTATTTACACAATAAGAAAGGGCAATCTGCCTCGCAAAAAAACTGACTCTACATATACTACAAAGATTATTGAAAGGAGGAATCACAATATGGTAACGGTAAGTTTATGTATGATTGTGAAAAACGAAGAAGATGTTATCGCCAGATGCCTTGACTCAGTAAGAGATTTAGTCGATGAGATAAATATAGTGGACACCGGCTCCACTGACAAGACAAAGGAAATTGTTAAACAGTTTACTGATCGTATTTTTGATTTTGAGTGGATTCACCATTTTGCTGATGCGCGTAATTTTTCCTTCCAGCAAGCAACATGTGACTACATCCTTTGGCTAGATGCAGATGATGTGTTAATGGCGGAAGATCAAGAAAAGTTTAAAGCTTTAAAGGAATCTTTAACTCCCGATATCGATGCCGTCTCGATGAATTATCATTTAAGCTTCGATAACGAAGGTAATGCCAGTTCTCTTTTAAGAAGAAACCGATTAGTTAGAAGGGAGAAGCAATTTCGTTGGATAGGAGCAGTACATGAATATTTAGAGGTTAGTGGTAATCTTTTTGAAAGTGATGTTGCAGTTAGCCATTTACCACTTCATCACGATCATCAGCGCAATATTACTATTTATAAAAAACTCCTTCAATCAGGAGAACCTCTCACACCACGCGACACATTTTATTATGCCAATGAATTACTGGATCATAATGAAATCGAGGATGCGGTATTCTACTATGAGCTTTTTTTAACAACCAAACTAGGCTGGGTAGAAGATAATATTAATGCCTGTTTTAAGCTAGCTGATTGTTATTCGAAATTAAATGATAATGAAAATAACGTAAGTTCTATTTTAAGAAGCTTCGAATATGACACCCCGCGCCCTGAAGCATGTTGCAGGCTTGGCCATCATTTTATGGAACAAGCAAAAAATCATGAGGCCATCTTTTGGTATGAACAAGCACTGGCAATGAAACCTAAAGCAAACGCCCCTTTCCAAAATAAAACCTTTACTACTTGGTTGCCTCATTTACAACTTTGCGTCCTCTATGACCGTTTACAACAATACGAATTGGCCAATAACCATAATGAATTAGCCCGTGTCTACTTACCTAATGACCCAAAAATCTTACACAATAAAAACTATTTTGATCGTATGTTTAAAAAATCCAATGATAACCCTGGAATTACCTAATGAAAAAAGATTTAGACTCTTGTAAAAGCGGGTCCTTTCTTCTCTCAATCTTATCGCCCTCCCACTACGGTAATTTAACTAATTATAAATACTATATGTTTTACAAATTATCATATTAAACATCAAAAGTAGTTAACCGTCCACCTCCTCTATCATTTTTATGAATAGGATACTTGAGAGAGGAGGTGAATAAATGAACTTTGAAGATTACTTTTTAAATAATGTTTGCAGTAAATGTAAGACATTCCCTTGTGCTTGTATAAGAATACCCGAACATCATTGCTGCATTTGGCCAGTTAAACCTACGGGCACTACTGGTTTGACAGGCGCAACAGGACCTACTGGGCCTACTGGCGTAACTGGTGCTACTGGTGCTACTGGCGCTACTGGTGCTACTGGCAGCACCGGCGCTACTGGAGATCCTGGACCTACCGGCGCTACCGGTGAACTCGGACCTACTGGACCTACTGGCGCGACAGGGCTTCTCGGACCTACGGGACCTACTGGCGCTACAGGACTTCTCGGACCTACGGGACCTACCGGCGCGACTGGTTTGCTTGGACCTACAGGACCTACTGGCGCTACAGGACTTCTCGGACCTACGGGACCTACCGGCGCTACAGGACTTCTCGGACCTACGGGACCTACCGGCGCTACAGGACTTCTCGGACCTATAGGACCTACTGGCGCTACAGGACTTCTCGGACCTACAGGACCTACTGGCGCGACAGGACTTCTCGGACCTACGGGACCTACTGGCGCTACAGGGCTTCTCGGACCTACGGGCCCTACTGGCGCGACTGGTGAACTCGGACCTACGGGACCTACTGGCGCGACGGGGCTTCTCGGACCTACGGGCCCTACTGGCGCTACAGGACTTCTCGGACCTACGGGACCTACCGGCGCTACTGGTTTGCTTGGACCTACAGGACCTACTGGCGCTACAGGACTTCTCGGACCTACGGGACCTACTGGCGCTACTGGTTTACTCGGACCTACGGGACCTACCGGCGTTACTGGTGAACTCGGACCTACGGGACCTACTGGCGCTACAGGACTTCTCGGACCTACGGGACCTACTGGCGCTACTGGTTTACTTGGACCTACGGGCCCTACTGGCGCTACTGGTTTACTCGGACCTACGGGACCTACCGGCGTTACTGGTGAACTCGGACCTACGGGACCTACTGGCGCTACAGGACTTCTCGGACCTACG
>NZ_JBIVOE010000013.1:66098-66413 GCF_044753985.1 Lysinibacillus sp. NPDC093210 | reverse complement strand
TACGGACCTACCGGCGTTACTGGTGAACTCGGACCTACGGGACCTACTGGCGCTACAGGACTTCTCGGACCTACGGGACCTACCGGCGCTACTGGTTTACTCGGACCTACTGGACCTACCGGCGCGACTGGTTTACTCGGACCTACGGGGCCTACTGGCGCTACTGGTTTACTCGGACCTACAGGACCTACCGGCGTTACTGGTGAACTCGGACCTACTGGACCTACTGGCGCTACAGGGCTTCTCGGACCTACGGGACCTACCGGCGCTACAGGACTTCTCGGACCTACAGGACCTACTGGCGCTACTGGTTTA
>NZ_JBIVOE010000013.1:65461-66000 GCF_044753985.1 Lysinibacillus sp. NPDC093210 | reverse complement strand
TACGGGGCCTACTGGCGCGACTGGTTTACTCGGACCTACAGGACCTACCGGCGTTACTGGTGAACTCGGACCTACGGGACCTACTGGCGCTACAGGGCTTCTCGGACCTACGGGACCTACCGGCGCTACAGGACTTCTCGGACCTACAGGACCTACTGGCGCTACTGGTTTACTCGGACCTACGGGGCCTACTGGCGCGACTGGTTTACTCGGACCTACAGGACCTACCGGCGTTACTGGTGAACTCGGACCTACGGGACCTACTGGCGCTACAGGACTTCTCGGACCTACGGGACCTACCGGCGCTACTGGTTTACTCGGACCTACGGGACCTACCGGCGCTACTGGTTTACTCGGACCTACGGGACCTACTGGCGCGACTGGTTTACTTGGACCTACGGGACCTACCGGCGCGACTGGTTTACTTGGACCTACGGGACCTACCGGCGCTACTGGTTTACTCGGACCTACGGGACCTACTGGCGCGACTGGTTCACTTGGACCTACTGGACCTACTGGCGCGACTGGTTTACTTGGAC
>NZ_JBIVOE010000013.1:0-65363 GCF_044753985.1 Lysinibacillus sp. NPDC093210 | reverse complement strand
ACCTACGGGACCTACTGGCGCGACTGGTTTACTTGGACCTACGGGACCTACTGGCGCGACTGGTTTACTTGGACCTACGGGACCTACTGGCGCGACTGGTTTACTTGGACCTACGGGACCTACTGGCGCGACGGGGCCAACCGGACCTGCGTTTACAGAAGGTTTCTCTGCCTTCTTAAGTACTTTATCCGTTAGTACCTCTGCTACTTTAAGTAATTGGAGTGTAGCTTCACCTTATTTCACAACACCAGCATTTAATCCAACAACAGGTATATTTACAGTTCCTACGACTGGAAGATATGCTTTTGAGGCAACTATCAACTATTCTACATTAGCTGCCATTAGTCTTGGTATTGGTGCAGGTGTTAACCCTTCATTTGCAATCCGTAGAAATACAACGACTAATTTAATTACCGGTTTATTCCCAATATTAAATTTATCAGTAACCCTATTAACTATTAGAGCAATTCTGGGAAGTGGCACCGTAACATTGGCTGGAGAAGTTAATTTAACTGCTGGTGATACAATCGATTTAGTTTACGAAGCAAATGGCTTAACTCTCTCCTTAACACTAGGAGGCGCTAACTCAGGTGGTATTGTATGGTCATGTCATAGAATTTCTTAAACGTTGGTCATCTTTACAACTAATAAGTCCATAATCTATGACTTGAGACATTCTACTATTGAGAAAAAAGTAATAATAGTTAAATTAAATAAAAAAGTAGTACAAATATAAGTTTGTACTACTTTTTTAGTCTTCCTGTATAAACATTTCGCTTAAAATTTCATTTGCAACTTTGCACCCTTGCTCTACGCATTCAGGAATTGAAATCCCTTCAAAGGAGCTACCTGCAAGTTTTACTGTCGGGAAATGTTCATAAAGTTCTTTCTTCACCCGATCAATTTTTGCCTCATGTCCTACAGTATATTGTGGCATAGCATTTTTCCAACGAGAAACAACCGTCGTCACGGGTTCCCCTTCGATTCCTATTGTATTCTTTAAGTCTTGTAATACAGTCTTTTCAATCTCTGAATCAGATAAGGCAACAATGGTTTCATCGCCTACACGACCAATATAGCTTCGTAATAATACATAGTCTTGAGGGGTAGTATTAGGCCATTTTCGATTAATCCATGTACAAGATGTTATTGAAAAATCACTATTTCTAGAGACAAAAAACGACAGTGCATCCAAGTCACCTAGTTGCTCTTTTTTAAATGCCATCGTCACTGTTGCGATTGTTGCTGCTTTCATCGTATTTAACTCTGTTAAAAGTTGGTGATTACTAAACATCATTTGTGCAACATTATATGGTGTTGCAATAATAACCGCGTCAGCAGTTATATGCGAAAAATTATTTAATACGACCTGCACAGTACCATCTTTGCTGTGGTCAATTTGCTCTACTTTAACACCCTTCATCACGGTCCCTGGAAGTAGAGATTCTTCTAGTTTTTCGATAAGCGTCTCAAGGCCATTTTCAAAAGTTTGAAAAATCCCCTTATCCTTCGCTATCCGATTGTAACTTAAAAAATTTGTCCCTGACTGTTTCATACCGAAAAGCAAACTACGATACTTTTGCTCTAATTCGTAGAGCTGTGGAAATGTAGATCTCATGCTTAGTTGCTCAATATCCCCTGCAAATGTACCCGCAAGTAAAGGTTCAACGAGATTTTCTACAACCTCCGCACCAAATCTTCTTCGAAAAAATTCACCTAATGGCTGGTCGTCATCCCGTGCAGAACGCGGGAGAATAAAATCTCCCGCTGCACGAATTTTACCGCTGAGTGAAAATAAACCTGATGTAATGAATGACGAGATATGTGGCGTTGCACCAGACATCAGATTGCTCGGAATCGGGTATAATTTACTCCCAACAGCTATATAGGTTGGCCCCGAATCTCCAGTTATCATCCTATGTTCAATATTTAAATCCTTCGCAAGTGCCTGGACATGATTTTCTCGGTCGAAAAAGGATTCTGGCCCACGCTCGATAATAAAGCCGTCTTTTCTAAGAGTTTGGATTTTCCCGCCAAGACGTAATGACGACTCGACAAGTACGATATCTACCGGCAATCCTTTTGCGCGCGCTTGTTTTTGCATATAGAACGCAGCTGTGAGGCCTGTAATGCCGCCGCCAACAACAACTACCTTTCGTCTTTTTTGAGTCACCAACATCATCACTTTCTTTTCGCTTAGCTTAATTTTTTATGAATAGCATCTACCATAGCATCTATAAATAATGGATTTGTATTAGGCATTGCTGGACGATAATAGTTAGCACCTAATTCATCACAAACAACTTTACATTCATAATCGTTATCGTAAAGTACCTCTAAATGTTCTGTTACAAAGCCTACTGGTGTGTAAACAAATGAACGGTACCCATTCTGCTCATAAAGGTCACGCGTTAAATCTTGAACATCAGGACCGAACCAAGGCTCTGGTGTTTGTCCAGCTGATTGCCAGCCCACTTTTACATTTTTCACGCCCGTAGCTTCTTGAATTAATCGAGCTGTTTCAATTAACTGGTCTTCGTACGGATCGCCCATTTCTTTAATTTTTACAGGAAGTGAGTGTGCTGAGACGATTAGACAAGCCTTTTCTCGTTCTTCTTCAGTCATAGAATCGAACGTTTCATTCACTTTACATTTCCAATATTCAATAAACTTCGGCTCATCATACCAAGATTCAACAGATGTAATTTTCAGGCGATCACCTGCTGTTTCTTCTGCACGACCATTATATGATTTAATAGAGAAAGTCGAAAAGTGTGGTGCTAACACAATAGAAACTGCTTCTTTAATACCTGCTGCAACCATTTCCTCAACAGCATCCTCAATGAATGGGTGGATGTGCTTTAAACCGATAAATAGTTTGTATTCTACCTCATCTTGCACTTCATTTAAACGTGCACATAAAGCTTCAGCCTGTGCTTCTGTTGCAGCTGCCAGTGGTGATAGACCACCGATAGCCTCATAGCGACTACGTAAATCTTCTAAATGCTCGTCAGATGGTCTACGTCCGTGACGAATATGTGTATAGTAAGATTCAATATCTTCCTCTTTATAGGGTGTACCATATGCCATTACTAATAAACCTTTAACTTTTTTCATAACCCTTTTCACCTCTAAATAATAGTTAAACTATATTTTTTGTATGATTTCTATACGTCAACAACAATTACACCAAAAAGTAGTGTAATTGCGTCATTTAGAATTTGCTCGTTTCTTATTTTAAGAACGTGCTTGAATTTGTTGTGCACTATATTCATGAATAAGTGTAGTTAAACGTTTCAATACTGCAGGGTCAACCTCTGGAAATACGCCATGGCCTAAATTAAAGATATGACCTGGCACCTCTAAGCCTTGATCGATAATATCTTTTGTTCGTTTTTCTATTACTGACCAATCAGCAAGTAATAATGAAGGGTCTAGGTTTCCTTGTACAGGCTTTGTAATACCTTTTGCACGTGCGTCTTTAATTGGTAAACGCCAATCTAAGCCAACAACGTCAATCGGTAAATCATGCCACTCTTTCACTAGATGGCTTGCACCAACTCCAAATTGAATTAGCGGTACATTTTCTTTTTTTAACTCGCCAAAAATACGAGTCATAACAGGTTTAATGAACACACGATAATCTTCAACACTTAAGGCACCTACCCATGAGTCAAATACTTGTATCGCTTTTGCACCCGCTTCTACTTGTGCTGAAACGTCCGCAATAATCATGTCTGCCAATTTGTCCATTAATGCAAACCATGCTTTTGGTTCCGATACCATAAATGATTTGGTTTTATTATAGTTTTTAGAAGGTCCGCCTTCAATCATATAGCTCGCTAATGTGAACGGTGCTCCTGCAAAACCTATTAATGGCACATTAAGCTGTTCTTCTGCTAGTATTTTTATTGTTTCTAAAACGAAAGGTGTATGTTCCTTTGCATTGAACTCACCTAATTTTTCTACATCTGATACTGTGCGTATTGGGTTTGAAATAACTGGACCTACACCAGCTTTAATTTTTACATCAATGCCGATACCTGGTAGTGGCGTTACGATATCTTTATATAAAATCGCTGCATCAACATTGTAGTTTTCGACCGGTAAACGTGTTACATACGCACAAAGCTCAGGTTGATGTGTAATTTCCTCTAATGAATATTTTTCTTTAATTGCACGATATTCTGGCTGAGAACGACCTGCCTGTCGCATATACCAGACTGGTGTATGTTCAGTCCTTTCCCCGCGTGCAGCACGTAGAAGTGTATCATTAAAAAGTGTTGTCATTGATTATTTCCTTCCCCTCGATGAAATTCATATCATAAAAAAATCACTTGTTTATTCCATTATTATTGATATCCGTTTTCAATAGTAAACGCTTCCTCTGCTATTGTATAGTTTTACTAGTGAAATGTCATAAAATTGTTCTTTCTACATGCTTTCTTTTTTGACAAAGCGGGTAACTTACACTTAAATGGAGTTAATCACTGATTATTAGACATTTATAAGGAGGGCAAAATAATGAATATTTATTTAACTTCTGGCACAGGAGAGTTTATGGAACAGGTGAAAAATAAGTATCCTGACGAACATATGATTTTAATGCATGGTGAAGGTAATTCTGTGCTCATTCATGAAACTGAAGGGAAATCTGTATTTGCTACACCTCGTAAATTTGAAGTGTTAGATTCGGTAAACGAATTAGAAGAACGCGGCTTCTTTGTCTTCAATAATATTCCTGTGACAGATGAAGGTAAACCTGTATTCGAACATCGTTTTTTAAATCGCGCACGTGCAATTGAGAACGAACCTGGTTTTGTAGCGTTCCGACTATTGCGTCCATTAAATGGTGACACGTACATTGTTATGACACAATGGAATGGGCCACACTCATTTGAAGCATGGAAAAGCTCAAAAGCGTATAATACTGCACATGCACAACGTGAAGAACCAACTGGTGTGCGACAACAAAATATTTTCTCTGCCGCATCCTATGTTACGACTTATAGCGTTGTCCCAAAAGAAGACGACGAGGCATAATTTTTTTAATAAAGGAGCACTTACTTATGAATCAACAATTACTCGATAAAATTGATGCTCATTTTGATGAAATGGTGGCCATTCGCCGCCATCTACATATGCATCCAGAACTAAGCTTCCAAGAGCAAGAAACAGCAAACTACATTATTGAATACTATCAAAAACTCGGTGTTCCAGTTGAACCAAATATAAGTGGCTATGGATTAATTGCACGTATTAAAGGTAGCAAGCCTGGTAAAAGGATTGCCTTACGTGCCGATTTTGATGCACTCCCTATTCAAGACGCTAAAGATGTTCCTTATAAGTCAAAGGTAGCTGGTGTTATGCATGCTTGTGGTCATGATGGTCATACTGCTACTTTATTAATAATAGGGAAACTTTTATGGGAAATGAAAGATGAGTTAGCAGGTGAATATGTGCTGATTCATCAACATGCCGAGGAAGCAGACCCAGGTGGTGCTATCGGTATGATACAGGCAGGTGCACTTAACGGTGTTGATGCTATATTTGGTACACATTTATCATCCAATCATCCGACGGGTATGATTGGCTACCGTGTTGGACCACTCATGGCCGCAGTTGATAGTTTTGAACTGAAAATTCAAGGTAAAGGTGGACATGGTGCTCATCCACATCAAACGAAAGACGCTATTGTTATCGGCTCTCAACTAGTCATGAACTTGCAACAACTAGTAGCGCGTCGAGTAGCTCCAACTGAGTCAGCAGTTCTTACTGTAGGCTCTTTCGTTGCGTCAAATGCAGATAATATTATTGCAGATACAGCCTATTTGAACGGGACTATCCGTACGTTTGACAAAGATGTTCGCGAAACGATGGAACGTGAATTTAAACGCGTTGTGAACGGAACTGAAATTGCACAAGATTGCACAATTGAACTAGACTATCGCAAAGGCTATCCAGCAATCGTGAATCATGAAAAAGAAACACTATTTGTTCGTGATATCGCGCAAGTCATTTGTGATGTTGTTGAAATTCCAGCAACGATGGGTGGCGAAGACTTCGCCTATTATTTAGAGGAAAAACCAGGTACATTCTTCTTCACAGGGGCCGCGCCTGCTGAATATGCACCACATCACCATCCGCAATTCGATATTGATGAAAAAGGTATGCTAGTAGCTGCAAAAGTTATGTTAAGCGCTGCGCTAGAATATCAAAACGTAGATTAAAATATAGAAAGCTCATTTCGCCTAATGTTCTTAGGCAAAATGAGCTTTTTTTAAAAATATAATTTGAGTTTCCTCTTTAAGGTTTTGACACCTTTGCCGTTATTTCACTAATTACAAGGATAATTATCGTTGTTACATAGAACATCGGCTGCGTCACTCCGCATAAAGTGACAATAATAGCTTGGGCAATCATTGTCAGACGCACTACTTGCTTAACAGCAGCTTTACGCGCACCCTCTGGCAACGGATAAAGCATGTCCATGCGAAACTCACCGCTAGCTAATAATGCTTGCTTTAGCTGAATCGTCGTCGCAAAGCTTAAAGCACCTGCAACAATCCATGTAACAAATGGAATATCTACAAAGGCTGCAATAACAGCTGAAATAACAGTTAATCGGAGCCATAAATAAAAATGATCATCTGTACGAATAAACGTACGGAACACTAAATACTTTTGAGCATTCCCCTTTTGATAGGGTATAAAATTATAAAACCAGTCAAGCCACGCCCTACGTCGAATACTACCATGTAAATGAGGTACATCGGTAAAATAATTCGCGAAACGATAGAAGCTCATCATTCGATTTTGTTCTAGTTTTACAAAGTGCTCATATGGCACAGGCTCGTTCGCACACTTTTTACGAAACACTAATACATAGACACAACCAATTATCGCTGCAACTAATGCTAGAATAAGTTGCATTTGTAGTCCCATATATACGGTTACTCCAAATACAATAGCTCGTATTAGTCTATCTACCCATACATAATGACCACGTTCACTATAACGATAACTAAATTCTCCCTGCACACTAACAAACTTTAAGGCGATAACAAGGAAAAACAGTGACCAAATATTAGATGTTGTTAATTCCGTTACTGCTTTTAATAAAGGAATACTAATGATATAAACGATAGCCACAATCCAAACTTGTGACCAAAACGTCCATGCTATTGCCTTTTTTAAATACAGCGACATTTTTGATTCTAATGGCAATAAGTACACTTGGTCTGGCTCACGCAATAATGTCGTTGGACGGCTAAATGCTAGTAATACACCAATTATCAGGGCAATTAGCCCTTCAGCTGGAAAATCAGACTCAACGATTTTCAGCCATTCACTATATTGATAGCCCCCAGCTCCAACAAGAAAAACAAGTACAAGCGCTATATGTCCAGTGAAAACAAACTGCATATATTTTTGTACTTCACTTATATAGTGCATAAAGCGCGAGGACCATACATCACGCAAGTTCTTCATGGTCCCGCTCCTTCGTCATTGCAATATAAAGGTCATCCAATGTTGCATGTGGCATTCCAAACGTTTTACGTAAATCCGCCATCGTTCCTTGCGCACGAACGCGTCCCTCATGCAATAAAATAATTCGATCACAATGTTTTTCAGCTGTCGATAAAATATGCGTCGACATTAAAATGGATGCACCCTCTTTTTTCTTTGTATCCATCTGATCGAGCAATGATTGTATACCAAGTGGATCCAGTCCGACAAATGGTTCATCAATTATATACAGACTTGGGTTCACTAAAAAAGCACACATAATCATTACTTTCTGACGCATACCTTTTGAGAAATGCGATGGGAACCAATTTAAGCGTTTTTCCATACGAAATTCCTTCAATAATACTTCTGAACGGGCTGCTAGTGTAGCCTCATCTAAACCATAAGCCATTGCTGTTAATTCTAGATGTTCACGCAATGTTAACTCATCATATAAAACCGGTGTTTCAGGGATATATGAAAATGCTGTGCGATACTTGTCCGTGTTTTCTTTTAACGTCACGCCATTTAGACGAATGTCGCCTTCTTTGGGAAGCATCGTTCCTATTATATGTTTAATGGTTGTACTTTTACCCGCACCATTTAAACCAATTAGCCCGACAAGTTCTCCTTTACCTATTGTAAATGACAATTCTTTAATAACAGGCTTTTTAGTATAACCGCCTGTCACATGCTGCACTTCTAATACCGACATACCCTCACTCCTCTTCTTGTTATTATTTTATCAAAAATTAGCAAATGATACAGTTATGAGTATGATAGAATAAACTTACATATAAAAATTTAAGGGGGATTTTACGAATGAGCGATTGCCTATTTTGCAAAATCATTGATGGATCAATTCCAAGTACAAAAGTTTACGAAGACGAACATGTTTATGCATTCACAGACATTTCACCTGTTGCAAAAGGTCACACACTATTAATTCCAAAACATCACTGCCAAGACTTATTCGAAATGCCAGAAGATGTAGCGCGTAATTTATACGCAGTCGCACCAAAGATTGCCAATGCCATTAAAGCAGCATTTAACCCAATTGGTATGAATACAATTAATAACAATGGTGCTGCAGCTGGACAAACCGTTTTCCACTACCACTTACATTTTATTCCGCGTTACGATGAAAAAGAAGGCCTAGGTTTAATTTGGCAAACACAAACATATACACAAGAGCAATTAACAGAAGTAGCCAACAGCATTAAAGCCAATTTATAGTGCCAGGCACTCAAACAATTTAGTACAAAACAGCTTATTGACTGGACATTGAATGCTATTGTCAAACGATCAATTTTAGCGTACAATCACAAATAAGTTTCGCTAACGGTCATGAGGACACGTTAGGAAACAAATAGATTAGCATAGTTGAGGAGAGATTAGAAATGAATACAAAAAATCTAGTGTTAATGGCACTTTTAGTTGGTGTCGGTGCTGCCCTTTATGTGGTCACACCAGGTATGGTAAATGGAATGAAGCCTGACTTCATGTTAACCATGATGTTTATCGGCATTTTATTGTTCCCTTCGATAAAAGAAACTTTTTTACTTTCTTTATCAACAGGGGTGCTTTCAGGTTTATTTACAACATTCCCAGCAGGTTTTATCCCTAATATTATTGATAAAGCTGTTACCGGTTTTGTGTTTTTAGCAATCCTTATCGTACTAAAAAAAGTTATAAATCATTTTGCTGTATCCGCAGTATTAGTTGGATTAGGCACAATTTTATCAGGTACTGTCTTTTTATCTGTTGCCCTATTTGTATTTAACGCTAACGTAGGTGCAACATTTGCAATGCTGTTTGTTGGGGTTGTAATACCAGCTGTTGCATTTAATGTCGTAGCATTTGTTATTATTTATCCTATCGTTGCGAAACTAGTGAAACGTTCTAAATTCAACACAGCAATTTCGCAAGCATTATAAAACAGCACCAACCGCACTGTACTACTACTTTTTAAACGAAGAACAGATTTAGTCGCGGGCGTAAGACGTTTTTAAGCCTTAATATAAGGGAAGAAGCTAAACAGTGAGGCAAAATCACTCGTTTAGCTTCTTTTTTCTTTTTTTATCGACTGATTTCATGGTTTAATAGAAGAAAGATAACAAATATAGAAATGAGGTATTTACTATGAAAGCACAACCATTTTTAATCGGATTAACAACAGGCATTATAGGCGGCGCAATTGCTGTCCTTTTTTCAACACCTCAATCGGGCCAACAATTACGTTCTACAATACTTTCTAATACTGATAGTGCAAAACTAAAGCTTCAAGATGTAAAGCATCAAGTCAACAACGTTAAACAATCCGTAGGTACATTAACAAATGAAGCAAAAAATAATATACCACAAATAATAAATGATCTAAAACATTCGATTACTATCTTCACGCAAGAAATCGAACCGACAAAGAATAATTTACAACAAGAAATAGAAGCATTACAGAATTCAATTAACGAAATCGAGAAAAACGTTGCACAATTCACCGATAAAAAGAAAAAACCGCAAGAAAAAGTGCAGGCATAAAGTTTTATGCAAGAGTTTTAAAACCTATTTTTTTACCAAAAACAATCATCAAAATGTTATTTTTTAACCACTTTTCAATTTTTTAATTTTTCTAACTTTAAACTTTTTTTCTTTATTGCTATAATAATTTTAAAACGTTAAAGAAAGCAGTAGGTGATGGCTTTGTCAGAGGAATTATACACTCAAAAAGAAGCAATGCTATACAGTCAAAGAATTGCACAATTATCAAAAGCTTTATGGAAAGCAGTTGAAAAAGATTGGCAACAATGGATTAAACCATACGATTTAAACATTAACGAGCACCATATATTGTGGATTTCATATCATTTAAAAGGGGCTTCCATTTCAGACGTAGCAAAATTTGGTGTAATGCACGTTTCAACAGCATTTAACTTTTCGAAAAAGTTAGAGGAACGTGGTTTACTGAAGTTTTCGAAACGCGACGATGACAAACGTAATACTTATGTAGAGCTAACTGAAACAGGGACAGACCTTATTATTGAAATGAATAGCAATTATCATAACACATATCATTCTGTGCTTGAGGGCTCGCTAGCTTTGAAAGATTTGTATGGTCGTTTCCCAGAATTTTTAGATGTGATGGCTGTTATTCGTAATATTTACGGTGAGGACTTTATCGATATTTTTGAACGTTCATTTCAACACTTCCGTGATTCCTTTGACACGTTAGAAGAACGTTCTACTGTAAAAGGATAATTTATGCTAAAAAAGGAGGCATTTCAGAAACATTTCTGAAATACCTCCTTTCTCTTGCAATCTTATAGAAATCAATTTACATTGAATAGGAACCTTCCCTATTATGGAGTTGATATTTAACGTGCACTGTTGGAAAATTTTAAACCTTGAACATCATTATGGAACGACGCGTATTGTAATAATGGGTGTAATTGTTTTTCTCACTGTCTTTTCCGTGTCCTATGTGACATTTAATTTATTTAACGATGAATATTATACTGATCATTTGTTCTGGCTATTTGTTATTGCCGTCCTTGCGCTTTATCCTATTCATAAATGTATACACTTTCTAGCATTATATGACTTACGCCAGCATCTCAAATTACGTATAAAGAAACAGTTTTACTTTATTCCTGTACTGCACATGCGTATCCGTGAGCCATTATCTAAAAACCGATATATTTTCGCATTACTTGCACCATTTATCGTATTAAATACAAGTATCGTTACTGCTACATGGCTACTACCTGCCTATACACATTACGGTACATTACTTTTAGCGTATCATTGTAGTTTATGTTTAATTGATATTCTTTACGTGAAGTATTTGTTGAATTCACCTAAAGATGCCCAAGTTGAAGAAACACCGAAGGGCTATGAAATTTTAGTACCACCTACAATTAACTGATTCGCTTGTACTTGTGTTTTATTGACGTTTTTTGATATGCTAATAATACTGAAAGAGGGGAGGAATAGACTTGCTATTAATG
Organism: Lysinibacillus sp. NPDC093210; assembly: GCF_044753985.1. NCBI lineage: Bacteria > Bacillati > Bacillota > Bacilli > Caryophanales > Bacillaceae > Lysinibacillus > Lysinibacillus sp. NPDC093210. The sequence continues at coordinate 53,850 of NZ_JBIVOE010000013.1, read as the reverse complement.
ATTGTAGTTCTATTCTCGGTATTCTATTTATTTCAAATCAATCGCATGACCTACGCACTGTGCATGCGACGTGAAATTCCCGAAGAAAACCAACCAAAGATATTCCGAACTATCAATATACTTATCACAATTTTACTTGTTTCATTTTATGTTGAAATTTTATTTGCGGTCTAATGAAGATGCATCCGCGCCAGTCCGCACGCGGGTCATGTATTTAAAACATCCATGCAGCAATGGGAATTTAATTGACGCCAAAATTTTTCGGCCTCGGCCCAAGCGTGCGGAGCGAATGCCTAGATATTGATAAGAAAAGCTAAGGAACAGCATATCCTTAGCTTTTCGGCATTTTATTAATTAGTATAGGAACGCTGCACCAACAATAATTAATAAAATAAATAACACAACTAATAAAGCAAAGCCTGAGCCGTAGCCACCGCCACCACCGTATCCTCCGTTGCTCATAACTTCACCCCCTTTCTTTTCTATATCCTATGCGCTTTGAAATTTGAAATTTAGGCTATACTCAAGGGGGAACCATTTTGTTTTTAAAACGTTTATGTTATAGTAAAAAATGGACGAATTGAATTAAGGAGAGAATATCCATATGAAAAAGACTGTATTATCTTTAACATTAGCAGCCTCAATTTTAGCTCTTGGTGCTTGTAGTGGAGCTGATAGCAAAGCATTAGTTACATCTAAAGTAGGCGATATTTCAGTATCTGATTTTAACGAAAAAGCGAAAACTTTGACAGGCTCTTATGTATTACAACAGATGGTGACTGAAAAAGTATTAGCAGACAAATATGAAGTGACTGATAAAGAAATTAAAGAACAATATGATGCAACTGCATCTCAGTTCGGCGATAGCTTTGCACAAGCACTAGCAGAAAATGGCTTAACTGAACAAGGCTTTAAAGATTCTTTACGCGTACAACTACTTCAAGAAAAAGCTTTAAAAGACAAAGCAATTAAAGAAGAAGACGTTAAAAAATATTATGAGCAAATGAAAACAGAATTAAATGGTCGCCATATTCTTGTAGCAGATGAAAAAACTGCGAAAGAAGCTATCGAAAAAATTAAAGGTGGCGCTTCTTTTGCTGATGTTGCAAAGGAATACTCAACTGATACTGGTTCTGCAGCAAAAGGCGGAGAGTTAGGTTGGTTTACAGTTGGTTCTATGGTAGATGAATTCAATGATGCGGCTTATGCCCTTCCATTAAACACATTAAGTGAGCCAATTAAATCAAGCTATGGCTACCACGTAATTGAAATTACGGAAAAGCGCGATGTAAAAGATGTAGGCTCATTTAAAGATGAAGAAGAAAAAATTCGTACAACAATGTTAAACAAGCTTACACAAACTGGTGAAGCACAAACATTGTTAAAAGACATCATCGCTCAATTAGCAAAAGATGCAAACTTTAAAACTTCTGATAAAGAATTAAAAGATGCATTAGAATCATTTACAACAACAAGTGAAGAACAAGCAAAAGCAGATGAAGAAGCTGCTAAAAAAGCTGCTGATGAAAGTAAAGACAAAGAATCTAAATAGTAATTATTTTACTATATGAAAAAGGGTTACGCCGCTTCAGGCGTAACCCTTTTTGTTTTATTGAATATTTGGCTTGTAAAATGATCGATTATCGAGTGGGAATAGTCTCTCTGTAAATTCTCCAGGAGCTGTTTTACCTAATGCGCGTGTAAGCATATTCATTTTTGCATCAATATTATCAATATAATGTAAAATTTCCGCTTCTTGAATCATTGGTTTTTTCGGGCTTCCCCACTCCTCTTTCCCATGATGCGACAACACTAGATGTTGTAAGAGCATCACTTCTTCGCCTTCGATTTCAAGTTCGCTTGCAATTTTAGCAATTTCATTGACCATAATCGTAATATGGCCAAGTAAATTACCTTCTACAGTGTACATTGTTGCAACCGGACCAGATAATTCAACGACCTTACCAATATCATGTAAAATAATTCCCGAATATAATAGATCTCGATTTAGCGTTGGATATAAATCAGCAATGGCTTTCCCTAGCTTTAACATTGATACCATATGGTCTAATAAGCCTGATGCATAATCATGATGGTTTTTCGTTGCTGCTGGAAATACTAAAATAGCATCCTGATGCTTTTTAATAGCTGCACGCGTGATACGTGAAATATTTGGATTTTTAATATCAAAGAAGAATTGTGTCAATTCCTCATAGAGCTCTTCTTTTGGAGTAGCAGCAGAAGGAACTAAATCATTAACGGCAATTCCCTCCTCCGGCTTTGCCACACGAATTGTTTTAATACGTAATTGGTTTTTCCCACGATAGTCATGAATTTCTCCACCTACATGCACTATCGCCTCTGCATGGTACATTTTTTCATGATCTTCGTTTGTATCCCATAGTTTCGCCTCAATGTCTCCACTTTTATCTTGTAGTAACAGTGACATAAACGGCTTCCCTACAGTGGTAACCCCTTTTGTCGATTGTTTAATTAATAAAAATTGATCAACTGATTCTCCAACTTGGAGCGTCGTAATACCTTTCATGTTGACGTCACTCCCCTTTCATTTGCTAGTGCTCCTAGATCGACAATTTGCTCTTTTTGCCAAAGTGCGAGCATCCCTTCATGGCAAGTAAAATATAAAATTTGACGTTCATATCCTACTTCTTTCATTAATTGTACCATTTTGTTTGTACGGTTTCGATCAAAATGGACAAAAGGATCATCCATTATAAATGGAAATGGCGCAGAAGTTGCAAGGGTTTTCGCTAATGCCATTCGCAATGAAATATAGACCTGCTCCTTTGTAGCTTGGGATAATTCTGCTACATGATAGCGTAAGCCAGAAACGGCTTGCGCCTCAAAATAGCCTTCCTCATGAATGAAAAGTTTATCGTAACGACCACCTGTTAACGAATGGAATATAGCATTTACCTGTGTAAGTACATGTGGTAATTTTTCTTCACGCAAACGGAATAATGTTTCATGAATAGCTGTTGCTAATGCTTTTTTTGTAGCCCATTGCTCCATTAGCTGTTGCAACAATGCTTTTTCTTGTTCAAACTGTTGCAACAGTAGACCATATTGTTCATCATTAAGCAAATATTCCTTTTCAATCTGCAAGGCAGCCCGCTCTTCTAAGCAATGTTCAATTTCTATTCGAACGGCATTACGTACTTCTTCCAGTGCTTGTATTTTTTCATGAAGTTGTTCCGCACTTAAAAAGCGCTCTTGCTGTTGCATATCTAATGAGGCTAATTGATATTGAATCGCTTGTAGTTCGGACTGAAGCTTTTGCTGCTGTTGAAATTGTTCAAATGTCTCGTAAAATGCATTTTCTGATTCTACATTCGCGTCATGAAATAATTGTGCGATTTCCGATTCGTAGTTTTCCAAAAGCGGTTGTACTTCTTGTTTTTTTGAATGAATTTCAGCGAGTTGTTCCTTTGTTTGCAACATCTGTTGTTGCTCCTGCTGAATTGCTAAATATGTTGAGCGTAGATGTACAAAAATTTCCTGCTCACTATACTCATTCTTTAAAACTTGCTGTAGCTTTTCATAAAGCTCATTTTTTTCAGATTGTATAGCATGTAAAAGCTTATATATGCTTGTTTTTTTAACTACCAACTCTTGTACACCACGAATACGCATAAACAACTCTGGTAATAGTGACCGTGGTACACTTCCCTCTAAGTGAAAACGTTCCAAAAAGCTTTGCAGCATATGTGTTGCCTCGGCGCTTACTTGTTCAGTTTGTTGAATTTTATGTTCGAGTTGTGCATACTGTCGTTCTTTATCAAGCTGTTGCTCGTTGGCTAGCATCCATCGATCTTCAAGTCGTTGTTTTTTCACAAGTAACACTTGCACAATATTTTCTTCTTGCTCTAGCTCTCTCAATAATTGACTATTATGCTCAGGAGGCCCATCATCAGCTTGTTTCGCTTGTTTTAAATGCAATATGAATACTAGCGATAAGAGGGCACCAATAACCATTACCGCCCAATTCTTTTCTAAAACACCGTAAATAAGCGCAACAATGCTTATAGCTATCACAAGGATAACAAGAAATGTTGGCTGCTTCTGTTTTGAACGTTGCGATTTAACATGGCGTAATTGTTCTAAGCGCCTCTTTCTCTGGGGCCACTGTGCTAAAATATGTTCTTCCTCAGCTGTTAATGACTCCTGCTGTAGATGCTTTTTCTGTCGAGAAATGCTATCAAGTTCCTCATGTATCCGTTCTAACGATTGTAAATAAAACTTTAGCTCTTCTTCAGCTTCAGTTAAGACAGTCAACTGTCGTTGAAATTGTTCTTCTTGTTGCAAAGATACAGTTCCCTCTAAAAGGGTTGCTTGAGCTTCCAATTCCTGCACGCCTAGTAAACGAAACTGTGCTTCAATGTCTTGCTCTAGTACAAACAGCTCGTCCTTAAGGTTCTGCTCTTTGACGAGGAGCTGATTCCAAGTTGCTTCTTTATTCATTAGCCTTGCAATTTCTTCGATTGCTTGTTCATCTGCTGTTAATTGAAGCTTACTTTTTAAAGCTTGATATTGTTCTTCTAGTTGAGTCAGCTGGAATGTTTCGTGCGTCAGTCGATCTTTTAACTGTTCGTAGCGTCTAATTCCTTCTGGTGGGAACTGAACATGTGCATACCTTTTATATGATTGCTGTAGCGTTTCTTGTTGTTCAATGAGTGGCATTGCCTGTTTTATGACCGTAAGTTGTTGCCAATCTTGTTGCAGTGTTTTTTGTTGTTTATTTAAATCCTTCAATCTTTGCTCAAGTTGCTGTAATTTGAGTGATTTATCTTCGAATGTATGGATTGTAGCCTGTTCTTTCTTAATAGTCTTTTCAAGTTGCTTTAAATACTCGATTTTTTGATTAATGAGGGGAAGTTTACCAGTTTTTTTAAAAAGCTCTCCAGCATCTTTTTCTAATTTTTTTTCAAGTGCAGATAGCCGATGAATGCCAGTTGTCCCTGATGCAAGCAATAGATGTGTCAATTCATCCTCTGACATTTTTTCGATACCTTGCAGTTCATGAATTGAAAATGAAAAAATCGCTTCAAAAGATGCGCGTGAATAGCCATACAAAAGCTTGGCTAAAAGCTCGTCATGCCCCTTCATACCATCTTCAGTATATACAGTAACATCACCAGTAGCCTTTCCTTTAACACGTTCAATCGTACATTGACCATATATTGGGTGGAGAATGGTCAGCTGCCCCCCAAATTTGGGTGATGTTTTTGGCTCGTATTTTCGCTGGCTTTGTTGCTTTGTTGGAAACCCAAAAAGCATCTGTAAAATAAACTGCTGTATAGTCGTTTTACCAGCTTCATTCATGCCATAAAAAATAGTTACACCGTCTTGCAAAGAGATTGTGATATTTTCATGCTTACCAAAGCCGTAAATGTGAATTTTTTGTATCGTTAGCAAAGTTTTCACGCCCTTTGAATTTCATCGGTTAATAACTCCTGAGCATCAAGCTTCAATTGTTCAATTTCTCGTTCTGTTATAGGTTCTACAAATCTTGCACCACTCGCATGCTGGTACAAATCCTTTAAAATATCTTTCCAATCGGAAATATCCCACTGCTCCATTACACTGATTACAGATTCAGTCATAGCAGTCGACTCATATGATGTTGAAACTTTATGCAAAATAAGTTTTTGCACCCATCCCATTGGTTCAATCCCATCTTCTGACTCCCGAATTGTTTCAAGCCATTCATCTACCGAAGCATGTTCAAACAATGCTGCAGCTTCTTCATCTAGATTCTTCAGATGAAGCTCAATTACAGATGCTCCATATTCCATTCGATTATGAGCGATTGCCTCTTCACATTTTAGTAGTAACTCATTTGCATGAAGCACATTTGTGCAATCCACCTCCACCATATTATAGACAACAGCAGAAGTCGGGATAAATGTTAAATCAGCAGATGTTTGCGACAAGGTTACATCATAAAAACCTTTCACTCCTTGTTCATTGCGGTGTCTACTTTGAATATTACCAGGATAAACAATCGGTGGTTCATTGTGTAATAACTGTCGTTTATGAATATGACCAAGTGCCCAGTAATGGTATCTTTTTTCAAGAAGTTGCTCTTTTTTAAATGGTGCATATACCGCATGTGTAGAATCACTTGCTTCACTGCCATGCAGCATACCTATGTGAATTGCATGCTGATCCTGCGCAACAGGATAACGATCAATCATTGATTCCTTAACATGACGCTCACCATAGCTAAAGCCATAAATATTTACTTGCTGACCACGTATTTTTAATTGTACAACACTCGTATCAGCTGGTAATTCGTAAACATTACTTGGCAAAGCAAAACGTGTCCAAGAACCATGTAAGTGGTCATGATTACCATAGCTGACAATGACGGGGATGTTATGTTCAAATAGCGTCTCCATCGCTGCCTGAAAACGTCTTTGTGCCTGTAAACTGCGATTTTCTCCATCATAAAGATCTCCTACAATAAGTAGGAAATCTGGTCTTTCTTCGATTGTCTTCTGAATAATCTTATCAAATGCTTCAAAAGTACTTGCACGAATTTTTTTTAGATTCTTTTCAGGTAATCCAAATAAGCCTTTAAAAGGACTATCTAAATGTAAATCTGCCATATGGAAAAAACGAATTGCGGACATCCAATCACCTCTACTAATTAATTAAACCTTTGTTCTTCATTTCGTCTAGATTTTCATTGTACTTGTACAAGGCTTAGTAGCTTTATGCCCTGTACAGAAGGATCAATCGAAAGCGAATATTTGTTCTATTTTATCATACTTCATGTTAGTTGAGAAACGAAATCATAGAACTATTCATCTTCATGTTGTACTAAATTTTCCACAATTTTCGTAAATTATCGAAATATTCGCTAGATATACCGTGAAGTTTATATTTCTTCTATGTATAATAGATATATATTCAAGTAAAGGGTGGGGTTTGTTTATGAATAATTATCGTTTTACAGCTTTTGAAAAAACTGGGGAAACACTTTTTGATGAAACTTGGACTTTTGAAAACGATGAGGCTGCAAAAGTAAATGGTCAACAACAAATCGTTGAAAAGGGTGTTGCAGAAAAAACACATCGCCTTGTTAACGCTTCTGGGAAATTAATATTATTCCATGTTTAAACTATGAAATTAGAAAGACACGTAGAAAATACGCTAGGCGTCTCACACATTAACAAAGTTTGCAAATAGTTATATAGTTGGTAAATCGGCAAGCCCCACCACTTCACCTTTGTGGACGAGATCGAGCATCCGAAATGGAATCTCGCTTTTCTCGCAACAGAAGTCTATGTGATGGGGCTTGCGTCGGATTAAAATTTTATATTTTTATTTAGCTTGTGGACCACACTAAATGCCTTAATGTCCTACAAAGACGGGCGTTCTTTTTTCAACAAATGCATGAATGCCTTCTAAATGATCAGCCGTTTTACGCATAGCAGATTGCCCTTGTGCTTCCATCGCTAAAACGCTCTCTAACTGCGGCAAGTTTTGTGCATGTAAAATCTTTTTAGTCATAATCATTGAAGCAATTGGTGATGCTAGCATCTTTCCAACTAATTGATCAGCCACTGCAAAAACCGATCCTTCAGGCGCAACATAATCGATTAATCCTATATCGTGTGCTTCCTCGGCTGTTAGCACTTTACCTTCCCAAATCATTTGTTTTGCTTTCACAGTGCCAAGTCTTTCCTTCATAAAGAAATGACCACCACCATCTGGAATTAACCCAATCCCTATAAAATTCATAGCAAGCTTACTATTTTCGCAAGCAACTACGATATCAGCACCTAGTGTTAAACTAAAGCCTAACCCTGCTGATGCACCATGTACCGCAGCTATCACAATCATTGGTAGTTGGTAATAAGCTTTGACGATACGTGTTAAATATACCATTGCCTCATCAATATTTAGCGGCTTATTTGGATCTAGCATTGCTTTAATATCACCGCCCGCAGAAAAGACCTTTCCTTCCCCACGAATAACTAAAACCTGTATTTCTTTTTCCTGCTGTAATGCTTCAAAACACTCTGCTAATTCACGCATCATCACATCATCCATCGCATTCATAGCATGTGGTCGATTTAGCGTTAAAGTAGCACGACGCTCTAATTTTTCTAATGTAATTGTTGAAAATTCCATGTCCTACACCCCCAAATATGAATAGTCATTCACTATGTACTATTCGTGTTTTTTCTGAAAACTCCTTCTCTCCTACGCAAAATAGTCATTGTTATGCTATATTTAATGTCGAATAATGAATTAAAGGTGGGTATTTTTGTGACACAAAAGGACTTTCGTGTATTACTTTATTATAAATATGTCGCTATTGAGGACCCAGTAGCATTTGCCGAAGAACATTTAGCATTTTGTAAAGAAATCGGTCTACTTGGTCGTATTTTAGTAGGATTAGAGGGCATTAATGGTACAGTTTCTGGCACGATTGAGCAAACTGAAAGCTACATGAATCATATGAAAGCTGACCCTCGTTTTAGCGATATTATGTGGAAAATCGATGAAGTAGAAGGGCATACATTTAAAAAAATGCATGTGCGACCTCGTACGGAGATTGTACACCTTGGCTTAGAAAATGATATTAACCCATTAGAAATAACGGGGGATTATTTAACACCAAAAGAATTTATGACTCGTATGCAAGAAGACAATACGGTTATTATAGATGCACGTAACGATTATGAATTTGATTTAGGACATTTCCGCAATGCGGTGCGCCCTGAGATTGAAAACTTCCGTGATCTTCCGGCTTGGATGGAAGAACATAAAGAAGACTTTACTGGTAAAAACATCTTAACTTACTGCACGGGCGGCATTCGCTGTGAAAAATTTTCGGGTTGGTTAAAACGTGAAGGCTACGGTGAAAGTGTCGGCCAACTACATGGTGGTATTGCAACGTATGCTAAAGACCCTGAAGTAAAGGGACAATTATGGGATGGTCAAATGTTTGTTTTTGATCGTCGCCGCACTGTGCCTATTAATCAGGTCGAGCATGTGGTTATTGGTAAGGACTATTTCACAGGCGAACCAACAGAGCGCTATACAAACTGTGCTAATCCTGAGTGCCACAAATTAATGCTATGTGAGGAAAAGCACGAGGCATTTTATATGCGTAGCTGTTCAGACGATTGCCGTCGCGCAAAACGTAATTTCTTTGTTGAAGAAAATGACTGGACAAAAGAGCAAGTAGAAGAACAAATAGCAAAAATTGCGCAAGCTCAAAAATAAAATTGTTTGAGTGCCTGGCACTTTCACGTAGCACATTGCAAGCCGCAACCGTCGCAATCGCGCCGTCTGTTGCGGCTTACTTTACGTGCGTTCCAACATGATTCTTTGCGAATTGTTTCTTAGTTAACGCTACTGGCTGTGCCATAAGAATTCAGAATTGTTTGAGTGCCTGACACTTAAGATGGCACTATTGTTGTGCTAAAAAGCGACCAACTTGTCGTCCGCTAAATAAACATCCTCCGACAAACGTTCCTTCCAATGCGCGGTAACCATGTACACCGCCCCCTCCGAAACCACTAACTTCTCCTGCTGCAAATAATCCTGGTACCGGTTGTCCATTCATGCCAAATACAGCTCCATCTAAATTCGTCTGTAAGCCCCCTAATGTTTTGCGAGTTAAAATATTTAAACGTACTGCAATAAGGGGCCAATTTTTTGTATCTAAAATTTTATGTGGTTTTGCAACCCGTACTACTTTATCACCAATATAATTTCTTGCTCCATGTATTGCATTTACCTGTATATCTTTCGTAAATTTATTGTCCATTTCACGATCCCGTGCTAATATTTGCTCTTTAATTTTAATAAAATCAAGTAATTCATTCCCTGCAAGCTTGTTCATGCCATCTACTAGCTGTTTTAAATCGTTTGCAATAACAAAATCCTCCCCATGATTTTTAAATGCTTGGATCGGTGCAGGTGGACCTGGTAAAATGCGTTTCATCAACTCTGATATGCTTTTATTCGTTAAGTCGGGATTTTGTTCTGAGCCTGATAAAGCAAACTCCTTTTCAATGATTTTTTCAGTTAAAATAAACCATGAATAATCATAACCCGTTTTTTGAATAGCCTCTAACGTACTTAATGTATCAAACCCTGGAAAATTCGGTGCTCCAAAGCGATTTCCCTCGGCGTCAAACCATAAAGATGAAGGACCTGGCAGAATACGAATACCGTGGTTTGGCCAAATTGGGTCCCAGTTTTTTAAACCCTCTGTATAATGCCACATCCGATCCCGATTAACGATACGCCCACCAGCATGTTCAGTAATTTCTAGCATGCGACCATCTACATAAGCTGGTACGCCGCATACTATATTTTTTGGCGGAGTGCCAAGGCGAGCTGGCCAATTTTTGCGTACTAAATCTATATTTGCACCAATGCCCCCACTTGCGACAACAACTGCCTTTGCTTCATAGGAAAAAGCACCTACCCCAATGCGTGAACTTTGCTCTCCTCGTTGTGCAAAGCTTTCAGCTAAAATTGTGCCACTAATGCCAGTAATTCGACCATCCTGTTGTATAAACTCATCCACACGATGTCTCGGCTTAAAGTCAATAATTCCTTCCTTTATCGCTTTTTTCACTTTATCTGCAAAGGGCTTTACAATCCCTGGCCCAGTTCCCCACACAATATGAAAGCGAGGAACCGAATTACCGTGACCTCCCGCTAATGAGCCACCTCGTTCAGCCCAACCAACTACAGGGAAAAACTTTATACCTAATGATTTAAGCCATGCATATTTTTCACCTGCAGCAAATTCTACATAAGCCCTTGCCCATTTGTAAGCCCATGAATCCTCATCTTCCAAACGATCGAAGCCAGCTGTCCCTAGCCAATCCTGCCATGCAAGCTCTTTGCTATCTTTAATACCAAGCCTTTTTTGCTCGGGTGAGTTTACTAAAAATAGCCCACCAAAAGACCAAAATGCCTGTCCTCCCATTGAATTTTCAGGCTCTTGGTCCACCAATAGTACACGTTTCTTTGCATCTATTAATTCACAGGCTGCAACTAGTCCCGCCAGACCAGCTCCGACAATCGCTACATCATATTTCATCCCAACACCCCCGAAAAATCTAAATCTATCTTTCTTTACATACATTCTTCTCTTATTGGCACTTTACCTCCTTATCGTTATATAATTTCGACAAATATGTGGCATTAACGAAATGTTCGCATTCCGTCTTAAAACAAAGGAAGTTTTATTGAAATAATTTAATATAATACAATTATCTCCCGAAAACTTTTTATCTTTTACACTCGCTAAACCCCTATATTCTCTGTCTTGACACATTCGTTAGCGCTTACAATGTCCTTTGCAAAAAGACGAATATTATTAACTGTTTATATCAATAATGTTCGTATATAAGCAGTTTTCAGACTTTTGAAGCGAGTAATTTTAATCTTTTTTTGAATAATTGTTGACAAAGGTGAACAATAGGGATTATGATGTTAACAAATTTAATCACACAAAAATATAACGACGGAGACACGCTAGTCGAAAGAAAATCCAAAGAGAGCTGATGGTTGGTGTAAATCAGTGATTTCTACGATGTAGTTCCACTCCCGAATAGACGAGCCGAAAACCAAAAGTAAGCCTGTCCGTCACATGCACGTTACGCATATAGCTAAGACTGCAACGAAATTCTTTCGAGCAGTAATTAAGGGTGGTACCGCGAACCTATATTTTTCAGCCTTTCGCCCCTTACGACACAATACTTGTGTTCGTAAGGCGCGGAAGGCTTTTATATTTTTCGAAAAAAAGATTGTTTGTATGATGTAGGAACCGCAATTTTACAAAATGGGGTCTGCACTTATAAACATCACTAATAATTTTTATTTAAAAGGAGCTAATTACAAATGACTATTGCAACAAAAACAATTAACGTATTTATCGCTGATCCACTAAGTGAAGATGGTATTTTCCCATTACGCCAAGAAAAAGATTTAGATTTAAACGTAATTATCGATACTGGACTAGCACCTGAGGAATTAATGGAAAAAATTTCTGATATTGATGTCTTACTAGTTCGTTCTCAAACAACAGTAACACGCGAAGTAATTGAAGCTGCGAAAAGCTTAAAATTAATCGGACGTGCTGGTGTAGGTGTAGACAACATTGACCTAGCTGCTGCAACAGAACACGGTATTATCGTGGTTAATGCACCAGATGGTAACACAAACTCTGCCGCTGAACATACAATCGCTATGATGACATCTCTTGCTCGTCACATTCCACAAGCTTTCAATACATTGAAGAATGGTAAATGGGATCGTAAATCATATGTTGGGGTGGAGCTTAAAAATAAAACTCTTGGCGTTGTTGGCTTCGGTCGTATTGGTGTAGAAGTCGCTTACCGTGCAAAAGGTCAACGTATGAACATTATGGCGTACGATCCATTCTTAACTGATGAACGTGCAAATGAGCTGGGTGTTACAAAATCTACTGTCGAAGAAATTTGTGCCGCTGCAGATTTCATTACAGTTCACACACCATTACTACCAGAAACACGTAACCTCATTAATAAAGAAAAGTTTGCAATGATGAAAGATGGCGTGCGTATTATTAACTGTGCTCGTGGTGGTATCATTAATGAGGATGATCTATATGATGCTATTGTCGAAGGTAAAGTAGCAGGCGCAGCTCTTGACGTTTTCGTTTCTGAGCCAGCGACTGACCACAAATTACTAACTTTACCACAAGTAATTGCAACACCTCACTTAGGTGCATCTACAATTGAGGCACAAGAATCTGTAGCTGTTGACGTATCAAACGATATCATTAAATTCTATAAAACAGGAACGGTGACAAACCCAGTAAATATGCCATCAATTCCAAAAGAGCTACTTGCACAAGTAGAACCTTTCTTTGAATTAGCTGAAAAGCTTGGTTCTTTCTTATCTCAAATAACAGCTGAGCCAGTTAAAGAAATTAACCTATCTTATGCTGGTGAAGTAGCAAACTATGATGTACGTCCATTAACTTCTAATGCTCTAAAAGGTTTATTAGCTAAAAACCATGGTAATCACGTTAATGACGTCAATGCTCGTTATTTATCTGAACGTATTGGCATGAAAATTAACGAACATAAAACTACTACTGCGAAAGGCTTCACAAGCTTAATTACAGTTGAAGTAAAAACGGCTACTGAAACACATACTGTTGCCGGTACATTATTAAATGGCCTTGGCGCACGTATTGTAAAAGTCGAAAACTACGTAGTAGACGTTGTCCCAGAAGGTCACCTTCTTTACATTAAAAACACAGATAAACCAGGTGCGATTGGACGCGTTGCAACAAAACTAGCTGAAAAAGATATCAACATCGCAACAATGCAAGTTGGGCGTGCTGAAGTTGGTGGAACAGCTGTGATGATGCTAACAGTCGATAATGTTGTTACGGAAGAAGATTTAACATACGTTTCACAACTTGAAAACATCGATGAAGTAAAAGCAATTGACCTTTAATCGCTAAATTACTAAAGCATAGGCATCAAGGAGTTCACACTCTTGATGCCTTTTGTCATTTTTCTATCATTATTGATGGTCGCGGAGGATGAGGGCAACGACTACTGCTATGGCACACATTGTCTAAGCTCTATCGGCGATTCATAAAAAAAGGGCTGATTAGTTAATAATCAGTCCTTTTTTAAGCATATTTATTTTTTTGTTGAACTAAATTGTAAGGATTAAAGCTCTTTCACAAGTTTTAAAAAAGCTGTTAATGAATCTACCTCATATGTTGGTGTAACAACTCCTGTAGGTACATTATTTTCACGATTAATCCAAACATTACGCATGCCAACTCTAGATGAACCTAAAATATCTGTATTTAAGTTGTCGCCAACCATAATTGCCTCGTCAGCAGTAATGCCCGCCTTTTCCATCACATGCTCGAAGATAGAAGCATCTGGCTTCCCTTTTCCAAAATCACCAGAAATGATAATATGGTCAAAATACGGAGCAATTTCCGGAGTAATTTCTAATTTTAAATTTTGTAAGCTTGGTGCACCATTTGTTAATAATATAAGTTGATATTTACCTTTCAGCTCATCTAAAACAGTAAACGTATCTTCATATAAAAGTGGTGACACTTTACGTTCTGCTACAAAGCGTTCTCCTAGTTCGGCTCCAAACTTTGCATCGTCAATTCCAAGTGCCGCTAAGCCCTTTGTCCATGCTTCCGAGCGGTATGCAGGTACAATTTCTTTCATCTTTTGGAAAGAATCAGTTGGATCATCAAATGTTCCCCAAAGTCCTTCGAATGGGTTAATACCGATTAACACCGTATAGTCATATGTTTCGTAGCCCTCATAAAGTGCACGTGCTTCTTTGCGCACAGCTTCCTCTAATTCAGCTGAATCCACCGTATGTATTGTTGCAGCATATTCACATGTTTTTTCAAATGCTGTTTTAACAGATTTTTTGTCCCATAACAACGTATCATCCAAATCAAAAATAATTGTACTTATTGACATCGTGTCAGCTCCTAGCTTCTTTTCTACTTGAACAAAAAGCATTCATATCGCTTATTTTAGCATATTTTCAAAATAGTTAGCATAGTTTTTGTGCATCGTCCCCGGTTCTAAAAGCAGCATATTGTGACTTTCTATAGCGTAAAAAAATCCACTTCACTTTGTGCCAGTCACTGAAACAATTCAGAATTGTTTCAGTGACTGGCACTTAATTTTTTCGGCGTAATTTGTCCATCAAACTTTGAACTTCGGCTTTTTTTTGCTCTGTTTCTTCTTCTAATATGTCGATATGGTAGGTGTTATCGATTTCTTTAATTAGGACGCGATCACCCGCTTGTAACGAATGATCAATGGTATTGATAGGTAGAATTAGTTGCTCAATTTCCTCTGGATATTTTAAAAAAATTGCATAGCCATCTTCAATACGGTCTAATGTGTATTTAGTCGAGTTCACTTACAACTTCCCCTTTCGCATTAAGTAATTGCGCACGATCCCCGTCATTCAGCCAAATCTGTCTTGTTGTCCACTTTAAATAATTTTGCCCCTCACGTGCTGTCGTACCACTTGTAACATAAATCGTTTTGCCAGGCTGTAACGATACATTTGGAAAATTAAAAACTTGATTACCTTCTATTGATACAAGTTGCCAATCTTTTAAAGAAACCGTATCTTGACCATTATTTTTTATAGCAACAATTTCCTCTATTAAATCCTTGCTAATCATTTCTACATCTTGTTTCATTTTTGGCTTTTCGGCAATGGCCCCAGACCACTCTTTCGCACTTACATTATAGCTTACCCCATCTGTTGAAACGGTAACTGTACCAGCTTCGGCTGTTGCATAAATTTTACTTCCAATCGCCTGTAAACGCTCTACAACTTCGGCATGTGGGTGTCCGTATTTATTGTCCTTACCATAACTCAATATGGTTACTTCTGGTTGCACTGCCCGTATAAAGCTTTGAGAGCTACTTGTATTGGAACCATGATGGCCTGCCTTTAAAACCGTCGCCTTAACATTTTGTAGTAGCATTTCTTTTTCTAAAGCTACACCTGCGTCACCTGTTAATAAAAATGAAATATTTCCATAGGTAACTTTTAACACAATTGACGCATCATTATTGTCAGAAGCATTTTCGTTAGCATTCAGCACCTTTACTTCTAGTTCATTATCAAAAGTAATGCTATCCCCTGTTTTTGGCACGTTATATGGAATATTATTCGTATCAATAAGCGAGAGCATTTCTTCAAATGTTTGTGATGTATGTACTTTCCCCGAATCATAAAACTGTTCAATAGGAATCGAATTTAATACAGGGATTAAACCACCAATATGATCGGCATCAGGATGAGTAGCGACGACTATATCAAGCTTATCAATACCAAGTTCATTGATATATGAAACGACCTGTTGCCCAGCCCCTTTAACACCTCCATCAACGAGCATCGTTTTACCATTAGGTGACTCAATTAAAATGGAATCGCCTTGTCCTACATCAAAAAAATGCACACGCATTTCATGACCTGCTGCCACTGGTATTTTTTCTGTTTCTAATGTTGATGTACATCCTGCTAATACAAAAATACAAAGGAGCACTGCGAGTAATTTTTTCATAGAATAACTTCCTTTCTATTTTCTATTATACAAAAAAAGAGAGCGAACCCGAAGGCTGCTCTCTGTTTCTACTCAATCTAATTGCGGCTAATAACAATTCGAAAACTTCTGCTGAAGCAGGTTAAACTAGTATCCACCACAAAATCATTGTAATCACAATTGTAACAAGCCCCTGCAATAGTGTCGCAACAGTTTGTGCTTTATAGGCTTGCGTAACTTCCATCCCACTGTATTGCGTAATAACCCAGAAAAAGCTATCATTCACGTGACTAACCGTCATTGCTCCTGCACCGATTGCCATAACAACTAATGCTAGAGGAACAGCGCCTTCAATGCCAAGCGTAATAAGCATTGGAGCTACTAGTGAAGACGTAATAACTAATGCTGTTGTTGACGAACCTTGTGCTGTTTTTAACGCAGCTGCTACGATAAATGGTACAACTAGGAAAAGACCTCCAGTTGCAAACATACCTAAATCCATCTCTTGCAACATTTCACCAACGCCAGCATTTTTAATAACCGTTCCAAAAGAGCCGCCCGCTCCAGTAATTAATAAAATCGGAGCAGCCTCTTTTAAGCTGTCACCAATCCAACCAGTTAACGTCTTTTCACTAATTTCAGGTAATAATAACATCGCTGCTGCTACACCTAAAAATAAGGCAACTGTGGGTGACCCTAAAAAACGTAAAATCATATTAAATGTAGCTTCACTATCCCCAACTAATGCTGCGATTGATCCTAGACCGATTAACACAATTGGAAGCACAATCGGTAAAAATGATTTAAACGTTGAAGGCATTTTACCAAATGATTTAATAATTTCTTCATAATCTAATGCCTCTAAGTCATCTTCAGGCACACGAATTTTTGTCGCTACTTTAACTGACCATAAATAGCCTATAAATGTCGCTGGAATTGCTACTAACAATCCAATAACAATCACAGTTCCTAAATAATCTGCCGCCCCAATATTACCAGCCGCTGCTATCGGTCCTGGTGTTGGCGGTACTAAAACGTGTGTAGCAAAGAGCCCTGTTGCCAATGCAACAGCCATCGAGGCAATCGTAACATTTGCGCGCTTTGCTAATGATTTTTGTAAACTCGATAAAATAATAAATCCTGAATCACAGAAAACTGGAATAGATACGATATAGCCGATTAAAGACATAGCTAATTGTGGCCGCTTTGGACCAACGATTCGCAATACAACCTCTGCCATTCGATAGGCAGCCCCTGATTTTTCTAAAATTAACCCGATGATTGTTCCAGCTATAATGACTAAACCAATGCTTGTCATCAAGCCTCCAAATCCAGTATTTATACTCTCAACAACAGTTAATAATGGCATACCAGAAGCAATGCCTACAAAAAATGCACTAATTAATAGTGCTAGAAACGGATGAAGCTTTAGCTTTGCTGTTCCGACTACAACAAATAATACCCCTATTAAAATAATAACGAACAACATTTACTCATCCCCCATATTTACATAATTCTCAATTATTTTTTTCGTTTTTAGACGAATCAAACGATAAGGCTCTAGCATTGCTTGCTGGACAGTAGTCGATTCATCTACTAGTGATTCCACAACAGCAAAATAATTGAGCAAAACAGGCTTATCTTCTTCATCAATGGCTCCAGACAATAACACAGCCTGTGTGTTTGTTGTTTTTGCAGCCATCGCCACCCCCAATGGCGCCTTTCCATGTAACGTTTGACGATCCGATTTACCTTCTCCAGTAAGAACAATTTGTGCATCTTTCAAATGTTTTTTTAACTGTACAGCATCTATAACAATATCTATGCCTGCATGAAAAGTGCCATTTAAAAAGGCAATTAATGCGCCACCTACACCTCCAGCAGCACCTGCCCCTTTATAATCATGTAATCGAATATGAAATTGCTTTTCCACAATATCTGCAAATTGCTTTAAGCAATTATCAAAATAAGTAATTTCATGCTCTTTCACACCTTTTTGCGGGCCAAAAATGGCTGTAGCTCCGCGCTCTCCAATCAATGGATTATCCACGTCACATGCAATTGTAAATGTTGCTTCAGACAGTCGTGCATCAAGTTGACTATTATCAATGGACGCTAAATCTAGCAATGCTGATACGCCATTCGCAATGGGAGTCCCATCATCTTTTCTAAATTGCAAGCCTAGTGCCCTTAATAGACCTATACCAGCATCGTTTGTTGCACTGCCACCTATTCCAATAATAAATTTACGAAACCCTTTATTAAGTGCAGCCTTTATTAACTGACCTGTCCCATAGGTCGATGCAAGCTCAGGGTTTTTTTCACTGTCCTGCAACAGCGTAATACCAGATGCCTGTGCCATTTCGATAACACAGGTTTCATCATCCCCAAGCACACCAAACTTTGCTTCGATTGTTCTGCCTAACGGATCAAGCACATTTTCTGAAATATACTCCCCCCCTGTTGAAGCAATGAGTGATTCTAACGTACCTTCTCCACCGTCTGCCACTGGTAAAATAACTGTTTCAATCGATTGATCAGCATCCAAGATTCCTTCATGCATCGCATTTGCTACTTCAAATGCAGACAAAGTACCTTTAAAAGAATCCGGACAAATTATGACTCTCATGTTATACCCCCACTTTACATCCATTCATATTTACGTTGGTGCTCAGCTGTCAGACGATATAGTTTTATCGCATACAAGAAATTTCTTCTACTCAAAGTTAAGCGCTTACAAATTATTATAATGACAATAAATTCAGAAAACATTATAATGAATGTACAAATTAACTGTCATATAACAGAGGTTTATTTATGCGAGGTGTATAAGCATGTTAACAAAAAAATTAGCAGAAGAAATAGTGCATCAAACAATGTTACGTTTACGTCGCAACATTAATGTCATTAGTCCAACCGGAGTTATTTTAGCATCTGGTGATAAGATGAGAGTTGAAAATATTCACGAAGGCGCACTTTACGTGGCAAAAACGAAAGAGACACTCATCATTAATGGGGAAAATATTGATGCCTATCCAAATACAAAACCTGGCATCAATATGCCGATTATGTATCAGGATGAGGTTCTTGGAGTTATCGGCATTACAGGCGATTCTGAGGAAATTTTAGAAATTGCCAATCTCGTTCAACTAACAACTGAAATCATGACACATCAAGCTATTGTGGAATCGAAAAGTGAGTGGCAACGTAAAAATAACGATTACATATTCGAAGCGTTGGTGCATGGTAGTAAGATAGACGCTGCCTTACAAGAACGCATTCAAAAGCTTCCGTTCATTTTAGAAGCACCATTTCAAATTGTATTACTTAGCTTGGATGCACCGTCATCTGTGGAAAATAGCCTCCCTCTGTTTATTGAGGATTTATTTTATAAGCAATCTGTTCTTTCTGGTCATAGCCAACTACAAGAATATTATATTTTACTAACAAACTACGATGAACAGCAAAAGCAGCATATGATGAAAGCATTACGTAAAAAAAAGCACAAACTACCTTCATTACAAATTGGTGTAGGACCAACTGTACCCAATTTAGCGCAACTTCCACATTGCTATAACGGTGCTAAAACAGCACTTGAATTTGCCTTTATTAATAAAGAAATTACGTTTTTTGAAGATGTCGAGTTATTTTCTCTTTTTAAAAAGAGAGATTCCGAGGAAGTACAAGCATTTCAAAATCGCGTTCTAAAAAATATGAATGCTAAACAACTCGAAACATTACAAACCTTTTTTGATTGTAATTTACAACTTAAACTTTGTGCACAACAACTTAATATTCACCGTCACACACTTACCTATCGATTAAATAAAATTCGAGAGCTCACAGGCTACGATCCACAATATTTTGAGGATGCTGTCATTTTAAAAATGGCCTGCACTTTACGGTAAATCATTTACGGCAATGTTAACAAAGGTTTACCGGCGATTCGGCGATTTCGGATGGTGGTGACAGGCACTCAAACAATTTTACATGTTGATGGTAGCGTAGGCGTTGACTCCTGCGGGAACGCACGCATAGTAAGACGCAACAAGCCGCGCGTTAGCGAGGGTTGCGGCTTACGGTGTGCCCGCGGAAAGCATCCGCCGTAGCGGACATCAACGTCACACCAAAAAAAGTGTCAGATTGATTGCAGTCAATCTAACACTTTACTCTTTTGCCCTTTAAGCATTATATAATTCATTTAATAGCTCAATTTTTTTGCCAATTGCGTCTTCAAACGTCATGATGTAAGCTGCGGGATCTTTTGGATTATAGAATTGTGTAATCTTCCCTGTCTCAGGATGAACAAATTTTGAAGATGCTCCACAACCAATACCTAAGATAGTCTGCACTTCCTCCATAATAACAATATTATATATGCTTTCTTCGCCCGCTTTACTGTAGCCTACATTTTCTAAATTACCTAAAATATTTTTTTGACGGTATAGATAGTAAGGAACATAATCATTTTCCTTTGTCCATACTTGCGCCATCTGCATCATTTGTGCGACCGTATCACGATCTGCCACCTTGTATTTATCTTTATTGCGGGTCATTTCGGATGCACGTTTAAAGGATAATGTGTGTACTGTTAATGACTCTGGTTGCATTTTTGCAGATTCCTCTAATGAATGTTGGAACTCTTCCGTCCCTTCATTTGGTAAACCAATAATTAAATCCATATTAATGTTATTCATTCCAGATTCGCGTGCTAACCAAAACTTATCAATCGTTTCTTGCACCGTATGATGGCGTCCAATTGCTTTTAATGTTTCATCTGTATAAGATTGCGGATTGACACTAATACGATCAATGCCCCATTTTTTCAGTACGGCTAATTTCTCTGGTGTAATCGTATCCGGACGACCTGCTTCCACCGTTACCTCACGAATCGTTTCTGGGTTCGGGAAGGAGTCATACATTGTTTGATACAATTCATCCATTTCATGTGCCTCGATTGAAGTTGGTGTACCACCACCCCAATAAATTGAAGTGATTTTCATATTATTTTCTGTCAGCCACTTACCCATCTCACGTAATTCAATGTGCAGTCCATCTAAAAATGTCTCTACACGACCTTGCTTACGGTTACTACCAATCGCATAAGCAGGGAAAGTACAATATGCACATTTTGTTGGACAGAATGGAATGCCAATATAAATACTAATTTCCTTCCCAATATTATCTAAGTCAGGAATAGTGACGAGCTGACGAGCTACAATCTCCTTCAACAGTGTTACCTTTTCCTCGGACAATCGGAAGTCACGTACGAGCACTTCAGCAATTTCTATATCATCCAAACCTGCCTGGCGGAATTTATGATAGAGCTTTGTTGGGCGCACACCTGTTAAAATACCCCATTGCTGATGCATCCCAGTATGCTGCTCTAGCACATCTAAAAACACGTGCGATAGTGCACGTTTCATTCGAATATTTTGCTCACGACCCACTGCCTCTATCTCATAATCAATATGGTAATCACTCGTATAACGCTTACCATCTACCTCTAGCACCGCTCTCGTATAGATAGAAAAATTTTCATCAACTCGGTAGTTGAAGGCAACGGACATATCCGCCTCCTGCGCAGTCGTACTTAACTTCGAATCCTCAAAAAATAAATTCGCAATATGATTTAATACGCGAATCCAATCCTCAGGATATTTTTGATCTATTTGAATAATTTTCATTGTTTTCGCTCTCTTCTTTCAATATTCCAATGTACATTACTAAATTAATGATTGCCTCAATAGTTTAACAAATTTTTATAAGTTTAAGCAAAGCTACTATTTGCAAGTTTCGATTGACAGAATATTTAGACTAATTATAGACAAATTACTTAATTTTACATATAATTTTTAGTAAAGGTGGTGTTGATAGTGGTTGTAATAAAAGAAAACTCTCCTTCTGTTTCTAGCTTTATTCAGCAATTAGAAGTAGCCTTCCATCATTTTGATTTACAACGTTGTGACGAAAAGACATTATATGTCACCATATTTTTAAAATATCGCGGCCAAACGGTTCTCTGCGATTTTATTTATATTATTAATCAACAAGAAATGTATGGTGCTATCTCTATCAACGAGCATTATAAACGTGCAAGAAACTTTATTCAACAGCATTTCCACCATATCCTTTTATACTCAGATGAATTACGATTAGCACAAAACTTTATGAATACATTTCATTTCAAGCAAAGCTTACAGCAGTTTGCCAAAAAATATCCTAAATTTATGACTCATAAACAGCATTTTGCATAGGACAAGTGTAAGTAAAAGGGAGGCGTCTGTAGTATTGAACGCCCCCCTTTCACTATTATTCCTTTATGAGTTCACTCAGCCCAGTAATATCAATTCCGTTTAATGCTTGTGTTGCCAATCTATCTGCTTCTGCATTCTCTTTCCTCGAAATAAGCTTATAGTCTGGTCGCAGGCTTAGTTCACTTAATTTCGCGTCAATTTTGTCCGCCCAGCCTGCTAAATCCTTCTCCAATGCAGGCCATTCCCCATTTAGCTGATTAATCACTACTTGTGAATCCCCAATAATGCTGATCGGCAAATGATGAGCATTTAATAATTCAAGCTCCACTAAACCTAAATAAAGGGCTGCATATTCAGCCTCATTGTTCGATTTGAGCTCCGCGGAAAAGGCATTTTTTCTTAGCCTATAGGGTTTACCATTTTGCTCATAATAAATGGCACACCCAAGCCCTGACTGTGTAGTTGCACGGTCAAAGCCTCCATCAAAATAGACAGTAATATTGTGAGGTTCTGTGTCAACTTCTTTTAGATATGCCTTTAGCTCCTTTATAGACCAGTTCGTATCTTGTCGATCAATAAATTGTAGCGATTTAACACGTCCTGTACGTTCCATATCCTCCGCCAATAATAATGCTTGAGCTGCTGGCATTTCTTCTGATCGTAACACCGTCCCTGCACCCTTTGGTGTTTTATAAATCCATTCAATTAAAACATGCATGACATTCCCTCCATAAGTGAAAACGTGTCTCGAAAAGACGAGACACGTTTTCCTTCTTACTTTGTTATATGTGCAAATATTCGTTTATTTATTCCTCACAAAACATTTAACGGTATATTGCTGATAAACATGTTTACTTACATGCCCTCGTACAACGATTGAATAGGTTTTACTAAAATACGATTTACTTCTTCGATAACGCCACTTAGCTTCATCTCTGCTTCAAGCATAGCTACAATTTTCTCATTTTGTTGTGCGAGCTGTGCTGTTTTTTGAGCATAAAGTAGTTCATCTTCCTGTAAATCTTCCCCAGCCATTTGTTTTTGCTGTAAATCTATTTGAATCTTACGGAAGTTTTGAAATAGCTTTATTGCATCCTCATCCGCTTTGACTACTGCTACTGCCTCTTCTAAAGTTTTAAATTCCGCCGTTTTGCGGAAAGTTGCCTCCAAAGCATTAATTTCATTATAAATATTAACCATTATTTCTTTTTCCCCTTTCTAAATTAAGTAGACGATTAAACCTTGCACAATACCAATTAGTCCACCAAGAACTGCACCAAGCACAGTAATCATTTTAAATTCACGCTTCGAAATGCCAAGGACAAGCTCTTCAAGTTTTGATACTGGGAATGAGTCAACTTGTTCACGTACTATTTCTTGTAAATTTAAGCGTTTTAACACATCTTCTAATTTATCTTCTGCTCTATCAAATGCTTTTTCAATCATTTGAGGCACTACTGTTTCCCTCATCCAAGTACTACCGTTAGGCCAGTAATATGAAATAGGATGCTGTAAGCGTTCTGCAACTGCTAATTGATCTTTTACATAGCTTTGTAAATTTGCTAATATCGGTTCAAAATCAATATCCCCTAAATAATCCATTGCTGGACGATCCTTTAATTTTTCCCACTCCTGTGTGAAAATGTTCGTTAGTAGTGCTGTTGTTCCAGGAGCCTGTATAAACTTCACAAGCTCGCGTTGTACTTTGCCCATAAGTGACGAGGAATCACCTAAAAACATATTAATCATACCGCCAAGGGATCCTTTTGACGATAAAAAGTCATCAATCATCGCCTTTATCGTCATTTCACCAGCTGGCGATAAAAAATAATCTTCACCTTTCTCTAAAATATGTCCGACTGCTACTGGAATTTTAGCATCAATCGTATTTTGAATGTCCTCCGATAACAGTGTACGAATTGTTCTCGTTGATAATGTATTCTTAACTGATTCAAATTGTCCTGCTACAATTAGCTCTACCTTTTGTTCGATTGTAGCGGGCATATTGGAGAAGCCAGCTAAAGATAACCAATCTTGAATCGTTTTATCATCCGTAAAGAATGTTTCTTCGACCTTTGTTTGTACAAATTGTTCTACTTTATCTTGAATGTCCTTTGAAAAAAACTTTTTCCTAAAGGTCTCAGGTGTCAGTAGATAATTTACAACTGTTAAGCCAAGCTGTTTCGCTAATTCATCACGTCTTTTTGGAATAAGACCCGGTGTAAATGGCACGCGCCAATTTTTAATATAGATCGCTTCATGAGGTCGAAAAAGCATTTTAATTGCTAGATGATTTGTTATACCACCGATAGCAGCACCGATGATTGCCATAAATAATAATGTCACTATAAAATTGTCCATTAGCATCCACTCATTTCAATCGTATTCACATGTGGCGTATTTTGTCGCCTATTGGACTCATTATAGCAGAGCAATGAAATCCAACGAAAGAAATACCCTCCATTTAATTACGACAAAGCATAATTGTACCTATTCTTTAAACAATGACAAATTGTTTAGTTGCAAAATTACCGCTATCCTTGAATAATATTAAATACATATAATTAGAAATGGGGTTTGTATATGATTCAGCATTTTAGCTTTAAACCTTTATTTGAAAATACACAGCTTCCTGGATGGGCCATTTCATTTTTCTATCAACGTGAACGCTACGCTGCAGAATATTTAAAGGATGGAGTCATCCAATGGATTGGACCAATTCCTCCAGATGAAGAAGATGTTAAAAAAATGATTCACGAACTTATGCTTTTCCATATTTATGACTAAAAATATCAATACTTTTTTGCTTTTACCCACTTAAAAATACCTAATATTTACTAGAAAAATCACTGCTATTATACGAAAAGTGCTTGTTTATATTGATATTCCTGTATTTTTCTTATACATTTAATAAATGAATTTATTTCTAAATGTTTTTTATGCAGGAGGCTATTTCAATGAGTAAAGTCGCACTTTCTGATGACTTAAACAACTATAATTCCAAAGCATTAATTCGTGCAAAAGTAAAAGAACTTTTTACTGAATTTTCGGCAAAAATATTCGGGTTAGTCGATGAAGCAAGTACTATCGATAGTAAAAAGTTCGAAGTACTATCTGGCTTTAGTAGTAATTTTTTCAATGAGTATTGCAGCCAATTAAAAGCTATTTTTGAATCCCCAACTGGAATCGGAAAACGTGCTAATAAACAAATGTACTTAATTTATAATGGCAATCATTATATTCTTACACAACAAGGGCTGACAGAAAAAGCACCTATCACCATCTCCACTTTTACAGACACAATCCCTTTAAAGGAATCTGTGCATGATGTGGAAAAGGCTTGTCTTAAGTTACGCTTTCAACAATAATTTTTTCGATACATATTGACGCAAAAAAGAGGCTGTCTCCTATATTTGGGACAACCTCTTCTTTGCATATTAAAAATAATTCATTTAAAAAAATCCACAAGTAAAAGCACTCTTGAGATTTTTGACGTGTCGTTTTATATGAGATGCAAATGCTTCTTTCTCTAAATAAACTATCCTTGCTCCATATAAAGTTAGCATAATGCATATCGATTTTCAATCATTTGTCATCTAGATAATGTCCATTTTTTTAAAAGCTATGCCTTCTAAAAATAGTATAAAAAATTCGTTGTCAATATTTGTGTTTTAATTATAAATAACTTATGATTAAAATATCCAACAATTTTTTAAATCATAGGAGGTGTACACTTTGTTTACTTCCCTCATTCGGGCGGGGACAAAGGAATTATTTGGACGGAGACATATTGGAAATAACCATAAGGTTGGCGGCATTCGCCCTACTAATCATAATGACAGGATTTTTCGTTGCAACTGAATTTGCAATCGTAAAAGTAAGAACTACCCGCATTGATCAATTAGTCGCAGAAGGCCATAAAAAAGCGAAAAATGCAAAACGTGTTGTCTCGGATTTAGACGAGTACTTATCCGCTTGTCAGTTAGGTATTACAATTACAGCACTTGGACTTGGATGGCTAGGTGAACCAACGTTTGAAATCATTTTACATCCAGTGTTCGAGTTTCTAAATCTGAACGGTAGCATAACATCTATCCTTTCATTTATACTTGCATTCTCAATTGTAACGTTTATGCATGTAGTTATCGGGGAATTGGCGCCAAAAACTTTAGCCATCCAAAAAGCAGAATTTGTTACATTAAACTTGTCTGGTCCGTTAATTTTATTCCACAATATTACGTATCCGATCATTAAATTATTAAATGGCTCTGCTCGCGGTTTAACAGGTCTATTTGGTCTTAAAATGATGTCAGAATCAGAAGTTGCGCATACTGAAGAAGAATTGCGTATGATTTTGTCGGATAGTTTAAAAGGTGGAGAAATTAATAACGCAGAATATGAATATGTTAACAGTATTTTCGAGTTCTCAGATCGCCTTGCAAAAGAAATCATGGTGCCACGTACTGAAATCGTCGGAATTGAGAAAGAGCTTACTATTAAAGAAGTTTTCGATTTAATGGGTGTTGAACAATATACTCGTTATCCAATTATCGACGGTGATAAAGACCATATTATTGGTTTAGTCAATATGAAGCATTTATTAACTGCTTACATTAAAGACCCAGCAAATGGTGATAAATTAGTGATTGACTATATGCAACCGATTATTCGCGTTATGGAAACAACGCAAATTAATGAATTATTACTCAAGATTCAACGTGAACGTATTCATATGGCTATTTTAATGGATGAGTATGGTGGAACATCGGGTCTTGTAACCATTGAAGATATTATCGAGGAAATTGTCGGGGACATTCAAGATGAGTTCGATGAAGATGAAATCCCAGAAGTACAAGAAGTTGCAGAAAATCATTTTATTTTAGATGCAAAAATGCTACTAGAAAACGTCAATGATATGCTAGGTACTGACATAGAAGATGATGATATCGATACGATTGGTGGTTGGTTCATGACGAAGCGTTTCGATGCTGTCGAAGGTGATAGCATTGAAGAGCAAGGTTTTGAATTCACAGCTAAAGAACTAGACGGTCACCACATATTATACTTAGAAGTTCTGAAATTACCTGAACTTGATTTAGCAAATGACATCGAAGAATCGAAAGACTATAAATAACACAGCTAAGACGGCTCCCTTTCATATAAGGGGGTCGTTTTATAATGCCCGAAAGTTTTGCGAGGAGGAAACAAAATGGAGCTCTATACAAATTTACGTCAAGGGGAAAAAGGCGCTTGGTTATCTATAGCTACCTACTTAATACTGAGCTCAGTAAAGTTAACAATTGGCTATATTGGGACATCTGAAGCTTTAAAAGCAGATGGATTAAATAATACAACTGATATCATTGCATCTATTGCCGTATTAATCGGTTTACGTATTGCCCAAAGACCACCAGATTCAAATCACCAATATGGCCATCTACGCGCTGAGACTGTTGCGTCACTTGTTGCATCTTTCATTATGCTTGTTGTCGGCCTACAAGTTTTGATTGCTTCTTTACGAGGACTGTGGGAGCCAACTGGCACAACCCCATCCATGTTAACAGCATTTGTTGCAATTGGGAGTGCCGTAGTAATGTATATTGTTTATCGCTATAATTTAGCTCTATCAAAAAAAATACGAAGTGCTGCTGTTAAAGCTGCCGCTTACGACAATCGTTCAGATGCACTTGTCAGCATTGGTACAGCTATCGGGATATTCGGTGCAATTTTCGGCTTCCCAATTATTGATACATTGACAGCTCTTGTTGTAGCTTTTCTTATACTAAAAACTGCCGTAGAAATATTTTGGGAAGCTGTTCAAAGTCTTACAGATGCCTTTGATATTGATGAAGTCGAGACTTTGTCCGTACTAATTCGCAATGTAGACGGCGTTATTGAGCTTTTAGATTTCAAAGGACGTGCACATGGAAATATGTACTTTATAGATGTAACAGTGACTGTGAATCCTTATTTAAATGTCTTTGAAAGCCACCGTATTACAGAAGAAATTGAACGTACAATCATGCGGGAAAATCGCTTTTGTCAGGTGCTCGTGCATATTGAACCACACATCGAAGATTTGCCTCCTACAAACAAAAGCCAGTCTCCTACCACTTGATGGTAAGAGACTGGCTTTTTTGCGTTATGCCGCTTCGCAAGGCAATTCGCGTTTAACTATTATCATCCTTACTTAATTGCAATATAAATATCGACCTGAGACTCAGTAGGTTGACATCGTTCATCATATAGTTCAAAGTCGCCAGTATACGTTCGTTCTACATCTGAGTTTGCAAACCAAGCCCATATATCTTGCCAAGCTTTGATTACAATCTCTGGCATTGACCCTTTTTCTGAAGTAAAAACTAAATATTTCGAGGCAGGAACTGTTTTTATAGACATCCCATTTGGCACTTCTTTGTCAGTTGATACTTCCACTCCAAGGGTAATTGAATAATCTCCATTAACATCTGTTTCATAATCCGAATATAATCCATACATAACGCCCTCATTCACTTGAGTTAACAGTTGACTAGCTACATTTTGCTGAAAATAGCTTGTCCATAATTGGGGTATTTTCGCTGTGGAAGTAATTTCATTCGCATTATTTGTGCGCGCTTCTATTCCCACTATTTGAAAGCTTTGTTTTTCTTTCATTACAGGAGGATTAACATCGCCTGTTCTCCATCTTTTTAAACTAGGTAAAAACGAAGCTAACATTTGACGTGCATCTTCCTCTACCATGCCCTCTTCCTTTAAATGAGGTACACATATGTTAATCATTTCATTGACAGTTATATTTGGCTGTTTGAACTCTCCTAATTCGTAGCAATATGTGCAATAATCCTGACACACCTGCCCATCTCTTTCTGTTCCTAACATTTTTGCATTCACTAATGGCATTCCACAACTTTGGCAATAACTTTGCATAATTTATATCCACCCTTCGTTCATTTGTTTTCACTATAACAAAGTAAACTTGACAACTGTATGTCATCAATTGAGAGTAATAAATCACCTTTTATTTTCTGCATATAATGCTACAATTTCCTGAGCCCGTCTCTGCACAATTTCAACTAAATAAGGGGGATCAATAAGCTTTATTCGATTCCCAAAGCTCAGCAAAAATCCATATAGCCATTCATCTTCTGGCAATGAAACTTGCACAATAGATTTTTCATTATCTATATGTTCTGCTCCAAATGTTTCTTCCACTAATGTTCGAATAGTTTCATCAAATGACAGTGTGATTTCCACTAAGTTGTGCGGTTGTTGCCAAGCTTTATCCCAAGGTAGTTCTGTTAAATGAACTGTCTTCCGTTCAAAACATATTAATTCTTCTTTTATCTCCTTCATTCTTGAGATTTTAAATAAGCGAAAACCATCCCTTAAAGTGCAATAACCATATATATACCATACTTTACCCTTCTGTACTAAAGTATGCGGCTCTATCAAGCGCTTTGTCATCGTCCCATGCGCAGTTGAATACAAAAAGCTGACACAATGCTCGTCCTCGATTGCCCTTTTTAATAAGGTTATTTGTTCTTTTAATATAACGTTCTGTCCCCAAGGGCTTAGGTCAATAAATAAATGATCAATCGATTTTTTCACTTTCTCATCTGCTATCCCTGTTAATTTTTCTAAAACAGCTGTGGCGTGAGAATCTTCATATGAAGTTAGGGCACTTTTGAGGGCAATCGACAGAGAGGTTAGTTCCTCCTTCGTTAAAATTTGCTTATCCATTCTATAACCATCAATTAAACTAATCCCACCATTTACCCCTTGCTGACTCACAACAGGTACCCCTGCACAGCTAAGGGTTTCAACATCTCGATAAATTGTACGAACTGATACGTCAAATAACTCTGCCAATTCTTGAGCCTTTACTTTTTTACGATTAATTAAAATCATTGTCATCGTTAGTAAACGATCTAATTTCATTTGTCTAATTCCTCAACTTTGTACATATTTTTAAAACACACACTACTTTTCCACAACAAAGTAATTTTCAATTACTTATATACTATTATTTTTAAGTATTTTTTAAGTACCTTTTGAGTTTTCTTTAAGTCAAATGTACTATAATAACGGCTATTACATAATACATTCATTAGAATGTTTTTACAAAATAAGAAATAAGAAACTTTAAATCCCTTCAGTCAATTTTCTAGTTTAACTATCGTAACTTTCTTTTTTCAAAATAGTTTAATAAAAACGCTTATACAATTATTTCAATTCTCTTAACACTACATAAAAAACTTTTATCCTCTATATAATGGGGAGACCTTTTCAAAAACAATGTACTAGAGTTTAATGGTTTTCAATTTAATTGTATAAAGGAGATTTTGATGTGATTCGAGCCGTTTTAATAGACAATGAACCTCTAGCTTTACACTATTTTCAAAATAAGCTAAAAAACTTTCAACAAATAGAGGTTACTAAAACCTTCACTAGTGTAAAGCTATTCTTAAATAGCCTTCCATCACTGGAATTTGAAGTAATATTTTTAGAAATAAAGCTTGATGAACTGAATGGACTTGAAGTAGCTGATATTATAAAAAGCAATCGCCCACATGTAATTGTTATATTTATAACTTCATATTCAGAATTTGCAATCCAAGCATATGAAATTGGAGGACTTGATTATTTACTTAAACCGATTAGCCAAGCACGCTTAGAAAAAACAGTATCACGTATTGAACATGAATTTTCTATGCAACAGTTGGTACAACAAACTTCTAATACGATTTTAAACGTCCAATGCTTTAATCAATTTGCTACCTATAGCAACAATAGTCTCGTTTCCTTCAAAACTGAGAAAACGAAAGAATTATTCGCTTATTTTATATTGCACCCTAACATGCCTATTCATCGGGATGTTTTAATCGAAATTCTTTGGCCCAATTTAGATTATGTTCGTGCTAAATCTAATCTTCATACAGCACTATCTTATTTAAGAAAAACATTAAATAATATGGGCTACGCGAACTGTATAATATTTTCTAACAAATATTATATTTTTGAGAAACCTAATATCTTATGTGATTTATACGAATTCCAAGATTGTTTTAGTGATTTTAAGAAGTCGGATTTTCCTCCGATTTCATTAATCAATCAATGTCTTGCTATTTATAAGGACGGCTTACTCATATTTGATGATTATGAATGGGCTACCTCAGATAGAGATAAGCTTACTAAATCATACATAGAGTTATTAGAGAAAGGGTTTCAAACAAGCATAGGAACCGAAACGGAAAAAGCTATTGACTATCTCAATCGTTTATTAGAGTTTGATCCTTATAATGAACTTAAGCTTGAACAATATTTACAACTGTTAATCGAGGCAGGATTGCATACACAGGCATACACTATTTTTTTAACCTATGAACAAAAACTAAAAGAAGACTTAGCAATCACTCCGAGTTCTACTTTATTAGAAATGTCTAACAAATTATTTAGTCACAATCAATGATTTACTTGGAAAGAGGCGACAAAAGAGAAAAAGTGTTAGATTGACTGCAATCAATCTAACACTTTTTTGCAATGCCGTTGTTGTCCGCTACAGTGGTTGCTTTCCGCGGGCATACTGTAAGCCGCACCCCTCGCTAACGCGCAGTCTGTTGCGTCTTACGATGCGTGCTGTTCCCGCAAGAGTCACCGCCTACGCTACTAACAACTAGTGCATTCTTCTAATTTTTTTATTGCAAAAGTAAGAATAGCTAAGGCGGCTTCATCCATTTTGCATAGCGGGAAAAATGCCATCAATCTAACACTTTTTTGCATTGCCGTGGTTGTCCGCTACAGTGGTTGCTTTCCGCGGGCATACCGTAAGCTGCACCCCTCGCTCACGTGCGGTCTGTTGCGTCTTACGATGCGTGCTGTTCCCGCAGGAGTCACCGCCATGTTTATTTATTGCCTACTGGCCGCTGCCTTCTGTCAATCCATGCTTTACTGCATAGAGTGCGGCTTGTGTCCGATCTTGTACTTGTAGCTTCGTAAAAATATTGGAAATATGCGTTTTTACTGTTTTTTCAGTAACAAATAATGATGATGCAATTTCTCGATTACTTTTTCCCTTTGTAAGCTCTGCAAGTACGTCTTGCTCACGTGGAGTTAGCGGATTTAAAACATGTAGTGCATTTTCTGATTCTTGGCGATCCATCTCCAGTGTTGAAGTGGCTTCTGGATGTAATGTGTGTTCACCCTGCATAATGCGGCGAATCGAAGATACTAACTCATCTGGTTCAATATCCTTTAGCTGATATCCCGCTGCCCCAGCTTCCATAGCTGGCACAACATGATCTCGATCAGAGAAGCTCGTTAACATTAAAATTTCGATGTGTGGAAACTTAGCTTTTATGCGCTTCGTAGCCTGAATACCATCCATTTCAGGCATTACTAAATCCATTAAGATAATGTCTGGCTGTATGCTTTCAGCTAGCGCGACTGCTTCCACACCATTTTTTGCTTCCCCCACAACCTCAATATCTTTCTGTGTCTTTAAAAAAAATAATAATCCTCGTCGGACTACATGATGATCATCTGCAATTAGTACACGAATCATTTTTATTCCCCCCTCAATATGGCAAGCGGATTAGCAGCTCCGTTCCCTTGCCAATTTCGCTAACCCAGTCAGCTGTCCCCCCCACCGATTTAGCTCGATCTTTTATCGAT
Organism: Lysinibacillus sp. NPDC093210; assembly: GCF_044753985.1. Lineage (NCBI taxonomy): Bacteria > Bacillati > Bacillota > Bacilli > Caryophanales > Bacillaceae > Lysinibacillus > Lysinibacillus sp. NPDC093210. Next base: position 20,808 of record NZ_JBIVOE010000013.1, on the reverse strand, counting down.
TGTAAGCCTATCGATAGGAGCTTTGTATTATGGTCAATAACAAACCCTCGTCCCTCATCACGAATGACTAATAATATATCAGTAGCTGTTACCGTAATATAAAGTGCCGCTTCGAGTACACCAGCATGGCGACGCACATTATTAAGCGCCTCCTGTGCTACACGGAACAGAGTTTCTTCTATACGAGATGGAAATTGTAAAACACCAGATACGGTTACATGAAGCTTTAATCCGAGCATTTCAGCATACACTTTTATCGCTTCTAACAGTCCATTCTCTAAACCTTTTGGGCGCAGTTGCCAAATGAGTGCACGCATTTCTGTTAAAGCATCTTGTGTTAAATGCTGTATCTCCTTAAATGTTTCCTTTACCTCAGTGTCGTTACTCATCTCAATGCCAGCCCTCGCCGTTAATGTTACGGAGAAAAGAAGCTGATTAACAGAATCATGTAAGTCCCGCGCCAGACGATTACGCTCCTTCACTAGTGCCATTTCCTGCTCCTGCTTTGTCAATAATATACGCTTAATGGCAGAGCCCATTTGAAAGGCAACCGATTCCAGTAATGCTAGCTCTTCCTCTGAAAAACGCACCGTATTCTTTGATGCTACGTTCAAAACACCAAATCGTTCCTGACCTGATTGCAGAGGGACCGTTGCATGATGTGTAATTCCTTCGTGATCGCCAACATTTGCAGCAATAGCACTTTCGATCCGTTGACATTCAATAATATTAGAAGCTTTTTTTAATTCTTCATTTCGATAACGGGATACACACCAGCAGCCTCCCTTTTTTAAGTAGTGGCAATTTTTATGTTCAAGTGCCTCTGGTAAATTTTCATGGACAACAAGCTCTGATCGTCCCTTTTCATCAATAAAAAATATCCAGCCCGTTTCAAAATTTGTACCATTTAAAAACTTTACAAGTGCGCCTTTTAAGGTAGTGAATATTTCTGTTTCTTCATTCAGTAACTCAGCAATTTCTTTTAAAATACTAATATTGGAGTGCTCGTTCTCTCTCACAAAAACACCTCTTTTTAATGGCATTACTTATTTTAATGATAACATTTCCAAGTCAAAGGTGTCTGCCTGAGCCGTTCATACTTTAGACTGAATTTCCATTGTTTTTTATATGTAATTGTTTGAACGTACTGACTAGGAGCAATAGAGAAACTCTTTAATTGAAACATTTTACTTCTAAATTCAAAACACATATAATCGTAACAAGTACATCGTTATCATAAAGGGAGTTTTTATATGTCAAAAAAAGAGGAAAATAGCTTATTGTTTATTTGGATTGTCTCTGTCGTTGCAACACTAGGCTCACTATATTTTTCTGAGTTTCGTCACTACGAGCCTTGTAAAATGTGTTGGATTCAACGTATTTTTATGTATCCAATAGCAATAATGACCACTATTGCCTTTATTCAAAAAAATCCACGCATAGCTGTAACAACGGCAGTATTCGCCGTTATAGGTGGCTCTGTATCACTTTATCATTATGGGATTCAGAAACTAAGCTTCTTAGCTGCTTCTGCTCCTTCTTGTGGCGCCGTATCTTGCACGGGTCAATACATAAACTGGCTTGGTTTTATTACAATCCCGTTTTTAGCATTAACAGCGTTTATTTTAATTGCAGGCGCAAGCTTCTATTTAATCAAAACGTTAAAAACTGCAAAATAGTGTAACAAGAACGATAAGTACATTTTTAGCTTTAACATAATGTCCGACAAAAAATTCGCGATTTGCCTGTGGGATAGCGATTCAAGCCAGATTATCCAGTGGCTTTAACATCTGGTATCTTGTGAATCGTCCTTCTGCAGAAAGGGAGCGGATTTTTTTGTACTAAAATCTAAAAAATGAGCAAGGGTGCTTCGATAGCCCTCATTCCATGGAGGAAAATAGATGTTTCAGTATGAAATAAAAGACAATAATACAACGGTCGAGGAGCTACTACGTAATCATTGGCGACTAGGGAAAAAGTTAGTTCACGAATTACGTATGGAAAAGGCAGTCACTTCACTCGATGGAGAGCCACTACTATGGAAGGAGCCACTGCCAGCAGGAACACTCATTAAATTTTCATTTCCTATCCCTGCCTCTAGCTATAAGCCGACACCTGTTTGTGCGATTGATGTTGTGTATGAAGATGATCACTGTTTAATTGTTTCTAAACCAAAGGGCATGTCCACTCATCCTAATGATGACCGCGATACTCACACTTGTATGAATCATGTAATGGCACATATGAAAGAGCAAGGTCGAGATTATGCGGAGCATGTTCATCGCCTTGATAAAGGGACAGAGGGTTTACTTTTAGTTGCAAAGCACCCACTGGCAAAATCAATTTTTGATCGTATGATTGAAGAAAAAACGATTATTCGTACGTACGCTGCAGAGGTGCAAGGAAATCTTCGTACTACATCGGGGACTATCACTGAATCTATTGGTAAAGACCGCCATCACCCAACACGACGTGTCGTATCAAACACAGGTCAACATGCTGTAACACACTATGAAGTTGTTGCACGCTATAAACATTCTTGTGTTGTCCACCTTGTTTTAGAAACAGGTCGTACACATCAAATTCGAGTACACATGTCACATATCGGTCATCCTATTATTGGAGATACGATGTATGGTGCGCGTGAAACAGCTAGCGATGATTATGAACTACATGCCATTCAATTAGAATTTGAACACCCATTTTTAAATAAATTAATTATAGTAAAAGATAAAGAATAGGTACAAAGTAGTAGTACAAACCAGAGTCATGGTTTGTACTTTTTTTATAGAAAATCTATCACTTCATGATAGATTTAGTGGTTATAAGCCGTTTCAACATAAACCGTTTTTTGGTTTTTCTACTATTTAAAGTAAAAATTTACGAATTCATATTTTCTTCATCTATTTTTTACAATAATTTTAATATTGATTTTCCAATATTGGTAATGACGATAGATTTCTTTCATGTTAGAATAGAGTAAATTGTCAGTCATCTGACATATAAATGAGGGAGGAAATCATTATTATGAAATGGGTTAAAAGTATTGCGGCAACAACTCTAGTTGCAAGTTTACTAGCTACACCTGGATTTGCTGCACATGCGGCAGAATCAGCACCAACTGCTACAAAGGACGGTTTCAATTTAACAATTTTACATTCCAATGATACACATTCACACGCAGAATATGCACCTCAACGTACAACAAAAATAAAAGAGTTACGTGCAGCAAATCCAAATTCACTACTATTAGATGCAGGTGATGCATTAACTGGTACGCTTTACTTCAACGAATTTACTGGAGAAGTTGAAATGAAGTTAATGAACTTAATGGGTTATGATGCTATGACTTTTGGTAACCATGAGTTCGATTTAGGGTCAAGCCCAGAAGGACATGCTGCTCTTGCAAAATTTGTTAAAGGTGCTGAATTCCCATTACTAGGCGGTAACTTAGATTTCTCAAAGGATTCATTATTTGATGGCTTACAATTCAAAACAGTAGCAGAAGATTTCCAAAACGGCAAAATCTATAACGGTATTATTAAAGATATAGATGGAGAAAAAGTTGGTATTTTCGGCTTAACAACTGAAGAAACTCCTTCAATTTCAAGTGTTGCAAACGTACAATTTGCTAACTACATCGACTCTGCGAAAAAAGCAGTAGCAGATTTTGAAAAACAAGGCGTAAATAAAATTATTGCTCTTACTCATATAGGCTATGATGATTCTACTGATTGGGATAATGATAAATTACTTGCAGCAGCAGTAGAAGGTATCGACGTTATTGTTGGTGGTCATACACATACAAAATTAGATAAAGCTGTGAAAGCAGAAACATCATTCAAAAACCCAACAATTATCGTACAAACTGGTCAATACAGCGAAAACTTAGGTGAGCTTGATTTAACATTTGATGATAATGGGGCTGTTGTTGAATACTTCGGCCAATTACATGCTTTAAATGATAAAGAAAATCCTGTAGCAGCAGATGCTGAAGCTGCTAAATTATTAGCACCATATAGTGCAAAAATCGAAGCAGTTAAACAACAATCAACAGGCAATACTGCTGTTACAGAACTTGATGGTAAACGTGGACTTTGGGGTGTTCGTGCTGGTGAAACAAATCTAGGTAACGTTATTACTGACGGTATGCTTGCTGGAGCTAAAAAGATTGACCCAGAAGTACAATTCGCATTCCAAAACGGTGGCGGTATCCGCGCGAGCATTGACGCAGGAGATATCACTGTTGGTGAAGTAATGACAGTAATGCCTTTCGGTAATGCACTTGGTATCGTAAAATTAACTGGTGCTGAACTCTATGAAATTGCTGAACATAGTGTGAAAGAGTTCCCGAAAGAATCAGGTGGCTTCCTACATTTCTCTGGCCTACAAGTAGAATTTGATGGTAAAGCACCAGCTGGTAAACGCGTTAAATCTATTAAATTAAATGGTAAAGAGCTTGATAAAGCAGCTTACTATAAAGGTGCAACAAACACATTCACTGCTAAAGGTGGCGACGGCTATGAAACACTAGCAAAAGTTTACGCAGACGGCCGTGTAAGTGAACCTGGTACAGTTGACTTTGAAATGTTTATCGATCACTTAAACACACTTAAAAAAGTAGACGCTAAAGTGGAAGGTCGCATTATCGCTACAATTCCATTTACTGATATTGCAAAAGGCTCTGAAACTGAAGGTTACGTTCGTGATCTTTACTACCGTGATTTAACTCAAGGTACATCTGCAACAACATATTCACCAAATGCTAACTTAACTCGTGCACAAGCTGCATCATTTATTGCTCGTGTATTAAAACTTGAAGCAAAAGGTGAAGCAACATTCTCAGATATTACTAGTTTAGAAGCAGCGACACAAAAAGAGATTACTGCACTTGCAGAAGCAGGAATTGTACAAGGTCAAAATGGCAAATTCAATCCTACAGCAAAAGTAACTCGTTCTCAGCTTGCTTTAATGTTTGCACGTGCTTATAACTTACAACATGATGCAAAAACTGGATTAACTGCTGATTTCAGCGATATTTCTAAATACAATGAAGAAACACAAAACGCTATCGCACTTATGCAAGATTTAAAAATTGCTAGCGGTTCAAATGGCAAATTCATGCCTAATAACAATGCTACACGTGCACATATGGCAAAAATGCTTTCAAACTACATTCCTTATGTAAAAGAATCTAAATAATACTACACAAAATCCCGCTTCAATAAGTTTGATAGCGGGATTTTCTATGGTTAAAAATTAAATTTAAAATTATCTGGATCTTGACCAAAACGTTGATTACGATTTAACGTTGCCATTTTATCCATCTGTGCCTGCGTTAATTCAAAATCGTATATTTGTGCATTTTCCTCAATACGACTTGGTGTCACTGATTTTGGAATAATCAGTGTATCCTTTTGCAAATGCCATCGAAGCACTACTTGTGCAGCAGACTTCCCTAGCTCCTGTGCAATTTCGAGAATTGTTGGATTATCCAACACCCCTCCGCGACCTAACGGTGACCATGCTGTAACAGCAATTCCATGCTCTGCACAAAATGCCTTTAATGCGTCTTGTTGTAAGTACGGGTGCAATTCTACCTGATTGACCATGGGCGCAATATTAGCTTTTGATAATAATTTTTGCAGGTGATGTTCATGATGATTCGACACACCTGTTGCTCGTAGTAACTTCTCATCATACAAACGTTCAATCGCTCTGTATGTTTCCTCAAATGTTTCAGGCACTACCCAATGCGTTAAATATAAATCCAAATAATCCATATTTAATTTTTTCAATGATACTTCAAAAGCACGTAGCGTCGCATCATATCCTTGGTCAGTATTCCAAACCTTTGTCGTCACAAAAATATCCTCGCGTTTAATGCCTGAGTGGCGAATCGCCTCACCCACCTCTGCCTCATTACCATATAACGAAGCAGTATCAATCGCACGATAGCCGACTTTCAACGCCTTATCAATAGCCTGTAACGTTTCATCACGTTCTGTCATTTTGTATACGCCTAGACCAAAGCGAGGCATCTCAATACCATTTGTTAACGTTTTTGTTGATTGTAAATTCAAAAACATCAGCCCCTTTCTTTTCCTAGTTTCATTATACAAAAAATTGGATTAAAAATATTGTTTTTCTTACCCTGCTCCGCGGAATCCTCGCCCTGCTTCGCGGAATTCTCACCTTGCTTCACGGAATTCTCACCCTGCTTCGCGGAATTCTCACCTTGCTCCGCGGAATCCTCACTCTGCTTCGCGGAATCCTCACTCTGCTCCGCGGAATTCTCACCTTGCTCCGCGGAATCCTCACCTTGCTTCGCGGAATCCTCACCTTTCTTCGCGGAATTCTTGCCTTGCTTCGCGGAATCCTCACTCTGCTCCGCGGAATCCTCACCTTGCTTCGCGGAATTCTCACCTTGCTTCGCGGAATTCTCACTCTGCTTCGCGGAATCCTCACCTTGCTTCGCGGAATTCTCACCTTGCTTCGCGGAATTCTCGCCCTGCTTCGCGGAATTCTCGCCCTGCTTCGCGGAATCCTCACTCTGCTTCGCGGAATTCTCACTCTGCTTCGCGGAATCCTCACTCTGCTCCGCGGAATCCTCACCTTGCTCCGCGGAATCCTCGCCTTGCTTCGCGGAATCCTCACTCTGCTCCGCGGAATCCTCACCTTGCTCCGCGGAATTCTCACTCTGCTCCGCGGAATCCTTGCCTTGCTTCGCGGAATCCTCACTCTGCTCCGCGGAATCCTCGCCCTGCTCCGCGGAATCAACTTTTACCATAGCTATCTACGCCTGCGCTGAGAGAGGCTTTCCTATTGCTTGTCTTCGGGTTCTTCATCTACCTGAATCGGGTCTGCTATACGGTCATCCTCGGCAAGTTCTTGACCATCACGGAGATGCTCCATTTGTTTACCTAAATCTTGCAACTCTTTAAAATTTCTCGCCATTGTGCCGTTTTCTATATTCGGAACCTTTTTTTCCATTTTTATCACCTCTATAATAGGTTTCCCGAAATATTAAAGTCTGAACCATTTCTGACATATTTTATTTAGCAAGGACGTTTCATTTTTATAGTAGATAGGCTATACTAAAAAGAGATTTGCTTATAAACATGAGGAGGGTTCTTCCATGAAGTTATTATTAATTATTGGTGTAACTGTTGCTTTCTTAGCTGCTATTTTCACTGCTGGGTACGAAGGCGACTACAAAGCGGACAAATAATGCTCAAGAAAATCACTAAGTATAATACTTAGTGATTTTCTTATTTTTTAGAAGTAGCCATTGTGGTTACTTCTTTTTTTTCGGCTTCATAATTACTTGACTTCTAATACTTTATTAAATATACTTACTTACATAAAGTAACTAGATGATCAATCATAACTAGAAATTGGAGGTTTGCTTCTATGCATTTTCATGAAAAACCGAACACATATGTTACTAATGTTGAAATTAAAGTAAGCGATTTACAACGCTCACTAACATACTATAAAGAAATTATTGGCTTTAAAGTTTTACAACAGGAATCTAATCGAGCTACCTTAACTGCTGATGGTAAAACAGCATTGCTAACTATTGTTCAACTGGAATCGGTCGAACAAAAAACGCGCACTACAAGTGGACTTTATCACTTTGCATTACTGCTACCAACACGTCGTGATTTAGCAAATATAATTACTCATTTCCGTCAATCAAGTGTGTACTTTGGCGCATCTGATCACGATGTAAGTGAAGCACTTTATTTACGAGATCCAGACGAAAATGGTATTGAAATTTATGTAGATCGTCCTGAAAATGACTGGACTTGGCGAAACGACCAAGTGTATATGGTAACTGAGCCACTTAATATTCCTGCAATATTAGTAGAAGCTAATGGTTCATGGAAAGGGCTCCCTGCCAATACGGTAATGGGTCATATTCATTTATCTGTATCAAACTTAGCTGCTGCTGAGGAGTTTTATACGAAAGGCTTAGGCTTTGACATCGTCACACGCTATGGCGAGCAAGCATTATTTATATCTACCGGACGCTATCATCATCATATTGGCTTAAATACATGGTATTCGGAAGGTGCTCCAAAGCTTGGAGAAAAACAAATTGGTCTAAAATCATATATGCTTCGTTTGGATAATGAAGTGCAGGCAAATAAATTAAAAGCAAACTTACGCCAAATTGGAGCAACTGTTACGGATATTAATGGCGGTTTCCAAACAGAGGATCCTGCTGGTAATGTAATTTTACTGAAATTATAAGGAGGCTATCTTATGGAATTTGGTGTATATACATTAGCAGATATCGGGAAAAATCCAGTGAATGGCTATATGCCAAGTGTTAAGGAACGACTAGATGAAGTTATGCAATACGGGCAACTTGCTGATGAAGCAGGTCTTCAAGTATTTGGTGTTGGAGAGCATCATCGTTTAGATTATGCCATTTCAGCCGTACCCGTTGTGTTATCAGCGCTATCACAGCGAACAAAAAGCATTCAATTAATGAGTACGACAACTGTGCTTAGTACGGTTGATCCCGTACGCTTATACGAAGATTTCGCAACACTCGATTTATTATCAAATGGTCGAGCAGAAATTGCGGCTGGACGAGGAGCCTTTATCGAATCTTTCCCGCTGTTCGGCTATGATGTAGATAATTATGATGCACTCTTTGAGGAAAACTTGGCATTACTTTTAAAATTAAACAGAGAAGAGCGTGTAACATGGAGCGGACATTATCGTAAACCGCTTCAAAATGCTGAAATTGCACCACGTGCTAGTCGGGAAATCCCTATTCATGTTGGAGTTGGTGGAACACCTGAAAGTGCTATTCGCGCGGGACGTTATGGAGTTGGCTTAAATTTAGCAATTTTAGGCGGAGATCCAAGACGCTTTAAGCATTTAGTTGATGTATATCGTGAAGCATTGCACACAGCAGGACATGATATGAATAAAGCGAAAATCACAGTATCTGGTCACGCTTACTTTGCAGAAAACTTTGTGCAGGCTAAGGAAGAATTTTATCCGCATTACTCAAATTATTGGCATTATGTTAATGCACAGCGCGGGATGCGTTATCATTTATCTAAAGAGGACTTTGACGGCATGACGGCTGGCCACAATGCTCTGTTTGTTGGTAGCCCGAATGAAATCATTGAAAAGATATTAATGCAGCATGAAATATTTGGTCATTCCCGCTTTATGGCACAGCTCGATATTGGTGCAGTACCATTTAAACAAGTAGCTAAATCTATTGAGCTTCTAGGAACTCAAATTATGCCAGCGGTCAATAAAGCACTAAAAGAGTAATTCAATTTAAAAAAGAGGCTAGGACATATGGGCAAAGATGTTCGTAATTTTTTGCTATAGTTGATGTCCGCTACGGCGGATGCTTTCCGTGGGCACACCGTAAGCCGCAACCCTCGCTAACGCGCAGTTTGTTGCGTCTTACTTTACGTGGGGAGTCACCTCCTTCGCTACCATCAACTTGTGCACTCTGCTTAAGCAAAAAGTGTTAGATTGATTACAGTCAATCTAACACTTTTTCTCTTTTCTTAGTGTAAACCTGGGTAGCCCTGTTGTCGTAGAGCCTCGTAAATAACAATCGCAGCAGTATTCGATAAATTCAATGAACGTACATGTTCACTTTGTGGAATTCGTAGGCACATATCTTTGCGTTCATAGGCAAAATCTTTAGGCAAACCTGTCGTTTCTTTTCCAAACATAAAGTAGATATCCCGATCCTTATCACTAAAATCATGTGTAGTAAACGGTTCTTCACTATATGTTTCAATTAAATACACGTCACCATTTTTAGATGCTTCTAAAAAATCCTCAAGTGAATCGTGGTACACCACATTGACACTATGCCAGTAATCCAAGCCAGCACGTTTTAGCATTTTATCATCCGTCGAAAAACCAAGTGGACGAATTAAATGTAGTGAGGTATTAGTACCAGCACAAGTACGTGCAATATTCCCTGTATTGGCTGGAATTTCTGGTTGATATAAAACGATATGCAATGGCATAACGAAACACTTCCTTAGCTAAAAAATTGTAATCCTTTGTTTATCTCAACGAGTACTTCCTCGTCTTGTTCCTTTTTCTTTGCAGCAAGTAACGCTATTTCTGCTTGTTCCCCGCCTATCTTGCCTAATGCCCATGCAGCCGTTCCGCGAATAACTGGTCGTTCATCTTTTTCTAGAAGCCCAATGAGATCAGGTACTGCCGCTTCCTCTTTAAAATGGGCTAACGCTAAAATGGCATTGCGCTGAATTGGTTTTTTACCGCGCCATGAGCCCGAAACATGTCCAAACTTATCTTTGAACTCCCGGTTGGAAATTGTTAAAAGGGGTGTTAGTAATGGCTTAGCAAGCTCTGGATCAGGCTTAAATTCCTCATGTATCCAATTGATTTTCCCTTTATTTTTGGGACAGACTGTTTGGCAAGTATCGCAGCCATATAAGCGGTTCCCTATATGAGAGCGGAATTCGTCTGGAAGAAACCCTTTCGTTTGTGTTAAAAAAGCTATGCAACGCTGTGAATTTAGCTGCCCACCTTCGATTAACGCACCTGTTGGACAAACATCCAAGCATAAACGGCAATCACCACATTCATCTTCCATTGGCTTATCGGGCGCAAATGGGATATTTGTCACTAGTTCTCCTAAATATACATATGAGCCAAACTCTGGTGTAATAATTGAACAGTTTTTCCCGCTCCAGCCAATACCTGCCCGCTCTGCTACTGCCCTATCTACAAGTGCACCTGTATCTACCATCGATTCAATGCGCACATTGGGCACGCGTTCTTCCAGCCAAGCTGCTAGTAATGCCAAGCGCTCTCGTAGTGCAGTATGATAATCGACGCCCCAAGATGCTCTGCAAAATATGCCCCGTCGAGCACCTTTTTTACCAGTCGGAGCATCTTTCATCCGTGAAGGATATGCGACGGCTATAGCAACAATACTTTCTGCACTGTCTAACAATTGAAGGGGTTCCGTTCGTTTTTCAATATCGCTCTCTTCAAAACCTGATTGGAAACCAAGCTCCTGTTGACGACGCAGTCTATTCTTTAATTCTGTAAAGGGAGCTGCCGTTGTGAAACCTATTTTATCAACGCCAATGGACATTGCATACGCCACAAATTCTCGTTGCAGGTCATGTATGTTCATTTTATTTCCAACTCCTTACATGATATAATAATGAAAATAAATAAAGTAGGTGATTTTTTATGGAAGTATCACTTAATCCATCGTTGTTAACGCAACTTCCAGAGCTGAAAATCGGCATTATTCATTATACCAAAATTGTCGTAGCAGAATCGCCCCAAATGATTAAAGGTCGCCTGCAATTGTATCAGGAAAACCTCTATTTAGAAATGCAGGAACAACCTGTAACTGAACGCAAAGGCATTGCAGAATGGCGACAACTTTGGAAAAAGCTAGGCGCAGATCCGAACCGTTATCGACACTCGGCAGAAAGCTTAATGCGCAGAGTTAGTAAACAAAATTATTTAGCACCGTTTCATTCAGGTGTGGATTTAAATAATTTTTTCTCCCTTCAATATGAAATTCCAGTTGGCATCTATGATCTAGCTCATCTTAAAGGTAACGTAGAAATTGCACTTGGCAATGAAGAAGCCGGCTATGAAGGCTTAAATGGACGCTTTAATACGTTAAATCATATACTTTGTAGTCGTGATGATGAGGGACCATTTGGTTCACCGTTCGTTGATTCAAAACGTACGGCAGTCTCCGAGGCAACAACTGAAGCTTTACATATTTTCTATCTTCGCCCTTCCCTTTCAACTGAAGATGCGCAAAAGCTTCTTGCGTCTGCCGGAAAAATGTTCAATCAAATTCATGGTGGAGACTATCAAATTGCCCTTTTAACGAATACAACACCATCTACTACTCTATAAAAGGACGTGTTTTCATGATTAATCTTGCAGAAGCAGTTAAACTTAAAAGCATATTAGCTAAAAAGGTTCAGGAACTTATTAGTGAGTTACACCGTAGTGCCTTTGTGACTGTTGAAAAAGGACAAGCACCTAAAACGAGCAATCGTCCAATGACTGTTGTGGAAGGTGAGCTAGCTCAAGTACGTCTTGATATACGGACATTAGATCGTCTTGTCTATGAGGCGAATATTAATAATACAGTAGACTTTAAAGGTGAGAAACTCGCACTTGTAGAGGCCATAGAATTGGCTTCACAGCTTCGCGCGGAAGCTGAGCTATGTAAACATTTTGGCACACATGAGAAAGAAAGTGTACGCATGGGTTATGGCGAAAGTTCAATGCTTTATGATATTGCTATGTACGAACCGGATGCGTACCGAGAACGTTCTCTTCAACTTGAGAAAGAAGCACATAAGATCTCTAATTTGATTAATGCCAAAAACTACAGCGTTGAAATACAATTTGACGATTCTCGCTATTTCTAAGCTCGGGGCGGTGAGACTCCAAACCGGGTCGGATGGCTGTTTTCAAAACTACTTAGGTAGACAACTAGAATAAACCAATGACATGTGACCTGTTACTTTATGACCGATGACCTATAACCAACCATTGGCAAAGGCATAACAAAACTCGAGCATATAATGATTTCAAAAACGCCATCCGAAAACTCTCTTGCACCTTGTGTGTAGGAGAGTTTTTTTATGTCTATTTTGCCAATCAATTGGACAAACTTTAATTAGTACAATTGGAAGGAGCAATAGGTATGAAACATTCTCATGAAGAAAAAGATGATACATTAACAAATCGACAAGGCCACCCTATTACAAACAATCAAAATTTACGAACTGTCGGAAATCGAGGGCCAGCGACGCTTGAAAATTATGATTTCCTTGAAAAAATAAGTCACTTTGACCGTGAGAGAGTTCCTGAACGTGTCGTACATGCTCGTGGAGCAGGAGCCCATGGCTACTTTGAAACATACGGAGTTGTCGGCAATGACCCTATTTCTAACTATACAAGAGCAAAAGTGTTTCAGGATAAAGGCAAACAAACACCCGTATTCGTCCGCTTCTCTACGGTTATCCATGGAGGACATTCTCCAGAAACTTTACGCGATCCACGAGGCTTTGCTGTAAAGTTTTATACGGAAGATGGAAACTGGGATTTAGTTGGAAACAATTTAAAAATTTTCTTTATTCGCGATGCTATGAAATTTCCTGATATGATACATGCTTTTAAGCCTGATCCAATTACAAATATTCAAGATGTTGAGCGTTTCTTTGATTTCTGCGCAAGTTCTCCAGAATCCTTCCATATGGTAACCTTTGTGTATTCACCTTGGGGCATTCCAGCCAATTATCGAATGATGCAAGGCTCTGGTGTCAACACGTATAAATGGGTTAATAGTGAAGGCAAGGCTGTACTTGTTAAGTACCACTGGGAGCCATTACAAGGCATTAAAAACTTAACACAAAAAGAAGCGGAAGAAATCCAACAAAAAAATTTCAACCATGCAACACAAGATTTATACGATGCTATTAAACGTGGCGAATATCCTGAATGGGAGTTAAACGTTCAAATTATGGAGGATGGCCCTCATCCCGAGCTAGATTTTGACCCACTTGATGATACGAAACTTTGGCCAAACGACAAGTTTCCATGGTATCCAGTAGGAAAAATGGTGTTAAATAAAAACCCTGAAGACTATTTTGCTGAGGTGGAACAAGCTACTTTTGGAACAGGTGTCCTCGTTGATGGTTTAGATTTCTCAGACGATAAAATGCTCCAAGGACGTACTTTCTCTTATTCTGATACACAACGTCACCGAGTTGGTGCCAACTATTTACAACTTCCTATCAATGCACCTAAGAAACGAGTAGCGACAAACCAAAACGGTGGGCAAATGATGTATAAACGAGATTTAGCACCTGGGCAAAATCCACATATTAATTATGAGCCATCAATGTTAAATGGTTTAAAAGAAGCCGCTCAAACAGCGAAGGAATATACACCATTTATTGAAGGGAATCTTGTTCGAGAATCCATTGATCGCCAAAGCAATACGAAGCAAGCAGGTGAAACCTATCGTAATTTTGAGCAATGGGAACGCGATGAATTGCTAGAAAACTTAATTAGAGATTTATCGACTTGCAATATGGCGATCCAAGAGGCAATGATTGCATTAGCTTCAGAGGCAGATGAAGAATATGGTCGCTTATTAAATGAAGGTTTACAAATGGCACAAACAAATGCTTCCTCTGCCAAGCCTCTCGGTAATATTGACGGTAATAACGCACCTAAAGAGGCTGTCGACAAAGGACATGATGCTGAACCATACTAAAGAAAAGTGACAGGCACCTAAACAATTGAGAATTTTCAGTCAAAAATAAAGTGAAAATCCACTTAGACTCCTTTCGGGAATGTACAAACGTAAGATGCAACAAACCGCGCTTTAGCAAGGCTTGCACCTTACTTTGTGCCCGAGGAAACAAAGTGGATTTTTCTTTTTAAACTAGTGCCAGGCACTCAAACAATTTAATGAACACCTGGTAAAAGACGAAGCGCTTTTTCCTGTGCATCTAAAATTGCTTCAACCCCTAATGGAATGGCAATATTCGTTGTTTCATGCCCGATTTTAAAACCTGCTACGACAGGTATTCCTAAATCGCTAAAATACTCTTTCATTAACGTTAGAAGAGCATCATCACTCGCTTCTGTTTGCGTAAATGAACCAATAACTACACCTGCTAATTGTTCTAGCTTTCTTGCTTGCTTTAACTGCTGTAGCATAGAATCAATCCGTGGAATCGTTTCTGCAATGTCTTCTATCACTAAAATTCTACCTTCAGTACGGACTTCAAATTTTGTGCCCAAGGTGCTGACTAGGCGACGTAAATTACCGCCTATAATTGGTCCACGTGCTATCCCAGGTGCAATCGTTGTTAGTGGCGAAATAGCCTCTGTATACTGTATTTCCATCGGAGTAAACAGCTGTAAAAACATCTTTTTCGATAAATCATCCATTTTGTCTGTAGCCATTAGCAACGGTCCATGGAAGGTCACTATATTTGCATATTCATTAATTGCACAATGCAAATATGTAAGATCAGAGAAGCCCCAGAAAATTTTCGGATTTTCCGCTAGTAGCTCATAATCAATTTTGCTAGCAATTCGTGCAGAGCCATATCCACCTTTCACACAAAAAATTGCCTTCACCTCAGGGTCTCGAACCATTGCATGAAAGTCTGCAAGTCTCACCTCATCACTACCTGCTAAGTAATCATGCTGCGCCGTAATTGTGTCACCTATTTTATAGCGGAGGCCTAACTCATCTAGAAAAGCTAATGCATCTCCTAATTTTTCTGGCTTTACAAGACTGGACAAACATACAACGCCAACCGTATCGCCTTTTTCTAAATGTGCGACTGTACTTATCACACTACCCCCTCCAATTCTATCTCTAATTCTAGCATATGCATCATTTATCAGACTAAAAAAAGCGTAGACTGCAAAATGAAGTCTACGCCTTATTTTTTATTTTGTGCCACCGTAAATAACAGTAACATTAGGATGATTTAATAATCTGCTAGCTGGGAACGTTTCTGTCACTTCCCCGCCTCGTAACTTTTCAATAGCTTCTAGCTTTTTTTCACCAAATGCAATGAGAACAATTGCCTTAGCATTCATAATAGATTGGATACCCATTGTAATAGCATGTGTAGGTACTTCCTCTGGACGATCAAAATAAATAGCATTTTCAGTTCGAGTTGATTCGGTAAGTTCTACAATGTTTGTAAGCGAGTCAAATGACGTACCAGGCTCATTAAAGCCGATATGTCCATTTACCCCAATACCAAGCAGCTGTAAATCAATCCCACCAGCTTCTGCAATTCGAGCATCATATGCTACACACTCAGCGGCTAAATCTTCCGCCTTACCATTAGGTAAATGTATATTTTCCTCGTGAATATCTACATGATTAAATAAATTCTCATGCATAAACGTCCAGTAGCTTGCAGGGCTAGTTTGTTCTAAACCTACATATTCATCAAGATTAAATGTTGTAACTTCCTTAAAGGAAATATCACCAGCTTGTTGACGCTTAACTAATTCTTTATACATTCCAACTGGTGAACCACCTGTTGCTAATCCTAAAATGCTTGCTGGTTTTGCTTGTAGTTGCTCAGTAAAAATATGTGCAGCTACCTCACTCATTTCTTCGTAAGAATTTACTTCTATCCACTTTATTTCTTTCGTCATTTATATACCTACCTTTAGAATCGTTATTTTTAACTAAAAATGGGAAATTCATTACTATCTAGTAGTGAATATATTAATTTTACAAGTTATTTAGCTGTATTTCTATTATTTTCTTTATTAATTTTTTACGTGTATTCTATTGCTATTTCGGTTATGTTAATTAGTAAGGAAGTGAGGCGATTTTATGAATTCTCAAATACAACAATATTTAAATTATCTTCAATTTCAAGGATCTATAGAGCCGTCTATCAAGCTACTTGGTCAATTACAAACAAACCATCTACATACGGTACCCTATGAAAATTTAGACGTTGCCTTGAAACGTGGCATCTCCTTTGCTATTCCTGATCTTTTTCAAAAAATCATTGTTCAACAACGCGGAGGCAATTGCTTTGAACTAAATATTTTATATAGCTGGTTACTTCGTGAGCTCGGTTTTTCTGTAACAAATCGCTATGCACAATTTTGGCGCAATATGGATGCGAATACACCACTTGAAGATGTCCCTATGCATCAGCTACTTCTCGTCCAATTAGACGGTGTACCTTATATCTCTGACGTCGGTGTAGGTGCTCTAGCCCCATGTAAACCAGTTCCGTTAATTGCTCACCACGAACATCGAGAAGGTAACGAGCTATACAAAATTGAATGGGATGACACCTACGGTTGGATGCTTTATGAGCAAACACCACACAATTGGCGCCTACTTTACAACTTCACAGATAACGATAACGATGCCATTTTTGCCCCACGGCTTTCACACCAAAAAAATAAAATCGCAATGATTCGCACTCCTTCTGGCCGACATACTATGTTCAATAATGAATTCCGTATATATGAAGGACACTCTTTAACAACTTATACAACTCATACTGAGAAAGAGTGGCAGCAAGCTCTTGAACGGTATTTTCATATATCGTTCACTTAAAAAAGGATGCATTATTGGAATGCATCCTTTTACTCTTCTAATTTGCTGTTCGTTTTAGCAACTCATATACCACTTCGCCATTGTGAAGTTCCTTGACTAATCCAATACCGTCTACAAAATAATAGGTTTTCACTACATCAATATATTTAAAGCTTTCTTCTAATATCGCTACATTTTTATAGTTAACACCGCCTGCTCGAACCGTTCCATCCGTCGTTTGAACTGTTATACGATTGCCGTTAACTGGACCTTCATCATCTTCATGAACAATTACACCAATTCTAAGAGGTAGCCCTATATAGAAATCGTAATGTGAGCTATATTCCTGAGCAATTGCTTGTGCATATACTGAGCCATCATAATATAATAACTCATCATTAAACTGCTTATTATTGGTCATGTTAGCAATTGACCAAACATCATTTTTATTATCATTATGGCTGTATTGATAATTTAATGTATATCGTAGGCCATCATCTGGTGAGTAAAATGCATAGGTGTATTTATATGCAGGATCCTTTTGTAAATTTGGCTTTGAAAGAGTCATGGCACGTGCAACAAATGCTGAAAAGTGTGCACGTGATAATGGCAATTTAGGTTTAAATGAACCGTCCTGATAACCGCTCGTAATATTATTGTTCGCTACCGCTAATATTTCCTTATAGCCTGGTGTTTTCTCCGTAACATCCGTAAAATAATAAGGGCTCATTCCCTTTAATTTAAAGGCACGTTGCAAAACAATGGCCATATCTGCTCTAGACAGTGTCCCATTCGGATTAAATTTCTTTGTTGCCTCGAATATCCCAGCATTTTGTGTAGCAGCGATTTCTTTATAGTAGACATGCGATGTCGGGACATCTTGATACTTCGGATTTTTTACATTCGTCGTTTTCAATGCTAAGGCACGAGTTAACATGACAGCTACCTGAGCTCTTGTAACATATTCATTCGGTTTAAAAGTGCCATTAGGATATCCTTTAATAATCCCCCGCTCGACTAAATAATCTATTTCCGTTATTAACGTATTGTCAGATGACACATCTTTAAAACTAGCTGCATATACCGGCTGAATCTGTAATAACCCAAAAATCAAAACTACAATCAATATCCTACATATTTTCTTCATACTATTCCCCCTATATTTACTCCCATCCTTGTTATCCTATTCATCAAGTAAAATAAATATTAACTAAAAAGACATTTTTAATAGTTTTCTTGCATTAACCTCTAAACATTCCATACCCGTTTGAAAATGTGCCTACACTTCTAATAGAGTTTATAGCTCTTGTAAAATAAAAAACCCCTGCAATCTTTTGCAGAGGCGTTAAAGTTATATTAATTTTTCTTATTTTGAATTAGACCAAAACCTAGTCCAGTAGGGTCTACTAAATAGGCAAGATAAAATTCATCAAATTCCATTTTTTCTCGGACAATATTAGCTCCATTCGCCATAGCTTTTGAAATAGAGTCATCAATTGATTCTACTTCAATTTGCACGCGTATTCCATGAGGATAATCAATTGGACCTTTACCAATTCCACCGTTAATACCATTTTGCTCACTGGCGCATGTTGTAACAGCCCAGTAATCCCAACGAGGCTCAGCAATTTCCCATGCAAAAACTTTAGAATAAAAATTCGCTGCTTTTTCAGGATCTTGACTATTTAGTTCGAACCCTATCACTCTGCCCAATTCATTTCCCCCTTTTTTCATTTGTAAAAATTAATGAAAAATAAATTAAAGTTCCTGCTAAACAAATAAGCACGATAGCAACTACTTTTTTAAACATTGCATAATCGCTAAATATATTTGTAAAGGCATCTAGTAATAAAAAAACAGCTGCTAGGAGTAGTAAAAATGATAATAGTTTATTTTTCATACTTATTACCTCCAAACCTAACATCTAAAAAATTATAACATATGAATAATTCTAAAAATATCGACTTTTAAGTAAAACTATTTATTTATTATGTGTTTTCTCACGTTATTATTCTTTGTTACCTTTTATTGTATCAGAATATAAAAAAAGACCTCAACAAATTTGTTGAAGTCTTTTAAATTCACTTTGGATACCGGTGGTCGGGGTCGAACCGACACTCCAAAGGAACACGATTTTGAGTCGTGCGCGTCTGCCAATTCCGCCACACCGGCATAATACTTTAGAGATAAAAAAAATCGGAGTATCCGATTAAGAAAAAAATATGGAGGCGGCAACCGGATTTGAACCGGTGGTAAAGGTGTTGCAGACCTGTGCCTTACCACTTGGCTATGCCGCCATATATATTGGAGCGGAAGACGAGGTTCGAACTCGCGACCCCCACCTTGGCAAGGTGGTGTTCTACCACTGAACTACTTCCGCATAAATGGCTGGGGTACCTGGATTCGAACCAGGGCATGACGGAATCAAAATCCGTTGCCTTACCGCTTGGCTATACCCCAACAATGGGGCGACTGATGGGAATCGAACCCACGAATGCCGGAACCACAATCCGGTGCGTTAACCACTTCGCCACAACCGCCACTGCTTTATAGTTTTACATTAATTTTATAATAAATGGGGCGACTGATGGGAATCGAACCCACGAATGCCGGAACCACAATCCGGTGCGTTAACCACTTCGCCACAACCGCCATAAAATTAATTGGCAGGGGCAGTAGGAATCGAACCCACATCAAAGGTTTTGGAGACCTCTATTCTACCGTTAAACTATGCCCCTATAAAAAAACTGGTGGAGGGGGACGGATTCGAACCGCCGAACCCTAAGGAGCGGATTTACAGTCCGCCGCGTTTAGCCACTTCGCTACCCCTCCGGGAAAACATGGTGCCGGCTATAGGAATCGAACCCACGACCTACTGATTACAAGTCAGTTGCTCTACCTGCTGAGCTAAACCGGCAAAAAAACCTGATGGGTCAGGACGGAATCGAACCGCCGACACTTAGAGCTTCAATCTAATGCTCTACCAACTGAGCTACTGACCCATATTCATATTTTTAAAAAATGGCGGTCCCGACCGGGATCGAACCGGCGATCTCCTGCGTGACAGGCAGGCATGTTAACCGCTACACCACGGGACCATTTTGGTTGCGGAGACAGGATTTGAACCTGTGACCTTCGGGTTATGAGCCCGACGAGCTACCACTGCTCCACCCCGCGACAATACTATTTTGATTTTATAAATGGTGGAGGATGACGGGCTCGAACCGCCGACCCTCTGCTTGTAAGGCAGATGCTCTCCCAGCTGAGCTAATCCTCCATCTGGGTATTCGTTATAAATGGTGACCCCTACGGGATTCGAACCCGTGTTACCGCCGTGAAAGGGCGGTGTCTTAACCGCTTGACCAAGGGGCCTTACTAATTGGAATCGTAAAGTGCTGGCGGAGAGTAAGGGATTTGAACCCTTGAGACAGTGTTAACCGCCTACACGATTTCCAATCGTGCTCCTTCGGCCACTCGGACAACTCTCCAAGAATGGCTCCGAAGGCAGGACTCGAACCTGCGACAACCTGATTAACAGTCAGGTGCTACTACCAACTGAGCTACTTCGGAATAATGTTATTATGTATAGCCTAGCGACGTCCTACTCTCACAGGGGGAAGCCCCCAACTACCATCGGCGCTAAAGAGCTTAACTTCCGTGTTCGGTATGGGAACGGGTGTGAC
>NZ_JBIVOE010000012.1:0-105802 GCF_044753985.1 Lysinibacillus sp. NPDC093210 | reverse complement strand
GGTCGTTACCTGCTACATCTGTGAATCCTGCTGCAGAAGCCACTGGTACGATAGCAGATGCTACTAATGTAGCCGTTGCTGCCGTCGCTACGAATGAGGATGGGGTGACTCCTGCTCATAATGCAAAAATTGTAAGCCACGAGCCTCGCGACAGCGAGAATTGTGGCTTACTGTGCTGAGCAGAAAGCCCTGCCGCAGCGGAAAATGTTTTCGTTCTTTTCTCTCAAATTGCTTTCCATAGCCTTGCAACAACTATATTAATTTGGTAGTAGATTTCTATAAATAGTATAATTTACATTACGTAAATAGTGTATTAACACTATTATGGTTTCATATACATGTACTGTGGAAAAATAGTTTTACTATTATTTATGGAACGCAGTATGTGATGAAAGCCGCTTGCGGTGTAGGTTCAAACCGAAAGACGAGATAGGGAGATAGTAGACTTTCTTCGATAAGAGGTTGGTCTTGATTTAAGCAAATACTTAAAGAGGAGCTAAACGACAATGTCAAAAAAGAAATGGAACAAGTCTTTTAATGCTTTACTAGCATCAACTTTAGTTGCTAGTGTATCGATTCCAGTAATGCCTGCTCAAGCTGTCGCTGCCGGACCAGCAGCTGATTTGATTATCTCTGAATATATTGAAGGGTCGAGTAATAATAAGGCGATTGAACTTTATAATGGAACGGGTTCAACGATTGATTTAAGCCAATATAAACTTGAACTTTATACAAACGGTGGGACTACTCCTACGAACAAACAGACGTTAAGCGGAACTTTAGCACATAATGAGACGATCATTATCTTTAATTCTAGTGCCGTGGCAGCAATAAAAGATAAAGGTGGACTGCCATCAGCGGTTACTTCGTTCAACGGCAATGATGCAATTGTGTTAAAAAAGGGTGAAGAGGTAATTGATTCCTTTGGTCAAATGGGCTTCGATCCAGGGAAAGCATGGGATGTAAACGGTGTGTCCACTGTTGATAAAACATTGGTTAGAAAAGGTGCAGTTACGTTAGGTGACAAAAATCCAAGTGATGCATTTGACCCTTCATTAGAATGGCAGCAATATCCAATCGATACATTTGATCATTTAGGTAGTCATTCAATGGATGGCGGAGAAGTAGGGCCGATTACAAAGGCAGAAGCAGTAACAGCTTCTACACCTTCTGGCACCGTAGCGGCAGGTACTGCGGTTGCATTATCTTCTGCAACGGAAGGCGCAACGATTTATTACACAACTGATGGTACAGAGCCGACTACTGGAAGTAATATTTATTCGCAACCAATTGTTATTGATAAAACAACGACGCTAAAAGCGATGGCAGTAGCAGATGGACTAGAAAATAGTGATGTCCAAACATATAGTTACACAGTTAGTGGACAAGCAGATGTGCTGTCTATCGCTAATGCAAGAGCAGAAGCGAATGGTACGACTGTTACAATTAAAGGGATTGTAGCAGGGAAGCTGAAAAATACGATTTCGGTGCAGGATGGAACAGGTGGTATTGCGGTACGTCCATCTAGCCTCAATGTGGAAATTGGTGACGAAGTAACGCTTAAAGGTAAATTAGCGGATTATCGAGGATTACTGCAATTAGACGCAGCCCAAATTATCGATAAAGTGGCAGGTGTGGGTACTCCAACTGCGAAAGTCGTAACAGGTGCAGAGGTCGGAGAAGCTAATGAATCGCAACTCGTTACTGTAAAAAATGTGACGCTGACGAACGCTCAAACAGGAAGCGGCTGGGCAAACTTCACAGCTAGTGATGGCAGCAATTTCTTAGTACGAGATGAAACAGCTACGCTTGGCTTAACTGTAGGCACAACATATGAATCGATTACGGGTATTGTGCAACAGTTCGATAATGATTACCAAGTGATTCCTCGTTCTGCATCGGATATTGTAGTGGATAGCACAGCGTTGAAGCCTGCCATTGCATCTCCTGGAAGTGGAACATTTGTGGATAAAACAACCGTTACCTTATCTACATCGACAGCAAATGCAGAAATCTACTACACAGTAGATGGCTCAAATCCTACTGTAGGCGGTACGAAATATACAACGCCAATCGAGATTACTCAAAATACAACATTAAAAACAGTTGTAAAAGCTAGTGATGGTAAATTTAGTGAAATGATGACCTATGACTATACTATTACAGATGCCTTGCAGATTCATAATATTCAAGGGGAGGGGCATACTTCTCCATTTGCGGGTAAAACAGTTGAAGGTATTCAAGGGATTGTGACGTATTCATTTGCTTTAAACGGTAGTACGTATTATACGATTCAAACACCTGATGAATTGGCGGATAATAATCCAAATACATCTGAAGCTATCTTACTTTATAGTGGGAAAAATGCTTGGCCGATCCAAGTAGGTGATTTAGTTTCTGTAACAGGTAAAGTAGATGAATTTGCGTACGATGGCTATAGTGATGCCAACCAAACAGATTTAAAAACAACGCAAATCAATGTTCGTAATGATCAAGGTGGCAAAGTAGAAAAAATAAAAAGTAGCGTAGCATTACCAAAAGCAATTCAAATTGATGAATTAAAAATGTCATTTAGCAAAATTGATAGTGACAACCTGCAAGTATTCAATCCGACAATTGATGCCATTGATTTTTGGGAAAGTATTGAAGGTATGCGTGTAGAAGTAGGCAATGTCAAAGCGGTCTCTCCACAGGAACATGGGGATTTAGTGACGGTTTTAGAAAGTGAACCAACGAATACACTTCATGGTGGCGTCTTGTATGAGGAAGGAGAGACAAATCCAAATCGTATTCAATTCAGATTAGAACCAAACGGAGCAGCTCGTGATTTCGAAGTCGCAACAGGTGATAAGTTTAAGGGACCTATTACGGGTATCGTTGGCTACTCTTATCAAAACTTTAAAATCTATGTGCCATTAGATGAGATGAAACAAGCGCATGTAAAAGGTGCGGCAACACCTGAGACAACAAAAATTGTTAAAGCTGACGATAAGCTAACAATTGCATCCTATAACTTAGAAAACTTCTCGAATAATAAAACGTCGACATCGGATGAGAAGGCGCGTAAATTAGCGCGAGCGATTGCTATTGATATGCAAACACCAGACATCGTTGGGGTAACAGAAGTACAAGATAATAATGGCGAATCGACTGGTGATTCAAAGGCAGATCAAAGTTACCAACGATTAATTGATGCTATTAAAGCAGCAAGCGGCGTTGAGTATAAGTATGTCAATATTGACCCAGTGAATAATGCAGACGGTGGTGCACCAAACGCAAATATTCGTGTTGGTTTCCTTTACAATCCAGCAAGAGTGAATTTGAAGGAAGGTATACCAGCAGGCGATGCTATAACTGCTGTTGGTTATCAAGACGGTCATTTAACGCTAAACCCAGGTCGAATTGACCCGACAAATGAAGCATTTAATAATAGTAGAAAGCCGTTAGCTGCACAATTTGAATTCCAAGGTGAAGATGTGGTCGTTATCGCTAACCACTGGAATTCTAAATCTGGTGACACGCCATTATTTGGTTCAAAACAGCCACCGGTTTATGGAAGTGAAGTGCAACGTAAAAAAATCGCAACGATTGTAAATAACTTTGTTAAAGACATTAAATCAAAAAATGCAGATGCAAACATTGTATCTTTAGGAGATTTTAATGACTACCAATTTGCTGAAGCACTTAAGATTCATGAAGGTGCTGAGATGACAAATATGATTAATAAAGCGGAAGACGCTGATCGTTACACATATTTATATCAAGGGAATTCGCAAGTATTAGATCATATTTTAGTGTCCAATAATCTAAAAGACAAAACAGTGATTGATATTCTTCATATTAATGCGGACTTTACGGATATGGCAGGACGTGCAAGTGACCATGACCCTGTAATGGTTCAAATTGACTTGAATAAAGGCTCTACTGTTGAACCGATTGTGCCTGAAATCACATATTACTATGAGAACTTTAAGAAAAATATATTAAACATTACTAAGCCTAGCGTGGCATTGCATTTAGATGCTGCGTCGTATATTACGAAGGGCGTACACCTAAAAGGGAAGTATGTAGAGCTTCACGGAGAAGGCTTTAAAAACACAGATGTTATCATCACGCCAAATCACCCAGGATCTATTGTGGACTTAAAAGGTAATTTCTTTAAAAAGATCACAATTGAAGGCAAAAATGTGAGTGAAATTAGAGGCGCAGAAAATATCGACTTAAAATTGATTGAACTGAAGAAAGGCGCAACGTTAGAGAAAATTAAATTTACGAATTCAAAAGGAGAAGTCATTTTACCTTTTGAAAACAAACAACCAATCATTAAAAATCCTTTTACAAACAAGACAGTAGCTGTAGGTACGGGAATTACAATCGATTTAACGGAGCATTTCGCTGATCCTGATAATGACACACTTACTTTTACAGCTACAAAAGGTACGATAAATGGCAACATATTAACGCTAAATTTAGAAGCGGGTAGCCATATTGTTGGCGTTACGGCATCCGATGGCAAGAAAAGTGTCACTACCAACTTTAGTGTTACCGTAACAGCTAATAACGACTACTATGCAGCTGCATATGACAAAGAGGGGCAAGCACTAAAAAATGCGCTTCACGATATCATTTCCAATCAAAAGGTACTGTCGTATGATGATGCTTGGGATGCATTAAGATATACGGATGAAGATCCGAATAATTTAAATAATGTAATCTTATTTTACTCTGGCAAATCAAGCCCTAAGTCAAATAACGGCGGTAATGTAGGCAACTGGAACCGTGAGCATACGTGGGCAAAATCACATGGGAATTTTGGAACGAGCAAAGGGCCAGGAACAGATATTCATCATTTACGCCCTACAGATGTCTCAGTGAATAGCTCAAGAGGGAATTTAGATTTTGACAATGGTGGTAGTCCAGTGTCGGGCTGTAATGGTTGTTTGAAAGATTCGGATTCATTCGAGCCGCCTAATAATGTAAAAGGTGATGTAGCACGCATCTTATTTTATATGGCAACTCGTTATGAGCCAGGCGATAAAGTTGACCTTGAATTAAATGAAAAAGTTAATAATGGAACAGCTCCTTATCATGGTAAACTTTCTGTCCTTTTACAATGGCATCAACAAGATCCAGTAGATGACTTTGAAAAGCGAAGAAACGACAGAATCTACGAAATGCAAGGTAATCGCAATCCATTTATCGACCACCCGGAATGGGTAGAAACGATTTATGGTAAAAAAACAACATTACAGATGGCGAATTAATCAGAATAATATATTGTTAGCCCACTTCATTTGGATGTGAAGTGGGCTTTTATATGAAAGTCGGGATATCAATTACAAAATATACAATGAGCAGCGGCACATTTAATCATTTAATAATTTCTTTAAACAGCTTCGACAGATAATAAAGAAGTTTCCTATAAAAAGTAGTAAAAATATACTGATGCCGATTGCGGTCATTTCATAAAATGACGTTGAACTATCCTATACGAAAACATTGGGTTAAAAAAGCTTGCTGTAGTACATGCCAAGTACCACCATTGCATTAATCGACATTCTATGACATGCTTAATAGAGATATAAAGTACTAGGAGAATGTTGTAGTGATTAAAGAATGGGATTTACTACGTGTGGTGGCATGCCTATCCATTTTACTATTGCATACATCATCGTGGGTAATTATGGAGGTTGGGGCAGAGCCAGAGCAACAGTTGTATTTGTTTTTACGAATTGCGCTTTGCTATGCAACACCGACGTTTATTGTGTTATCCATTTTAATATTGTCGAATCGTTATCGTGAAAAGCTACCGACTAATTTTTGGTCGAGTCGCATTCAATATATTTTTGTGCCTTTTTTAGTGTGGGCTTTTTTAGATGCGTTATTGGTTGAGTCAATTTATCAGAAGGGCTTGCTATGGGACAAGTATTATCACAATGTTGTGTCTGGCGAGTTTGTTGGCTGGTTTGTCGTAGTCATTATGCAGCTGTATGGGGTAATTGCGCTGATGAAGCGTTTTAAGTGGTCGATTGCATGGTTTTTACCACTTAGTGTATTGATTACACTTGTGCATCATGCAATCATTTTATTGCCGTATCCAATATTTGAGGACAATGTGATGGTTATACGCTTGCTATTTACGGGCTGGCTCGGTTATTTTGCTGTAGCATATGCGATAGGTGTTTATTATGAACAATTAGCCGTGCTGGCAAAGAAGTATCGCGGAGCGACCGTTGTTTTTGTCATACTATCTGCGCTGTTCTTATATATTCGTGTGCAACTTGGATACATAGAGGTACACTCGAGACGGCTCGATTTAGTGCCACTTGTCGTAAGTGTTGTACTTTGTGTGATTGCATGGGGACAGTCAATCCCATCGTCGAAAGTCGTGCGTATAATTAGTCAATATGCCTTTATGATTTACCTTATCCATTGGGAAGTTTTGCGACTATCAACAAGTTGGTTCGTGGCGCATTTCGATAGCACACTGATGCGTGTCCCACTGCTCATGCTGTGGACGATTATTGTTTGTATTGGGCTGACAAAACTACTGTCATACCTGC
Organism: Lysinibacillus sp. NPDC093210; assembly: GCF_044753985.1. Taxonomy (NCBI): domain Bacteria; kingdom Bacillati; phylum Bacillota; class Bacilli; order Caryophanales; family Bacillaceae; genus Lysinibacillus; species Lysinibacillus sp. NPDC093210. The sequence goes on along the minus strand of NZ_JBIVOE010000012.1, from coordinate 99,239 downwards.
CATTCAGTCAATGGATCGTCGGCAAACTAAAGAAACGAAAAAAGCAGTGATTTCTTGTAGTAGAAATCACTGCTTTTTTGTTTGGCCGGGTGAGAAGCGCCGATAGAACCGTGCGAATCGCCGATAAACCCGAGTAAATCGCCGATAGCACCCCATGAATCGCCGATAAACCCGAGTAAAACGCATTCCCATGTACTGAAGACATTATTGAATACGTAAAATCGGTTTAATTGCCTCGCCATTTTTGGATGCTAAAAATGCTTCATTGATTTGGTCAAAGTCATAGAATTTCACCAATTTATCGAATGGGAATTTGCCCGCTTTATAGTAATCCACTAATTGAGGAATAAATACGTTTGGTACGGAATCACCTTCAATTACACCCATCATTGTTTTACCTTCAGCCATAATGTCATTGTGCACATCAATCGTCATTTCAGGTGTTACACCTACGACTGCTGCGACACCTAGGGGACGTAACGCTTGTAAACATTGGCGCACTACTGGAGGAACGCCTGTTGTATCGACTGCATATTTTGTACCACCGTTTGTTAATTCTTTAATTTCTTTTACAACTTCTACTTTTGTTCCGTTAAATGTATGTGTTGCACCTAGCTCTTTAGCTAAATCTAAGCGTGAATCATGTACATCAACAGCAATAATTGTTTTACAGCCTACAATTTTTGCAGCCATAATCGCACTTAAACCTACAGCACCTGCACCATAAATAGCGATTGTTGAGCCGAACTCTGGCTTGATTTTATTTAAAACAGTACCAGCACCTGTTTGAATACCACAGCCTAAAGGTCCAAGTAATGCTAAATCTACATCTTTATCTACTTTTACAACATTCCGTTCATGTGAGATTGCAAATGTACCGAATGAAGATTGACCGAAAAATGTTGAAAGTGGCTGGCCATCTTTAGATAAACGATGTGTGTAATCATCATGTGTACCGCCAAAGTTTAAGTCGTTGAATGTCTCACAAACTGTTGGGTGACCTGTTAAACAGTTATCACAATGTCCACAATGCGCAAATGAAAGTACAACGTGATCACCTTTTTCAAAACGAGTTACACCTTCACCGACTTCTTCAATAATTCCTGCACCTTCATGGCCAAGAACAGCTGGTAGTGGAGCGATTGCTGCATCACGTGCCACAGCATCTGTATGACAAACACCTGTACTAACAATTTTCACTAACACTTCATTCGCTTTTGGAGCTGCTAGTTCTACTTCTTCAAGAATAAAATCTTGACCTTGTCCGGGTGTAACTGCTGCTTTAATCTTCATATATTCATTCTCCCTTTAGTACAGATTATTGAAATTCGCTATCATTGTAATCGTTTGCAGAAATCGCTACAATATATTCAAATCTATATCTATATTCATTATGATTCATAAGGGGAAATACTATGCAACTTTTATAGTTACAATACTTTTTAGCTGTGGCGAGGACGGAGCATATGTCTCAATCTGCACTTTCTTTAAATATTACACAGTCATCATTAAGTAAAACGATTGCCAAATTAGAAGATGAAGTAGGTGTCCCTTTATTCGATCGAAATGGTAAGAAAATTCGTTTGAATAGTTATGGAAAGTATTATGCGCAGGAAGTAGAGAGAGCATTAAAAATCTTACAAGAAGCACATGAAGAAGTACTAGAAATGGCTGATATAGAGGAAGATCGTGTATCCATTAGTGTGATGAGCTCTACAATCTTACCGCCCATATTTAGAAGTTTCTATGATCGTAGACCGAATATTCGCATTCAGCAATCTATCCTACCTGATTCAGTAGCAAAGGAACGTCTAATTAGTGGGGAAATTGAGTTGTGTGTTTCCAATACACCGATTACAGGAACTGATATTGAATGGCTACCTGTTTTAAAGGAACGATTAGATTTAATTGTTCCTAAAAATCATAGACTCGCCCAATTTGATGAAATCGATTTACTGGAAGCGAAAAACGAGCGTTTTATAGGCTATAAATCGGGATTAGAATCGATTAGCATGTTTGAAAAATGTTGTTTAGAAGCGGGGTTTACACCAAACATTGTATTTGAAGGAACGGAGATGTCGATTGTTTTACAGCTAGTTAATGAAGGACAAGGAATTTCATTTTATCCGCAATATTCATTTTTAGGTGAACAACTAGCAAATACCAAAATCATTCGCTTGAAAAATAGCCATTGCTATCAAATGGTAGGGTTTGCTTGGTTAAAAAATAAAAAGTATTCCTATGTATCGAAGCAATTCCGCCAACATATGATTCAAGCTTTTATAGACATTAATAATAAAAATAATAGATAAGAAAAGCCGAATACTCTATTCGGCTTTTCTTGCTTTATATATTCGATAGAACCTGGAGAATCGCCGGTTCCCTGGCAGAAATCGCCGATAGAACCTGGAGAATCGCCGGTACCCCGGCAGAAATCGCCGATAGAACCTGGAGAATCGCCGGTACCCCGGCAGAAATCGCCGATAGAACCCGGAGAATCGCCGGTACCTCTGGCGCAAACTAAAAATCAAACTAATTTTTATTCCGGCATTAGTTTTAGATTGCGATCGTTATAGGCAAGAACGACATAATCTGGTTGCATGCTTTGTAAGTAAGGAATGATGTCCTTATCCAAATAACGTAAGTCTAAAATTGTTACGGTTTTAAAGTGGCTTGCTACGTGAAATTGGATGGTGTTAAAGTATGAATCTTTAATGACGACGAGATGTTTGTCGCTGTCATAGTTTTGGTTGACGAGAGTGAGTTCAGCAAAGTCGCGACTGTAAGCTTCAGCGTAGTTCACGACTGCATCGGGACTCATTTGTTTTGCGCGACCGTACACTGCTTCATATGGTGCAGTGACCCCACCTTCAACCGTTCCATCGTAAATAGTAAATTGTGTTGCGAACGAAGCGGGCTCGTTGTAGCAAATTTGTTCATTATTATCGACGGTCATATACAGTATTTTATTCCAAGAACCGGCGAATTTATTTGGTAAGCAAAATGTATTGGCCTCATCAAATGGAATTGTTGGAATCGTCTCGCCAAGTCGTTTGCTTAGTGTATTGATAAGTGCTTCGTATCCTGAGTATGCACCTTGAATTGTCCAGTGATGATCTGTTTTAAAGAAGTTGCGCTCTGCCGAAAAGTCGTCCTGCATTTCATCATATAGACGAATATTGTCTACACCAGCAGCTGTGACAAGTTCGTGCAGTTTGGTGTTGTTGGCAATACCAGCATCTTCAGGCATATAGCTTGGACTTGGCTCCCTTGAATAGGTTGCCTTCGCTGGTAGTGAGTAAAATGTAAACGGAATATTTTTTTCGGCTAGTCCTTCGCTTAAACGTTTTAAATCGGAGGCAAAGGAAGCTAGCTCTTCTTCAGTTTTTGCTGCAGCTGGTTTGGAAATGATCCAGCCGCTTTTATCATCTACTGCGTACTTATCATTTAAATAAGTTTTGCCCACGACACGTTGAAAGTTAACATAATTACGCATCCATGTATCTCGAGCAGGAAATTGATCGGAAATATAAGATTCTACCTGTTTGGACCATTGCCCTGAGAAGATTTCCTGAGGACTTGGTGTGATGTTGGCAGTTTCTAATGGTCGGTTTTCCATCTCTGATTGTGGACGATCCACTGTTAATACATGCACGATGAAGCCACCGAAAATGATGCAAAAAAATGTAATTGGTAAAAGAAACGTTTGTATTTTTCGCATGATGTCCCACCTAAAATCTAAAGTAAATGAATGGATTATGTGTTGCGTTCACTAAAAACATCGTGATAAATAACAATAGAGCGCCATAGTAAATTGTTTGCGTAATGCGTAGTCCCCAGTCAAATGATAGGGAAGCGGTAGCTTTTTGTTCGCTCCAATTTTGATAAAGTTTATAGATTGGCATCGCAAATATAATAGCGATAACAAAGTAAATAGCATAATCCTTAGTTAGTAAAATCGTTTCATAATTGTACAGTGCAGCGTCTGATACCCCAAATAACGTTTTGATAAATGCAAATGCATATGTAAAGTCATTCGCTCTAAAGAAAACCCAGCCAATCATGACAATAATAAGAATATACATATGTCGTAATACACGTGGAATACGCTCCAGCCATTTCAACAGTACCCATTTTTCCAAGCAAATTAATATCCCATAGTAAAAGCCCCATGCCATAAAGGTCCAGCTTGCACCATGCCAAAAACCGGTTAGTGTCCAGACAACAAGTAAATTACGATATAATTTCCATTCGTGGCTTACGCGACTTCCACCAAGTGGGAAGTAGACATAATCTCTAAACCAGCTGCTGAGTGAGATGTGCCAGCGACGCCAGAAGTCTGTAACAGATTGAGCTATATACGGATAGTTAAAGTTCTCTTCAAATTTAAAGCCAAAAACACGTGCTAACCCAATCGCCATATCACTATAACCTGAGAAGTCGAAGTAGATTTGTAAGGAGTACGCTAAAATTCCAATCCAAGCAGTACCAGTTGTTAAGTCCCCACCAGATAAACTAAATACGTGATCGGCTACTTCGCCCATTGGATTTGCAATAAGTACTTTTTTCGCTAAGCCTTGTACAAAGCGACGCGTCCCAATCATCCAATCGTCTGCAGTAGAGATACGTTTTTTTATTTGCTCAGCTACCGTTTGATAGCGAACGATAGGACCTGCAACGAGCTGTGGAAATAATGTAATGAAAAGTGATAAATCCAAAAAGTTGCGCTGTGCTTTTACGTCCTTGCGATAAACATCGATAACATAGCTGAGTGCTTGGAACGTGTAAAACGAAATGCCGATTGGCAGAGGTACAGCCTGCCATTCAATGGGCTGTGCCAAATAATTGTTAATAATGTCCACAAAAAAGCCAGCGTATTTGTAATAGCCTAAGATGGCTAAATTGCTAACAATAACTAACCAAAGAAGTGTTTTTCTCTTAGACTGTGAAACTGTATTTTCGATGACAATGCCTAGCACATAATTGAGCACGATAGACAGCATCATTAAAAGCACATATTTCGGTTCACCCCAAGCGTAAAAGAACAAACTAGCCAACAGTAAAATTGTATTGCGTAGCATCTTCGGAGAGATGAAGTACACAACAATCACTAATGGCAAAAAGACATATAAAAAAATAAGACTACTAAATACCATCTCTGTCAAATCCCCATCTCTGTAAATGATAGAACTTAGCGAATTGTCGTGGTCGCTGATAGCGCAACGTGAATCGCCACTAACCCCAAACATATCGCCCCAAAACCCTTCTAAATTGCCAATAACTCAGAGTAAATCGCCCAAAACCCAGTCGTACCGCTGATTGAAGCCCATTAATTCCTAATAGACTCGCTAGATTCTGGTTTCCATAAAATCTTAATCCAGTTTTCCAAGGGAATTAATGAATAAATTACCTATATTATTGTAACGTAAATTCATCATTTGTTCACTATTCCTTTAAGTGAGAAATTTGTCTTAGCTAAAAATATATGGAAGGGAAAAAGTCTCAATACCTATGGGTAAAATGGTATATTTTCCGCATAAAAGCAACGCTTGTCTACTAATTGTTGGATGGTAAAACTCTATATAAAAAACTAAAAAATGTATGTATAACCAATGAAGTATTACTGTTACCACATATTTCATTCCAGATATTTCACATGGATATGTATGTTCTACTTCTCTTATAATAGAATCGTAGTCATAAAAGTGGCTAATTTATCTAGGAGGTTTTTAGACATGAAACAAAAATATAGCAAATGGGTTGTCGGCGCAGCATCAGCAGCTCTAGTAGCATCAGCAATCGTACCAGTAGCAAGCGCAGCAAGCTTTTCTGATATTGAAACAAGTGATCACAAGGACGCTATCTTAGCATTAGCGGACGCTAAAATCGTAGGAGGTTACACTGACGGTACATTCAAACCAAACGCAGTGGTAACACGCGGTAACGTAGCAAAATTCTTAGGTAAATGGTTAATTTCTGAAGGATATGAAATTCCAGCTGATTACAAAACAGAAGCTCGTTTCACTGACCTTCCAACTTCAGCTCCAGACCAAGAATTACTACAATATGCAGCACTTGTTAAAGATGCAGGCGTATTCAAAGGTTCTAACAACAAATTAATGTACACAAACAACATGAACCGTGAACAAATGGCAGTAGTATTAGTACGTGCTATCAACACTGTTTATAATGTAGATTTAGTAGCAGATTACAAAGAATCTGACTTCAAATCTGCTATCACAGATTTAGACAAAACTACAGCTACAGAAAACCGTGAAGCAATTATCGCTTTAGAATATGCTGGACTTACAAACGTTAAAGCGTTCAACCCTAAAAACTCTTTAACTCGTGGTCAATTCGCATCATTCTTACACCGTACAATCACAAACGTTGGTGAAGCTACTTTAACTGTTAAAGAAGCTAAAGTTGTTGACGCAACTACATTAGAAGTAACTCTTTCTGATGACACTAAACACACTGTAAAATTAGAAACTCCACTTGTAGAAAACAAAGAAACTAAAGTAGAGTTCGAAATTGAAGGTAAAACTTATTCAGCTGTAGTTACATATGAAGTAACTGAAGTTAAATTAGAATCAGTAAAAGCAGTTAACGCTAAAACAATCGAAGTACAATTTAACAAAGCAGTAGAAGATACTACTAAAGCTAAAGTTGAATTACTACGTGGTACTTTCAAACAAAACGTAACTCTAGTTTGGTCTGAAGACAAAAAATCAGTTCAATTAGTAGGTGCTACAAACTTCCAAGCAGCTGATTACACTGTAAACATTGCTGGTTTAACTGAAAATGTATTAACTAGCACAGTTAAAATCGAAGCTCAAAAAGTAACTTCAATTGAAGTTTTAGACGAAGTAGCTGTAGTTGACAAAGCAGTTAAAGCTGACGGCACTTTCGATGCTGGTACAACTGCAACTGTTGGTTATGTAGTTAAAGACCAATATGGTACAGATATTACAAAAACAACTTCTTTAAAAACAAATGATAATGCTAATACAACTGTTGTTGCTGATTCAGCTAAAGGTGTAATTAAATTATCAGGTGCTGTTGTAGAAGGTAAAAAAATCGGTGATATCGTACCAGTAGTATTATTCGATGCTGCTACAGGTACTTCAGTTTCTAAAACTGTAAAATTATCTGCTGAATCTACAGTTTCTTCTATTGAAGTAGCTGGTGTTTATAACGCTAAGGGTGAAGAAGTAGCTTTAAATGATTCTTCTAAAGCTTCTGATGCTTATATCGTATTAAACCTTAAAGATCAATATGGTAAAGAAATTACTGATGCTGCTAAAGCAACAGGTTTAGTTATCACAAACACAAACACTACAAACTTAACAATCGCTAACACTGTTTCTAAAGTGAAAATTGGCGATAAAGATAAATTAGTAGTTGCATTATCTTCAATCTTAAAAGCTGGCGACACTGATGTGTTATTAATTTCAACAACTAACGGTCAAACAGCTAAATATACTGTTAAAGTTGCAGAAACTTCTACAACTAATGCAATCTCTGTTTCTCAACCAGAAATCGCTGTTGCTGAAGAATCTACATTAATCCCATTAACAGTTACTGATAAAGAAGGCAACGTAATCACTAACAAAAAAGTATTAGCTGATGCTAACAAAGGTATTAAAGTTGGCGGTACTACAGTTGCTGAATCAGCTCTTGAAGTGAAAGATGGTCAAGTTTACTACAAAACTACATTCAACACTGCTGGTACACAAGCATTAGTATTCCAAACTTCAACTTACAAAGTTGCTACTATTACTGTAGATGTAAAAGCTAAAGCAGTTCCAACTGTAGTTCGTGGACTTAAAACTCCTTTAGTACTTTCAACTGCTCAAGCTCCAGTAACAATTACAGCTAAAGATCACTTAATCATCGAAGACCAATATGGTCGTGAAATGAAAAACTCTGCTGAACCTGTAACAGTTACATTAGTTGGAACTTCTGACGTAGTTTCTGTAAGTGGTAATCAAGTAACAGCTCTTAAAAACGGAACTGCAACATTAAATGTGGCACTTACAACTCCAAATGGCACAATTGATTCTGCTGTTGAAGTAAAAGTACAAGTTACTGATGGTACTGAATACAACGGTTATGAAATTGCTGAAATTGGTAAAACTAAAGTAGCAACAGACAAAAACATCACTATTAACGGTTTACTAAACGGTGGTAAAGTTGCTCTTGAAGCGAACGAATATACTGCAACAGTAACTGGCGGTAAATTAGCTGCACCTCAAGATGTAACTACTGGTAAAGTAAACATTGCTGATACAGCTTTAAACACTGATTCAGCAACACCAGCTAACAAAATTGACACAGAATTCACATTAAAAGTAACAATTAATGCAACTGGTCAAGTGTTAGAACAAAAATTCGTTGTTTCTGCTGACGCTGAAAAAACACAAGATTTCTTCTTCACAGCATCTGCTGCATCAGTTAATTTAGCTGATTACAACGCTGCTAAAGCTATTACAGAAGCTACATTAGTATCTGGTTCAACTGTAGCAAACTTAAAATCTACAGATGATACACCTGTAGTAGTAAACGTTGCAACTGTTGACCAATACGGTAACAAAGCAATCACTGCACTTGTAGCAGACACAGTTACAATCGTACCTGAAAAAGTAACAGATGTTAAAATTTCTGGTAACGGTACTGCAACTGCAACAGCTACATTAAATGCAGATGTTAAAGAAGCTAAAGTAACTTTAAAAATTAAAGTTGGTAACGCAACAAAAGAATTAAAAGTAACAATCGTTGCTGCACCTTAATAAATAGCGTAAAGCTCTAAACTAGTTTACTAGTAACTAGCCTTGTGATTAGATGAAACTTTTTGTTTCATCATGGTCACAAGGCTTTTTTGATGGAGAGAAATCCCCGTAAATGAAGCAATACCTCTAGCTTTAGGGGTATTGCTATTTGTATTAAGAACAGCATCAAAATACATAACTATAGAAGAATATGAAACTTTTACTATTACCTCCACGTATTATCAAGTATGATAGACAAAATGTGTAGGGGGATGAGCGGATGAAGCGTAACAAATTATTTCAAGGAGCAATCGTTGCGGCATTAGCAACAAGTGCTATTGTCGTGGTACCGACAGCGCAGGCAGCAGAAGGATTTAGCGATGTTGATATGTCAAAAGAATATGGAGCAGCGATAAAAGATTTAGCAGCAAGAGGTATTATCAATGGATATTCAGATGGCACATTCAAGCCATTTGCTGATGTTACGCGTGGACAAGTTGCAAAAATTTTAGCAAACTTATTGGCGCTAGATACGCAAAACGTGATAGATCCAAACTTTACGGATGTTCAGCAAAGTGATGAATACTATGGTGCAATTGCTGCTTTAGCAAATGAAGGAATTGCGTCTGGCTTTGCCAACGGTAGCTTCGGTGTGAATCAAGCTATTACACGCGAACAGTTGGCGAGTATGCTAACGTCTGCCTACCAATTAGTCAATAATGCAGAAGATTGGACGCTGCCATTTACAGATATTGTGAAATACTCCGATGCGTATTATGCAATTGGACCTTTGTTTGAACACAACATTACAAAGGGAATTACAGCGACTACATTTGGTTTAAAAGAAACAGTGAAGCGTTCGCAGCTTGCACTATTTATTCAACGTATAGAGGCAATGCAAGCGAATCGTGTTTTACAGAAATTTTCTGCAAGCGAACTTGGTGCAAGTCAACTTGATGCCTACTCTTATGACAATATTGCGACTGATGGTGAGCATGAATTTTTCAAAATTCACCAAACAACAAATGGTGTAACTGTGGAGGCATTGCGAGAAGGCTCGGGCTACTTCATATTAATTGGCTACAATATGGATAAGGAAGAAAATTATGAGGTCGTCGAGACACAAAAATATAAGATTGTTGTTACAGAAGTAGACGGCAAACTCCAGCTCAATTGCCAGCAAACGGATGAAATAACACCTGGTGTAGCACTGCTTTTTGAAGAAGAGTTAGGCTTTAATCCGGCTCACATTCAGCTGACAACTGCAAACGGTTATGAGGTAAGTGATAAAGTCTATGTGTATCAACCTTTTAATTTTGAAGGCTGGGAGGAAGAGAGTATTCCGAAAGGCGGCAATTACGAGTTAAAGTTACTGCAGGCAGGAGATTATATAGCGACATTATCTGACGGTAAAGGTCAATCCGTACGCGTGGGCATTCGTGCTGAAACGGATGGTTTTGATATGTATACTTCTGCAGCTGTTGAAATAAGTAGCGAATTCATTCCAACAAGTGAAATAGGCTTTACCGTTAAGGATGTTAACATTGAGCAATACACAGGAGCAACGATTGATCACAAAATTGTTGATGTTGAAAATTCAGCAGATGGTGTAACAATTAAACGAGTTGGAAAAGGAGATGGCATTTTTGCTATTCGCCTAAACGGTACAAATGGTGAAAAACTTTACGTACATGGCATGATGTACGAAATAAGTGGTATAACATCTATGTACTACGAGCTAGCAACGCAACAAGATATGGAAAATTCATGGTGAACCGCCGATAGACTGCCGGAAATTGCCGATTAAATAACTGGAATCGCCGATAAAACCCAGAAAATCGCCGATACCCCCTAGGTAAATGGAGCTCTCTTATGTGATGATGAGTCAATTGTCGTTGACTTTTGCATCATACAAGAGGGCTTTTCTGATTTCAAGCCCCCCGCAAAACTTTCATCACTGTAACAAATCAAGTGAAATATGAATATTGATATAACTATGACCAATTGCTCCTAATTCACTTTAATACAAAATAAATTGTTAGCATTATGTTTTCCAAAAGCATCTAATGAAGGAGGATTACATGAAACCTCATATTTTAATTGCCAGCCCTGTGCGACAAAAACCTTATATTTTGGCGTATTTCTTAACTTCACTGCAATCGTTAAATCAAGATGAACTTGTAGTGGATTTTTTATTTATAGATGATAATGACGATAAACAATCGACAGAACTTTTAGCATCATTTCAATCAAAAAACGAGCGTGTAAAAATTATTAAAAATGATCAACAACATGATATTTATATGAAAGATGATAAAACACATTATTGGACAGATTCACTAATAGAAAAAGTTGCAAAAATGAAAGATTCTATCATAGAACATGCTATCCAATTCCACTATGATGGATTATTCCTTATCGACTCAGATTTAATGCTGTATCCGAATACACTACAAAATTTATGGGATGAACAAAAAGACATCATTTCAAATATTTTCTGGACCGAATGGCAAAAGGATATAGAAGCGTTACCTCAAGTTTGGATGATGGATGAATACACATTATATGAAATAAAAAATGGAGAAAAATTGGAACCAATAGAGATAGCAAATAGAACGGCAGCTTTCATAAAGCAATTAAAAGTACCAGGCGTATATGAAGTGGGTGGATTGGGTGCTTGCACATTAATAAGTCGAAAAGCACTTTTAAAAGGCGTTCGTTTTAAACAAATGAAAAATCTATCTTTTTGGGGCGAAGACCGACATTTTTGCATAAGAGCAGCTGCATTGGATTTACAGTTATTTGTAGATACTCGTTTTCCTGCATTTCATATTTATCGAGATTCCGACTTACTCGGTGCTCAAAAATTTAATAATGAAATCCTCACTGAAAAAAAGGAAAAAGCAACAGTTAGCTTATGTATGATAGTCAAAAATGAAGAACAAGTTTTAGCACGTTGTTTATCTTCCGTTCAAGGACTTGTAGATGAAATCATTATTGTAGATACTGGTTCATCAGATAGAACAAAAGAAATCGCAAGGCAATACACAAATCACATCTATGATTTTGAATGGGTGGATGATTTTTCAAAAGCACGTAATTTTTCATTTAGCAAAGCAACAAAAGATTATATTTTATGGTTAGATGCAGATGATATTTTACAGGAAAGCGAAAGACTACATTTTTCAAGTTTAACAAAAGAACTAAGCTCTAAAGAAGTGGACAGTGTCATGATGGATTATCATTTAGCATTCGATCATAATGGGGAGCCGACATACAGTCTTAAAAGAAACAGACTAGTAAAACGTTCCTGCAATTTTACTTGGGTTGGTGCAGTCCATGAATACTTATCTGTTCATGGCAATATAATACAGCGCAATATAGCGATTACCCATCGTAAAGAGAGAGCATATACAGACCGAAATATAAAAATCTATAAACAAAGAGAAGAGCAGGGAATCGAATTTTCGGCACGTGATTTATTTTACTATGGAAATGAATTAAAAGATCACGCCCTGTACGAAGAAGCGGTAGAAAAATATAATCAATTTTTATTAACAAAACAAGGTTGGATAGAAGATGAAATAGCAGCATGCTTGAAGGTAGCGGACTGTTATGAAATGTTACATGCTCCTGATCAACAATTGCAATATTTATTTAAAACATTATCTTATAGCATGCCTCGTCCAGAATGTTGTTGTCGCTTAGGGGCAAGGTTTTTAGCAGATGAGAAATATGATCAAGCTATCTATTGGTATGAGCAAGCAACAATATTGAAAAACCAACCTAAACAAGGAAATTTAATAGACCATGCGGCTTGGACTTGGCTACCGTATGTTCAATTAGCTATTTGTTATGAGCGATTAGGACAATATCAAAAAGCTGAAGAATATAAAGAACTAGCACTACAATACAATGCTACAAAATAAAATTTGTGTGCGCAGGAGTCACATAATTGTTTGAGTGCCTGGCACTTCGGAATTACTGCTTCTAAATCGAAAAAATCCACTACACTTTCCGCGGGCACAGTAAAAGCCGCAACCTTCACTGTCATGCGTTTGTTGCGTCTTACAACTTGAGCTGTTCCCGCAGAAGTCTACGTGTATTTAATATAGAAAATTGTTTGAGTGCCTGGCACCCCACGTGGGCACCTCAAGCGATAACGTCAAAAAAGGTATCAAGAGTGAATAACACTTCTTGATACCTTTTTTCGATTGAAGCTAGTTCTGTCTAGCTTCCTTAATTTTGTATTAGAAAATAATGTATTTGACGTAGTCTTTCCAGCCAATTTCCTTGAAGTTTTGCCATTCTATTTTTTTAACAGGCATAGAGCAGAAAGAACGTGCTAAAATGTTGCGTTGTTCATTAGCTAGAATCGGTGTGCCTTCATCGAAGTAGCTTGTGAAAATCGTTGAATTTGCTGTTGAAAAGTCAACGTCAATATCTTCAAGACGGATTTTTCCGTTTTCATCGATAATATATACGCTCTTAGCACCTTTTGCTTTTTTAACCCAAGAAGACTTTACTTTATAAGCATCGAGCGCTTCGTTGACAACAATTGAAGCTTGGCCGACTGTTGAAAATGGAATATTCTCTAACACATCGTCCTGCTGTAACGTTACTTCATAATTAGTTGGTTTCGGCAGCTTCGCCGATTTTGCTAATTCATTTGCCCATGTTGAGTCATGATTTGTTGCAATCATCTGTTTTTCAAGTACTACACCAGATAAATCATCTTTAAAATGTTGTAAATCAAAATTAACCGTTTGTCCCGCTAAAACCTTTTGCCATTCATCCTCCGATAAGTAAGCAAGCATTGCTTTTTCAGTTGAATAAATTTCAAATGTCACTGTACCAGCTTCTTCTATAATGTTGGAGATAACACCATCAATAGGGCTAATAACTCCTTGACGTGCTTGGATTTGAGCAATTTGAGCATCCATGACGGCAATTTGACGCGTCGCCTCCGCAATATGACGGTTTAAAATAGCGACAGCTGTTGATGGTGAATTTTGTTGACCTAATTCTAATTTAACTGTGACATTTAATTTATCACTAATTTGGTCTGTATTGATTGAACTTTTCGGATTCGTTTTGTCTCCGAATTCAGATTCTACTTGTGATAAAGCAGATTCTAAATCACTTAATTCGGTTTCATATGCATCCCGTTCAGCCTCTAGCTTCGTTAATTCATCGTCAACTTCCTCTGTTTTATAGGTAGCTAGAAGATCGGCTGCTTTGATGTCCTGCCCACGCTTTACGTTTACTGCTGATAAAGTTTTTGCATCTGCAGAAATTGTATACGTTTCTGCTGGCGCTACAATCGCATCCTTTTTCACCGTTTCTACACGGTCACCAGCGGTAGCTCGTTGAAATTCATCAACAAAATATGAACGCGCTACTTTACTATTATCCTTGAAAACAAAGAAGGCATTCACGCCAACTAATAGCGCTATGACGAGGATACTAAGGCTTGTCCAAGGTCTGGATTTAATAATACGCATCATCCTAACCCCCTTGTAATCCATTCTTGTAGTGGTAATACGCTAAGCATTCCAACAAAAACAGCCATTATTACCTGAAGTACGATAATTTTTGCTAATAGTACTTTACGATCTGACGCTTCCTCCCATTTTGAAAGGAAAGTAAAGTGCACAATAATCGTCAGCACAGTAGTTACTGTTAACTGATTAATAATGAATAACACAACATCCTTATCCAATACTTGCTGTACAATAGGGGCAAGTGAAAAGAAGGAGAACGATGTAGAATAGCCAACTGCATAGAACACTGCAAATAAAATGGCCTTTTCGATAAGCAAAAATGCCACCACATATAACTGCACTTTTTGAATCCATTTGTAAGGAATGTCCGTTAATAGATGTAATATATATGTAACGCCATAATAGTGGAAGCAAAAATAAATGATTCCCCAAACAATGGCTCCGACCATTGATAGCAAACGGGCTGTATAGTATTCATCCTGGTGATTCATTGCAAATAATGATGTTAAGCTTTCAGTGCCCATTCCCCAAAACTCGCGTATCACAAAAAGGAGCAAAAAGAGTATGAAAACCGTGAATGACCGTTTTTTATAGCCCCTTATTTCTCCTGACTCAATAGCCTGTGTAAAGTGCGTGGGGTGCGTTAAGCTATGCCAAAACTTGTAGTGATAAAACATATCTAGCTCCCTTTCTAGTAAATTAAATATTAAAGATGTAGTATACACCTAGTTACTGGTAAATGACATAGTATAAATGCTAGTTTTTTTAAGGAATTTTCTCGATATGGTGGGACTTTCATTAGGCTCAATTCCATATGATTAATGCGGGATAAATGCGTCTAACACAATTATATAGTATCCTAACAATAACTTCCTTTAAAAAGTCTATTCTATCTAAAAATAGCAATTATCTGTAAGTTAGTAAAGGAAGTTAGTGAGTTTACTAGATTAGCTTGAAATCAAGTTACGAATACCGATACTTAAGATAGTAGATTCGCAATAAATGATACATATCTATGTTCCTATATAACGTAATAAGAAAGGATGAGCAAGTTGAAGAAACCTTTAAAAGTGGGTGTCCTAACAAGCCTTTTATTAACACCAACTGCACTTGCAAATGCGCAAGAAGCACAACCACAAACAGGATCACAAGCTGAGCAAATAGCTTATGTGAACGCCGTAGCTGCAACTGATACGAGAAGTAAAACAATTGAGCAATTCGGTAAGCTTTCAGAAACATCAACAGCAAATGAAATGGTCATTGCAGATGGCGATGTAAAAGTTTTAAGCACTACAGATTTCAATGAAAATGAACGAGCATTTATTGAAGCAAAGTATGATTATGTAGTAGCACAACGAAAGTTCGTTAAGGAATTAACTGATATTGGTAAAAGTATCAATGCATTATCTTATACAAGTAAAACATTTGTAGCGGATGTTGCAAAAGTTCAAGAAGTCTATGCTCAATTTTTAATACCCTATGTTACAGCTCAAGAAACTTTCAATGACGCTGTTACTACAGCATTAGCAACTGAGGAGGCAAAGGGCATTGTATCGGCTGTTCGTGGTACCTCTCTGCAATACGGCTACGACGATGTTGAACGTAACAATTATTTTAAAAAGAACGGTGCAGATATCGCAAAGCTTGGAAAAATGAATGACGACGCAACTGCGGCGAAAGTAACAACTGCTAAATTAGATGCTTTTGTTAGCGTACTAGAAAATACGTCATCAACTTCTACTCAAATTGCTGAAGCAGCAACTGAAGTAACGACAAGTTACAGCACACTGACAGCGGATCAAAAGAAAATTATTACTGCATATAATCCGAACAATACAACAGCTACGCCATATAAAGAATATACAGATGTGTTAGCGAATTTATCATCAGCAGATAAAATTGTCGCAAGTATTACGCAACTAATAGTAAAAAAACCAGAAGATTTCCCAACAGCTGCAAGCTTTATTAGTGCTGTAACAGCCATTGAAACAGCATACAATAATTTAAAGGATGCAGATACAAAGCGTTTAGTTTCGAATTATGATGATTTAAAGCCATATCAAGAAGCGGTCAATGTTTCCAAGCAAATTACTGCGTTACGTATTTCCAACACTGATGCGTATCGTACTGCGGTAACGGCGGCAAAAGCGGAATACGATCAGCTAACTAAAAAAGAATTTGTGAAAAATGTGACTGATTTACAATTGGCTGAAGCTAATATTGCAGCTGCAAAAGTAATTGAAACACTTATTTCTGCCATAGCTACAGCGCCAGATGTAATCACTAAGATTGAAGAAGCACGTGCAGCCTATAATGCGCCTGTAGCACCTGATGGTCAAAAAATCGATGCAGCTAGTGTTAAAAAAATCGTTAACAATTTAGCAGAGTTAACGAGCTGGGAAAGTTCAAATAAAGCAGTGTTAAATGTCATTACCCTTGTTGAAAAACTAGATCCAGCAGCGAAGGATTATACAAAAAAGGCAAAGGCAGCTAACACAGCTTACTTAAAATTGGATACATCAAAGCGTGAGTTCGTAAAAAGCTATAAAGTAAATAAATTAAAAGATCAAGTGGATGCGATGAGCCTCATCGATCCTATATTGGCTTTAAATACTTCACGTAAAGATTACAAAGAAACCGTTGCCGCCTTAAAAGCAGAATATAATAAACTATCACCTGAAGCACAAAAATTAGTAACGAACTACCCAGCTCTATTAACAGCAGAAAGCTACATCACAACAGCTCAGCAGTTTGATGATAAAGTAATAGCGCTAGCTAATGAATCAGATGCTTCATTTGTCGCAAAAGTGGTGGAGTTGTCTGCAGAATATAAAGCAATGGACAAAAATGCGAAAAAGTTAGTGACGCAATATAAAACATTAACGACGTATGAGAAAAACAATGCCAATGTTGTGAAAGTTATTAATTTAATCGCTGCTTTAAACCCAACGAACAAAGACTATACGAAAAAGGTAGTAGCAGCACGTAAAGCTTTTAATGCATTGGATACAGCGTCCCAAAAGCGTGTGACAAACTATGAACAGTTAACAGCTGTCGAAGATGTGGCATCTTTAATTGGCTTAATTGAAACATTAAAGCCAACGAGCAAGACATTTTTAAACGATTTAAAAACCGCTCGCGCAAATTATGACGCACTACCTCAAGAAAAACAGCAAGCAATCATCAACTATGAAAAGCTTGTGACAGCAGAAACAGAGCTAACTTCTGCGAGTACAGTTATTGCTTTAATCGATGCGGCAGTTCCTGGAGAAGAAAATTATTTAACGAAATTAATGAATGCCCGTGTTGCTTATGACAAATTAACAACAGGACAAAAAAAGCTTGTTTCAAACGTAAAGTTATTAACGGATCGTGAAAAACAAGTAAAACCAATTTTAAATGTTATGGTGCAAATAGATAACTTAGACCCAAGTTCAAATAGCTTTGTTAGTAAAGTCAATGCAGCACAAAAAGCGTATGAAAAATTGACAAAAGACCAAAAGGCGTATGTGAGCAATATGGCAACGTTACAAAGCTACGAACCGTTAGCAAAGGTTATTGAATTAATTGGCAAGCTAAAAGCTTCAAGTAAAACGTTCCATACGGATACTGTACAAGCTCGCGCATTATATGATGCACTAAGTAAGGAAATGCAGCAGTATGTTTCAAACTATAAGCAGTTACAAGCTGCTGAAACAAGTATTTTAGGTGCAGGGAATGTTCAACGAATGATTGAAGAATTACCATATATTGAGCCACATCAATATGTAAAACGCATTGAGGAAATTCGTGCAGCCTATAATGCATTACCTAAAGAACAGCAAATGGCAGTCGAAAATTACAAAGCATTACAAGACCAAGAAAAAATTATTAAGCCAGTTATTAGTGTTATCAATGAGATTGATAAGCTGATGACATCGAAAAATATGGACAGTCAATATCAAAAGATTTTAAAGGCGTATGATAACTTAAACGCTACACAACGTAAATACGTTTATAACGAGCAATTGCTTTTGTCATTAGATAATGTCATTAAAGTGTATAAGAGTATTGCGGCTTTAAAACCAAGCGATAAAATGTACTTTGGTATGATCGAGTCAGTACGGAAAGATTACGATAGTTTAAATACAACAGATAAGCAAAGAGTATCGAATTATTCGATTTTACTAGAAGCAGAGAAAAACATGAGTGAAGTGAAAAAAGTTGTGGAGCTCATCGCTAGTCTTTCTCCAACATCTAGTACGTATATCCAAGATGTAGCGAACGCAGTAGCAGCATATAAGGCACTGGACTCCAAAGTAAGAGGACAGGTTATCAACTACGATAAGTTGAAAAATGCTGAAAAAGATATAGCGGCAGTTCTAAAAGTTGTGGATGCTATTGCACAACTAGATCCTGATGCAAAGACATTTGAAAAGAAAGTCATTGCTGCGCAAAAACTATATAGTTCACTATCACTGGAACAACAAGATTTAGTTTATAACTATCGTATTTTACAAGATCATATAAAGGAATTAGGGCTGTAATAAAGAATGAAGAGAGGGGATGACCCTCTTTTCGTTATTTTTTTAGAGGTCAATCAATTTAAAAGGGGCGAAGGACAATGGAAATAAAGCAAAAATACGCATGGGCGTTTGTTACGGCTTTAGTTGTGGCACCTTGTGTTGCAGTCGTTCCTACTCAAGCAGCTGCAATGCCATTTGTAGATATTAAAAAAAGCGATAGTGAGATGGAGCTATATACTGCAGTTAGCGAACTGTATAGCAAAGGAATCGTATTTGGTACAACGTCTACAACGTTTAGCCCTTATCAACAATTAACACGTGGAGAAGCAGCTTATTTTTTAGCGCAGGCACTTCAGCTACAAACGAGTAATGTTGATAATCCTGGCTTTAGTGATGTCCCAACTTCACATCAATATTATGGATCTATTGCAGCGCTTGCAGCTAATGGTATTATCCAAAAAGGGACGCATTATATTCCAAATGCTTCTATTAAACGTAGTCAAATGGCCAAAATGTTGACTTTGGGCTTTCATTTAAAACAAGCGACATCATTAACTGCGCCCTTTACAGATTTTACAAAGGATGCTGAAACCAATCGTTATATTCAAACGTTATTAGATTATGGGATTACACAAGGTACTAGCTCTACGACATTTTCACCATATACGGATGTTCGACGTGGTCAAATGGCTTTATTCCTTTATCGCATGCTACAAAAAAATGACGATGACTTATACATTATTGGAGTTGAATAGGAAGACAAACATCACTCTTAGGAAAGTAAAATCTTTAGAGTGATTTTTTTAAAATCGTTGTAGGAAAAAACAGGTAATAATGGTATGTTTATATATAAGGCTTATGGGTAAAGAAAATCAATTATCCAATTCTCGATGAGAAGCCGGAACTTAAAAAAACGGACGCCATACATATAAATAGGAGGTAGCTATGTTAAAAAAAGTATCTAGTATTGTCGGAATGTCGCTTATTTTGCTGGCTACTCCTTTTGCCTTACCTCTACCAAATAGCTCAGATGTTGCGTTAGCGGCAGAGACGGCAAAGGATGTTTCGCCATCACATTGGGCGAGAAGCTCGATTCAGCATATGTTAGATAAGCAATATATGACAACGTATCAGGATGGTACGTTTAAGCCAGAGCAAGCGATTACAAGAGCAGAGGCAGCAGCTGCCATTGCCCGTTCTATGCAGCTAAAAATGAATGTGCCCACCGAGCCTAAATTTGAAGATTTACCAGCAGATCATCCTTATTATAAGGAGATTTGTGCACTAGTAGAATTAGGGATATTGCAAAATGGTGATTGCTTTAACCCAGATGCACCATTGAAGCGCATGCAAGTCGCTAAAATGTTATCGCTTGCATATAAAATTGAGGTAGATTCTCAAAATAATAGTAAGTTTAATGATATTAATGAAGGGCATTGGGCGAAAGATTATATTGAATCACTTGCAGATGTCGGTATTATTAAAGGGGTCAACGCGAAACAATTTGCACCTAATTTATTAATAACACGTGCACAATTTGCCTCCTTAGTGGAACGAAGCTTGGACTTTACAACGACGCTAACAAATTATGAAATAGCCTATGACTATTTATCAAAGACTTATATTCCGACAAAAAACTACTCAGCGACAATGGCTAACGATGTGTTAAATTTAGTAAACGTCGAAAGACAAAAAAGAAAGCTCCCGTTGCTTACCTATGATGGACCTTTAACACAAGTCGCTGTTATTAAGGCACAGGATATGGTGAATCGACATTATTTTGAACACGAATCACCTTACTACGGCATGCCGTGGGATTTAGCTACTTTATTCGACTATCCATATACTAGCTTAGGAGAAAATATAGGGAGAAATATTCCAAGCCCTGAGGCGGCTGTTAAAGCATGGATGGCATCACCATCTCATCGAGATAATATTTTGCGAGAACATTATACAAATACCGGCGTAGCGATTGCAGTAGATAGCAAAGGAATTTACTATTGGGTCCAGCTGTTTTCTAGCCAATGACTTGGGAATGGCTAATCGTTTGAGGCAAAACAAAAGGCCACGCTATGTGGCTACTAAACGAAGCTCTACCAAAAATGGTAGAGCTTTTCTATTGTACTATGGAGTTGTTAGGGGGAATATATCTATGAAATTTAATAAAACATATATTGATAACTTCTTTAACAATATCAATGATTATAATTCGATGGCTGAATTGTTTATTATTGCATATGGTGAATTAAAAGAACAAAGCCACTTGCCTGATTGGTATGTTGAGTTAAGAGAAATTATAAATTGGCAATCACAGTCCAATAGGTCGGGAGTTTGGACATATTATGAAATATTAAATGATTCTTCAGCTGCAACACTTATAGGTAGACTGAAAGCAAAAGAAGAAAATGAGATTCTTACTAAGTATATGATGGGGATAAATAAATATAGTGATGAAACCCTAATGGTACATATTGATAAATGGATTTGGGAAAATGAAGAGATTATTCACCAATATTTAACTGATGTATTGATAAGCAATAAAGACTGGTTTTATCAAATCTAACTTAAAACTATGAGGGACTATTTGTCACACAGAATATGTTATGTCCTTTAATTTACATGAAATCAAACTTCCACAGAAAGTAAAAATCGCAAAATACTTCACAAATGTGGGAGTTATGTTACTCCCATATCATTACTCATCCAATTCACTTCAAATTTTAAATAACTATTTCTGATAATATTCGACTTCGAATGTCTGTATTTGTTGAACGATTTTTAAAGGAACGAACCTTTTTTTGCTGAATTTATGTATATATTAGAGATGGATGTCATGTTTAAAAAAGCCGTATTAAGCGTTCCCACCAGCGAATGTAGAATTATAAAGTTAAGGATATTTTCGTGTAAAATTCCAATGACTCGATTTACTTCTGAGAGGGTGATGTTATGTTAAATGGTGAAAAGTTAGTACAATCTATAATTATTTTATATGGAGACTTGTTACAAGTGGAAGTAGCTTATTTTACTTCGAAAGGTAAAATTTTAGCAACTGATGAATATAGAAAAAGAAAAGGAGAGCAAGTACATTTACCCTTTTTTCAAAAGTACTATTCTGAGCCATTTCAATACGTGCAGAGACCTGGAAAAATGAAAACATGTTCTGGGTGTAGGTTCCAAAACAATTGTCCTTCCAAAGTAGAAATACTGATGAACTTAGTTAAAGATGATCGGCATTTTGGGTATTTAACATTTGTAAGTTTTACAGATGAAGGTGAAAAGAAATTATCTACTGAACAAAAGAAATATCAATACTGGTTAGCTCGTTTAGGTGAAATTGTTATTAATGTTCTAAATAATGAGGGATCTTATTTATTATTTGAAACAAAAAACGGATTTGATACAAAATATGTACTCGGGGATGCGCCTTATTTTCAATTTATTAAAACCAAGCTAAATAGTATTGCGAATAGTTCATCGTCAATTGTCATCACGGGAGAAACAGGGACTGGAAAAAGTTTGTTAGCTAATCATATTCATTCAAACAGTATTACACATAAAGGGAAATTTGTAGAGTTAAACTGTGCTAGTATTCCAGAAACTTTATTTGAAAGTGAATTATTTGGCTATGAGGAAGGGGCATTTACTGGAGCTAGAAGAAAAGGAAAACAAGGATATTTTGAGATTGCAGATAAAGGTACCTTATTCCTTGATGAAATTACGGAATTACCATTGCACCTTCAAGCTAAACTATTATCTGTTTTACAGAATGGTCTTATTTATAGAGTGGGAGCAATTGAACCTAGAAAGGTAAACGTAAGAATTATTGCTGCAACAAATAGACCTTTAGAAGAAATGGTGAAAAAAGGAGAGTTCCGAGCGGATTTATACTATCGATTAAATGTTATTCCTTTAACTTTGCCACCATTAAAAGAAAGAAAAGGTGAAATGGAGTACTTAATTTTTACGTTACTAGAAAAGATTCAACATAAAACAGGTAAATATATTAAAGATTTTACAAACGAATTTTTAGATGAATTGAATGCTTATTATTGGCCAGGGAACATACGAGAATTAGAAAATGTTTTAGAATACAGTATGGTAATGGAAGATTCTTTGCAATTAACGAAAGATAGTTTACCAAACTATATTATTGAAAATAATAGAAGGCAAAATACTCACATCACGCCTCCTAAATTGTTAAGGAATATGGAAATGGAATTAATTAACCAAAAACTTTTAGAATACGGAAATGATGCTGCGGGCAAGGAACGAGTCGCAGAAGAGTTAGGTATCAGTACAAGGACTCTTTATAGAAAATTGAAAAGTAATTAACAGGCAGTCGACTCCCACTACGAGCGGCATAATTGCACTCTAAATTGTTTGAGTGCCTGACACTTAAAATACACTTAGAATACTAAATGGAAAACCTACTATGCTATTTGCGGGCACAATGTTGCCGCAGGTGTATGTGGGTTTTTTCTTTTGTATAAAATTCAGAATTGTTTGAGTGCCAGGCACCTTTAAGGGCTTCTATGACAAAAACGGTATTTGAAATGACAACTGTGTCAAAAAATAATGATTTATTATTTATGAATCTCGTAAAATCAGCTTTTTAAACTTGGCATGATTTTTGCATTATATAAATTGAGAAACAAAAAAGGGGGTAGATTTATTTGCTAGATTACTTTGAATTAGGTGGGAAGATTGCCGTAGTAACAGGAGGAGCTTCAGGAATAGGTCTTGCAACCGCTAAATTACTAAGTGAGGTGGGGACTAAAACGATCATTCTTGATATCGATCGGCAGAAGGGCAAGGAAACAGAAGAAACACTGCGGGCTGCGGGATTAGATATTGAGTTTGTAAAGTGTGATGTAACGAACTCACAAGATTGCCAGCGTGTGGCGGAGTTAATAGAAGAAAAGCATGGAAAAGTCGATGTGCTCTTTAATAATGCAGGCATTATTCGGAGAAAAACAGTGGTGGACTTAGAAGAATCTGATTGGGATGCCGTAATTAATGTCTCTTTAAAAGGAGTTTATCTTCTTTCTAAATATTTAATTCCCCTTATGCGAAACCATGACGGTGGCAGTATTATCAATACCGGTTCTGGCTGGGGATTAAAAGGTGGAGACAAAGCTGCATCTTACTGTGCTGCGAAAGCAGGCGTTGTAAATCTAACAAAAGCTATGGCTATTGACCATGGAGCAGAGAACATTCGTGTAAATTGTATTTGCCCTGGCGATACAGATACGCCGTTACTTCGAGGTGAGGCAAAACAATTAGATATTGAAGAATCAAGCTTTTTACGTAGTTCGGCGGTTGATAGGCCATTGGCAAGGTTAGGAACACCTGAAGATATTGCGAAGGGGGTATTATTCCTTGCAAGTGGTTTATCTGCTTGGGTTACAGGAACTACATTAACCGTTGATGGTGGAGGCTTAGCATAAAAATTATAGGAGGTATTTTATATGAGTAAAAAAGTTCATCCATACATTCCAAATATGGTACCTGAAGTAAAACAAGAGATGCTAGATGAGATTGGTGTGCATTCCGTAGAAGAACTATTTTCTTGTATTCCAGATGAATTACAGTTTAAAGGAACAATGAATATCCCGAAAGCATTGAATGAATTGGAGCTACGACGACATATTGAAGGGCTATTAAATAAAAATATAAGCACTAATGAATATCTTAACTTTTTAGGAGCTGGTTGTTGGCAACATTTTATTCCGGCAGTCTGTGATGAGGTGAATCAAAGGGCTGAATTTTTAACTGCTTATGCGGGTGAACCATACGAAGATCATGGACGTTTCCAAGCTTTATTTGAATACCAAAGTCTGATGGCAGAACTTGTCGATATGGAAGTAGTGAATGTGCCAACATTTGATTGGGCACAGGCTGCAGCTACATCGATTCGTATGGCTAGTCGTATTACTAATCGCACAAAGGTCTTACTTGCTAGTACAGTTTCACCTGAGAGAAAAAAGATTATTACAAACTATGGTACACCTCAATTAGCATTTGAAGATGTGAATTTTAATCTTAATACAGGATTAATGGATTTAGCAGATTTAGAAAGGAAATTATCTACTGATGTTGCGGCGATCTATTTCGAAAATCCATCATATTTAGGATTTATTGAATCACAAGGCCAAGAGATATCAAATCTTGCAAAAAAATACGGTGTAATAATCGTAGTTGGAGTTGATCCAATTTCACTTGGAATACTGGCACCACCAAGTCAGTATGGAGCTGATATTGTATGTGGAGACCTTCAACCACTTGGAATGCATATGAATTTTAGTGGAGGGCAAGCAGGTTTTATTGCGACCCATAATAATCCGAAATTCGTTAATGAATACCCATCACGATTATTTGGCATTATTCCGACTGTAAAACAAGGAGAGTATGGGTTTGGTGACATTGCATATGACCGTACATCTTTTGCAGATAGAGAAAACGGTAAAGAATCTGTCGGTACGCAAACAGCTCTATGGGGTATTACAGCAGGTGTTTATTTATCGTTAATGGGACCAAATGGTATGTACGATTTAGGTCAAGCAATCATGCAAAATAGTCAGTATGCAGTAATGCAACTTAATAAAATTCAGAACATTAGAGGTTCGAGAATTACGTCTCCATTTTTCAAAGAATTTATTATCGACTTTAATGATACTGGGTTAACTGTAGAAGAAATCAATGCACAATTATTGGAGCACAAGATTTTTGGAGGGAAAGATCTATCGAAAGAGTTTCCTCAATATGGTCAGTCGGCACTTTGTTGTGTAACTGAAGTGCATACGAAAGAAGATATCGACAAACTAGTAAGTGTTTTATCAAAAATTGTGACGAAATAATGAGATAGAAAGGAGTATTAGCATGTTAAAAATTCAAAGACAGTCTGTCAATATAGATTTTCATCAAGCCAAATGGAATGAGCCAATTATTTTTGAGCTACATCAGCCAGGTGAAGTTGGAGTCGAAGTACCGCAAGCTTCACAAGACGTTGTAGATGTAGTGGGTGATGGCGTTTCAGTTCTACCGCAAAATATAAAGCGAGCAAGTAAGCCGAACTTACCAGAAATCGGCCAAGCACGTGTATTACGCCATTATGTTCGGCTTTCACAAGAAACATTAGGGTCGGATTTTAATGTAGAAATTGGTCAAGGTACTTGTACGATGAAGTACATTCCGAAAATTAACGAGTTATTAATTCGTAATACTAAAATAATGGAACTACATCCATTGCAAGATGTTAGTACTGTACAAGGAATGTTAGAAATCATTCATAACATGGATTTAGCAATGCGTGACATTTCAGGTATGGATGCATTCTCGTTCCAACCGAGTGGTGGCACACAAGCACTATTTGCGATGGCATCGATTGTTCGTAAGTATTTTGAAGTTAAAGGTGAGGCAGATCAACGTAATGAAATCATTACAACAATCTTCTCTCATCCATCTCAAGCTGCTACGGCAGTTGTGAAGGGATATAAAATAATTACCTTACACCCAGATGAAAATGGATTCCCTAATATTGAAAAGTTAAAAGAAGTTGTATCCGAACGAACAGCTGGCTTTGTTGTAGCTAACCCGGAAGATACGGGAATTTACAATTCAAAAATTAAAGAATTTACAAAGATTGTACATGATGCCGGTGGTATTTGTTACTACGATCAAGCGAATGCAAATGGTTTATTAGGAATTACACGAGCTAAAGAGGCAGGCTTCGATATGTGTTTCTTTAATTTACACAAAACATTCGCAGCGCCACATATGTGTGGGGGCCCAGCAACAGGTGCATTAGGTGTAACAGAGGCATTAAAGCCGTATTTACCAGGACCTATCGTCGAAAAAAATGGTAATCAATATGTATTAAATAATCAATTAGAGCATTCAATTGGGAAAATACGCGCTTTCCACGGCGTAGCACAAACTATCTTACGTTCTTATGCATGGATACGAGCATTAGGACAAGAAGGACTTAAAGCAGTGGCAGAAACTGCTGTGCTAAATAATAACTATTTATACAGTAAAGTTTCGAAAATTCGGGGCGCAAGTGTACCTTATGTACAAGGACAACGACTGGAACAGGTTCGTTATAGTTGGGAGCAGTTGGAGAAGGAAACTGGTGTCACAACAGAGGATGTACAGCGACGTATGACAGACTTTGGTTTGCATTACTGGACAAGCCATCATCCATACATTGTGCCACAACCATTCACACTAGAACCTACAGAATCCTACTCTAAAGCAGATTTAGATGAATATATCCAGGCACTAGAACAAATTTCGAGGGAAGCATATGAAAAACCAGAGGTAGTGAAAAATGCACCGCAAAATAGTACAATTCATCAATTAATCGAAGCAGATTATTTAGATAATCCTGCTAAATGGTGTCCTTCATGGCGGGTATATCAAGCAAAGGTGAAAAATGAAGCGGAATTAACAAGTTATAACCGTTAGGGGGTAATTTGATGACATCAAGGCATAGTAGTTTAGAAAAGAAGAGAGTAGTGATTACAGGAGGAGCGAGTGGTATAGGATTAGCCACAGCACAACGCTTTGTAGAAGAAGGTTCTGTCGTAGCTATTTTAGATATTAATGAAGAAAGTATTGAAAAGTCTATTAAAGAAAACAAAGGAATTGCCAAAGGGTATGTAGTGGATGTTAGTAACCCTACAAATGTAAACGCTGTCTTTAAAAGAATTAAAGAGGATTTAGGGGGAGTGGACGTTTTTATAGCGAATGCAGGTATTAGCGTTCGCTCTAAATTCCTTGATATTAATCCAGAACAATGGAATAAGGTTTTAAACATTAATTTAAATGGTGTGTTTTATACGTCTCAAGCCGCTGCAAAAATCATGGTTGACCAGGGGCAAGGCGTTATACTCATGACAGCTTCTACAAATGGTGTTACTGGACATCCGTTCTATGCAGACTATAACGCTTCAAAAGCAGGCGTTAATCTTTTAGCAAAAACGATGGCATTAGAATTGGCTCCAATCATTCGAGTGAACACCATATGTCCGGGGTATGTATTAACACCGATGCAAATGGCTGAGTATACTCCTGAAATGTTAGCAGTTGTAAATGAAGGTATTCCTTTAAAACGGCATGCAGATCCAAAAGAAATAGGGGCGTTGTATGCCTTCCTTGCTTCAGATGAATCGGCTTATATTACAGGGCAAACAATTGCCATTGATGGTGGAGAATTAGCTTAATCATAAAACGAGGGGGAATGGTATTTTATGAAGAAAAGTCTATTCTATTTTTTATTGGTGTTAGTTGCTTCATTGATGGTTGCGTGTTCAGAAAAAGATTCGAATGTACAAATTGAAACATCTGCAAGTAGTGAGGGAGAAACGAAAGCAGGAGAAAAAAATAGCACAACATCAGATATGAAATTAGTGAATGATGGGAAGTTAACATTTGCAATGAGTGGTTTACTAAAACCATTAAATTATAAAGAAAATGAAAAATTAGTTGGTTTCGATGTAGAAATTGGAAATGAAATTGCAAAGAGAATTGGCCTTGATCCAAACCCAGTTACAAATCCATGGGAAACAATCCTCCAAGGGTTACGAGGAGAGAAATATGATGCAATTATTGGGAGTATGACAGCTACTGAGGAGAGAGCAAAACAGGTTGATTTCTCAGATCCATATTATATTTCGGGCGCCACAGTATTTATTTCAAGTAAAAATAAAGATATCAAATCTTTAGATGACTTAAAGGGAAAGACAATCGGTGTTATGCAAGCTAGTACTTATGTTGAAGATGCAAAAAAATATACAGATAAAATTAAAGAATTTCCTAGTGAGATATATGCGTTACAAGACCTTCCGCCAGGACGTTTAGATGCAGTAATTACAGATAAAATTGTAGGCATTTCCGCGATGAAAGAATCAGGTTTAGAAATTCAAACAGTGGGAGAAGAAATAAAAAGAGAAGAAATTGCAGTAGCTATTAAAAAGGATAATCAAGTGTTATTAGAAGAAATAAATAAAGCAATTGCTGATATGGTTGCAGACGGAACGTATAAAGAAATAAGTACAAAATGGTTTGGCAAAGATCTATTAGAGTAAACCAATCCTAAATTATTTTACCTAGTATAATAGATTTATTCTAGGTAAAATAATTTGAATATTCAAAAAAACATTAATCTTCTATACCAATACACTTAAAGAGGTTAGGTGATTTATATGGAGTTTTTAACGAATATAGCATCGATATTCCAAAAACATGGGATTGAATTTTTAAAAGCAACTATTTTGACAGTTGAGTTAACCGTAGTTTCTTTATTAATTGCTTGTGTTATTGGGTTGATTTTTGCCTTCTTCAAGGTTTCTAATATACAGATATTAGAGAAGATAGCAAACGCTTATATTTTTATTATTCGTGGGATGCCACTTATAGTACAACTTATGTTCCTATACTATGGTATTTCTAGTATTTTTGTTCTTTCTGATTTTGCAGCAGGAGCTATTGCACTTGGAATTCATTCTGGAGCCTATATTGCAGAAATCTTTCGAGGATCGATTCAATCAATCGATAAAGGACAAATGGAAGCTGGCCGCTCATTAGGAATGACGTATTTTAAAACAATGAGACGAATTATTTTACCACAGAGCTTTAAGCGAGCAATACCTTCATTGGCTAATCAATTCATTATTGGATTAAAAGACTCTTCTTTAGTAGCCTATATTGCCGTTTCAGAATTATTTAACCATGCCTTATCGGCTCAAGCGTATAACTACATGCCTTTAGAAACCTACTTTGTAGTAGGCGTATATTACTTGATTTTAGTCCTAATATTCACACTGTTGTTCAATAAACTGGAAAACAGAATGGATGTTGGAAAGGAGAAAAAGCATGATAAAGTTGAAGTCGCTTTCTAAATCATTTGGGAAATTGAAAGTTTTAAAAGACATTAACCTTGAGATAAATAAATCAGAAGTAGTTGTTTTAATTGGAGCAAGTGGTTCGGGAAAAAGTACGTTGTTACGCTGTATGAATTTTTTAGAATTATTAAATGAGGGTACTATAAGTATTAACGATGAGATTATTGATGTAGAAAAGACAAACTTAAATAAAGTCAGAGAAAATATGGGTATGGTATTTCAACACTTCAATTTATTTCCGCATTTAAGTGTTTTACAAAACATTACGGAAGCACCGATTCAGGTGAAAAAGCAAAGTAAGGAAGAAGCGAATAAAAAAGCAATGGAGTTATTAACGAAGGTTGGGCTTGCTGATAAAGCAAACTATTATCCTGAACAACTATCAGGGGGGCAAAAGCAACGTGTTGCTATTGCAAGAGCACTTGCGATGAACCCAAACGTTATGCTGTTTGATGAACCAACATCGGCACTAGATCCTGAATTAGTTGGCGAAGTATTAGAAACAATGAAAAGTTTAGCAAGAGATGGTATGACAATGGTCATTGTAACGCATGAAATGGGCTTTGCAAGAGAGGTTGCGGATAGAGTAATTATGTTAGCTGATGGAAAAATAATAGAAGAAGGCCCTCCTTCAGAATTTTTTAAAACGCCAAAGGAAGAGCGAACAGCGAAGTTTTTACAACAGGTTTTATAATTATTATCTTAAAGTTAGGGGTTGTTATGAATGTTAAAAACGTATGATGAAGTATTAAAAGTGACGAATAATCTTGTAAATATTGAAAGTATAGTAAATACCGAAGGCGAAATCGATATTTCAAAATCACTCGCTAAAACAATTGCTAACCTACCTTACTTTCAAAAAAATCCAGACTATGTGTTTACTTCACAAACGGTAGATGATGAGATTGAGCGATATAACGTATTTGCTTTTGTAAGAGGGACAAAAGAAAGTAGCACTAAAACAGTTGTTTTAATGGGCCATACCGATACAGTAGGAATAGATGATTATAATAGCTTAAAAGAGAAAGCTTGTTTTCCTAGTAATCTTCAAGAAGCATTAAAAAACGAAAAGGTTCCTCCGTTAGTTAAGAAGCATTTAGAATCAAATGAATGGTTATTTGGCAGAGGAACATTAGATATGAAAAGCGGTGTGGCAAGCAATTACTATCTATTAAAGTATTATTCAGAGCATCCGGAAGAATTAAAAGGGAATATTGTGTTTTTTGCTGAGTGTGATGAGGAAGATAGCTCACATGGGGTATTGTCAGGTTTAAATGATTTAAAAAAACTTAGAGAAGAGTATGGTTTTGAATACGAAGCGTTAATAAATTCTGATTTTGTAGCTCCTCGGTATGAAGGCGATGAAAATAGATATATTTATAAAGGGAGTGTCGGAAAGCTACTTCCTTCATTTTATATAACTGGAGCTGAAAGTCATGTGGGGTCTAGCTTTGAAGGACTCGATCCTAACTATATCGCAGCAGAGTTAACTAGACAAATTGCATATAATCCTGAGCTATGCGACAAATCATTAGGCGAAACGCCTATGCCACCAGTCACGTTGAAGCAAACAGATTTTAAAGATACGTATACTGTTCAAACAGCACTTGCTTCATATGTATATTATAATTTCTTTGTGCAATCATGGTCTCCTAAAGATGTGCTTGAAAAACTAAAAGTGCAGGCTGAAATTGCATTTGATAATGTCGTAAAAAATTTAAATAATCATTATAAGAGATATTGTGAAATTAGCGAGCAGGAATATACAAAATTGCCATGGGAAACTAGGGTGTTATTTTACGAAGAGCTAGAACAATCCATTATTTCACAACATGGCGAACGTTACAAAGAACATATGAAGAAATTTAAAGAAAACCTATTAAATAATAAAGAACTAGATGTCCGTATGTTTTCGGCGAGAGTTGTAGAAGAAACTTGGAAATGGGCAAAGGATAAGAGCCCTGCTATTATTATTTTTTATTCCTCACTTTATTCACCACGCGTAGAGGTGACTGGAAAAAATCAAAAAGAAAAAAATCTATTAATGGCTTTAGATCATGCTATCGAAAAAGTTCAACCACATTATAATAAGCCAATAGTACAAAGAAATTTTTTTCCTTATATTTGTGACATGAGCTGTGTAGCGATAAATGACGATGAAGATAGCATTCAATCCGTTATTAACAATAACCCAAGTTGGGGAACAAAACATTTTGTCGATTATGATGCTATTAGGGATTTAAATATTCCAGCAATTAACATTGGACCATATGGTTATGATGCACATAACAGATATGAAAGAACTGAATTAAAATATACAATGGAAATTATGCCTAATTTAACGAAACTAGTAATAGATAAGCTACTCGATTAATGACTACAGTGATTACCGTTGATATTGCGTTTAGAAGAGCCTTCAGACTATAGACAAACTCGAACAATTTCAAGTTTGTCTATAGTTTTTTATCGTATGTGCGATTCCGTAAAGTAAATTGTTTGAAAATTGTTTGGGTGCCTGGCACTAAAAAATTTTTTGAAAAGGGTTGTGATTTTGAAGATTAATTATTCTATATATCATAAGAATAGGGGGTGTTGTGTAAATAATATATCAATGATAAGAGTAAAACGTTAAAATAATTATTAGATGGGGAAACTAGGTTAAGTACAAATAGTTTATTTTTGAAAAAAGAAAGAATGTACACTCTTTTTTTTTACTCAAAATAAGAACATATGCTCTATTTTTTATTAGAAAGTGAATGTATGCTTCTTACAAAGGAGTGCTTTAGAATTTGGAAAATAAATGGGACGAAGAAAGAATAAAAAAATTTGAAGATGAAAATCGACAGCTATTAAAAAATGATTTGGTAATTTCCTTTTTTAAAATACCAACTAACAAAGAAAAGTACATGGAAACAATATCAAACCCTAGTCCTGAAAATAGGAAAGAATTAGATAAATTATTTAAACATTTCTATTTCAAAATTCGCTTTATTTCTCATATTTCTTCAACTCTAAAGTTTAATTCAATTAATTTCGACAAAAAATTGAGACTTTTACAATCCAGATTTTCTCTTACCTTAGATGCAACCATTAACTCTAATGAAGGACAAGAAACATTTCTCGATTTAGTAGCTGACGAACAAGCCGAAGACTATTTTAGTGACATTATTTTAAATGATAATTTAGATGAATATGTAATAAGCCCAATATTGTATGATGCATTAAATTCGTTGACTAAAAAGCAAAAGGAGATAATTAGTCTAGCTTATGCAGAAGGTTTAAGCGATACGGAAATTGGACGAAGGTTAAATAAAACACAGCAAACTGTCTCTAAAACCCATAAGAAAGCTTTGGAAAAAATGCTGATTTACATTGAAAGGCAAAAGAATAATGGGGAAAAAAGGGGGATTTCTGATGATAACAGAACCATCTGATTGGATTATGATAATCGGAAATTTTGGATTTCCGATTGCAATGACAGTTTATCTATTTATTAGGTTTGAAAAGAAATTAGAAAATCTTGAACTAAGTATTAATAAGTTATCGGAACTTATTAAAAATTCAAGAAGGGACTGAAGGTTGATGTCACAAGAATTAATTACCTTAGTGAAAAAATCGAAACATGATGATAAAGCATTATTAACTGTAATAAATTATTTTGAGCCTTTATTGAAACAGTGTCTTTATCAAACTCATCCACATTTTAGAGAGGATTTACGTCAGGATTTGCTTATTAAACTCATCAATACTATAAGAAAATATGATGTGAATTCCGTCCCAGGATTCTGGGATTTGAAGAAACGATATAATGGCCAATAAAATTAGGCGTATTACCATTAGTACTAAAGCGGTCAAATAGTTAAAAATTTTGATCGTTTTAGTTCTAAACAGTTGTTTCCATCTTTAATAAATAAAATCGTGGTGGCATAGCCAAGTGGAAAGGCAAAGGTTTGCAAAGTCTTAATCCTCGGTTCAAATCCGAGTGCCCCCTAAAATTGTGTAAAAATTGTTTGAGTGCCTGGCACTTTAAAGCACACTCTATTGTAACAAAGCGTGGCTAATATTACAGGAATGTTACAAAAAGCCGGAATACCCATTAATTAATACCCATATTTTAGCGTTGGTAAACCACAAAACGTTGGTATATCAGCTTTTTTTTTACTTTCAAAACCGTTACACAATTGAAAAATTAAAATACCATCATTTGTGATAGTCTATGTATAGGCAAAAAAGTTCCTTGAGAGGGGTATAACAAACTTATGAAGAAAAAATGGTTATTACCGATTTTTGCATCTTTTATGTTATTTTCAACAATTCAAATAGATAACGCTGAAGCGGCAACTGCAAATGAAGTTACTGAAACAGCGACGAAATATTTAGGTATTCCTTATGCTTATGGTGGTACAACTACTAGCGGATTAGATTGCTCTGGTTTTACTTCTAAAGTCTTCAATGATTTAGGTATTAAATTAAACCGTACATCAGGCTCACAATATCAGCAAGGTACAGCGGTTGCAAAGAGTGATCTAAAAATTGGCGATTTACTTTTCTTTAACACGAGTGGTAGTGGTATCTCACATGTAGCGATATACATAGGTGACGGTAAAATGATTCACTCTCAAACTGGTAAAGGTGTTAGCTATTCGAATGTAAACGATCCATATTATTGGAGCTCTCGTTACGTTGGTGCAAAACGCGTAGCGGATTTTGACGCTGAACAACAAGCTGAAGTGACAAAAGTAGCGACTGCTGAAGTTAAGGACGCTGCAATTGACTTTTCAGTATATGCTTCACGTGCAGAAGTTGCTGTACAAATCGCAAAAGCTTTAAACTTAGATACATCTGATAAAAATACATCATTTGCAGACGTAAAACCTACTTATGCACATGCTGGTGCAATTTCGGCTGTAGCGAAGTTAGGTATTTTTACAGGTGATGATCACGGCAAATTTAATCCCTCTTCTCCAATGACTCGTGCACAAATTGCAAAAGTTTTAGTAGTTGCTTTTGGTCTTGAGCATAAAGGTGATGTGGTGACATTTGCAGATGTTCCTGAAAATTATTGGGCAACAGAATACATTTCAATTTTAGCATCAAACGGTATTACAGCAGGTAAAGATAACGGTAATTTCGGTTATGATGAAATGTTAAAAATTTCTCAACTTGAAACATTTATCGAGCGTGCTAAGCAAGTGAATAAGTAATCAATTTCTACTTCGCTTCGGACAAGGGCTACGTTTGAAGTGAAGCAATGCATGGAAGTTCTTTTAAATAACGTATAAATGGAGGAGAGTTTGCACTTGCAGGCTCTCTTCTTTTTATGAATCCATATGAAATGGGGTGATATAAAAAAATGTCGAATAGTTACAATCTATGATAGTTTTATATGTGAATTTTTGTTAAAATGGACACAATAACACGAGAACATGAAGGGAGGAAATAAGACATTGTACTTTAAAAAAATCAGTCTTATATTATGCGTCTTATTCATTTCAGCTTCTATGTTTACGATACATAGTGCAAATGCAAGTGGTGGTTTTGAAGATGTTACCCCAAAGCATGAAGCTTATGAAGAGATCAATTATTTAATTAGTTTAGGTGTTATAAAAGGGTATACGGAAAATGGTAAAACGTATTATAAGCCTTATAATAGCGTAACGCGCGGACAAGTTGCGAAAATGGCTGTTGTTGCTTCTGGTAACAAACCATTAGTTGTCAATAAATCAAACTTTTCAGATGTAACGGTTGGTACCGAGCTTTCAGGTTACGTTGAACGTGCCATACAGTTAGGCTACTTTAAAACAAATACAACTGGACAGTTTTTACCGAACAAGCCTTTAACTCGTGATGAAATGAGTTATGTATTAACAAAGGCATTTAAGCTTGATGCAAGTGAATACGAAAATATGGATTCTCCTTTTGTTGATGTGGGTATTACACATCCTTACGTTCAATATGTAAATACGATTTACTATAATGGTATTACAAAAGGAAGCGGTCAAAATTATAATCCAAATAGCCAAGTGACACGTGCACAGTTTGCATTATTTGTTGCTCGTGCCAAAAGTGAAAAATATCGTTTAGAGCTACCTGTAAAAGGAGTTACTGTTCCAGATACTTCACAGGTTATTGGTTTAATTCAAGTGACAACAGATGGCTTGAATATTCGTAAATCGAAAGACTCGGCATCTAGTTCGAACATTGTAGGTACTGTCGATAAAGGTGGAAAACTATCAGTCTATGCAGTTGAAGGTGACTGGTTAAAAGTAACATATAAAGGTGCATTTGCTTATATTTATAAAACGTACGCACAGTTTTTAGATGCGGACGGTAATGCACTAGGAAAAATTCAAAAAGAAGTTAAAACGACACAAGGTATCAACCTCTATGTGAAGGCTACTTCATCGTCTAAAGCAATTTCAACAATCAATAGTAATGTCAAACTGCCTGTCTACAAAACAGTTAATGGCTACTATTTAACAGTAGTAAATGGCTTGCCAGGATATATTGTGGCAAACAGCACAGAGGATGTGGAAGTAGAACAACCTTCAAAACCAGATCCAACTCCACCGCCAGTTGCAGGAGACTTATTAGGTCGTGCTACTGTAGGTAGTCTAAATGTGCGCAAAGAAGCGAACTCAACTTCTACAGTATTAGGTAAATTAAGTAAAGGCGACTATGTGCATGTTAACAGCATTAGTGGCTATTGGGCTCAAATTACTTTTGATGGACAAACAGGCTATGTGCATAAATCTTACTTAAAACTATTAAACCAAAATGGTAATGCACTGAAAAATCGTATTATCATTCTTGACCCTGGTCATGGTGGTAAAGACCCTGGAGCTGTTGTAGGTTCCAATTCAGAAAAGGCTATTACTTTAAAAGTTAGCACACTTGTAAAACAGAAACTTGAAGCTGCTGGAGCGAAAGTGTTAATGACACGTACAGGTGACACATATCCTTCGTTGCAAGACCGTGTTGACTTTACTGATGCAAACTATGGCGAAATCTTTGTTAGTATACATGTCAACTCAGCAACTAGCACCTCTGCACAAGGTACTGAAACATATTATGCTGTGACAACTGGAGATATGTATCAAGAAGATATAGATTTAGCTACTTTTGTAAATAACCAAATTGTTAATAACTTAAACATGAAAAATCGCGGTGTTAAAGAGCAACAATATTATGTTATTCGCAACACATTAATTCCAGCGATTCTAGTAGAGCTAGGTTTCCTTACAAATAGTGAAGACCGTGGCAAAATGACAGATGATCAATATATCGAATTATTTGCTGAAGCTATTTATAAAGGGATTTCTCAATACTACGCTAAACAATAAAAATAAAGAGCTACATCGTTCATATTAAGAACGACGTAGCTCTTTTTTATTGGATAAAAAGTGAGATGCCAGACAATCTATTAGCGCTATCCCAAATGTTATTTAGCGTTCGCATGAAGTGTGCGATTAACAAATTGGGCAAAGTTTTGACGAGTTACCGTGTTGTTTGGTTTAAATGTTTGATCTGCATAGCCTGTAGTAATATCTAGTGCATAGAGAGCTTGTATATCTTTAAAATAGATATGAGATGCAGGGACATCGATGAATGTATTTTTAGTATAGCCTTGTAGCTTAAAGCCCTTTACAAGGGCATGTGCCATTGCAGCACGCGTCATCGGTTGATGTGCGTTAATTTTGCCATCTTCTAAAGAAATTATTCCATAGCGAACGCCTGTAGCTAGGACCGCATTGCCATAATCGCCAACTTTCATATCAATAGCGTTCAAGGTAGCTGAGCTTGAAGGGGTAATACCAAGTGCACGTAATACCATTTCAGTAGCTTGTATTCGAGTAAGTGTGCCTTGAGGGCTGAATTTACCATTACTCCCTTTCACAATACCTAATGCATGTAAGTTTTTAATATCATCATAAGCACCGTTTGATGCTAATACATCTTGAAAAAATGGGGCAAACTCAATAGAAGCCTTGTTGGAACCTTTTGTACGTGTGAGCGTTTTAATTTCTGCAATAGTTGCAAATTTTTCGTCAACATTTTTACGATCATCGCGACCTTCTATGAAGGAAGTTCGTATCGTATATGTTCCAGCGGCTAAATTTCCAGGCATGAAAATTTGATATTTTTCCGAGTGGGTACTAATATCTTTGCGGTCAGCATTAGTTGTTGTCGCATCGGCAGCAAGACCTGGTAGATAACGATCATGCCCTTTACCGACGACGTGATCGTTAGCATCGAGAATCTCTACTTTTAACGTACCACGAGCTGGCACATTGCCATTATTCTTTACTGTTACTGTGGAGTAGAAGACGAATTTACCAGACGGCGCTACATAACTTTGCACACTGTCAGAGTATAGCGAAAGATTATAGCGACGTGGCACATCACCATCATGATTTTCGGCAACCCAATGTAAAGCGTGCTTCATAAATACTTGAGCGTCTAAGTCGCCTTGTGTTGTAGAGTAAGCAACACCGTTTTCGTTATCTTGCCAATCTGCTTTGGCATTAATAGTAATGTAATCATAAATTTTGAATCCGATTTGTACGACTCTACCTTTGCCGTATTGAATGGCATGTGCTGCTCCAAATTCATTTTTCTTCATTGTTTGTGGCTTGTCAGTATAATCGTAATTCGAGAAATATAATAGCGGTGAGGCGGAGCCACCTTGCCATGGTTTAATAATCTCAACCCACTCTTGATCAGATTTTGTTAGACTTAATTTGCTTTTGCCGAGCTCCTTAGTAGCGTTTTGGATAATTGGGTGTACTGAATTACTATTGCTAATTGTTGCGTTACCCAACACTATATCGTCGATAAAGCGTGAGTTGAAAACTTCTGATAGGTTATCCCACTCCATGACCCAGGAGTCGACATCATAGATTAATGGGGAGAGATCCATTTGACCAGCCTTCGGGAATTTTGCGGATTCGTTACGAGCTGTTTGGAACGCAAAAATAGCACCGCCACCGTTGCGTACGTACATTTTGACATTTTCGCGTTGTAGATGATTCATCATTACCGTATAAGGAAAGACGATTGCATCATATTGGCTTAAACTTTCTAAGCTATTTAAGTCCTTTTCGTAAATTTTCTCTACATTGAAGCCCTGCTGCTGATATAAAAGGAAAGCTTTTAGCTCCTTGTTGTATGTAGAGCTATAATCGACCTTTGGAGATACTTTTTGTCCCTCATGTGTACCACCAGGGTGTGTGGAGTTGGCATATTTCTCACTACTTTCAGAGAAAACGATGCCGATTCTTTGAGTTGTTGCTTGGGCTTGTGTCGGTAATAGGAATACAACAAGCGTACAAGCACAGACAGTAATTAGTGAAATGAATATCTTCAATAAATTCACATCCTTGTTTTGTATTTTTTTCAAAAATAGTATTACTCAATTTCATCATACACCCAAATAATTACTGAATCGTAGAGATTTAGGTGAAAATGAAATTTTTGAGCTTTTTTATGTAAAATCCATAGAATACTTTCTATAAGTCTATCCGTATTTATGATATAATAACCTTTGTTTTTGTAGGGAAAACTAAAGAATGTAATAGTAAACAACAACTATTGATTCATGATAGAGGAGGGCAATAACATCTAATTAGATGTATTACATGTATGAATAAACTGAAGCAAGTTCTCACAAAGGTCAATAAGATTGATACGTTTTCACCGTATTTCTTTTTACCTTTTATATTAGTACTATATTTCTTTACAAGTCTATTCGATTTCCATCGATTTGAATTATTTAACGTTCGTGTATCAATTTTGCCAGCGGTACTAGTAGCACTTATTTGCTATTATATCGGTGTTTATATTATTGATAAATTACAATGGACAATCCCATCATTCGGGTTATCGTTCTTAGGAAAATATGTTATTCACTTTGTTGTGTTATTAACAATAATCGGTTTAGCTTCTTATTTAATGATGATTTTTGGTGGAGGTCTAGGAATTTCTGATGAATCCAATCGTCGTAATCTCGATCCAAAACTAAACTTCTTTAGCCAATTATTATGGTACGGAATTTTACTGTTATTATCTTACAAAATGATTTTAGAAAAGCATATGACATGGAAGAAAGCATTAGTATACGGCACGATTTTTGCTGTTGTTATGTTCTTGTTCCTATTAATGGGCTATCGTACACCATTAATTATTATGCTATTTACTGGAATTATTATTTTCCACTATGTTGTGAAACGTGTGAAATTAACTTGGTTCCTGACGGCATTATTTGTAATCGGTGTTGCATTCTCGATGTTTGGTTTCTTACGAGTAGTGACAGAAGATACAACTAAAGAATTCAATAATCGCGATCAACCAGATGTTGAATTGACAGAAACAGAAAAAGAAAAACTGTTAACAGTCGAACAAAAAGTAAATTTAACTCCTAAATGGATGCGTTCAATAAATGGTGAAAGTGTTACAGGTCATATCGTTTTAAGTAAAATTATCGAATACACGCAAGAAGAGGGCTACTTAAAAGGCGAAATTCATAAAGGTATCTTTAATACGGTTCTTCCTGGTGAGCAAATTTCACCTCGTATGAAGGTGACGGAAGTTGTAAACTCATTGAGCGTGGAAGAAGGTAAATATATTACACGTCCAACAAGAACAACAACGCCTACCTTTATCGGACAATTATTCTTAGATGGTGGCTATGCACTTGTAGCGATTGGTTTCTTACTATATGGTGTATTAATTTCATTAATCTATAATAAAGTAAAACAAGGTGGCATCCGTAGCTTCCACTCAGTAGCATACGCATTTGTCATTACATTGTTTACAGTGTCAATGCACACAGGCTTACTTGATTTAATCTTTATTTTAATGTTAGGTTTTGTAGTAATTGCATCAGCAATTATAAAGACAGAGCAAAGAAAACTTCGATACTAACAGTAAAGGGCTGTCCTCAATAGGGCAGCTCTTTTATATCGTGGAAAAAAGGTCATAAATCGCGGAATCCCTGCGCTATATCGCGGAAAAAAGGTCATAAATCGTGGAATCCCTGCGCCATAACGCGGAAAAAAGGTCTTAAATCGCGGAATTCCTAATACATTCCGCGCGAAACCCTGGCTGCACAGTGATGTGTTGCAGGAAACAAAGCACCCTCCAATACTTTTATTGGAGGGTGCTTTTTCTTTATTTCACCGTATCGATAAACTGAATATAGTCTTTACTAATGTAAGCTGAACCTGGGTGGAGCTTATCCGATAGTACTTCATACCAGCCATTAATGTTTGTATTGATAACAATGACAGGCATACCACTTCTAGCATATGTGAAGAGAGGGCTATTGCTAGTAGAAGTGTCTATACGTACATTTAAACCAGATGTTGTTGTTAAGCCGATTTTATAAGGATTTTTTGCATCCTTAAAACCTAACGCTTTTTCGGCACGATAGTAGTGTCCAGCGATTTTAGCTCCCCAGTACGGGTCAGATGCATATTTTACGTTAAAGCCAAGTGCTTTCGAACCAACTACTGCACCGTTTGCATAGTTTTTCCCAGGGGCACCACCTGGTGTAATATAGTTTGGTTGTAGGAACTTATCAACAAGTTCGTTAATATTAGCAGCTACACTATCGAATTTTTTATTAAGTGGATTAGTGTCATAGACATATAAACCAAATAGGTTGTTTAAGTTTTGAGCATGATCACTCATACCATAAGCACTTTCATGCTGAGCAAGTGCCAAAATTAACATTGCGTTAATATGTGAGTTTGCCTCAACTTCTTTTAACGTTTGTCCTAAGCCGATAAGCTTACTTTTCGTAGTGGCATCTTTATAAAGTGTAATACCAGTACTTTCCATCTCCGCAAGCTTATTCATAATATAAGCATCAATTTCTTCGGCTGTATATTGTGTTGTTGCACGAGCAGGTAAAAATTGATAATAGTTATAAGCTTCGCCCTTAGAAGAGCTATTACCATTTGTGAAGTAAATACCATTCCAGCTATAGTATTTTTCACCCTGCTTCATGAAGGCAGGTGCTTTTCCGTAAACATAGCTTGAAGAATATTTATTTGTTGTGTAATCGTACAGTGTATGTTTAATTTCGCCATTTTCGTTTGAATAGTAAGAACGTCCCTTGCTTAGTGAAAAGGGAATTAACGTTACATCTGCTTGTTTTAAATAGCCAACTTGACCAGCTAATCGAACCTTCACTTGAGCTGCATCACTGCTGATATATTCCATTTCTGTATTACCAGCAACAGCGATTTGATCTTTAATCGTTTCAGAATAAAGTGCAACATAATTATTCGTAACAACATAGCCAGAAGTCATTTTTACAATTTTATCTTTTTGGACGATAACTTGCGTATTTTTTGTTAATGCTTTATCAGCAGCTTCAAAGCTTGTGAAGCCTTGATTGCCGACTAGTGTACCATTTGAAATTTCTTTAATCGCATAAGTAGAGAAGTCAGCACCAGCATCACCTGCAAGCAGCATTAAACGCTGAATAAACGTTGCAGCTTGTCCAATTGTTGCATTTTTTTCAGGCATAAAGTAACCATCAGAACCGATAATGATTCCTAAATGTGCACCGATTGCTACGGCAGAGCGGTATTCTTTAATAATGGATGCATTATCCTTAAATGTAATGGATGAAGTACCCTTAGGAATCTTTAAATAATCAATAGCTCTCTCCAGCATAATAGCCATATGCTGTCTTGAAATGGCGGCGTCAGGTTTAAATGAACCGTCTGTGTATCCTGTTATAATTCCAGCTGTAGCAGCCAATTGAATTTCCTTTGCATACACATATGTATCTGGAACATCTGTAAATGCCATACCGTTATTTGTTTCAAGATTCATTACCTTTGCTAAATAAGAAGCAAATTCTCCACGTGTGACATTGTCATTTGGTCGATAACTGCCATTAGCATCTGCTACTAAAGCGTTTTTCGAAATTAAGTAGCGCAGACCATTTTCATGTGCATGCCCTGAAAGTGCATCAGCAGATGCCAATTGGGGTTGCCCAAATAGCAAGCTCACTACTGCCAGAAGCAATGCAATGATTGATAGTTTTTTCATTTTTTTCCCTCCTAAACTTTAACATCATTTTACCAAAGTTAGAGAGTCGCGATAAGGTCAAATATATGTATTCTCTTAAAATGCGTCAATATAAATAGGTTTTTTACCATTTATATGTAACTGGAAAATAGCTTAAATGTTCCATAGCTATTTTGGCATATTTTTGATAATCTTATAGAAGTAAAACAAAGAAGGGAAGGTGAGGGCTCTACATTACTTGAGGAGCGCGAAAAAATGAAAAAAATAGCAAAAATTTTACTGATTTTAGTTGTAATGATGTCGATAGTTGTTAGTCCGCTAAATGCCTATGCATTTCAAACAGTAAAGAAGGATTATCCACTTTCAAAAGGTGTACAGTATAAACAATATACATACAGTAATACCTATACAAACTCTATTAATCATTTATCGATTAATGTTGGAGATCCGACGACAGAAGTACAATTAGGGATGCCCGCAGCAGTCAATGGAAAAGAATCGACAGTAGCAAATGCGAATCGTCTTTCTCGTGAGGGAAATCGAGTAGTTGGTGCTATTAATGCAAGTTTTTTTAATATGTCAGAAGGCTATCCATTATTTTTACTAGCTAAAAATAATGTTATTTTGAACGGTGGAACTGTTTCCAGTGGTTCCGACCAATATATGAATGTTCCGACGGCATTTGGAATGACATCTGATGGTCGCGGTGTTATTGATTATTTTGATTTTGACGTGACACTATCCCATAACGGAACGAATTATGAAATGTCAGGCTTAAATCGTGTACGTAATATATATGAAGCTATTATTTACACACCACAGTTTTATAGTAAAACAACAGATACAAATGAATACGGCTTTGAAATAGTGGTAGACACTGGTTCACCGATTACAGAAAACACATTTGGACAAACATTAACTGGTAAAGTAACACAAATTAAGCCTTATGGATCGAAAGAAAAATTAACGATACCATCTACTGGCTTTGTTGTATCTTTACAGGGCGGTGAATGGCACAATAAGTTAAGCCAAGTAGCTGTTGGCGATGAAATGAGTGTTAATTTTTCAATTGATCAACTTTGGCAAAATGCACAATTTATATTAGCGAGCGGTCCTTATTTAGTAAAGGATGGTAAACCTTATATTATGATGAGCACTTCAAGCTCACGTGCAAAAGAAGTTGCACCACGTACAGTAGTCGCTACAAGTAATAATGGACAAACAGTGCATTTAATTACTGTAGACGGGCGTCAAAACCATAGTAAGGGCATGAATATGGTGCAGCTTGCAAATTATTTAGTAGCACTTGGTGTCGATAGAGCCATTAACTTAGATGGCGGTGGCTCAACAACAATGGCTATTCGAAACTATGGCAGTAATAATGTTGTATTAGCGAATTTACCATCCAACTCAGGTAATACGCAGCGTCTAGTATCTGCCACACTACAAGCAGTAAGTACGGCACCAACTGGCAAGGCAACACATATTAAATTTACGAATAGTACAA
Source organism: Lysinibacillus sp. NPDC093210 (assembly GCF_044753985.1). Classification (NCBI taxonomy): domain Bacteria; kingdom Bacillati; phylum Bacillota; class Bacilli; order Caryophanales; family Bacillaceae; genus Lysinibacillus; species Lysinibacillus sp. NPDC093210. The sequence goes on along the minus strand of NZ_JBIVOE010000012.1, from coordinate 55,004 downwards.
ACTATGCAACGCTTCTAGTAGGCGCTTCATCAAATGTAGCTGTTCAATACGTTTTAGATGAAAACTATACGACACTACCACTAGATGGTCATTTATCGTTAGCATCTCAAAACCAAACTTTACAGATTAATGGCTTGAACTATACAGCAACGCAAGCTGGGGATGACCGAATCTACATCGGCTATGACGGTGCTGCTGTGCAATCATATCAAGTTAAGGTAGTAGATGCCCCTACAACAATGGCTGTTGCACCAAGCTCTAAAACGGTAGGTGCAGGTGAATCTGTTAGCTTTACAATTGATGCAAAAGACGACGCAGGTAAGCCTATTGTTTATAATCCATCTCAAGTGAAATGGTCTGTAGAAGGTAATATAGGTACAATTACAAGTGCTGGTAAGTTTACAGCGCAAAATCCAGGAACGACTGGTAAGGTAATCGCTACTTTAGGAACGAAGAGTGTAGATGCTACCGTTTCTGTAGCGAAACCAGCGCTGTTTAAGGACATTCCAAATAATTATGTCTACTATAAAGAGATTGAGTATTTAACAACTCACAATATTATTACAGGTCAGGCTGATGGTACATTTAGACCAAATGACAAGCTAACACGTGCACATGCAGCAGTCATTATTAGCCGAGCATTAGATTTAAATACAAAAAATGTGAAAAATCCAAGCTTCAAAGATATTCAGGCAAATCACATATACTATAAGGAAATTGCAGCTGTTGTAGAAGCTGGTATTATGAGTGGCCGTGAAAACAATACTTTTGACCCGAATGCAACATTGACACGAGCGCAGATGGCGAAAATTGTGGCAATTGCATATGAATTAAAAGGGACAAGTGGTATTGCATTTAAAGATGTTCCAAAAGATCATTGGGCTTACACTTATGTACAACAATTAGCAGCTAACAACATCACGACTGGCTACGACGGAAACATTTATAAACCGAACGAAGCAATCAGTCGAGCACACTTTGGTCTGTTCCTTTACAGAGCGATTAATAAGTAAAAGATTAGTCAAGTCTCGGCATAATAGCGTCACATTTTTTCGAGTCTGCTCGAAAAGCACCTCTTAAAACTGTGACATCCGCCTGGGCTTTTAACTTGATTCTGCTAGTGTTCGAACCTCTTATAGTAGAGTAGACTTGTGCTGAAGTAAGTAAAAAAAGAAGTAGTACTTTTCTGCTGTTTTATGCTATGAATAATGGCCATAAGGCGGTAGAAACAGGGAGAATCTCGTAGATATTCGAGGCTCCCTTTTTTTTTACTATTTTTAAAAAGAACGAATAAGTGCAATTGTGGTATAATCTCTGTATTAAAAAGTAAAAGGATGTTTTTTAATGAAAATAGGCATTGTGGGGAATTACGGCAATGATAATAATGGTGATGAATCAATATTATACGGCATTCTTCAACAAGTAAAACAAACATTTTCGGTAACGAGTGACGACATTACCGTTTTTAGCAATAACACAAAACAAACATCCGAGCGTTATGGGGTACATAGCTATCCATTGTATTATAAAAAGGGCAATCTATATAAAACGTTTATCCATACGTATAAAAATAACAAACAATATGTATCGAAATTTGACCTCCTCATCATTGGTGGTGGTGGTATTTTAATGGATTTTTATAAACGTGAGGCTCATCTTTATGGAACATACGCAATGATGGCAAAACAAAGTAATATTCCCTACATTATTTACGGATGTGGCGCAGGTCCACTAGATACGATTTCTGGTAAAATAAGTATCCGTGTTATGTGTCGTTATGCAGCAAATATCTCTGTTCGTGATCCTCAGTCTAAAAAACTATTACAAAGTATCGGGGTCAAGAAACCGATTGAAGTGATTGGTGATCCTGCATTTACGTTAAAAGGTGATCGCAAAGATTATGCTGAAAAGCCAAGAAAAATTGGTGTTTCGGCCGTTCCGTATTATAATGCAAACTATTGGCCAGAAGGTAATGTAGCAAAATACGATGCATATGTAACAGGTATGGCGAAAAATCTAGATCAAGTAATTTCTGAGCAAAATGCTCACATTACATTTTTTGCAACGAAATTTCCTCAAGATGTAACAGTGACACAAGATATTCAGAAGAAAATGCAGCATCGTGCACATACAGAAATAATTGAGGGAAATCTTGTACCTGAGCGTTTACTAGAGGTTACGGGCGAGCAAGATATAATAATTGGTACGCGTTTACATTCACTTATTTTGGCGACCAATTCAGAGACTCCCATTATTGCTGTATCCTATCATACAAAAGTGCAAGATTTTATGTCCTTTGTTGGTGCATCAGATCGTTGCTTACAGATGCAGGATATAGAAGATGATGAGAATGCTCTTTCTAAATTAGTTGGTAAACTAAGTAGCAATTGGGAACAGTCAATTGCAGAGACGAAACAAATTGCTACACACATTCATAAAGAGGCCATGTATGGTCAGGAATTAATGAAAAAGGCAGTGACACGTCTATGAAAAAAATACTCGTCATTAGTAATATGTATCCAACATCTGATCATTTATCATTCGGTATTTTTGTAAAAAACCAAGTTACAGCTCTTGAAAAAGCTGGACTAGACGTTGAAATAGCAGTGAATACAAACCCAGCTACAGGCAAGAAAAACACCATTGTCAAATATGCTAAATGGGGATTTTCTACTTTAATGAAGGGTTTAAAAAATCGAAAATCAATCGATGTCACACATGCGCACTATGTGTTTCCTTCAGGGATGTTATCGCTACTTTTAAAGAAAATGTTTGGTATACCGTACATTGTTACTGCTCATGGTGGAGACATTGAACGTATGGCAAAGAAAAGTGCGAGAATTCGCAACTGGACAGCGAGTATTTTACGTGAAAGTGAGCATGTCATTGCAGTAGGTCCTGTGTTAGCACAACAAATTGAGCAAGACTTTGATATAGCTCCCGAAAAAATCTCAGTAGTTAGCATGGGCGTGAATCGTGAAGTATTTTCAAAAGGTAGACAAGCAGAAGTACGTCAACAATTGCAATTAGCCAAAGAGCCTTTTGTTTTTCTTTTTGTAGGAAATGTCATTAAGCAAAAGGGTGTTGAAGAACTACTGCAGGCATTCCAAATGTTAAAAACGAAAGTGGAGCGTCCTATAGAGCTAATTATTGTAGGTTCTAGAAGAGATGAGGGATTTTTCCAATCTTTGCAACCATTCTTCAGTGAAGACGTCAAATTTATAGACCCACTAAAACAACAGGAACTTGTAAAGTGGTTCCAGGCAAGTGATGTCTTCGTATTACCATCACATTTAGAAGGATTCGGGCTTGTAGCATTAGAGGCATTAGCGACAGACACACCTGTTATCGCTTCTAAAGTAGGTGGCCTCGTATCACTACTTGGTGAAGGTGCAGGGCATTTAGTGGAGCCTGAAGACGCAATCGCTTTATCTGAGGAGATGCTGCGTGCAGTGAACACGCCGAAAGAACAATATATGAATCGTGAGGCAGTCGAAAAAGTATTAGACGTTCATGATGAAAAAAATATAACAGCAAGATGTATTGCCATTTATAAGTCGGCCATTAAAGGTAGGGATGACTTATGAATAAATTTATAAAAGTTGTAGGGGCCGTTGCGATCATTAATATCGTTGCCCGTGTATTCGGCTTTTTACGTGAAATGATTATCGGTTACCAATATGGTAGTACACATATTGCGGATAGCATCTTCACAGCTTATACCATTCCGAATTTTTTATATTTAGTAGTAGGTGGGGCTTTTACGACGGCCGTTATTTCGATTTATAATCGGGAAACGACTGACCGAGCACTATTTGTAAAACAATCTTTTACCATTGTATTGTTAACAGTTTCCATTATGACCATCGTTTTGTTAGCTTTAACTAACCCAATTATGGACATATTTAACCAAGATAAAAACACAAAAGATTATACCCAGAATGATTTAGACTTATTGAAAAATCTTTACTTTTGGATGATGCCGTCATCTATATTACTTGTTTTATCTTCTTGGTATAGCGGCTTGCTAAATGTGAATGAAAAATTTCACTTATCAAGCTTTGCCATTTTAATTTACAACGCGATTTTCTTAGTAATTGCAGTTGGATTATCTCTTTGGATCGGACCAATTGGGTACGGTATTAGTGCTTTAGCTAGTGCGGCTATTATGGTGTATTTCTTAATTGTCGGCTATCGTAAATTAGATTCCCATAAAGTTGGTTTTTCATTTGAACAGAATGTGTCCTCAAAGCAACTTTGGATTATGGTTTTACCAATTATGCTCGGAGGAGCGACGATTCAACTTTATGCTTTATTACAGCGTGTATTTGCTGGAATGCTTTCAGAAGGGGCAGTTGCTGCTGTGAACTATTCTTCCAAGCTGATGCAATTCCCGCAAGCTATTTTAATTACAGCTGTTACAACGGTAATTTATCCAATCCTGAGCCAAAAAGAAGCCAACAATGACCTTGCTTCTATTAAGAGCCTGTATTCAAAAGGTTTACATTATCTATTGTTGCTACTTATACCAGTAACAATATATTCTTACTTCTACTCAGAAAACCTTATACAAGTTATATTCCAATATGGTAAATTCGATGCTGACTCGACTGCCATTACAGCACCTGTCTTAGCAATATTCGTGTTATCCATGTATTTCTTAGCTGCGAATACGTACATTACGCGTTTTTACTATGCAAAAGGCGACTCGATGGCACCCGTTATTTTCAGCTTAATTAATGTATTTGGTGTCAATATTGCTGTCATTATGCTAATGGTGGACAATTACGGTGCTGAAGCAATCGCTTGGGGTACATTAATTAGTTCCATTACAAACTATATTATGTTAGTTATTTATGCGATACCTAAGTATGACTTAAAAATGGGTATATTCAGCAAAGAGCTGCATTTTTTCAGAGCGATGCCGCCAATGATTATCATTACGATTGTCATGTATTTCTCAAGTCATTATTTAGTGTTTGAATACAAGTGGTTAACATTCATTGTAGGACTAGCTATTTTTATCGCAGTCTTTGTTGGCTCTTACTTAGTATTTGGTATTAATGAAGTAAAAGAATATATAGATAAGCTGAAAAAGAAGTTATTAAAACAATAAAAAATGAAAAGGCTGTGTAAACAGTCAGATATAAAAATCCATTTTTTATATGTTAAAAATATGCTTATTTTAGACAGATTATCTTTTTAAAAGCATGCCGGGAATACTTCCGGCATGCTTTTTATATTGTATCTAAAGCCTGTGAAGGTACATTTGTAAAGGATGTTCATGATGATTTGGGTGAATCTTTCAATCGATTGTATTTATTTTCAAAAGGCAAGAAAAGTACCAAACATCATATTATTGCTAAAAATGCATAGTGTAATTTTTTGAATTGTATTATAATTAACATTATTCAGGTAGTGAAAAGGAAAATGATGGGTTATTATATGGTATTAACTATTTTAAATACCATAATTAAACAAAATAATGAATATTTATTGATAGAGTAAGGTGACAATTATGGCAAGAGGTAGGAAGATTAATTCGAATGGTGAAAGAAGTAAACAATTATTACTGGAAAAAGCAGTGGAGCTTTTCTCTGAAAGGGGATATTACGCTACGAAAATAAGCGATATAGTGAAAGCGGCAGATGTAACGCAGCCGACATTTTATTTATATTTTAAAAGTAAAGAATCACTCTACAATGATTTGAACATAAGATTTCAACAGGGATTCAATGAAATCATGTGCAATCAAAATGAAGATGTGGAAAAGGGGATAGAGAGCTTTATTCAAATACTAGAGCAAAAGTTATATTTGTTGTTCCTTTATATAATTGAGAATCCAAAGCTAACGAAAATAGGCTTTTTTGAATCTAAACAATCATCATGCGTTAAATCTCAATTGACACAACAATTTATTGAACTAGTTTATCGACATGATTGTGCCCGTCTGTTTCAATTACAAAATATCGATATAAAAATAATAGCAGATAGTTTAGTTGGCTCATTTGAACGTTTAATATTAACAAATTTACTAGAACAAAAAAGCAAGCCGTGTGAACTTGCACGAAATTTAGTGCATGTATTTTTTCTCCTAAAAGAATCTCCCAGTAGTGATAATGGATGTAGCTATACTGAATAATGTCAAAACCCCTCTCCGCATAGCCTGGAGAGGGGTTTTTAATGTAAAGAAACTGTTGATTTCTGCTACGGGCGGACGCTTCCAGCTCAGCACTCTGTATGCCGCAACCCACGCTAACATGCGGTCTGTTGTGTCTTATGTACTGTGCTTTCTCGCAAAAGTCCCCGCCCTTCGCTCCATTCTAATTGTTTGAGTGACTGGCACTTCATATCGCTTCTTGTTCTTTTAAACATTTGCCAAATCAATTCTATTAGAAAAGCGTTTGATTTTCGCAGCAAGCATCTACTTGAAGCAAAGATCAAACGCAATCTATTATGGGGTAGCCCCATTTTTATTTAGTTACTGCTATATGGAGATAAATCCCCTTTTGTAGTTTGCCACCTGTAGGTTTTTGAATAGTTGGATGAACAAGTAGCATATATTCTTGCCCTTCAACTAAAGGATCAGTAGGTGTAATAACTAAGGAATTATCTTTTTCCACCTTTGTTGTAAATGAAATTTCGTCTCCGCCTAAAGCAACTAGCTGTACGCTGCCTACAGGTATTGGTGTAGTGAAAGCTTGTGAAAACTTAACAGTAAACGTTTTAGTAGTAGGCACATTTTTTAAGCTAACTAGTTCTTGATAATCTTTGTATTGCGCTTTAATAGCATCATAGTGAGCTTGGAAAATTGGTGCGGTCTTCGTTTGGATGTTTGGTTTCACACCTACTTCATTAATAGTGTGACCTGCAGGGCCAGTAAATTTACCGACAGTAAGCTTTAAATAACTACCGTCATGCAATTCATAGAAGCCTTGCATTGCCCCTTTACCGTAAGTAGTCTCACCATACAGAATTGCGGATTGTTGATCTTGTAACGAAGCCGCTAGCATTTCAGATGCACTTGCACTATAGCGATTTACTAAAATACGAGTATCTGCTGGGAATTTAACGTTTTGCTGTTTAGCTCGGACTTCGTAAGAGGCATGTGCTTCTTGCAATAAATAAGCGGTTTTTGCCTTTGGGAATAAACCAGTAAGCTGTTCTGCTGTTGCAACATAGCCACCGCCATTATTTTGTAAATCCAAAATAAAAGAAGTAGCACCACGCTGTTTAAGCTGAATCATTGCCTCTTTTACTAGTTGCGCACCATCTTCAGAGAAAGAAGACATTGCTATGTAGCCAACATTACCAAATAATAAAGCAGACTCTACGTTTGGTAGTGTGAATTTTTTACGTGTAATTGTTTTCGTAGATGTGGAACCGTTGTCGTGTAATAGCTTAACCTGTACTTGTGAACCTTCATTACCGATTAGTAGGGAAGAGGCTTCTTCTATCGAGTTACCTACAATGGATTGCCCGTTAATCGCAATAATGATATCTCCAGCCACGACACCGGCCTCAGAGGCTCCACCTTCGTCGATTACTTGCAAAATATGAATACCATCCTCATGTTCCTCAATTACAACACCAATACCAATCGTGGATAGATTGATGCTATTCATAAATTCCTCAAATTCTTGTTTAGAAAAATATGTTGAATAGGGGTCTAACATATTAATGATGTCAGAAATGGTTGTTGCTTTTTGTAGGTCTCCATTAATTTTACCAACATAATTTTCCGTAATAATTTCTTTTATTTCTTCAACAAGTTGCTGGTCGTTATTCGCAGCAGAAGCGTTTGTTAATGGAAAAATGACAAAGCTCAATATGAACAAGAAGGACCATAATACTTTTTTCATAAGACACCTCTTTTCAGAATTATTTACATATATTATACATGAATTTCCATATTGACGTCGAATAAAAACAGACACGTCTATAAATAGAACGTGTCTGTGAGCAATGCGTATTTAGTTTTTCTTGAAAAGCTTATGAATAATGAAGCCTAAAATTGCTCCTATCATTGCAGGTACAAGCCATCCAAGACTCTGTTCGTACAGTGGTAATGTTTTTAGAATATTTTCATAGGAAGTAACTTTAATTTCCATTTGTTTTAAGCCATCGTAAAAACTAACAAAGAATGTCGGGATTAACGCTAAAATATAAACAATTCGTCCACCTTTAAAGAAATGATCGGCAAGCGATAACACCATTAATACCATAGCTAGTGGATAAATAATCAATAGTACCGGAAGTGATGTACTAATGATTGTTGATAATCCAACATTTGTAATGGCTACACTTAATAACGTAAATACAATTAAGAACGTTTTATATGAAATTTGCGGGAATAGCTTATTAAAAAACTGCGCATTGGCTGTCAATAAGCCGACAGCAGTAGAAATACAAGCTAATAAAATGGTAAGCGATAAAATAATACTACCGAAGCTGCCGAAAAGGTATTCTGCAGATTTAGCGATGATGACGCCACCATTATCGGATGTACCAATTGCTCCTATGCTTGTATTGCCGATATAGCCAAGCGAAATATACACGAAGGCTAAACCAATTGCAGCTACAATTCCTGCAAAAATTGTTGTTTTAACTTGTTTTTTAGTGTCTTTCATTCCCATATCGCTTAAGGCTTGTAAAATTACAATACCGAAAACAAGTGCACTTAGGACATCCATCGTTAAATAGCCTTGAACAAAGCCCTCTGAAAATGGTGAAACAGTGTATTTCCCAACAGCCATTCCTGATTCACCCATCGGTGTAATAAAGCTTTTAACAGCTAGTAGTAAAATAACAATTAATAGTGCAGGAGTTAAAATCTTTCCTACACGATCTACTAGTTTAGAAGGATTGAATGCTAAATAAAGTATAAACGCAAAGAATACTACAGATGTAATGAATAGTGGAGCCCAATGTTCTTGTGCTGCCTGTGAAAGAAATGGTGCAATGCCAATTTCATAAGACACAGAGCCAGTACGCGGAACTGCAAAAAATGGCCCGATTGCTAAATAGACAATTGACGTGAATATAATTCCGAATACAGGATGAACACGACTTGCAAGTAGCTGTAAGTCGCCACCTGCTTTTGCAACAGCGACAATAGCAAGTAATGGTAAACCTACACCCGTTATTAAAAATCCAATCATCGATATTGTAATATGTTCACCGGCTTGTTGGCCTAGTAATGGTGGAAAGATAATATTGCCTGCCCCTAGGAACAATGCAAAAAGTAGTAAGCCTACTGCTAAATTCTCTTTGATGAAAATCAAGATGTTTCTCATAAATACTAAAAACTCCTTTATAATTGAAAAAATAAAACTTTCTAAAAATTTTAAATACAGTCATGTATGTTATCATAGGACTATAAAACTTGCAATTATTATACTAATAGTAGATAGTCGGATTCTGTAGTATTCTATAGGATTCATAAATTGTTTGAAAAATAGTCAGTTTTTCCGATTTTTGTTTAGACAGTTCTTTAGTATGATAGACACACAAGGAAATATTCTACCATGAACGGAGGCTATTTGATATGCTAAAATCACAAAAGTGGAGAATTCTCGCTTTAAGCACTATTGCTACTTCATTTTTCGCAATACAGACCGCAGAAGCTGCAACATATACAGTACAAAAAGGCGATACATTATCCAAAATCGCCCAAACACATCAAGTGACAATACAGGACATAAAAAAATGGAATAATCTATCAAAGGATACGATTTATGTAGCCCAAAAACTAGAGATTACGAAGCAGGCGACAACGGAAACAGTAAAACCGTCAAAACCTACAACGGAAACAGTAAAACCGTCAAAGCCAACAACAACTACACCTTCTAAGCCATCGACTGCCGTTCATACAGTTGTTAAAGGTGATACACTTTCAAAAATAGCAAAGCAATACAATGTGACATTAAAAGAGCTTAAAGATTGGAATGGAATAGAGAACGACACGATTTATATTGGACAAGTGTTAAAAATTTCTCCAGTAGCTGTTATACCCGAGGGTGATACAATACATAACAATGTGACTTCAGATACGGGGACTCCTTCAAAAGTAACGAATCAAGATCCCACAGCGAATGGACAAGCTATATACAAAAAAACGGTGGAAATGGCTAATAAATTAATCGGAACACCATATCTTTATGGCGGAAACACACCAGAAGGTCTTGATTGCAGTGGATTTATTTTTTATGCTTTCAATCAAGGCGGTTTGAAAATTGGAAGAGATAGCAGCGAAGGCTATTTCAATAGCAGTACAACGCAAGTGAAAAATCCTGTACCAGGAGACTTAGTATTTTTTGAAAATACGTATAAAGAAGGTATTTCTCATATGGGTATTTACCTAGGAAACAATAAATTTATCCACGCAGGTACGGATGGTGTGGAACTTTCTGATGTTACGTACTCTTACTGGTCAACTAGATTAGTAGCTTATAAACGATTCGATTCAGTGAAATAATAACTAGGCGATTTTTGCATTGCGCAAAAATCGCTTTTTTTGATAGATAGAACGGAACGAATCGCCGATAGGACAGGGAGAACTGCTGTAAAGCTAATTCAAGTGTTTCTCTGACATCCTTCATCCATTTTTGCGGCATCCACCAATCAACGGTTTGTTTACACTAAAAAATCCTTCTTTCTAATAGAAAGAAGGATTTTGTTAATATTATTGTGTTACTCGTGCTGTCCAGCGAGAAAGATCGGCTTGTTGAGCATCAACAAGTTCAGCTGGGAAGATGAATGTCCAAGGTTTTGTTGAGTTCGGTTGGACAGTTAGGATTGGATCCATTGTAAATGAACCTTTTGCAATTTGTTTACCTGTTGCATCGATAATTTCTAATGGTAATTGCTCTAGATTAATCGCTTTGTTGTGACCATTACGGATAAAGATCGAAACATTCAGGTTACCGTTATCAGCAAGTTTTGCTTGTAGACCAGTGAAGTTAACTTCCGTTTCGCCTAACTTTGGTAATGTATTCACGATTTTTGCAAGCTCTTCTTTTTGCGCTGCTGGTAACTGTTGCTCCCATGAAGGGTCTAATTCTAATTGGTGACCACGTAATGAGACAAGGTTAAAGGCAATTTTCCAGCCGTCTTCTGGCACTTCGTCAACTTTAATAGTTGATTTTTCAAATTCAAATACCCATGGACGTGCACTTTCAGCTGGAATTGTGCCAAGTGCTTTAAAATCGAATTTTTTAGATGCTATAAGCTCATCATTTTTATCCATAATGAATAATTCAATTTCACCAAGCTCAATTGCTTCAGCTAATGAAGAACGGAAAAATGCGCGAACAAGCCATTTACCTGTACGTGGCTCATCTTCAATACTAATAGAAGATAGCGATAATTGATTTGGTTTTAATGGCTCTAGCTCATTTGCTAGGAAGTTAAAAATGTATTTTTGCTCCTGTGGTACATCCCATTCAGGGTGGAATGAAAGTTTCGTCACCACATCACGATTGTCACCTTTATTAGTAGAAACTTTCCCTAGTAAATCTTTAGAGTCAATTGTGTTCTCTTGTACGATTTTGTCTGATTTCTTAAAAAATGAAAATAAGCCCATTATTGTACCTCCTGTTGTCCTTCAACCATTTTCATGAAGCCTGTAATTTCGATAATAATAGAACGGCGTAATTCTTGGAAGTTCTTTCCGAATAATTCAAGTCCTTCACGTTGATAAATGCGCATTGGATCTTCCTGTTGGTAATGACGTAAGCCAATACCTTCTTTTAAGTGAGCCATTGATTCTAAATGCTTCACCCAGCCACTATCTAAATAACTCAACATAACTTGTGGAATAACAGCCATTACTTGCTCATTTTCTGCAAATTTCTGCATATGATCAAGGAGTTCTTGTTCAGAAGACTGTATATCAGTTAAAATTTGTTTCACTTTGCCTACTTCACGATCAATCGTAACAGGAGTGATGAATAATGAATTAAGTGAATTTTCCATTTGGTCATAAGCCCATTCTACAGAAGGGAGCTCTTCAGGCGCAGCATCGCGCACTGCAAAATCGACCGTTTCGCTCAACATTTTTTTCAGCTCACCCATTAAATCCTCGCCAGCTAAAATTTTGTCACGTAAACCATAAATAACAGTACGTTGATCATTAATAACATCGTCTAATTTTAAATTGTACTCGCGCATGCCATATTGTGAGCCTTCAACAATACGTTGTGTACGATTGATTAGCTCTTGTACATCTTTGTTTTGAATGACTTCATTTTCATCTACAACCATTTTTGCAGAGAATTTTTCAACCTCTTCTTTTGCATAGCGGCGGAACATATCATCTTCAATAGAGAGAATGAAGCGGCTTTCGCCTACGTCGCCTTGACGGCCAGAGCGACCTCGCAGCTGATTATCAACACGGCGGCTTTCATGCTTCTCGGTACCGATAACATAAAGTCCACCAAGTTCATGGACATCGTCGCCTAGCACGATATCTGTACCACGACCAGCCATATTTGTAGCAACGGTAATACGACCTTTTTGACCTGCTTGAGAGATAAGCTCAACTTCTTGTTCAACCGTTTTAGCATTTAACAATTGGAACTTTAATCCCTCTTTTTTCAAATGATCTGCAACCGTTTCGGATTGTAGAATGGATGTTGTCCCAATTAACACTGGCTGACCTTTTGCATGGCGTCGTTTCGCTTCAGCAGCAACGAATTTATATTTGGCTGCTTGCGTTTTGAAAATCATATCAGGCTGGTCAACACGTTGACGTGGACGGTTTGTTGGAATTTGTATAACTTCCATGCCATACACTTCACGAATTTCTTTTTCCTGTGTTTTCGCTGTACCTGTCATCCCAGAAAGCTTCGGATACATACGGAAATAGTTTTGAATTGTAATTTGTGCCTGTGCTTTATTTTCTTCCGTAATCGTTACGCCTTCTTTTGCTTCGATTGCTTGGTGTAAGCCATCAGAAAGAGAGCGACCTTCTAAAATACGACCTGTGAACATGTCAACAAGCTCGATTTTATCTTCTTTAACAATGTAATCAACGTCACGTTGGAACATAACATGTGCACGAACAGCTTGAATTACATAGTGATAAAGCGTTTGATGTTCTAAATCGTATAAATTATCAACATCGAATGCAGCCTCTACTTTTTCAATGCCTTTATCTGTTAAAGAAGTTGCCTTTGTTTCATCATCGAAATCATAGTCTTCTTCAGCTTTAAAGCGTTTTGCTAACATTGCTGCAATGCGGTGTAATTCATCGTTTGCAGGCATTTTACCAGCAATAATTAATGGTGTTTTTGCTTCGTCAATAAGCACACTATCGACTTCATCGATGATGGCGAAATGATAAGCACGTTGCACTTTATCGGCTAAGCTATGTGCCATATTGTCACGTAAATAGTCGAAACCAAATTCTGTACCAACACCGTACGTAATATCTGCGTTATAAGCTTCCTTTTTTTCAGTTGGCTCCATCATCGGAATATTTAAACCGACTGTTAAACCTAGGAAACGGTGAATTTGACCAACAAGCTCAAAGTCACGTTTAGCTAAATAGTCATTTACTGTAATGACATGAACACCTTTACCTTCTAATGCGCGTACATAAGAGGGCAGTGAAGCGACAAGTGTTTTACCTTCACCTGTAGGCATTTCAGCAATATTGCCTTCTGTTAATACAAGGCCACCAATCAGCTGTACATCAAAATGACGCATACCTAAAACACGCTTTGAGGCTTCGCGTACAACAGCAAATGCGTCTGGGATAATTGATGTTATTGGTTCGCCTTGTTCTAGGCGATCCTTGAAAATAAAAGTCATTTCTCTTAATTCAGCATCTGACTTGTTGACATATTTTTCTTCTAAATGATTAATTTGCTCTACTATTTTATAGTAGCGTTTTAATTGACGAGCACTTGTTTGCTCGTTGTTGCGTTTAAAAATTGAGAACATGAATTTACGCTCCTTTAAAGTTGTCTAAATGCTAGACACCTCATTATTCTATCAAATTTTACGAATGATGACTACATTTGACATTAAGTAATACAAGTAGAATAATAGAGAAAAATGTAAATTGTGAAATGGTGGAAAATGAATAGAAAAAGTATATTTCAGAGCTTGTTCATGCTATAATCAAATTGGATTCAAATGTAGATTATTTTTTTGAGGGGGAGAGACATGCTTTACGTGTCTTTAATAGCAGCATTCGTTGCTTCCATTTTGTTAACTCCACTAGTTAAGCGTTTGGCGTTTAGAATAGGTGCCGTTGACGCGCCAAACTATCGAAAAGTACATGCACGCATAATGCCAAGGCTTGGTGGTCTGGCGATTTTCCTTGCGTTTTTAATAGGGTTGGCATTCATACAGCCACAAGGTGAAAATAGTTTAGCGATTATTATCGGAGCTTGTATTATTGTAGCAACTGGTGTCATTGATGATATGCGCGAAATTTCCGCAAAGGCAAAAATGCTTGGCCAAGTTGTTGCTGCCCTTATCGTTATTTTTGTAGGCGGTATTCAAATTGACTTTATTAACTTGCCATTTGGTGGGCAATTAGATTTCGGTTTCTTAAGTATTCCATTTACTATATTATGGATTGTTGGTATTACAAATGCGATTAACTTAATTGATGGTTTAGACGGTTTAGCTGCAGGTGTTTCTTCTATTGCACTAATCACATTATCAGGTATGGCATTTATAATGGGCGATATGTTCGTATTAGCCTTTGCAGCAATTTTAGCTGCAGCGACAATTGGTTTCCTATTTTATAACTTCCATCCAGCAAAAATCTTCATGGGAGATACTGGGGCACTATTTTTAGGATTTATGATTTCTGTATTAGCATTATTAGGATATAAAAATTTTACGATCATTTCGTTAATTATCCCAGTTATTATGCTAGGTGTACCGATTTCTGATACATTCTTTGCAATTGTTCGTCGCTTACGTATGAAGAAAAAATGGTCAGATCCAGATAAATCGCATTTACATCATCGATTATTGGATATGGGCTTTACACATCGTCAAACAGTACTTATTATTTATGGCATTGCGATGATGTTCGGCTTAGCTGCTATTATCTTCTCAATGGCTAAATTATGGGGAGCAATTTTGCTTATTACGGTTATTTTAATCGCCATTGAAATTTTCGTCGAGATCATAGGACTTGCCGGTAAAAACTATAAACCGCTATTAAATTTCATGCGGATTTTTAATAAATAACATTAGAACCAACCATACTATATTATGGTTGCTCAGACTGAAGACAAACTCAAAGGATTTTGAGTTTGTCTTCAGTCTTTTTTTGTGGAGATTTTTTCATTTATTGCTATCGCGGAAAAACCTTGTTGCTTCGCGGAAATAAGGTCCTAATTCGCGGAATTAATCTCCTAATTCGCGGAATTAATCTCGTGAAACGCGGAATCATCTCCTTGTATCAATTAACTCTTAATCATGAGCAGACAAAAAAACAACCAGTCACCGGTTAAATACCGGCAACTGGTTGTTTCTCAAATACTTTATTGTGCTGACTCGTTAGTAGAACTGTCGTCGCCAGCTGCATTATCTTTATCTGTATTATTATTTGTTAAAGTAGAAGAAGATTTTAAAGCAAGATGGTTTTTAAGAATCTGTGACACATCATCAACTGATTGTTGGTCTAATTGATAGTAGTAAACACCTGTCGACATATCATCGCTACCATCTAAAGTTAACGAATCGATGCGTGGTTTACCTTGTGTTAAATAAGACAGGAATGATTTCATTTCACTAAATGTCATATTTGTTTTCATATTATCGCCAATTGCTTTAATGACATCGTCATACTTTGTAATCGAACCGACTGAAGCTACTTTATTTGTAATAGCTGTTAGAATTTCTTGTTGTCGTATACCACGTTGGATATCATTATCTTGTTTACGTGTACGTGCTAGTGCAAGTGCTTGACTACCACTTAAATGTTGTAAACCTGGTTTAAGATTAATCGTATTACGATCAAATTCATCTTTTTCATGTAAAGCATATGGTACTTCAGCTTCAATGCCACCTAATGCGTCGACAACATCAATAAATGCATTAAAGTTCATGCGCACATAGTAGTCGATTGGAATATCTAGAAGTCCTTCAACCGTTTCAATTGTTGCCAGCGTACCACCTAAAGCATGTGCATGTGTGATTTTATCTTTATAGCCTACCGTAGGAATATAAACGTAAGAATCACGAGGGATGCTTAACATTTTAATCGTTTTTGTATTGTTGTTTAATGTAGCTAAAATCAGTGCATCTGAACGTGAGTGATCAGAACCTTGTCCACGATTTTCGCTATCATCAACACCTACAAATAAAATAGAAACATTATCATGAACTGGTTCTACTTTTTCTTCTCTTAGTGTAGAAACATCGCGACCTTCTAATTCTTCATGTGCTGAGTTTGCAGCGTGTTCGGCTTGCTTTGTAATATAGACTCCGTAGGCCGTAACGCAAATTAGGAAACTAGCAACAAGTAGTAATGCTACTTTTATAATGAAAGAAGCTTTAGAAGACCTCTTTTTCCTTTTTACATTCGTTCTTTTCATGTCTGGTATATTCTCCTCTTGATTTTGGGAATAATTACGTGATTGAACTAAAATTTATTCAAATTAGCACAGTGGCATAACTGAGTAAGTTAGCTCAATATTAAAATTATACTATGGACCTTCAGCATTAGACAATTAAAACTATTTATTTCACAATAAATTCGATAAATTGCGCGCTCTCGAATGAGATGGATGCTTGTCCATTTGTAAGTTCTGTAATCCAATTGTTAAATTGATTTTCTTCCTCTTTTAACACGGAAACAATGATTTCGACACCTTCCAAGTAGCGAATTTCCTCTAATGAGTAAGCGGAGTTACGAATCTCATTTTCTACTTTTCCAAGCCAAGTGTAGTCGATTACAATTTTCATTAGATGGTGTAGCTTGCGTTCGACAACTTGTGCAGCGAGTAAACCCTCTGTTGTTGCCTTACCGTACGCACGAATAAGACCGCCACCGCCCAATTTAATGCCACCAAAGTAGCGTGTGACGACAACGACCGTATCTTTTAAGCCTTGTTTTTTTAACACCTCTAACATAGGGACGCCTGCCGTGCCACTAGGTTCCCCATCATCATTTGCCTTTTGAATATGATCATGCTCCCCAATTATATAAGCAGAGCAATTATGTGTCGCATTATGATGCATTTTTTTTATGCGCTCAATAAACATCATTGCATCCTCTTCGCTTTCAGCGCGTTCTATATAAGTGAGAAAACGAGATTTAGAAATTATGATTTCACTTTCTCCATAGCCTTTTACAGTTAAATAGTTATCTCTCATATGTGTCATTCTCCTTTAATGTAGGGTTGTATGCTATAAATTTCATAAAGAAAAAGCATTAATTTTTATCATTGTGATGCTATAATAGGTTTAGACTTAGATTCTATGAAATTGGTCTTTCAAAATACTATGTGGTAATAAGGACATTAGACTGGGGAGTACACTATGTTTTCAAATGATACCTTCGATTTAAAGTCGCTTGATGACGTATTTAATCGAATGTTAGAAACAATAATGAGCTCTAAAGACGATATTTTCATTATAAGTGAACAAAGCCGTAGAAGCTTTGAAGATATGCAACAAGAGCTAGAAATTGTTCGAAAACAGATTTCAACTGTCATCGATGAAGGCGATGCTTTAGAAAAAAGCACGCAACTTGCTAAGCAAAGACTTGTGTTAGTGAGTAAAGCTTTTGATAATTATACCGAAGAACAAGTTAGAGATGCATATGAAACGGCCCATGATTTTCAATTGAAGCTCTCTGTCATTAGAACACAAGAAAAGCAACTTCGCGACAAAAGAGATGATTTAGAGCGACGTCTAAGAGGATTACTCGATACAATTGAACGTGCTGATCATATTGTCAATCAAGTAAATGTAATTTTAAATTATTTAACTTCTGATTTGAAAAATGTTGGGTTAGCGCTTGAACAAGCGAAAATGAAGCAAGATTTTGGTATACGAATAATCGCAGCGCAAGAAGAAGAGCGAAAACGTTTATCAAGAGAGATTCATGATGGACCAGCCCAAATGTTAGCCAACGTCTTAATGCGTACGGACTTAATTGAAAGAACGTATCGTGAGAAGGGCATTGAATATGCTTTGGCTGAAATTGCTGATTTGAAGAAAACAGTGCGTAATGCGCTATCAGAAGTGCGACGTATTATTTATGATTTAC
Source organism: Lysinibacillus sp. NPDC093210 (assembly GCF_044753985.1). Lineage (NCBI taxonomy): Bacteria > Bacillati > Bacillota > Bacilli > Caryophanales > Bacillaceae > Lysinibacillus > Lysinibacillus sp. NPDC093210. The sequence continues at coordinate 36,757 of NZ_JBIVOE010000012.1, read as the reverse complement.
GTCCTATGGCGCTAGATGATTTGGGAATTGTACCGACATTAAAGAAATATTTGTCGACTGTGACCGAATACAATCCTGGTGTTGAAATCCATTTTCAGTCAAGAAGCACAGAACAACGTATTCCATCAAATTATGAGGTATCCATTTTCCGATTAGTGCAGGAATGTGTAACAAATGCTATGAAACACGGGAAATGTAAGGATATTTGGGTAAAGCTTGAATGGTTAAACAATGCGGTAAATATTGTCGTGAAAGATGATGGCGTTGGATTCGACCAGAAAGTCGTAAAAGATCATTCCTTTGGTATTTTAGGAATGAAAGAACGAATTGAAATATTAAATGGTACAATCTCAATTGAAAGTGAGATAAATCGTGGCACCACGGTATTATTTAAAATTCCGTTAGAAGTAGATTAAAGAAAGAAATGTGTTGCAGAATTTTAGGGGGTAAAGACTAATGACGAAGATTATTATTGTAGACGATCACCAGCTATTCCGTGAAGGAGTTAAACGCATCTTAGATTTTGAAGATACGTTTGATGTAATTGCAGAAGGTGACGATGGCACAGATGTTGTAAACTTATACGCAGAAAATCAACCAGATGTTGTTTTAATGGACATCAATATGCCAGGAAAAAATGGTGTAGAGGCAACAGCTGATTTAATTGCAGAATTTCCAGATGCAAAAGTGATCATGCTATCTATCCATGATGACGAAACATATGTAACACATGCACTAAAATCAGGTGCACTTGGCTATATGCTAAAAGAGATGGATGCTGACGAAATCGTAGAAGCGATTAAAGTAGTGGCTAATGGCGGCTCTTATTTACATCCAAAAGTAACAAAAAATTTAGTAGCAGAATTCCGTCGCCTTTCTGAACATGAAAACAAAGGTAATTTCCACCAAACAGAGATTCGTCGTCCATTCCATTTACTAACAAAACGTGAATGTGAAGTTTTACAATTACTAACAGATGGCCAATCTAACCGTACAATCGGTGAGACACTGTTTATTTCGGAAAAAACGGTTAAAAACCACGTTTCAAGCATTTTACAAAAAATGAACGTAAACGACCGTACGCAAGCCGTAGTAACTGCCATCAAAAATGGTTGGGTTGAAGTACGATAACTGCATAGTATAGAATTTAAAGCTGTTTTTAAAAGCTACTTTACCAAATAAAGTAGTTTTTAAGGCAGTTTTTTTGTTGTGCAACATTTTAAATTAAAAGACGTCTTAAGAATGATATAAGCACCTAAAAGTAGAAAATGCGCAACAAAATTCCTACTAATGCATTTATATGCTACAATATTGCGCGGGAGGTTTTATGATGTTAAAGAAAAGTATTCTAGCAGTTTTAACCTTATTAGTGTTAACTGCCTGTGGCAATAAAGATGAAGATTTAACTGCTAAAGAGCGTGCAAAGGTTATTGAAGATGGTACAGTAGGCTTTGAAATGATGGGTGGAGAAGTCGAAAAAGCAACGAATGTACCAGCAAATGAGGAAAAAGCAATTATAGCGGCGTTCGATGAATATATTGCCGCATTCAATGATAAAGACATTCATCGTTATATGAGTACGATATCTAAGAACCCAAAAGGATTTAACTATGATGAAGATAAAGTATTTGCAGAGAAAGTATTTGATCAATCCGATACGAAACGCGATGTTGCAAATGTGACTATTGCGAAGTATGAACAGGAAGAAGCTCAAGTATTTGCCAATGTGACAACGCATTCACTCCAACTTGAGACCAATGTAGAACACGAAAGTGCCGGACGTCAAGTTACGGTATTTGTGAAAGAGGATGGAGCTTGGAAAGTGACGAGCGTCTTTTACATTGGCGATGACTCCAAATCTAGCACGGGCAATCAATAAAGGGGAATCTTTCCCTTTACTATACATAGAAAATGAATGTGAAGTGGACGTCATCGTTTGAACAGCGGTTCAATCCTGATGCAATTACGTTAGGTCGTAATTCAATTCACATTCATTTCTTTTTGAGGTAAACTTGGAACATAGGAGAGTGGACATGAATGAGGACGGCAATCGTAACAGACAGTACTGCATACATTACGCGAGAAGAACGCGCGCGCTTAAACATTCGTATGATTCCGTTAAGTGTAAACATCGCAGGTGAATTATTCGCAGAGGAAGTAGATATTACTGCTTCTGAGTTTTATGATAAAGTACGTGGGGCAAAAGAATTCCCTAAAACAACACAGCCACCAATTGGTGAATTTGCTTCTCTCTTTGAAGAGTTGGCAAATGATTATGACGAAGTAATTTCCATTCATTTATCGAGTGGTATAAGTGGTACATATCAAGGAGCTGTCCAAGCAGGAGAAATGGTGGAAGGTATTGATGTGTACGCATTTGACAGCGAGATTTCTTGCGCTGTTCAAGGCTTTTATGTGCTACGTGCAGCTGAAATGGCGGCAGAAGGTTGCTCGGCACAAGAAATATTAGCAGCATTAGCGGACATGAAGCAGTATATTCGTGCTTACTTCATTGTAGATGACTTAGCGCACTTACAACGTGGGGGACGTCTTTCTTCAGCAGCAGCTTTAATCGGAGGCTTATTACAAGTAAAGCCTGTTTTGCATTTTGTAGATAAGGTAATCGTACCATTTGAAAAAATTCGCACACGTAAAAAAGCACTAAAGCGTGCAGAAGATTTACTAGCTGAAGATGCAAACAAGTATGACAAGATGGATGCAGTAGTCATTCACGGCAACTGCCAAAAAGAAGCCGAGGAATGGTTAACGCAGCTCGCTACGACATACCCAAACGTAAACTTTAAATTGAGCTATTTCGGTCCAGTTATTGGCACACACTTAGGTGAAGGCGCAATGGGACTAGGTTGGACAAAAAAATAATATGAAAAAGTCTCTACAACTTGTTGTAGGGACTTTTTTTATTGTGCTTATGGCGGCGGTTGGTCGATAGCATGGAGAGGTGGAAATCGCCAGTAAACTCTGTGAAATCACCATTATCCGTCGTGGAATCGCCACTAAAGCTCTGCAAATCGCCGGTAAAACCGCGTAAATCGCCAATAACCTGGCAGAACCCCCTGTTAGAACTTTTATCACAAAAAGAAAGGAGCAAATTAGAATGAAATATAAAGGATGGCTGTTGCCTCCTGCGTTGCGGGACTTTCATGAAGGCCGTATATGGTTAAGGGAGCATTCACCTTTTGCAAAACGTGATATACAGTATGCCGTTGATAATAAGTATCTTCATATAATAGGAGGTATTCAAATAACACCACGATTGAAATGTAATCGTTGCTATAATGATAAGCCACAGTACTTTACAATGTTTAATTGCTCAAAATGCCAGCAACAATGTGTGTATTGTAGACATTGCCTGAGCATGGGCAGAGTGAGTAGCTGCACGCAATTGATAAGATGGAGAGGACCGAAAGCATATAGAAAAAGACGGCATACGTTCCAATGGACGGGCCAACTGACGAAACTACAGCAACAGGCAGCTGATGAAATGCTTGAGAGTGTCAAAGCAGGTCGATGTCATTTAATTTCAGCAGTATGTGGGGCTGGGAAGACTGAGCTGCTCTTTCAATCTGTACATTATGCATTGGAAAAGGGGTTACGGGTTTGCATCGCAGCGCCACGAACGGATGTGGTGCTAGAGTTATTTCCGCGCTTTCAAAAGGTTTTTCCTCAAACGGTCATTCATGCTTACTATGGTGGAGCGCCGAAGCAGATCGGTTATGCGCAACTAATTCTGGCAACGACTCACCAGCTATACCGCTTTGAACAGGCATTTGATGTGATGATTGTTGATGAGGCGGATGCTTTCCCTTATTCATTCGATGAAACATTAGCAAGAGCCGTGAAAAAAGCCAAAACTGCAAAAGCCTCAACTTACTTTATTACGGCTACACCGTCACCTTCATTAATCAAAGAGTTTAATCATTGCTCATTTATTCCAAAAAGATATCACAACAAGCCTTTGCAAGTACCGCACTTCAGCTCGCTATGGGGATATGAAAAAAGCTTGAAGCGTGGAAAAATTCCTCGAAAGCTAAAAGAATGGACAGAGGAGCGGCTTACTAAAAAAGAGCCTTTTCTTATATTTTTCTCGAAAGTTGAATTGTTGAAAATTGCAACGCCACTTTTTCAAAGGCTACATGCAAATATTTTAGCCGTTCATGCTGAGGACCCAGAAAGGACCCAGAAAGTACTTCAGCTACGTAATGAAGAAATTCCTGGGTTACTAACGACAACTATTTTAGAAAGAGGTATCACGATAAAAAATGTACAAGTCGCTGTAGTGGGGGCAGAATCGACTATTTTTACTGCAAGTGCATTGATTCAAATTGCTGGACGAGTAGGGCGGCACGAAAATTATGCAGAGGGGGATGTGGTGTTTTTCCATCATGGCATTACAATAGCAATGGATGAAGCACGAGAGAAAATAGTATATAACAATAAAGTAGGGTTCTCGCAATGAATAAAGTAGAAATGTTTTGTTTACTATGTGAACAGCCTTTGCGTATAGTTCCTAGCTGGAAAACACTTTTAATAAGAAACTTTTCACCTTGCCTTTGTGAAAAATGTACCTCCAAATTTGAGCGTTCATCTACAACAACAGCACTTTATCAATATAACGATGCAATGAAGAAGTATTTACATCAATATAAATTTCTCCAAGACGTTGCACTCGCTAAAGTGTTTCGACAGGAGTTACATGCACAATTTAAACATGAAACAGCAACAATTATACCGATTCCTATGCATCCTATTAAGCAACAAGAGCGTACCTTCTCGCATACGGAGGAACTTCTAAATGCTGCAAACACCCCCTATATACAACTATTAGAAAAAACAACAGTAGCAACACAAAGCTCAAAAAATAGGGAGCAACGTATAAAATCAGCTCCACTTTTTCGACTAATGCCTGCAGCACAAGTTGAGCATAAAGATTATCTCCTTTTTGACGATATACAAACTACAGGGACAACACTGCGGCATGCCAAACAGGTTTTACTAGAAGCAGGCGCCCAAAATGTTCGAACCTTCACATTAATTAATGGATGAAAATGCTAAAACATCATGTATAATAGATTACGAATTTAGGATTCGTGTAATTAAATAGTGATCATGCAAGAGGAGGAAGAATAGATGGCTGAGGTTCGAAATTGTCCAAAATGTAATGAGTTTTTTAATTATACAGGGGTCAGAGACGTATGTCATAAATGCGCGCAATCAGAAGAGGAATTATATCAAATTGTTTATCGCTTTTTAAGAAAGCGTGAAAACCGTGCGGCTACAGTAGAACGAATTGTGGAGGCAACTGGTGCTGAAGAGGAGCTATTATATAAATGGGTTCGTAAAGGTCGTTTACAGCCTGCTATGTTCCCGAACTTAGGCTATCCATGCGATAACTGCGGTCATTTAACGACAACAGGGAAACTGTGTACAAAATGCCAAGATGAATTAAAGTCAGATCTTCGCACATTTGAGGCAGCTAAGGAATTCCGTGAAAGTGTAGCTGAGCATGATCGCGTAACATATCATGCAGAACGTAAAAAATAACAAGATGGCACTTGTTGTTTTTTACACTAGAGTTGAGCTTCCTTCACTTACACATGTTCAATGCTCATGCGAATCAGCAAACAAATTGTAATAGGAAATTCAAAATGACGAAGTTAAATTATACACCTTAAAAATGGTCGATAAGTGAAAGTGTGTTAATTTTAAACAAAATTAGCACACTTTTTTATATTTGAAAACTTAACATTGTTGGAGACAATCCGAAATAATAGTAAGATAAGCTTTTAAGATAGGGGGATGAACATGAAAATTACATCGTATGGTGTTAATGCCGTTAACGCATATAAAAATCAAGTACGCAATGTCAAATCTGGCGACAACAAAGCGTCATTTGCTGACAAAATTGAAATTTCAAAAGCGGCGCAAGAAATGCAAGGTGTAACGACGTACAGTACTGAACGTGCTGAACGTGTGCAACAATTAAAGGCAGATATCGATTCTGGCGAATACAAGGTCAATGCTCGCAAAGTTGCTGAAGATATGCTGAAATATTATCGTTTCTAGGAAATACAGAAAGGGTGCTTAGTAATATGACTGTAGAAACAATTTGTTCTACATTAACAATATTAGAGAGAATGCATAAAAGCTTACTCGAACTAGCCTTTAGAAAAACAGAAATTATTAAAGCTGGCGATATCGAAGCACTAGACCAAATGCTCAAGGATGAGCAGGCACATGTAGCGGCCATTGATAAGCTCGAGCAACAGCGTCAGGTACAGGTAACCGAATACCTTGGAGCAAAAGGAATTGCTTCAACTGACACATTGTCTGTTGCTGATGTCATCGAGGCTGCTGAACAAGAAGTTGAAAAAGAAGCACTTTCAGCTGTTCGCAATCGACTAATGCTAATCATCAACGATTTACGCAAACAAAACGAACTCAATCAAAAATTGGTATTCCAATCATTACAATTTGTCAATCTTACATTAGATGCGCTACGCCCACGCCCAGAGCAAATGAATTACTCTGGTCGTGAGGTACGTGGTACAAACACAATCGCAAAAAAATCGTACTTCGATTCTCAAGCATAGTTCTTTTAATTGTTACTAAAGGGAGGAATAAAGATGCGCTCAACATTTATGGGCTTAGAAACAAGTAGAAGCGGTTTGTTTACTCAGCAATCTGCTTTATATACAACAGGTCATAATATTTCAAATGCCAATACACTTGGTTACTCACGCCAACGAGTAAACATGCAAGCTACACCAGGTTTTCCAACGGCAGGCTTAAACACGCCAAATTACCCTGGACATATGGGAACAGGGGTAGAGACAGGTTCCATTCAACGTATTCGCGATGAATTTATTGACCGTCAATACCGTCAGGAAACAAATAAGCTAGGTTATTGGGAATCACGTTCAAATGCAATATCCCAAATGGAAGATATAATGGACGAACCTTCTCAGTATGGTTTAAACGCAGCATTAGAACAGTTCTGGAAAGGTCTGCAAGATGTTAGTACCGGTCCGGAAAATGCGGCATCACGTAAAGTGGCTATTGAACGTGCCAACCATTTAGCAGAATCATTTAATTATATCGATACGCAATTAAAAACAATTCAAGGCAACTTAGGTAACGAAATTAGTGTTTCGACAAACCGCATCAATTCATTACTAAAGCAAATTGCTTCTATTAATAAGCAAGTGCAAGAGGTTGAGCCAAATGGTCATGTTCCAAATGATTTATATGATGCTCGCGATGTGTTAATCGATGAATTAAATAGTTACATCCCGGTCTCAGTTGAACGAGTTCCTTCTGGTGGGCTTGCTTCTAGTGTAGCGGAAGGCAGTGTAACCATTACATTTAAGCCATATGGCACGAACACAGCTATTAAATTAGTGAATGGTAAAGATGCTGCGAGCATCGAAGTAAATAGTGGTGCTACACAAATTGATGGAACGGATTTATCGAAAGTATTTACGAGCATCAATGTAACTGGCACAGGTACAGCAGATTCAGGAACTATTACATATGACCAGTTAGAGCCTGGCAAAGGTAAATTATTATCATTAATCAACTCTTATGGATATCAAGATGGGGCAGATGTTAAAGGCTATTACCCAGAAACGATGGCTAGCCTTGATAAACTTGCCTCTGAATTTGCAAATGTCTTTAATACAATGCATAAGCAAGGGTATGATTTAACTGGTGCTCAAAGCACAATCGATTTCTTTGAACCAATTGATAATACAAAACCGATGTCAGCTGGAAATATTAAAGTGAATGCTGACCTTTTGAAAGATTCTTCAAAATTGGCTGCTTCGAGCAAGCCAAATGAAGAAGGGAACGGCAAATGGGCACTTGAGCTTTCAAATATCCAATCAAAAGTTCAAGCGAATTTAGACGGCGCAACATTTAACTCATTCTATCAAGGAATTATTGGTAAGCTCGGTGTCGACGGAGAAGAAGCAGCGCGCTTAAACGGAACTTCTGAAACTCTTCTTGTGACAATTGGCAACAGCCGTGCTTCAATCACTTCAGTATCGCTTGATGAAGAAATGACGAATATGATTACATTCCAGCAAGCATATAACGCAAATGCACGTATGATTACCGTTATCGATGAAACATTAGACAAAATCATTAATGGCATGGGCCGAGTAGGAATTTAAATAAAAACTAATTGAGTACGACTAAAGGAAGGAGCTTTTACAAACATGCGCGTAACACAATCCATGTTATCGAATAACATGCTTCTAAACTTAAATAATAGCTACGGAAAAATGTCGAAGCTACAAGATCAAATTAACTCTGGCTCAAAAATAACGAGACCATCAGACGATCCAGTTATAGCTGTAAAAGGGATGGGCTATCGACGAGATTTAGGTCAAGTTGAACAATATTCACGTAATATGAATGAGGTCAATAACTGGCTAGATACATCTGACGAATCATTAAATCAAGTAGGCGAACAGATGAAGCGAGTTCGTGAACTTGTAATTCAAGCTGCGAATGATACAAATACACCAGATGAGCGAGCGAAAGCGAAAGCTGAAATCGACCAAATTCGTCAACAAATTCAAGATGTAGCGAACACAAAAGTGGGAGATCGCTATATTTTCAGTGGTACAAAAACAGGACAGCCATTATTTGTAAATGGCACACTTAACAATGCAAATGTCAATTCTGAAGATGTTAAGGTTGAAGTATATGATGGTATTCAGATGACAGTGAATACTGCTGGCATGGATTTATTTAAAAGTGTTGATGATATGATGGGCAAAATTTCAGATGTTCTAGACCCGAATAGAATTCCACTTGCTACAAGTGACGAAATCAGCTCATCATTAGGTGGTGTTACAAGTACAAGCACTGACGATGACATTACAACAATGCACAATAAAATTCTCGAAACGCAGGCGGATGTTGGTGCACGCCAAAATCGTGTGGAATTAATGGAAAACCGCTTATCTATTCGCGAAATTAGTGTGACGAAGCAATTATCGAATAACGAAGACGTTGATTATTCAAAAGCTATTACAGAAATGGTAACATCAGAATCAATTCATCAGGCAGCATTATCTGTTGGCGCTAAAATCATTCAACAATCTTTAGTAGATTTTATTAGATAAATACAATTGATTTTTCCGCTAATAAATCCAAGCGTTTGAACATTTTGTTCAGACGCTTTTCTTGAAAGGAGAGGTGTACATGAGACTCCCGCAAATCCAAATCCGCACAACAGATGCACAAATTGACCTTAATATTTCCAAACCACAGCAATACATTAAACAGCCAAGTGCTACGCAGCAGATTGAACAGCCTGCTGCAATACTTGATATTAATACAACACGTGGTGTCTTGAAAATTGATTCATCCCAAGCAAGACGTGACTTAGGCTTAATTGGACCATTAGAATCAAGTGCAAATTATGCGCAAAAAGGTAAGCAAGAGGCAATCAAGGGTATGGTACGAAGAGCAAGAGAAGGCCGACAAATGATGGAGGCAGCTGGCAAGGATCAGGGAAGAGCAACTATCCAAAATATTGCTAAACAAAATCATGGCCCCCACCGTGTTCAATTTAATGTGAAATTTGTACCATCTGTTGGATCTGTTAAAATTGACTACACACCAGGTACAACTGACGTCAATATTCAACGAAGAGAACCAATAATTGACGCACAAGTGAACAAACCCATCCATGAATACACACCGGGTAAAGTAACTGGTACAATGATACAAAGACCAGATGTTGACATTGACGTCATCGTTTAAAGGAGTGCACGGAAAATATGAAAATTGCTACTAAATTTTTAGGTGAAGTCGAAATATTAGAACAAGATATCCTGACTTTTGAACATGGCTTATTAGGACTTGAAGAAGAAAGAGAGTTTGTTTTATTACCGATTGATGCCGACCTGCCACTTGCATTACTACAGTCTGTTCAGCACGTAGAAATAGGCTTTGTCGTTGCCTATCCTTTTGCTTTCAAAAAAGATTATAGCTTTGACATAAGCGAAGAAGATCGAGAACAATTACAAATTGACAAACAGGAGGATGTTCTAACGTATGCCATTGTCACAATGAAAGAAACATTCCAAGAATCTACTATAAACTTATTAGCACCTGTTATTTTAAATATAGATAAAAAACTTGGGAAGCAAATCGTTTTACAAGATAATAAAGCCTTTCCATTACGCTATCCAATGATGCCATTGGAAGGAAGTGCGAAATAATGCTAGTACTATCACGTAAAAAAGACGAGTCTATTATGATAGGCGACCAGATCGAAATAAAAATATTAGCTGTGGAAGGTGACCAAATTAAACTTGGTATAGTTGCGCCTAAAACAGTAAAAGTACATCGTTCGGAAGTTTTCGAAGCTATTCAAGCGCAAAATAAAGAAGCACTTGCTTCATCTTCGACTTTTTTAGATCAGCTGAAGAAAAAATAGTAGTCTTCTGAAGCTTTAAATCTATTACATAAAAAAATAAAAAAACTTTAAAAAAACTATTAAACTTTTCCAACTACTAACGATATATAGATTGTAGGGTAAGGGAAGTACTTACATACAACCTAAACCGACAATATTCCACACGGATGTGGAATAACAAAACAAACATTCAAGGAGGAATTCCAAATGAGAATTCAACACAACATTTCAGCTTTAAACACACACCGTAACCTTTCTTTCAACAACACTGAAGCTTCAAAAAATCTTGAAAAATTATCTTCTGGTTATAAAATCAACCGTGCTGGCGATGACGCTGCAGGTTTAGCAATCTCTGAAAAAATGCGCGGACAAATCCGTGGTCTTGATATGGCAACTAAAAACGCTCAAGACTCAATCTCTTTAATCCAAACTGCTGAGGGTGCTCTTAACGAAACTCACTCTATCTTACAACGTATGCGTGAATTAGCAGTACAATCTGCAAACGATACAAACGTAACTTCTGACCGTGGGGATTTACAAAAAGAAATAAACGCATTATCTGAAGAAATTACACGTATCTCAACTGATACAGAGTTCAATACTCAAAAATTACTAAATGGTTCATTTAAAGCTAAAACTTTCCATATTGGAGCTAATAAAGGTCAAACAATCAATTTAACTATTGGTAATATGGCAGCATCTTCATTAAAGGTTTCTAAAATTAGTATTTCTAGCCAACCTAACGCGAACAATGCTATCGATACTATTAACAAAGCGATTACTTCGGTTTCAGATGCACGTTCTAGCTTAGGTGCTGTTCAAAACCGTTTAGAGCACACAATCAACAACTTAGGTGCAACATCTGAAAACTTAACAGCTGCTGAATCTCGTATCCGTGATACAGATATGGCAAAAGAAATGATGGGCTTCACTAAGAACAATATCTTAATGCAAGCTGCTCAATCGATGTTAGCGCAAGCTAACCAACAACCACAAGGCGTTCTTCAATTATTACAATAATTGATTAACTCTTAAGTTAAAATAAAGGAATCTGTCTTTTGGCAGATTCCTTTATTTTTTTTATTTTAGGACGATAATAGATAGGAGGTGGTTAAATTTGAGTAAATATAATATCGAATATGTATTAACTAATAACAATTTAAAAACAATGAGAGTAAATAATTTCTTTTTACATAGTAAGTATAATCCTATTCAAGAAGCAAAGAGAATTGTAGAAAAAGAGTTTGAACCCAATTTCGTTCATGTAGTTTTTGGGTATGGTTTAGGTTATATTATTGATGAAATGAAAAATAAATTAAGAGAAAATGATAAGTTGATTGTTATTGATCCTTTTTTTAAGGAGTTTAACAAAGAATTAATAGATGATAAAATTGAATTTACTCTTATTGAAGAGATAAAAAGTGAAGTTATTGAAGGGGTCGTATCCTCTAAATTAGGAAATTTTAGTAAACAAGTAAAGGTAATATGCTCACCGAATTATGATAAAATCTTAAAAGAAGAATACCTGATTGTTTTAGAAAGCATTAAAACAGTGCAACGGCTTCAACAAGTTGGAGAAAATACGATAAGACAATTTTCCCTAGACTGGCAGGAGAATTATGTACATAATATTTTGCATTCATATATGAATCATTCTTTAAAAGAATTAAAACAACTCTATGATTGTCCAATTATCGTAATCTCAGGCGGCCCATCTTTAAAAAAGCAGATTTTTAAGTTGAAGGAAATAAAAGATAAAGTTATTACAATTGCCTCTGGATCAACTATTAATTCTCTATTACATCATGGAATTGAACCTGATTATGTCGTTTCTATAGATGGAGGAATAGCCAATTATAATCATTTTAAGGAAATTAGCAATATAAAGTCCCAATTGATTTTTGGTTTTAGTAGCCATTATAAAATTCAGGAAATATTCCCAAACGAAAAATATGCTTTTCTAGATACTGGAGATAGTGAATTTCAAAATTACTTAAATAATGTATTTAACATAGATGTACCACTTATTGCAGGTGGAGCATCTGTAGCAAATTTTGCTTTTACAGTAGCTTGTTATATGACGAGCGGACCAATTGCTATTATTGGACAAGATTTGGCTTATACCGATAATAAATCTCATGAAGATAGTAATAAACATTATAAAGAAATAGATGAATCATATAAGAAGAGCCGTGGGATGTTTGAAATAACAGGATACTATAAAGATAATGTTTTAACAGACTATGCATTTTTACTTATGAAGAAGGATTTTGAAATGCTTAATAGGCAAATTCAACATCCATCGCCAATATTTAATTGTACAGAGGGTGGGGCAAAAATAGAAGGAATGGAACAAATGCCATTCACTGTATTTTGTAATTCATTTATTAATGAAGAAACTAATATAAAGTTAAATAGCCAATCTAAACCGCAATCACAAGATATTGATCTCTTAATTGGAAAAATGCAAGCTGAGATAGAGATTTATAATAAGATTATTAGAGAGATTCAAATTGGTTTAGCTAAATTAATTAGCAATAAATCGAATATAATATTTGAAAAAAGCGTATTAAGAGAATTAGATAAAATAGACAAATTGTTCAAAAAATACAAAACAATGACTGCAATGAATCATATATTTGATCCTATTACACTGGATGTCCTGCGTAATTATGAACCAGTACCGAATGAAAGTAATCGAGCAACTTATGAAAGAGTATTCAATCAAAACAAAGAACTTTATTCAAGACTTTTAGAGGCTTTTAAAGTTTCAAAACAATATGTTTTAGATGTAATAAAAAACACAAATAAATTAATGTGAGGTTACAATAATGAATGAACTTTTAAACGATACAATTATTAGTTTTAATGAATATGTGGAGAGATTACCTGAGGGATGTATGATGATTGCTAATAATCTTCGCGATGATCATATTGCAGAAGCTCTTAACCATATCCGAGATTTTTCAGAAGGTGCAGGTTGGATAGTGGAAGCAAGTAGGTTGTTAAAAGAAAATAATGTGGCTATTACCCTCGATATGACAAAGATTGTAGATTATTTATCGGAAATAAATGATGGGTTGTCAATTGGTGATTATAATTTGGTTGCAGATTTATTTGAGTATGAGATTGTTCCTTTCTTTTCAGATGTTGAATTAGGAACTTCTAAAAATTAATGCAATTTGAAAAAATAGAAGCGCGGGATGGAAATACCACATTAAAGGTTAATAATATATTGGTATATAGTAAGTATCGGCCGATTACAGATGCGGAAAGGTTCATTGAAAATGAGTTTAATAATGACAATCCAGGATACTTATTAATCGGATTAGGATTAGGCTACCATCTACATGCTTTATTAAAACTAGTTACTAATTCGAAGCCAATTTTTGTTTATGCTTTGGATAGACAAGAAATAGACTTATATGAGTCTATTTCTGTTAATGAAAAATTGCCGAGCAATGTTACTATTACAACAGATATTAGAAAAATTGCTATTGCAAATGATTATCAAATTATTATGCCACATGTTTGGCTGCAAGTAATGGATAAGCATCATCCACTATATTATTTGTTAACGGATATTAAAATGAAGCAGATATCGTATAAACGCTTCTCTTCAATGATGAAAATGAACTTTAAAGAAAATATTCAGCAACAAAGTTTCGCGTTACAACATTTTAAAGAAAGGTTAAAGCAGAAAGAGTTTTCGTGTCTAATTGCTAGTGGGCCCTCTTTAGACGTTACTAAAAAGTGGTTAAAAGTTGTTAAAGAAAAGGCATATCTACTATGTGTAGGGTCTGCTTTGAAAGTACTATTGAAAGAGGGAATTGTTCCAGATGGGGTCATTATATCGGATTGCCAACCAACAATTATCAAACAAATAAATGATTCTGGATATACTGGAGGACTCTTCTTTTTAAGTACTGCAGATTTTAACACGGTAAGGTCGCATAAGGGAGATAAATATATATTATTACAAAAGGGATATGAACTAGCAGAACAATACGCTAAAAAAATGAATTATCCATTGTTAGAAACGGGTGGTTCAGTAGCTACTACTGGCTTTAGTTTGTTGGAGTATCTAGGGTTTAAGTCAATAGTACTGTTTGGTCAGGATCTAGGATTTACGGATGAATATACACATGCAACTAATTCTACCTCTGGAAGAAATCTATCGAAAGACGAGCAATTTATAGAAATAGAGTCCAACTCTGGAGTACCTATTAAATCATTGCCAAATTTATATAGCTACTTAACATGGTTCAATCGAAATTGTAAAGAAAGTAAATGTTATGTATATAATACTGCTGAAAATGGGGCTAAAATAGAAAGTGTTCCATTGATAAACGAAGAACAACTTTATAAACTTATTAAAAACTCATAGATTTATGAGTTTTTCTTTATGATTTGAAAAATTTGTCGATATATATCATATAAAATTTAAGAAGAAAATATATAATTTTTATTTTTCAATAATACTCTATATGACTTTAATCGCTTATATAAGATAGGAGTTTTAAAATGATGTCGTTAAATAATAAAACCGTGTTAGTAACAGGTGGTACAGGCTCTTTTGGTAAAAAGTTCATCGGAAAAGCACTTACATTAGGTGTGAAAAAAGTGATTGTTTTTAGTCGCGATGAGCTAAAACAATATGAAATGAAACAAGAGTTCCAAGATGATCGCATTCGCTTCTTTATTGGTGATGTGCGAGATAAAGACCGTTTATATCGCGCATTTGATGGTGTGGATATTGTCATTCATGCAGCAGCTATGAAGCATGTTGATGCATGTGAATATAACCCGTTTGAGGCGGTAAAAACAAATATTCATGGTGCACAAAATATTATTGAGGCTGCTATTGACCGCGGTGTTGAGAAAGTAATTGCACTTTCAACAGATAAGGCTTGTAGCCCAGTGAATCTATATGGTGCAACAAAATTAGCTTCTGATAAATTATTCGTTGCTGCTAATGCTTATGTCGGAGAAAAGAAAACTAGGTTTTCAGTTGTACGCTATGGCAATGTAGTTGGTAGTCGCGGTAGTGTAGTACCATTTTTCAAAAAGATCAAAGATACAGGGAAGTTACCTATTACAGATGAGCGTATGACACGTTTTTGGATTACTCTTGATCAAGGAGTACAATTCGTATTAGATAATTTAGAGCGCATGTATGGTGGAGAAATCTTTGTACCTAAGATACCTAGCATGAAAGTAACAGATTTAGCAAAAGCGATTGCTCCAGATTGCAAAATAGAAATTATAGGAATACGTCCTGGTGAAAAGCTTCATGAAGCGATGATTATGGAGGATGATGCTCGTCATACATGTGAATTTGATACATATTATGTTATTCAACCAGAGTTTTCATGGTGGTCAACTCAATATGGAAATAATGGTAAAAAGTTACCTGATGGCTTTGAATATACAAGTGATAAAAATACCGATTGGTTAAGTATTCAGGAATTAAAAACTTTAATTAATTAGCCAAAAGATTTATTCAAATGAATGGAAGAACTTATACAAAAGTCTAACTCAAATAATTGAGTAACAATTATATTATTTCTTAAAATTTCTATATTCGATATATTTAAAATAAATAAAGATAAGAGGAATCATTGTGAAAAAGACTACACAGTTAAAAAACATGTTACATTCAAATCAATTAGAATTTTTAATGGAAGCTCACAGTGGGTTATCTGCAAAAATAGTAGAAAATGCAGGTTTTAAAGGAATCTGGGCGAGTGGTTTATCGATTTCAGCTACACTTGGGGTACGAGATAACAATGAAGCTTCATGGACACAAGTATTAGAAGTAATTGAATTTATGAGTGATGCAACAACTATTCCTATTTTACTAGATGGAGATACTGGATATGGAAACTTTAATAATATGCGCCGATTAGTACGGAAATTAGAACAACGAGGCATTGCTGGTGTATGTATTGAGGATAAGTTATTTCCAAAAACTAATTCATTTATTAATGGTGAAACACAACCTTTAGCTGATATAGATGAATTTTGTGGGAAAATTAAAGCGGCTAAAGACGCGGCTACAGATCCAGACTTTGTTATTGTTGCACGAGTAGAGGCATTTATCGCTGGATGGGGATTAGAAGAGGCATTAAGACGTGCAGAGGCATATCGTCAAGCTGGTGCAGATGCTATTTTAATGCATAGCAAAAAAGCAAATGCTTCAGAAATTCAAGCATTTATGGAGGCATGGGACAACCGTCATCCTATCATAATTGTACCTACTAAATATTATTCAACACCAACTGAACATTTCAATGAGTGGGGGGTAAGTACAGTTATTTGGGCTAATCATAATGTTCGTTCCGCAATTACAGCAATGGAACATACAACGAAACAAATCTTTGAAGACCAAAGTTTAATGAATGTAGAAGGAAATATAGCAACTGTCAGTCATATATTTGAACTTCAAGGTGCAGATGAATTAAAAGATGCTGAGAAAAGATATTTACCAACTTATGGTCAAAATCTAAAAGCGGTCATTTTAGCTGCAGCTAAAGGTGAGGGATTTAATGAATTAACGGAAGAATTACCAAAGGCTCTTCTTCCAGTAAATAATAAGCCTATATTAAATCATTTAATTGAATTATTTAACGATACAGGTATAAAAGATATTACTGTAGTAAGAGGTTTTGGTAAGGATTACTTTAATCAATCTAATATACAATTCGTAGATAATGAAAATCATGCTAAAACAAAAGAAATTTATTCTTTAAATTTAGCTCTAAAGGAGTTAAAAGGTAATGTATTGATATCCTATGGGGATATTCTTTTCAAGTCGTATGTTTTAAATGAGCTATTAACTTCAGAATCAGATATTACTATTGTTGTCGATGCTGATGCGGAATATAAAAATAAAGGTTATCAAGATTATGTTGTTACCTCTGAAGAATATAATAAGAAAAAGTTTAATCAGGAAGTTATTTTAAAAGAAATGTCAAGTGAACTGGCTAGTGATGGAATCCATGGTGAATTTATTGGGTTGTGTAAATTTTCTGAAACAGGATTAGAAATGTTAAAAACAACAATATCTAAACTAGCGCAAAATCGTGAAATTGAAACACTTCGCCTAAGTGAAGTGTTAAGTGATATTGCAAAATCGCAAGAAGTAAAAGTAAAGTATATTCGTAGTTCATGGATAGACATTGATGATATTATTGAATTAAAAAAAGCAGGTGAAATGTAGATGTTGTCAATGGATAGTTATGGTGAAAAATTAGAAGAATTAGGCTTTGATTTTTTTTGTGGAGTTCCATGTTCATTTTTAAAGCCGATGATTAATTATGCAATTAATAAAGATCAATTTGTTATGGCCGCTAATGAAGGAGATGCTGTAGCCATTGCTGCTGGGGTTACTTTAGGAGGACGAAAAAGTGTATTTTTATGTCAAAACTCTGGTTTAACTAATGCTGTATCTCCATTAACTTCTTTAAATTATACATTTGAAATCCCTGTACTAGGGTTTGTGAGTTTGCGTGGTGAGTCTGGTGTTAATGATGAGCCTCAACATGAATTAATGGGAACAATAACAGATAAAATGTTAGATATAATGCAAATAAAAAACGAAGTATTATCATTTAATGAAGATGAGGCAATTGCACAATTAGTTAGAGCTAATGAAATTATTGAAAATGGACAATCTTTCTTCTTTATTGTTAGAAACGGTACTTTTGATGCAATGCAATTAGGAAAACAACAAAATGTTGCATCAAAAGAAAAGAATATAAAATTGAGCGTACGTGAAAAAGTTGAAACAAAACGCCTAGAAGTACTGACTGAATTACATAACATCATTGATAAAAAAACAGTTTTACTTGCTACAACAGGTGTAACTGGGAGAGAGCTATTTGAAATAGGAGATTTAGAAAATCAATTTTATATGGTTGGATCTATGGGATGTATTAGTTCAGTTGGACTAGGTTTAGCTTTAGCGAAGCCTGATATAAAAATAATCGTAATTGATGGAGATGGGTCTTTATTAATGCGTATGGGTTCATTGACGACAAATGGTAGCTATGCTCCTAAAAATTTATATCATTTACTTTTAGATAATGGTCTACACGAGTCAACAGGCGGACAAAAGACAGTTTCTTCAATTGTAGACTTTGTGAAGATAGCTGAAGGAGCAAACTACGATCAGGTTGATCAATTAAATTCTTTAAAAGATTTAAATGACTCGATTCATGGTTGGAATCGTAATATGAAATTAACATTTGGTTATTTCAAAACGACAAAAGGTATTAAGGAAAATTTAGGGCGACCAACTATTTCTCCTGTAGAAGTTAAAAACAGATTTATGACATACTTAAAGGAGAATTAATATGAAAACAGTAGTTATTGTAGCTGCTGGTTTATCCAGTCGGTTATATCCATTAACTATTAATACGCCTAAAAGTTTATTGCCATTAGGAAAAGAACGTATTCTAGAGCGAAATATAAGATTATTAAAGGAAAATGGATTTGAACAGATTATAATTGTAACCGGATATTTGAAAGAAATGATTGAAAAAATAGTGGGTCCTTCAGTTAGTACAATTTACAATCCGTTTTACAAATATTGTAACAATATGGGCTCTTTATATGCAGTAAAGCATATAGTCGAGAATAATCCATTTTTATATCTGCATGGAGATGTAGTATTCAGTGAAAAATTATTTAAACAATTTATATCTCAAAGCAATGGGAATAACATTATAGATTTAGCAGTTGATTTTAAAGAAACTGATGAAGAGGCTATGAAGGTACGAATTGATGAGGAATTTAATTTAATCGAATCAAATAAAGATATTCCATTAACAGATAGTGCTGGTGAGTGGATAGGGTTGGCTGCAATACATCGACCTGAATCAGTTTTTGACTACATTGAAGCTATTTTAGTTGAAGAAAAGTTAAATGTTTATGATACATTTGCTTTTACTGAAATGGCAAATAATGGTTTTATGATTAAATGTCATTCGATTAATAATGAACCGTGGATGGAAATTGATTTTATAGAAGATTATGAAAAAGCTAAGGAATTATTCGCCGATGAGTAAATATAATAACCCAGTTAAAGTTGAATTCGGAAGAGGTTCAATAGATTTTTTACCAAGATTTATAAATGGTAGAAAAGCATTATTAGTTACATCAAAAGGATTTGTTACAAGGGGCTTAGTTAATCAAATAGTAAATAATAATACTGAAATTGTTAATATTATAGATACTATTCAACCTAATCCTACACTTAATCAATTAGAAGAGATTCGAAAAAATATACAATATGAAGAATTTGAAATTATTGTTGCTTTAGGAGGGGGCAGTGTAATTGATGCAGCAAAAGCAATTGCTCCTTATAAAAGTGAAGCTCAGTTAGATTTATTAGATTTGTTGACAAATGGACTATCATCTCGAGTTCTAGTGAAGCCGATTATTGCAATTCCAACAACTGCAGGTACAGGCTCAGAGGTTACAATGTGGGGAACAGTTTGGGAGGATGTTAAAAAGAAGAAATATTCTATTTCTGATAATAGGTTATATTGTGAAGCAGCTATTTTAGATCCAGAACTTCATTTAACTGTACCAAGAAACATTACTCTACAAACAGGTTTAGATGCATTATCACATAGTTTAGAAAGCATTTGGAATCGTAATAATAATAAAGTTTCATCAATATATGCTGTGAAATCGGCATGTATGGTATTAGAGGTGCTACCAAATTTAGTTGAAGATTTAGCTAACATTGAATTAAGAGAAAGAATGTTACTAGCATCTTATTATGCAGGTGTTGCGTTTTCTAACACGCAAACTTCAATAGCACATGCAATGTCATACTATATGACATTAAATAAAGATATACCTCATGGAATTGCAACGAGTATAACGTTACCAATTATTATCGATACCTATTTGAAGCAAGATTTAAATAATAAGCATCCATTTATTACAGAACAACTAAAGCAACGAATTGTTAAGTTATTTAAACAATTGAAACAAGATTTATTAATAACAGATTATGGTTTAACTAAACAAGACTTTGATAACATTTTTAGTGAGTTAAACACTAATGTTCGTGCCCAAAATTCAATAATCAATTCCACTGAATTATATGATAATATACTTATTCAATTAGAAAGTAGATGAAAGAATGCCTAATGATAAAGTTTTTATTTTCGGAGCAAGTATGGGTGGTCAAAATTATTTAACACAGTCAAAAGAAAATATTGAGGTATTAGGTTTTATAGATAATGATGTAAAAAAACAGGGTACAGAGATATTAGGATATAAAGTATTTTCTCCAAACGTTTTGAAAGATTATGGTGAAAAGTTTGATTACATTGTGGTAACCAGTATGTATATAGAATCGATTTTACAACAATTAAAAGAATTGTATGTGCCACAAGATAAAGTGAAATTCCCACCGAAAAATATGCTGAAAATAGATAAAAGGCCTTTTGAAGTACCTGAAATGAGAAATAAGGCTACCGATTTATTATGTGATATATCGAATATTTTAAAAGAACAATCATGTTATGTGTCCTTTGGTACACTACTTGGAATTATTAGGGAAGATCAGTTGTTATCTTGGGATGATGATATAGATTTTTCTATTTTTTCGGATGAAGTAGACATCATATTAAAAAAGTTAATTGATAATATTGAGTTGCTATCAAATGACTTTGATTTAAAAATTTATAAACGAATGCTTTCTAAATCCAAGGTATTTGATATCTCCATTCATTGTTATTGGCAAGATGAATACTATTTTCAAATTAGTTTCGCATGTCTAAATAATAGCCTAGATGATGAAGATATGTATGTTCAAGAAGTTAATATTACACCGAAAAAGTTTTTTAAAGGTTTTGATGAAATTATATTTAATAATGTAAAAATGAAAGCACCTAAAAATTATATTGGTTATTTAGAATATACATATGGTGATTGGAAAGTCCCGAAAAAAAATACTACTTTTTATGATAATTCATTGTCTTTTAAAGAAACAGAAGCTATCGCTCAAACATTGGCTATTTACGATTTCACAAAAAAAAATTAGGAGTATAAAGTATGTTAATAGGTAAAACAATTTTCATTACTGGTGCGACCAGGGGTATAGGCTATGCAACGGCTTTACAAGCAGCAAAACAAGGAGCTACGCTTATTTTAAATGGTCGTGATGAACAACGGCTATCTCAAATAAAAGAAGAGATAGAATCTTTATATGGCGTAAATGTACATATTTTAAGTTATGATGTTTGTAATGTAGATGAAATAAAAAGGGCATTTTTATGGATTAAAAAAAATATAAATAAGTTAGACGCCGTTGTAAATAATGCTGGAATTTTAGATGACGCATTGCTAGGAATGATTGACAGGAAACGAGTTTCGAATACATTAGCTGTAAATACCGAAGCGGTTATTTTTCACATTCAGTATGCATCACGTTTAATGATGAAACAAAAATCTGGTTCTATTGTGAATGTAAGCTCCATTATTGGTCGTGTTGGAAATACTGGACAAACTGTTTATGCTGCGAGTAAGGCAGCTGTTATCGGTGCAACATATTCTGCAGCGAAGGAACTAGCCCCTTACAATATTCGAGTTAACGCTGTAGCACCAGGATTTATCGAAACTGATTTAACGAGTCAACTGACACTTGAAAAATTTGAAGAGCGAGTTTCACAAATTAAAATGGGGCGTATAGGGAAGCCAGATGAAGTTGCAAATACTATTTTATTTTTAACTTCAAGTCTTTCATCATATATAACAGGTCAAGTAATAGGTGTAGATGGTGGAATGGTGATTTAGCTAGGGGAGTATAGGGATTATAATTGAATATATATATTATTCAATTAATTTATGTTTGATTAAAGTTATAATAATTTATTAAATGAATAGATTAAGGAGGGATACTATGAATAACGAAGAAAAACTGCGAAATATTTTCGCTGAAGTATTAGGGATTGAAGAAAAACAAGTAATTAACGATTTAACATACAATAGTATTCCGGAATGGGACTCTATTGCCCACATGGCGTTAATCTCTGAAATTGACGATCAATTTGATACGATGCTTGATACAGATGATGTTTTAGAGATGAGTACCTTTGCTAAGGCTAAGAATATTTTAGGGAAATATGAAGTGAAATTTTAAAGGTAGCTGGTGTGGTAGTAATTATCACACCTTTTTTCTATGAAAGGAGAAATAGTATGAGTTTTTTTAATATAGAGGTTGAAAATATTGTTGCAATTACTTCTAATAATGAAGCTTATATATATAATGAAATTCCAATAGTTGAATTTAAAAGTGAAAAAAAAGAGTTAATATTAATTTTGTGTCAAAATACAATCGAAATTTTATTTACTTATATATCTGCTATGAATAGTAAGCATGCAGTAATGTTAGTTTCTTCTGATATCAACCGAGAATTACTGGCTATTACTGGCGAAAATCATAGATGCTTATTACCCAAAATGGATTGTAGGATTAAATGCTTATAAAGATTATGAAGCCAACAGTAATCGATTAGTAAGAAAGAGAGATTTTACAAGTTTTATTCATCCTGATTTAGCAATATTGCTAAGCACTTCTGGAACGACAGGTAGTCAAAAATTTGTCCGACTTTCATATGATAATCTCAGAGTAAATGCAGAATCTATTATAGATTATCTACAAATTAATAAAAATGAACGAGCGATTATGAACTTACCCCTTTCCTATTCCTATGGCATGTCGATAGTAAATAGTCATCTTTTAGCAGGTGCTTCAATTTTATTGACCGATGAAAGTGTATTGGAGAAGTCTTTTTGGGAATTTGTAAAAAAACATAAGGCAACTTCAATTGCAGGTGTTCCATTTACATATCAAATGTTACAACGTATCGGCTTTACAAAAATGGAGTTACCTTATTTAAAGACAATGACACAAGCTGGCGGACGGTTAAATGAAAAGCTTGTAAAACATTTTGCAGAGTATGCAAAAGAACAAAATAAGAGATTTTACATAATGTATGGTCAAACTGAAGCAGCACCGCGTATTTCTTATATACCTTATGAGAAAGTATTAGAGAAGTCTAGCACCATTGGAATCGCTATTCCTGGTGGTAAACTTTCTATTGATGCAGAAACAGAGGAGTTAATTTATAAAGGTGCTAATGTCATGATGGGGTACGCTGAGAATTTAGCAGACTTAGCAAATGGCTATGAACTAAATGGGGTACTTTATACTGGCGATACAGCAATCGTTGATAAAGATGGATACTTTACAATTACAGGTCGTATTAAGCGTTTTATTAAGTTATTTGGTTTGCGCATTAATCTAGATGATGTAGAAAAGAAACTTGAAGAAGAGCTACAAATACCTTTAGCTTGCACTGGTTCTGACGATAAATTAATTGTAGCTATTGAACAAGTTGATTGCGTTGAGCAAGTAAAAGAAGCGCTTGAACGATTATATAAGCTTCATAAAACTGCATTTAAAATCAAAGTGATTGATGAAATACCACGTTTTGCAAGTGGCAAAACCGATTATATGAAGCTAAAGGAGAGCTGTTTATGACGGTCCCTTATCATTTAGTACGGGCAGAGAAAGAAAGTGAGCTTTTGGTTAAATTAAATGAACTAACTAGATGGCACATCGAAAACTGCCATGAATATAAATCAATGCTTGAAAAAAGCAACGCATTATTAGAAGCAAGTTGTTTAGAAGAAGTACCTTTTTTACCTGTGCAGTTATTTAAACTAATGAAACTAAAATCGGTTTCGCAAGAAAATGTTGTAAAGGTGTTAACGTCCAGTGGCACAACAGGACAGCAAGTATCTAAAATCTATCTCGATAAAGAAACGTCGATTGCACAAACGAAAGCACTTGTAGAAGTGATGAAACCTATTTTAGGTAATAAGCGTTTGCCAATGATTTTGTTAGATACGAAATCCGTACTAAAGGATCGTAAATCATTTAGTGCGCGTGGAGCGGGAATTTTAGGATTCTCAAATTTTGGTCGCAAACATTTTTATGCTTTAAATGATGATATGTCATTGGATGTTGAAGGTTTAAAAGCGTATTTAAAAGAATACGAGGGTCAGCGAATATTACTATTTGGATTTACATTTATGATTTGGCAGTACGTTTATAAAGAAATAAAAGATAAAAGGTTAAATATTAATTTTAATAATAGTGTACTGATTCACGGTGGTGGATGGAAAAAGCTTAAGGACGAGGCAGTTGATGCTTTAACGTTTAATCATCTTCTTAGTGAGCAACTTGGCATTCAAGAAGTACATAACTATTATGGCATGGTTGAACAGGTCGGTTCAATTTTTGTCGAGTGTAGTGAAGGACATTTACATGCTCCGAGCTACGCGGATGTGATAATTCGTCATCCACTTACGTTCGATGTTTTACCTGTAGGGCAACAAGGGTTAATTCAGGTAGTGAGTGAACTACCGAAAAGCTATCCAGGTCATTCTTTATTGACAGAGGATTTAGGCACAATTCTTGGTATTGATGATTGTCAATGTGGATGGAAAGGTAAGTATTTTAGTGTAGTTGGGCGTATTCCGAAGGCAGAATTACGCGGTTGTAGCGATACTTTTCAAGGAGGTGTGCGTTTGTGAAAATATTTTGGCCGAAAAATGTAAATTTTGATGATGCACTATGTAACTTGAATAGTCAAAAACTGAGTAAACCTTTTGCTGAGGAAATCATTGCTTTTACACAAAGTCTATCGAAGCGTTTCGTGCGGATGCGTTTTATGCCCGAAGTTGTAGCATTAGGTTACTGGCTCCGTAAATCAAATATTAAGCAAATGCAAGCAGAGTTTGAAAAGGCTACTGAGGGGAAAGTAGTTCGTGGACGTGGCACAGCTTTTCATATCGCTCCTTCAAATGTTGATACTATTTTCGTTTATTCATGGATGCTGTCCCTCCTTGCAGGGAATCGCAATATCATTCGAATCTCAAGTAAAACGGAAATAAATGAGTTATTACAAGTGATTTTAGAAGAGTTACCGAATTTTAAAACGGTAGCAGAGCAAATCATAATTTGTACATATGGACATGATGAGAAAGCAACGGAAGTGTTTAGTCTAGCATGTCATACACGTGTTATTTGGGGCGGCGATGAAACGATAAAAGCTATTCGCAATATTCCGCTTGCACCAATTGCAAATGAATTAGCATTTCCAGACAGATTTTCATTAGCCATATTGAATTCTGAAAAAGTTAAACTGTTAGATAATGAGGCACTAGATGCATTACTTGAGCAATTTTATAACGATGTGTTTTGGTTTGATCAAATGGCATGTTCATCCCCAAGACTTGTCGTATGGATAGGCGAGAAAACAGAATCTTTCTGGACGGCATTTGAACGTAAAATCCAGATAAAGCAACATGAGTTACTAGCAGCAACGCAAGTATTAAAGTATTCGACTAGTTTACAATTAGCTGCTGAAAGTTATGTAGAAAAAGTAGCACCTATAACTTACTTTTCACGTATAAAGCTAAATGATGTACCAGCGAATGTACGTGAACAGCATTGCGGTGGGGGCTTGTTTTTTGAGTATGAAGTTGAAAACTTAGTAGACTTAGAACAAACAATAATCGATAAAGATCAAACAATTGTATATTTTGGTTTTGGGAAATCCGAGTTAGTAGAATTGGTAGATACAATTTCAACAAGAGGGGTAGATCGGATTGTACCAATTGGCCAAGCGCTAGATTTTGATGGTGTTTGGGATGGACAAAGTTTCTTAACATCGTTTACCAGGGAAGTAGTGATTAAATAAATGAATTGGCTTCAAATAGAGGAAAAACATTTAAAGCAAATTTTAGATTGGCGTACAAGTGAAGAAGTAACCCGTTTTATGTACACAGATATTGAATACAACATAGAAAATCAAAACAAGTGGTTTAGCAAAATTAGGGATGATAAAAATGGTTATTATTGGTTAATGGAATATCGAAATGAATTAATAGGTTTTATTTCTATTACAGATATTAATTGGATGCATAAGCGTGGGACATGGAATTTTTATATTGGTAATAAAAAATTTACAATGTTAGCGGGCTTTATAGGTGCTTATGTATATAATTTTGCATTTACTAAGTTAGGACTTTTAAAGCTTAACGGCGAAGTATTAGATATAAATAAAGCTGTACAAAAATTGCATATTAAACAAGGTGCTCGAGAAGTTGGTATATTAGAACATCATATTTTAAAAAATGGAGTTTGGCATGATGTTTATATGTTTGAAATGACGAAACAGCGTTGGCAAGTAGTTGGTGTAAAATTCAATAAATATATAGCAGAGGTAGAATTATGAAATTTATTGTAATTATCCAAGCAAGAATGGGCTCCTCTCGTTTGCCAGGGAAAATTTTAAAACCACTTGGAGATATAGATGTTTTAAAGTACGATATCGAGCGCTGTCGTGCGATCAAAGGTGTTAACGAGGTTATTGTTGCGACAAGTACATTAAAACAAGATGATGCTATTGCAAACTGGTGTGAGAAGCATCAAGTTGCATATTTCAGAGGTTCTGAAGAAGATGTATTAGATCGCTATGTTCAATGTGCAAAACAATACAAACCTGACTATGTGATGCGAGTAACGTCTGATTGCCCATTTGTTGACTATGAAATGGCCAGTGAAATTGTAGAGTTAATGCTAAAAGAACGAAAAGATATTGTGTTGATTGACGGGCAATTACCTCGTGGTTTAGCGGTAGAACTTATTTCATATAAAGCACTTTTATATATTCATAAAGCAGGACTAGAGTCTCGGCATCGTGAGCACGTTACTTATTATGCCTACGAATTTGCTGAAGAGTTTAAATCAGTCATATATAAAGTACCAGCAAATCGAATTGCGCCAGAACTAAGGATTACGCTTGATACAGAAGAAGACTATAAACTTATTTATGAGGTAGCGAAGCATTTCGATAACCCTTTAATTTCAAGTGCTAACGTCATTCAATTTTTAAAAGATAATCCTGATGTAGCAAAACTAAATGCTCATATCGAGCAAAAGCCGGTGATTTAATGAAAGTCATTATTCGTACAGATGCATCTATTGAAATCGGTAGTGGTCATGTTATGCGTTGTTTAACAGTTGCAAAAAATTTGCGGCTGAATGAATGTGAAGTAATCTTTTGGATGCAAGATTTACCTGGCAATCTAATAGATTACGTAAACAGTGAAGGCTTCAGAAATATTTTTGAAGCTGAGCAAGCAGACCTATATATCATTGATCATTATGGGATTGACAAAGAATGGGAGTCCGAAATACGTGTATTTACAAAAAAAATCGCAGTAATTGATGATTTAGCAAACCGTAAGCATGATTGTGAGTTACTTCTAGATCAAAATGCATTGCCATATTTTGAATCGCGTTATGATGGTTTAGTGTCTGATACATGTGTAAAACTATTAGGCCCAAAATATTTAATTATGCGTGATGAATTTATTGATGCAAGAAGACTATTACGCAAGAGACAAGAGAAAATTGAAAATTTACTCGTTTTTATGGGCGGTTCGGACCCAACCAATGAGACAATGAAAATATTGGAAGCACTTGAGGATTTTCAGTTTAAACATGTTGATGTAGTTGTTGGAAATGGTAATGTTTTCAAGGAACAAATTCGCGAGGTTTGTGAAGAGCGAGGGTATTACTATCATTGTCAAATTAATTATATGGCAGAGTTAATGCAACAAGCTGATTTTGCTATTGGTGCTGGTGGAAGTACAACGTGGGAACGTTGTTATGTTGGACTGCCCTCATCGAGTACAATTGTAGCCGAAAATCAAATTTTAACTACCAAATATGCAGAAGATCAAGGTGCAATTGTTAATCTAGGTTGGCATGAACATGTGACAGTAAATACTTATAAAAAATTACTGGGCAAACTAAAAATTGAAGGTCTAAGTGTAAGTGGATTAAAAATAACACAAAATAAACTTCCAAATTCGTGGGTTTATAAAATATTGGAGTTGATAAAATGATTAAAATAGGAAATAGAGAAATTGGTCGTCATACAAAGCCGTTTATTATTGCTGAAATGTCAGGTAACCATAATCAATCATTAGAAAGAGCCTTACATTTAGTAGAGCTAGCCGCAGAGGCAGGTGTAGACGCGCTGAAATTACAAACATATACACCAGATACGATTACATTAGACGTCCATACAGATGATTTTTTTATAAAAGATGATGAGAATATTTGGAAAGGTAATTCTTTGTATAATTTATATAAAGAGGCCTATACACCTTGGGAATGGCATAAGGAGATTTTTGCAAAAGCACAAGAACTTGGTCTCCTTGCTTTTAGTTCACCGTTTGATGAGACAGCAGTAGATTTTCTGGAAACATTGAATGTACCAGCTTATAAAATAGCCTCATTTGAAAATGTGGATATTCCATTAATTAGGAAGGTGGCGCGAACTGGAAAACCGATGATTATTTCAACAGGTATGGCAACAGCTGCTGAACTTGATGAGGCTGTTCGTGCTGCTCATGAAGAAAGCAACGATCAAATCATATTACTGAAGTGCACTAGTACATATCCTGCTACACCTGCCAATTCGAACTTAATAACAATACCGCATTTGAGAGAAATGTTTAATACAGAAATAGGGTTATCAGATCATACTATGGGGGTTGGTGTATCGGTTACCGCGGTTGCACTAGGAGCAACGGTAATTGAAAAGCATTTTACAACATCTCGTGCTGAAGGTGGGGTTGATTCTGCCTTTTCTATGGAACCACATGAATTAAAAATGTTAGTCGAAGAAACAGAGCGTGCATGGCAAAGTTTAGGGAATGTGAGCTATGGACCAACAAATGCTGAAAAGGAATCAGCAAAATTCCGTCGTTCTTTATATATTGGAGAAGATTTAAAAGCTGGTGATATTTTAACTGAACAAAATGTTCGCAACGTTCGACCAGGACTTGGTTTGCCAACAAAGTACTATGATTTAGTCATTGGTAAAGCAATTAAGCAGGACGTAATAAAAGGAACACCATTAAGTTGGGAGTTATTACTATGAGTGATTCACCTCGATTTATTTCATATGGCAGTCAAAGTATAGATGAGGATGATATTCAAGCCGTTATAGAAACATTACGTTCGCCTAACTTAACACAAGGACCGAAAATTGCACAGTTTGAGCAAGCTGTGGCAGATTATGTTGGATCAAAATATGCAGTAGCATTTTGCAATGGGACAGCTGCTTTACATGGCGCTTGTCACGCAGCGGGAATTGGTGAAGGCGATGAAGTAATTACTTCTCCTATTACTTTTGCGGCAAGTGCAAACAGTGTGCGTTATGTTGGTGGCACAGTCGTTTTTGCGGATATTGATGAACGTAAGTATAATATAAATCCTGAACAAATCCGTTCAAAGATTACATCAAAAACAAAGGCAATTATTCCTGTGGATTTTACTGGCCAACCTGTCGATATAGATGCAATTATGGAAATTGCCAATGAACATAAACTCGTTGTCATTGAAGATGGTGCACATTCTTTTGGTTCTAGCTATAAAGGGCGTAAGATTGGAACACAGGCAGATATGACAATGTTTAGTTTTCACCCTGTAAAGCCTGTAACAACAGCAGAAGGTGGCGTAATAGTTACAAATAACGAATGTTATTATAAAAAATTATTAAAGTTCCGGAGCCATGGAATTGAGCCAACAGTTTATGCTAAAGAGCAAGGTGACTGGTATTATGAAATGACAGAATTAGGCTATAATTATCGGATGACAGATTTACAGGCAGCCCTCGGTGTTTCACAAATGAAAAAGCTTGATCACTTTATTAAGCGGAGACAAGAAATTGCTGCAAAGTACAATGAAGCCTTGAAACACGTTCCTGGAATTACAATACCAAAACAATTAGAAGATACTGAATCCGGCTGGCATTTGTACATGATTCAATTAGATGAAGCAAATCGGAAACAAGTATTTGATGCTATGCGAGCTGCAAATATTGGTGTCCATGTGCATTATATACCTGTTTATTGGCATCCGTATTATCAAAACCTAGGTTATGAGCGGGGGCTATGTCCAGTAGCGGAGGAATGGTATGAAAAAGCGTTAACATTGCCTATACATCCTCGTTTAACTGATGATGAAATTAACTATATTGTGAGCATTTTAAGCGAACAAGTTTCATTATAAGAGCTTTTAATTTGAAATTAATAGATTTTAAGAAATACAAGATCATCTGGTGATATCTAAATAACGTTATTAACGATTGTTTTATTAATTCATTAAAAACCTCTAGTTCAGAAAATTATAATCTGAGCTAGAGGTTTTTTAGAAGAGTATCATTGAAAGTAAGTAGTTAGCGCAAAAAGGTGAAACATTCCAAAAAACTTCCGATACTAAATATAAGAACAAGAAATGTTTAGGAGGTTACATACTTATGCGTATTGCAGCTCAAGGACAATCTACAGATGTTGGACCTGCAACTTCATCAACACTTTCTAAAAAAGTTGGTTCAGAGGAACTCCCGATGACAACACAAGTTAAATCGCAGTCTGTAGTACAAAGAGAACTACCAACTGCTGAAGACCAAGAAATATCGAAAGAAAAGCTGCAAAATGCAGTAGACACTGTAAATGAGTTTTTACAAGTAAATCATAATGCTTCTAAGTTTGTTCTGCATGACGGTTTAGATCGTTATTTTGTGCAGGTTGTAGATACCAAAACAGATGAAGTCGTAAAAGAAATTCCGCCTAAAAAACTTTTAGATGCATTTTATGAAATGCAAAAGTTATTAGGAATGATTGTAGACGAAAAAATATAAGCAAATTTAGGAGGAAATATAATGGTAAATAGAGTAGGCGGATTAGCTTCCGGAATGGATATAGATGCACTAGTAAAAAAATTGATGAGTGCGGAAAAAGCACCATTAAACAAGTTATATCAAAAGAAACAAACGTATGAGTGGCAACGTGACGCATATCGTAGCGTTAATACAAAATTAAAAACATTCGATACTTACATTGCTGATAATTTAGTCTTAAAAAGTTTCCTTTCAAAAACAGCAGCTAGTACAAACTCTAACTTAGTATCTGCTACTGCAACAGGAAGTGCTTCTGGATCACTTTCTATAGAAGGGGTTTCACAATTAGCAACAGCAGCTCGTAAAGTTGGTGACCAAGTAAGTGCTGTAGGTTCAACTAAAATGTCTGATTTAGGGGCAACAGGGACGATTGAATTTAAAGCTATACAAAGTAACGGTCAATTAGCAAGTGAAGCAACAAAAATTCAAATTACTTCTGATATGACTGTAAACCAGTTTGTTAGTAAAGTGAATAGTAGTAACGCAGGAATAAGTGCTGTTTTTGAAAATGGTAGATTTTCATTTACTGCTAAAAACACTGGTGACGTTAAAGGCGATGACGAAATTAAAGTTACAGGTGGAGTAGATATTTTCAACAAGTTAGGATTTGCTGATCCTAGCAAAGTGCAAAGTACAGAAGGAAAAAATGCTATTTTCACTGTGAATGGTATAGCAACAGAACGAACAACCAACACGTTTACGATTTCGGGTTATAGTGTCACATTAAAAGATACATTTAACGGTCTTCAAACTATTTCAGATAAATATAAGGCTGCATTGGAAGAATTTAAAAATGCTACAACTAATTTAGCGAATAAACAAGCAAATCTTACAACGAAGCAAAATGCCTATGGTGCTAGTGATATTAATAGTTATACTGCTGCACATGAACAGGCTTATGCAGATGCTTTCGGAAAATCGTTAACAATATCACAACAAGTTCAATATAACAAACTTGGAAGTGATACATGGAGAAATTTATCAACAGATGAAATTGATTTCATCAAAAATCAGTCATCAGTACAAGGTATTAAAGATAATTTAGACGGAAGCTCTTTAAGTGATGAAAGCAAAGCAAAGTTAAAGAAATTTGATGACAAAACACTAGATGCTTTATTTTCAAATAAAGATCAATTAACAGATTTTAAAGCTCAAGCTGATTATGCAAAGTATGGAACAAAATTAAAAGATTTTGACCAAAATGCTATTGATGCTCTAAAACGGTTCCCATACGACAGTAATGATTCTATTGAAAAAATTCATAAAGATATAGACGATAATACCGAATTTACGCAAGAAGTAAAAGATGTATTAAAGTCATTAAGTAAAGATGATTTAACTAATTTAATAGCAACGGATTCGGCAACTTTAAAAAATTATCAAGAAAAAGCGCAGGCTGACGATTTAAAACAAAAGTATAGTCAATTTGGAGATGCATTAGTTAAAGGTTTGCAAGATGGTTCTAAAAAGGTTGAAGATTTAACGGATAAACAAAAAGAAATTTGGAATAATTTATCTCCAGAAAAAAAGTCTCAATTTTCTGCTCTAGCGGAACAAAATATCCTACGTAAAGAATATTTAACCGCAGATGCTGAAGAAAAAGCAGCACAAACACGTTTAAATGAAGCTACTAGTACGCAAAATGCGGCAAAAGCAGATGCTGATGCAGCTGGTATTTTAAAACCTGATGGTAGTATAGATGATACGAAAGTAAATGATGCACCAAAAGCACAAGCAGTGACGATGACATCAACAACAAATGTTGATGATATCATGGCAAAAATTAAAGAATTTGTTACTACTTATAACGGTTTAGTAAAAGATTTTACTGATCAAACAAAAGAAACAAAATATCGTGATTATACGCCTTTAACTAGCGAGCAAAAAGAAGAGATGTCTGAAAGTGAGATTAAACTTTGGGAAGAGAAGGCGAAGAGTGGTTTACTTCGCGGAGATACTCTTATCCGTGAAGGATTGTCTAGTATGCGTGCATTAGTGTATCAATCTAATCCAAGTATTGATTCTAAATATAATACGTTATTTAGTATTGGAATTACAACATCTAAAAACTATAATGACGGTGGTACATTAGAAATTGATGAAACTAAATTAAGAAAAGCATTAGAAGAAGATCCCGATTCAGTTGAAAAACTATTTAAAAATAGTGAAGGTAAAAAAGAGGATGTTGTAGATGGCAAAACAGTCGATACACGTGGTTATGTAGATAAATTACGTGAATCGATGAAAACTTTAGAAATTAATATTGAGAAAAAAGCTGGCCGTTCTACGATGACAGATGCTCAATATGCAATTGGGAAGACTCTTATTGATACTGAAAGTCGAATTAGCACATGGAAGACCAAACTCGAAAATATTGAAGCTCGTTATTGGAAGCAATTCACGGCAATGGAGCAAGCGATAAATAAAGCCAACTCACAATCAAGTTTATTCTCTCAAGGTTCTTGATTAGGCTTTTAATGTAGAAAAGTAGGGGAATTTTATGCAACTAACAAATCAATTATTGCAGGCGTCTGCGAATCTATTTAAATTATTAGGTGATATCCCAAAGGGCGAAGATCGCGATGAATACGTGGATACAATTAATAATTTGTTGGACAAGCGTGGAACCATTATCAATGGATTGAAACAAGAAGGTTTTCATTATGATGAACAAGATCGCGTTCATCGTACCTTGCTTGAATTGGATAATGGCATTAAAGAAAGATTGGCTGCTGTAATGAGCGCAGTAAAGCAGGATATGGCAAACCTTCAAAAAACGAAAAAAAGTGAAGTGCAATATTTTAATCCATATGGAAATGTCCGTGTGATGGACGGGATGTATTACGATAAGAAAAATTAATTTCTCTATTAGCTTTTCTTCGTTTAATGGTTTAAAATAGTAAATAAGTAACATCTAAAAGGAGTTGTCCTTTATTGGCAGCAAATTTAACAGCACAAAATGCGTATAAGCAAAATAGTGTCACAACTGCTTCACCTGGTGAACTTACATTAATGCTTTATAATGGGTGCTTAAAGTTCTTAAATAAAGCTAAACTTGCGATTCAAGAAAAAAATATTCAAGACAAAAATACAAACTTACTAAAAGCTCAAGCGATTATTAGTGAGTTTATGGCGACACTTAATATGGATATTGAAGTGTCAAAAAATATGTTAGCACTCTATGAATATATGAATCGTCGGTTAGTAGAAGCAAATATCCAAAATGATATTAGTATCATTGAAGAGGTTGAAGGCTTAGTGACGGAATTTCGGGATACTTGGAAAGAAGTTATTCGCATTAATCGACAACAACAATTTGGTAATGGGAATAACGGACAAGTTTAATAAAAAATTAGAGACCATCTCTTGATGATGGTCTCTTTTGTTTATTAGACAAATTAGTGCAAATAAAAAACGATAAAGTTATTATGATTATACAAAAATCGACAAGAGGAACTTTACATATAGTCATAAATTAGGTGATTTAACGGTAAAATATGTTACTAATTCCCTCTAGATGAAAATCATGTATTCGTGTCATAATCAAGCTAACTAAATGTTTGAAAAGAATTGGGGTGGGGAAGATGATATTTAAGCGTCAAGAAGGCTTTCGTTTTAAATTTGACGAGCCGGTTCATATGACCTTTGCGATATATGAGAATGGTAAAGTAAATCATGCGCAAACTGCAATGGCTGATTTATTGGATATAAGCCCGAGGGGATTAAAGATGTTTACTGAGGTTGATTTAGGTGTACGACCTTCTCCTCTTGATTTGCGTTTTGTTCTAGATACAATAGAAATTCGAGTATATGGCGAAGTGATTTGGAGCCGTCCTCATGGTAATGGGAAACAATACGGCGTATTTTTTAATAATCAAGGCGCTATTGAGGATTTGATTGTTGACGAGCTGAAATTACGTCGAAAAAAAGAAACGGCTGAAGCAAAACAGAAAAAAATAAATTTATAAAATTTTATTGAAAAAAGAATTATTTTAGAGGAATTTCACACACTTGTGTAGAAATAAGAAGTATAGCAGTCATAAAGGAGGAGTTTACATGTTAAACTTTAACATTCGTGGTGAAAATATTGAGGTAACGCCAGCTATTCGAGAGTATGTAGAAAATAAAATCGAAAAAGTTGAACGTTATTTTAACGAAGATGTTAACGCCAATGCTAACGTAAATTTAAAGGTTTATAATGACAAGCAAACAAAAGTGGAAGTTACGATTCCAATGAAAAACTTAACACTTCGTGCAGAAGAACGTCATAACGATATGTATGCTGCTATCGACTTAATTGTTGATAAATTAGAGCGACAAATTCGTAAGCATAAAACAAAAGTAAACCGTAAATTCCGTGAGCGTGAAGGTGCAGGACTTTATTTTGCTATATCGCAAGCTGCAGCTGATACTGCAACAGAGGAAGATGAATATTCCATTGTACGTACTAAACAGTTTGATTTAAAACCGATGGATCATGAAGAAGCTGTTTTACAGATGAACATGTTAGGACATGATTTCTACATTTTCACTGATGCTGAATCAAACGGCACAAACATTGTTTACAAACGTAAAGATGGCAAGTACGGCTTAATTGAAACAACTTAAATAACTGTCAAAGAACCCTCGTATTTAGAGGGTTCTTTTTTGTATGCTTTTACAACTTCCTACTGCCCTGAATATTTTTTAAAACTTTTTTTGAAAAATGGTTGTTAAATCGAGACAAAATTCCCTTTATAGAGTGTTAGCTAACAAATAAAAAAACAAATACAATAGGGGGAATTAAAATGGGTCTTTATTCAGACACAAGAACGATTGATGTAACTACAGCACAAATCGCAGAAATGGTTCGTGCACAAAAGAAAGCAGTGGAGCTACTTGCAGACAATAAGGTAAATGAATCTATCGTAAGAAACACATATGCCTTCCTCATATGGAGGCGCTGTTTTAGGAATTGGCTGTGTGAATGGCAGACGCACAGCTAGAAAACTAGAGGTTATTCCTACATAATAAAATAAATACTACAGCTACTATATAGTAGGAAAATAAAAAATAGATTTTTTTATAATTTTTATTGACTATTATACAATTAACATGATATTATTTATTCCTGTCGTGAAACACTATTGTATTAATGAAATATTAATTAAATGAAAGTGTTGACAAATGAAATATTACCGTGTTATATTATAACCCTGTCACTTCGACAGCGAAAAAATAACTTGAAAAAAGTTATTGACAAACATATTGATATTTTGATATAATAATTTTATTGCTGCTGAAACACAGCGAAAATGAACCTTGAAAACTGAACAAGCAAAACGTAATCAATATAGTTTTTATTAGCTAACTTTGTTAGTGAACGAAACAAAATTTTGGACATCAAAATTGATGCCAGCAAAACAATTTGAGCTAATCAAATTTCTTTTATGGAGAGTTTGATCCTGGC
>NZ_JBIVOE010000011.1:52325-110912 GCF_044753985.1 Lysinibacillus sp. NPDC093210 | reverse complement strand
TTTGATGTCCAAAATTTTGTTTCGTTCACTAACAAAGTTAGCTAATAAAAACTATATTGATTACGTTTTGCTTGTTCAGTTTTCAAGGTTCATTTCGTTGCGTTTTGTTTTCAGCAACTTTTATATAATAACATTTTTCGATATTCTTTGTCAACAACTTTTTTAAGATGTTTTTCTCTTTTTCAGAAGCGACAACTTTCTTATCTTACCACTCTAAGATGTTGGTGTCAACACTTTTTTTGTGATGTTATTTATAGTTGGTAGTACTTAATGTTGAGTCGTCTTAGCGACAATTAATAATTTATCACGATTCTACAATCTCTGCAAGTGTTTTTCTACAAAAAATATTAATTTTTTAAAAAAGCTTCATTAGTAATCTATTAACAGTATCATTGTTTTTTAAGTTTATACGAGAACCTTCCTATATATAAGTATTTGTATATTTGTAATCTACTTACACATTGGAGCATGTGTTTACCACATATGTTAATAAGGACATCAACACAATATATAAAAGATATTTACGTAAAATAAAAAAGCATCGAGGAGATGTTCATATCTAGTTATTCATAATATATTTTAAATAACTTTTTTCGTTCAGATTACTTCCTCATCTTTTCTAAAACTGGTTCGTAAAAAAATCTCGCCATCACTTAGCTATTCCCATACCATTTTCGATTTCTCTTCTACTGAAATAGCCATTCATTCTTTTGTATCATTTTACTTTTTTCAAACATAGCTGTTTGCTGTTTGCTGTCCACTGTGGCATAACGAAAGCCACAGCGTACAGCAGCATATACTCAGATCACCAATGTCTAATGTCTGATATTCAGCAAAACATAAAATTTAAAACGGAAAGAAGAATGGAACCGCTAGCATCATTACAATAAACATAACAACTTGTAACGGTACGCCAATCTTTACAAAATCCATAAATTTATAGCCGCCCGCTGTCATAACAAGTGCGTTGGTCGGGGAGGCAATTGGCGTGGCAAACGCCATACTTGCCGCTACAGCTACACCAATCATAAATGTTGTAGGATTAGCATTCATTGCAATCGCTGCATTCATTGCAATTGGCGCAAACAAAACAGCAGTTGCTGTATTACTAATAAATTGGCCAAAAATTACAGTTAATATATATATCCCTACTAGCACCCCATAAGGACCGTAGCTACCGAGAGCATCAATAATACCATCTGATAAAATAACCATTCCACCTGTTTTCTCTAGTGCGGTTGCCATTGGAAGCATCGCTGCAACGAGCACAATACTTTCAAAATTCATATTACTATACGCATCTTCCATATTTCGCAAACAGCCCGTTATAATCATCAAAACCGCTCCTACCATAACGGAAATCACAGCCGGAAAAACTTCAAATGCCATTAATCCAATCATCAACAACATAATGACGCCCGCTATACCAGCCTTACCAGTAGCTGCCGCAACACTCGCATGTTCCTTCGGCTGACCAACTACAACAACATCCTGCGTCTCTCTAGCAAGCACTAATATTTCATCCCATGCACCTTGCACTAAAATGGCATCCCCAAATTTCAACTTATGCTTAACCATATCCTGTAGCTTATAGCCACCTCTATGGTTAATACCAATAATATTGAGATTGTACTTTTCGCGGAATCCAAGTGAACTTACTGTTTCATTAATAAAACTAGAATTGGGTGTTAAGAGCACCTCCGCTATACCAAGGTGCTTTGTTACTAATTCATCTGCCTCATTCTCTGTTAATTCTTGCATCACTAAGCCATAATCTGCAGCCAAGAAAGCAATATCCTCTTCCTCGCCTTGTACATAGAGTTCATCTAAGGCATGTATAACACTTGTTGGCCCCGCCATTTCTTGATAAGTCATAGGGAGTAAATTGATACCATCCTGTGATTTACGTTGAATTTTCATCATACAGAGCGCGTATTTTGCAGGAAGCTTTAATTCTGCTAGAGATATGCCGATAATCGTAGAATCTTCAGGCACAAACATTTTAAACAGTCGATTGTTTAAATCATATTGTTTAACAATTTTCTTTGGTGAGAGCTTGTACCCAGTAGATGTTTGTGTTCTATTTTTATCATGTGGCAACAATATATTGCGCACGAGCACCAAATATAAAATCCCTGCAATCATCCCAACAATGCCAATGGGTGTTACCTCAAAAAAACCTAGCTTCTGATAGCCACGATCGACTAAAAGCTGACTGACAATTAAATTTGGTGGAGATGCAATTAACGTCATTAACCCCGATAGACTAGCTACATAAGAAAGTGGTAGCAAAAACTTTGAAGGACTTTCTTTCATACTAATTGCAATACTAACAACAATAGGCATCATTAAGGCGACTGTCCCCGTATTACTCATAAAGGCACCTACAGAGCCTACAATAATGAGCAATAATACAAATAGCTTTAACTCACTATTACCCGACCATTTCATTAATAATTGTCCAGCCATTGCCGCAAGCCCTGTCCGCAGTATACCTGCGCCAACAACAAAAAGTCCCGCGATCATAAGAACAACTGAATTTGAAAAGCCTGCTAAAGCTTCCGCAGGTGTTAAAATATCAGCGATAACAAATGCGAGCAGTGACACGATAGCAACAAAATCAGCGCGCACTCGATTCGTCATAAATGCAAAA
The DNA here is from genome assembly GCF_044753985.1 of Lysinibacillus sp. NPDC093210. Taxonomy (NCBI): domain Bacteria; kingdom Bacillati; phylum Bacillota; class Bacilli; order Caryophanales; family Bacillaceae; genus Lysinibacillus; species Lysinibacillus sp. NPDC093210. Next base: position 108,259 of record NZ_JBIVOE010000011.1, on the reverse strand, counting down.
ATCGTCATTCCTAAAATAAGAAATGTTAATGTAAGCTGCACGTTAAACATTCCCTTCTATCTATAGTAACAACTATATTCTATACGAAAAAAAGCATAAATAACGGATCTCTCCCTATTTATGCTTTTTCTGTAATATTTAATTTGTAAATAAATGCACAATTACATATGTTTGCTACTATAAAAGAATGCCATCACTTACTACGACTTGCCCTTTTTTAATAACCGTATGCGTATGATTCATACCATAAAAATATTGTAGTTGCTTGTAATTAGCAACGTCCAATATGATGACGTCAGCTTGCTTCCCCACTTCTAGTGTACCAATTTCATGACCTCTGTTAAGTGCATAAGCAGCATTAATCGTCGTAGCAGTTAACACTTCCTCTAGTGTCAAACCCATATGCATACAAGCTAGATTCATAATAAATGGCAAACTCATTGTCGGAGATGAGCCTGGATTAAAGTCTGTTGATATAGCTACAGGTACCCCTTCATCAATCATCAAACGCCCTCTCGCAAATGGAGCGCGTAAGAAGAAGGCAGTTCCAGGTAGCAATACCGCAATCGTACCAGCTGTAGCCATATTTCGAATTCCTTCATCAGAGGCTACTAACAAATGCTCTGCAGAGATGGCTCCCACTTCAGCAGCTAACTCCGCTCCATTATAAGGCTCTATTTCATCAGCATGTATTTTCGGTGTCAACCCAAGCGCTTTGCCAGCTTCTAAAATACGTCGGGATTGCGCTGGAGTAAATACCCCTTTTTCACAAAATACATCGTTAAATTCTGCGAGCTTTAGTTCTGCTACTTTTGGCAACATATTATGAATAACAACATCGACAAATTCATCTTCACGACCTTTAAAATCGCGCGGCACTGCATGTGCGCCCATAAAAGTACTGATAACGTCTACAGCATGTGTGTCTTGTAGCTTTTTCGCTACTTCCAATTGTTTCTTTTCCGTTTCCCAATCCAAACCGTAGCCCGATTTTGCCTCAACGGTTGTAACACCATGCTTTAAAAATACATCTAAATGGTGCATCGTCTTTTCATATAACGCTTCAAAACTTGTTTCTCGTGTTCGCTTTGTCGTAGCATGAATGCCGCCACCAGCATTCATAATTTCCATATAAGTGGAACCGTTAAGTCGCATATTAAATTCCTGTTCACGTGTACCACCATGTACTAAATGCGTATGACAATCCACCAAACCTGGCATCACAATCTTCCCAGTGGCATCAATAACATCGGCTGTCTCTACTAAATGTGGGAAATCTATAGCTAACTGCTCATAAGCCCCAACAGCGACTATACGATTTTCTTGTAACAGCACACTGCCATTTTCTATTATTGCAATCTCTCGCATTTGTTCTTTTATTCGAGGACCTTGTACTGTGTTTTTTAACGTAATGACCTCATTCGCATTTTTAATCAAAATGGTCATTTCACATCATCCTTTAACATCGGCATGCGGACACCTTTGTTTTTTGCCGTATTAATAGCAATTTCATAGCCTGCATCAGCATGGCGCACAATGCCCATTCCTGGGTCGGAAATCAACACGCGCGCAATTTTCTCAGCTGCTAGCGTTGAGCCATCCGCTACTAACACCTGACCTGCGTGCTGAGAATAACCCATTCCTACGCCACCGCCATGGTGAACACTTACCCAGCTCGCTCCACTTGCCGTATTGACTAGTGCATTTAAAATCGGCCAATCTGACACAGCATCTGACCCATCAAGCATTCCTTCCGTTTCACGATTAGGCGATGCCACAGAGCCAGAATCTAAGTGGTCGCGACCAAAAACAATCGGTGCAGATAACTCACCATTCGCTACCATTTCATTGACCTTCAAAGCAAAGCGATGACGATCACCATAGCCTAACCAGCAAATACGTGCAGGTAACCCTTGCCATTTCACCATTTTTTGCGCCATATCAATCCAATTGACAAGCCCTTCATCTTCCGCAAACATTTCTTTTGCTAAAGCATCTGTTTTATAAATATCTTCTGGGTTCCCAGAAAGGGCTGCCCAACGGAATGGCCCCTTACCCTCACAGAACAAAGGACGAATATATGCTGGCACAAAGCCTGGGAAGTCGAAGGCATTCGTGACACCCATCTCTTTCGCATAAGCACGAATGTTATTACCATAATCAAATACTTCCGCACCAGCCTCTTGAAATTCAAGCATTGTACGAACATGCTCTGCCATCGTTTCTTTTGCCTTTTGTTCATATGTTTTAACATCATTTTTACGTAATTCTAGCGCTTCTTCAAAGGTCATCCCATTCGGCACATAACCATTAATCGGGTCATGTGCAGATGTTTGGTCTGTCACAAAATCCGGAATAATCCCTCGATTCAGTAGCTCCCGATTAATATCCGCGCAGTTGCCTACAAGACCAATAGACGCAGGCTCCTGCTGATTACGTAATTTATTGACTAACGCAATTGCCTCATCTACTGTCTCAACAAGATAATCACAGTAACCCTCTTTTATCTTACGTTCAATGCGCGCACGTTCCACCTCAACGACTAAAATGACTGCACCAGCCATTTTCCCCGCTAAAGGCTGTGCACCACTCATGCCACCCATACCACCAGTAAGGATGAATTTACCGCGTAAATCAGCAGTACCAAACACTTTTTTCCCAGCCTCTACAAACGATAAATATGTTCCTTGTAAAATCCCTTGAGCACCAATATAAATCCAGCTACCAGCTGTCATTTGACCATACATCATTAAATCACGGTCTTCTAGCTCGTAGAAATGCTCCCAATTCGACCATGCAGGCACTAAGTTTGAATTGGCTATTAAGACGCGCGGTGCATGTTCATGTGTACGAAAGACAGCTACTGGCTTTCCTGATTGAATAAGAAGTGTTTCATCATTCTCTAATTCTTTTAAAGAGGCTATGATTTGTTCGTAGCTTTGCCAGTTACGTGCCGCTTTACCTATACCTCCATAGACGATGAGCTCATCAGGGTTTTCCGCAACTTCAGGATCCAGATTATTCATCAGCATGCGCATTGCCGCCTCTTGTGTCCATCCTTTACAAGAGAGCGCTGTTCCCCTTGGTGCACGAATCGTTGTTGGTGTTTTCATACTGCCATCCCCTTTGCTTTTATTTTGCTAACACTACTAAATCATCACTTGCCAATAAGTACTTTGCTAATGCTTCAATTTCATCGCCGGTAGGTTGATCTGCTAATAATGGTGGACAGAATTCACGTACTTTTTCTAAATACGTTCTTGTTGTCGGAGATAATTGCTCTTCTGCCTTATCTAAATGAATAGCTTGCGAAGCACAAATCATTTCTATCGCAATCACCCGTGCAGCATTGTGTACAATTTGTCGCACTTGTCTAGCGGATGTTGTTCCCATGCTGACATGGTCTTCTTGATTCCCTGATGTGGGAATAGAATCCACGCTTGAAGGATGTGCCAGCACCTTATTTTCAGATACAATCGATGCAGCCGTATATTGTGCAATCATAAGCCCACATTCAATACCAGGATTTGTTGCTAAAAATGGTGGTAAACCATCATTAAGCTGAGGATTAACCATACGCTCTGTGCGTCGTTCCGAAATATTAGCCCATTCACTAACACCAACTTTTAAAAAGTCCATCGCTAACGCTATTGGCTGGCCATGGAAATGACCTCCCGAAACAACTTCTCCATTTTCTAAAACAATAGGATTGTCCGTCGTAGCATTCATTTCAGTTTGCACACGTTGCTCGGCATAGAAAAATGACTGCCAAGAAGCACCATGTACTTGTGGAATACACCGAAGCGAATACGCATCCTGCATCCGAACTTCTCCTTGCTTCGTCACACGTTTACTACCATCAAGCCATTTGCGAATACGCCCACCTACAAGCTCTAATTCCGGATGTGGTCTTACAGCTAAAAGTGCAGGATCAAATGCATTGGTAATACCTTTTAACGCCTCTAACGACAGACTCGCTGCCATATCTGCGGCAAGCCCAATACGCTCTGCTTCATTCAAAGTCAAAGCACCGATTCCTGTCATTGCTTGCGTACCGTTGACAAGTGCCAAACCTTCCTTCGCTTGTAGTCTTACAGCTGATAAGCCTGCTCGTTGTAACGCGACACCACCCGCCATTAGCTCCCCGTTGAACTCAGCTTTCCCTTCACCTACAAGCACTAATGCTAAATGTGATAACGGTGCTAAATCCCCACTTGCTCCAACCGAACCCTGAGATGGAACGATTGGATGTACACCTTTATTGATGCAGTCTAGTAATAGTTGCAATGTTTCTTGGCGAATACCTGAAAAACCACGTGCTAATGCATTCGCACGTAAAATCATCATTGCACGCACAACCTCAGTTGGAAGTGGCTCTCCAACACCTGTTGCATCCGAGCGCAATAAATTTAACTGTAATAACTCAATATCTGATTCTTCAATTTGTATATTACTTAGTTTGCCAAACCCTGTATTAACGCCATAGATTACATGCCCTTCAGCTAAACGTTTTTCAATTCGTTCCCTACTTAATTGAACACGTTTCGTACTTTCAGCACACAGTGCAACCGTAGCCTGACCTTTCACGATTTCCTCAACTTGTTGTCTCGTTAACGTATTGCCATCAAGTTCGATGATTTTTTGCATACGATATCCCCCTATTCTTAACAGCATATGTAAATTAAAGAGTAAAAAAAATAGAATTTCTCTATATCCATTGTACAAACTACCTTTTTCAGAAAATATAGAATTTTAAAAGAGAAAATAGGAATTATTACAGATTTTTATGTTATTTTTATTAATATAATCGTAATAATTTACGAAACTAGAATATTTTAAGAAAGGCTGATTCCATGCGACTGTTATTAATTGATCGAGATCTTACCGAACTGTCAGGCATACGATGGTTTTTACATACATACTTTCCTGGAGATTTATCAATTGAGATGTGTACTACTATTTCCGAGGCAACAAAGAGCATCCAACAATTTGCGCCAGAGGTCATTTTATTAAATATTGATTTGCTGCCTAATAATCGTTTAACAGCTCTTTATGGTCTTTTACAAAAGCATCCTGGCAAAATACTTGCGATAACGACAGAGCCATTATTTAAAAACGCATTAAAAGCAATAGATTTACAGGTAGCGCATCTTTTTGTAAAACCAATTGATTTAGAAGTGTTGAAGCAGAAGTTGACTGCTATTTCTCTTCATACACCTCAAGTACAAAAAGCGAGTCCTGATGCTAAAGATGAATCTTTTTACTATCAATTATTTTTAGAAAGCACAACAAGCCCATTAACAACAAATATCCAGTTCACGATGATTGAACCTGAGCATTCAGAAACATTAAATAAATTGTACATATGGCTCCAACAAACACCTATTTTTTATCAAATGAGTATTTATCCATTATCAGATACAATTATCTGCTTGTTTCAAACAAGCGATTTAAAAATTATTGAAAAGGATATTCGTACATTACTAAAAGAATGGCAAATGACTAATAACGGTGCTCTAAATATAGGGATTTATGATGGTAAGCCAACAACTTTAAAAGAAATGTATGCTTTAACAAAACGTGCTCTTCTTCAAAGTTTTTACGAAGGCTTTGGCCATATTTTTTATGCAACTAAACAATATCAAACACAACCACTAGATCCTTTACTCACACCCGAGGAACAACAGCTACTTATTAAGAGTTTAGAGGAAGGTAATATCGAGGCAGTAAAAGCATTTTTATATCGATTATCAAATGGAAGTATTTATTACGAACAAGATGACTTACGTATTCATCTAACAAGTGTATTAGCACAAATTCGCCGCTTTATGTTGAAATATAAACTTCATGAGAAAGCTGCTATTGAACAAAACTATCGTCAGCTATTTCATTTAATTATTGAACACCCGATATTCTATACAATTCTCAATGGCATTATTTTATTCACACAAAGACTTATTGAATTGGCAAGAGAGGCTCGAATGGAGAAAAAAGCAGACTATGTAGAATTAGCTTTAGATATAATCGACCATCAATACCACAACAGCGAATTATCCTTACCTTTTATCGCTCAAAAGCTAGGTATTAGTCCCAACTATTTAAGTACTATATTTGCAAAGAAGCAAGGCCAGCCATTTAAACGCTATTTACAACAGGTTCGAATTCAAAATTCGACTAAAATGCTTATTGAAACGGATTTTGCAATTAGTGAAATTGCACTTTTAAATGGCTTTGACGATCCGAATTATTTTAGTAAATTATTTAAACAGCTAATAGGGACTACACCTAATCGCTATCGCAAAGGTTGGAAGACCTAATGAGAGTGCATTATATATTGATTTTCAATTAGACCGTTCTATTTTCAATATAAATAGTAAAAGAAAAGAAATTACTATACTTCCCACAGCTTAATACTTATATAATAGTAAATCTCGAATTCCTTCAAAATGACTTAAAACACTATATAAATAGTGAAAACACTCTAAAAAACTATGTATATTTTTAGAAAAACACGCATATATTTATACTTTGTATCTTGCGAGATAAATTCTTTAACAATAATTATTATAATGTACTAGAAATTCTATTTTATATTTGTTATAGTTATTTACGAGGAGTTTGACTCACAATATTTTTCAGGAGGTAAACTAATATGACAAACGCAAATGATCGTAGCCGTCGTTTTACAACAGCAGGTGGTGCTCCAGTAGTAAGCAACCACGACTCTATGTCAGCAGGTCCTCGTGGTCCTCTTTTACTTCAAGATGTATGGTTAGTTGAAAAATTAGCAAACTTCAACCGTGAAGTTATACCTGAACGTCGTATGCACGCAAAGGGTTCTGGAGCATTCGGCACATTTACTGTTACGCATGATATTTCTCAATATACGAAAGCAAAAATCTTCTCTGAAATTGGGAAGCAAACGCCAATGTTCGCTCGTTTCTCAACTGTAGCAGGGGAACGCGGGGCTGCAGATGCAGAGCGCGATATTCGTGGTTTTGCACTTAAATTCTATACTGAAGAAGGTAACTGGGACTTAGTTGGTAACAACACACCTGTATTCTTCTTCCGTGATCCGTTACACTTCACAGATTTAAACCATGTAGTTAAGCGTGACCCACGTACAAATATGAAAAACGCAAATTCTAACTGGGATTTCTGGACTTTATTACCTGAAGCGTTACACCAAATTACAATTGTTATGTCTGACCGTGGTATTCCAACAGGTTACCGCAATATGCATGGTTTCGGTTCTCACACATATAGCTTTATCAATGCTCAAAACGAGCGTGTATGGGTGAAATTCCACTTCCGCACAGAACAGGGCATTAAAAACCTAACTGGTGCCGAAGCAGCTGAAATTATTGGTAAAGACCGTGAATCATCACAACGTGACTTGTACGAAGCAATTGAAAAAGGCGATTTCCCTAAATGGAAAATGTACATTCAAGTTATGACAGAACAACAAGCTCGTGAATTACCTTATAACCCATTCGATTTAACAAAAGTTTGGTATAAAAAAGATTTCCCACTAATTCCAGTTGGTGAATTCGAGTTAAATAAAAACCCTGATAACTACTTTGCAGAAGTAGAACAATCATCGTTTGCACCATCTAACATTGTGCCTGGTATCAGCTACTCTCCAGACAAAATGTTACAAGCACGTATTTTTGCTTACGCAGATGCAGCTCGCTATCGCTTAGGCGTAAACCACCACATGCTACCTGTAAACGCACCAAAATGCCCATTCCGTTCATTCCACCGCGATGGCGCTATGCGTTTTGACGGTAACCTTGGTTCTACTTTAAGTTATGAACCAAACAGCTATGGTGAATGGGAGCACAATTTAGACTATAAAGAGCCACCATTACGTATTGATGGTCATGCTGATATCCACGACTTCCGTGAAGATGACAATAACTACTTCGAGCAACCAGGTAAATTATTCCGTCTTTTATCTGCGGAAGAGCAACAGCGTTTATTCGAAAATACAGCAAACGATATGGCTACTGTTGAAGAATTCATTAAACGTCGTCACATCCTACACTGCTACCTAGCTGATCCTGCATATGGTGAAGGTGTAGCAAAAGCGATGGGTCTTTCATTAGATGGAATGAATCTTTCAAACCCATATGTAAAACAAGAAGTAAAACAAGTAGCAAACATTTAATATTCCACTTTATTGATATCCAATATTGCTTGCCGTCACTGGCAGGTAGACAAAAGGTAGCGAGAATCAACTTCTCGATGCCTTTTGTCATTTTTCTCCGTTTAATTGCTCGTCCCTTTGAGTTTTCCCAATAAGCTTTATAACAAGCAGCTATAATGGAAGACTATCTTACATATTTTAATCTTCCTTCGTTCTAAAGCTTTCTCATCTGTCACAAAATCAGATACTGTAATATTCCGTTTACTATTCAGTTGATTGGAGCCAAGTGCCACCACTCGTTCGGGAAGGTATGTCCCCCACTCACTGACAATGTAACACAGTGGAGTTCAACGATTAAATTCACCTATAGTTATTGTCCTTTTTGATTCGTAAATCTCCCATTGTCATATAGGTGTTTTTAACAACATTTATATCTATCGAAAAATTCCACAACCTCGTATTATTTTCATACTCTAAATAACGAAAAGATATCCTGACATTGTTGCGTACTGATACCACAAAACTGGAATGGAGGAAAAGAACGATGTCTATCAGAAAAAAACTATATCTCGGATTTGGCACCATTATTCTTTTACTACTAATTAGCTCCTCAATATCCTACTATCAACTAAATCACATTGATAAATTGAATAATGACTTATTCGAAAACCATGTTTATAAGCTTATTCAAGTTGATAAAATACTCAACGCCTCCGCATTGCAAGGAAGCGAGCTTCGTTCATATATAATTGAACAAAAGGAGATAACAATAAAAAGACTCGAGGAACAAAAACAGATTATCCAATCCAAAGTAGAAGAGTTAGACAAACTATTTCAAAACAACAAAACAACAAAACAACAAATGCAAAATATTAAAACAAACCAAGCCATTTTTGAAAAAGCAGCTCAAGAGGTTATCGATACATATAATCCAGACGATTTACAATCTGCTATCGCCATTCTTAGAACAAAGGCGCGGCCTGCAAGTGAAGCAATTCAACAAGCAGCTCAAGAAATTGCCATTTATGAAGAGAAACAAATACAGCTAGCACTTGCTAAATCATCAAGAGCAGAAGATCTAAGCTCAAATATCATCCTAATCCTCGCTGCTATTTCTATAATTCTTTCCTTTATAATTTCGTTCATTATGACCAGAGCTATTACAATTCCCGTTAATAAACTAGCCACAGCAGCAAGTGTAATTGCTAGCGGAGATTTACGACAGGAAAATGTAGAAGTAAAAACAAAAGATGAAATTCGAAATTTGGCTGATTCATTTAATGTCATGAAAACTAATTTGCGCTCACTTATTGAAAATGTCGCAAAAAATATTGAGTACACTACTTCTAGCTCTGAAGAATTATCGGCAAGTACAGAGGAAGTTTCTCTTACTTCTAGCGATATTGCAAAACGCATAGAAATTATGGCTGAGGACGGTAAGCAAGCTGTCGTTACTGGACAGGATACCTCTACCGCTATGGACGAAACAGCTCGTGGTGTCCAACGCATCGCTGAAGCAACACAAATGCTACATTCAAAGGCGGTTGATACACAAACTGTTGCAGATAATGGTGAGAAAATGTTGCAAACGACTGAAAATCAGATGATGGTCATTCAGCAATCATCAGATAAGACAAACGAACTCATTAAACAGTTAAGTACACAATCGGCTGAAATTGAAAATATTACGAAAGTTATTACCGATATTACTGATCAAACCAACCTACTTGCGCTTAATGCAGCCATCGAAGCCGCACGTGCAGGCGAACACGGACAAGGCTTTGCAGTCGTTGCCGATGAGGTACGTCAGCTAGCTGAAGAGTCAAAAATATCCGCCAATCAAATTATCAATTTAACTACAAATATTCAGCAAAACACTAGGGAAGTAGAAAAAGCTGTGAGCGTCACAGTGCAAAAAGTTGATGAAGGCGTTACATACATTCATAGTGCACAATCTGCTTTTAATAAAATAATGGACGCAATTGAACATATGGCATCTGAAATTGAAGACGTTTCAGCTTCCACACAGCAAATTTCTGCCGCTACTGAAGAGGTCGCTGCATCGGTCAATGAAATGTCATCTGTGGCAAAAAATGCGGCACAACAATCCGAATTAATAGCTGCGGCGATTGAAGAGCAAACATCAATCATTCAAGATGTTAACGCTGTTGCAAAATCATTAAGCGATGAGGCAACCACCCTTCAAGAAGAGATAAATAAATTTAAAGTCTAATAGCCAGCAAAAAAATAAAAAGTGTTAGATTGACTGCAATCAATCTAACACTTTTTGCTGTGAACATCGTTGTTCGCCACAGTGGCTGTCTCCGCTCTTCCTACTGTAAGCTGCAACTCTCTTGTGAGCGGTTTGTTGCGTCTTACGTTCTGTGCAGTCACCGCATCCAGTACCGTCAACTATTGCATTCTTGTTCCATTTTCATTACTTAAGTGAAAACTTACTTAAAGGCCTCTGTTCTTTATCATTGATACAGTCTGCTACCAGCATCTTTAAACTCTTTTGCCTTTTCCTGCATCCCTTGATGGATAGCTTCTGTCGTATTTAAATCGTTTTCTTTAGCATAGTTACGAATATCTTGAGAAATTCTCATACTGCAAAACTTAGGACCACACATCGAGCAAAAATGTGCCGTTTTCGCTCCTTCTGCAGGTAATGTTTCATCGTGGTATTCTACAGCTCGTTCTGGATCTAACGATAAATTAAATTGATCTCGCCAACGAAACTCAAAGCGAGCCTTCGAAAGAGCGTCATCTCGCTGCTGTGCACCAGGATGACCTTTAGCTAAATCCGCTGCATGTGCTGCAATTTTATATGTGATAACACCTACACGAACATCTTCTCGATTTGGTAACCCTAAATGTTCCTTCGGTGTTACATAGCACAGCATGGCTGTTCCAAACCAACCAATCATTGCAGCGCCAATAGCAGATGTAATATGATCATAGCCAGGTGCAATATCCGTTGTTAGAGGACCCAATGTATAAAATGGTGCTTCTTTACAAACTTCTAATTGCTTGTCCATATTTTCCTTAATAAGATGCATTGGCACGTGCCCAGGTCCCTCTACCATCACTTGTACATCATGCTTCCAGGCAATTTGCGTTAACTCCCCTAGTGTTTCAAGCTCTGCGAACTGTGCCTCGTCATTGGCATCGGCAATTGAACCAGGACGTAAACCATCCCCTAACGAAAAGGCAACATCATACGTTTTCATAATTTCGCAAATTTCTTCAAAATGAGTATATAAGAAATTTTCTTGGTGATGGAATAGACACCACTGTGCCATAATTGAGCCTCCACGCGATACAATGCCCGTTACACGATTAGCCGTAAGTGGTACATATCGCAGCAACACGCCTGCATGAATCGTGAAGTAGTCAACCCCTTGCTCGGCTTGCTCGATTAGCGTGTCACGATACACCTCCCACGTTAAATCCTCAGCAACGCCATTTACCTTTTCAAGTGCCTGATAAATTGGTACTGTTCCAACAGGCACAGCAGCATTACGAATAATCCATTCGCGGGTTGTATGAATGTGCTTACCAGTAGATAAATCCATAATATTATCAGCACCCCATCGTGTTGCCCATGTCATTTTTTCAACTTCCTCTGCGATGGATGAAGTTACAGCTGAATTTCCAATATTGGCGTTAATTTTTACATGGAAGTTACGGCCGATAATCATCGGTTCCGCCTCCGGATGATTTATATTAGATGGCATTATAGCTCGCCCCTCAGCAATTTCTGCACGTACAAATTCTGGTTTTAAATTTTCACGAATCGCTACAAATTCCATTTCTGGAGTAATAATTCCTTGTCTTGCATAGTGCAGCTGTGTCACATTACGGCCTTTTTTCGCACGTAAAGGTTTGCGAGAAAGCTTTGGAAAAACATTTTCCTTTATGCGCGGGTCATCCACATTACGAAACCCATTATCCTCTGGCTTAATGGTGCGCCCCTCATATTCCTCTACATCGCCCCGTTCTTTCATCCACGCACTACGCAAAGCTGGTAAACCCTTTGTAATATCGACTTTGTAAGTTGGATCCGTATAAGGTCCACTCGTATCATAAACTCGTACAGGCGCATTATTCTCTTCACCAAAGCTACCCGTTGTGGGGCTTAGCTTAATTTCACGCATTGGCACTAATATATCTGGGCGTGATCCTTCTACATATACTTTTTTACTTCCGTCAAAGCTTGTCATAATGTTCATGTTTTTTTCGCTAACTGTTGTCATTTACTATTCCGCTCCCTTTTACGTAAATTATTAAAAGGACCGAATCTAGCCCACTCCAACAAGTAGCATTACAAATAAAAAGCCGAATCCAAAAAAATATTGGATCCGGCTGTACATGTAAGGTTACATTTATCGCAAAGTTCAAGGAGTGCGAAGTTCATTAACTTTCCCACGCTGGTATGAGCCAGATCAGGTCCAAAGGGTCAAGAAACCTCAATGCGTTTCCCTCTCAGCCCGACTCATCAGACTCCCCTAGTTAAGCTATTCAGTTTGATGCTAGTGTAACAGATATTCCTAATAGATGGAAGTCATTAAGTAAATAGAATTTCTGCCATATAAATTACGATTGTTACTGTAATACAGCTAACAATTGTTGAAAAAAGCACTGTTTGTGCAGCCGTTTCTGACCCTAAATCATATTCTAGGGCTAGACTCGAGCTATTACGTGAAGTGGGAAATGCACTCGCAATAAAGAGCGATTGGGCCACAACGCCATCTAAGCCGAGGACAAAAATTATTAGCAATGCAACAGCTGGACCTACTACAAGTCGTGTAAAACAGCTGACAAACACAGTTCTATTGAACATTGATTTAATTTCAAGCTGAGATAGTTGCGCACCGAGCGTAATAAGAGCAACAGCGATAAACCCGTCAGCAACATGGTCAATTGGAATACGGATAAATTGAGGAATGCCAATATTAAAGAAATTCATTGCCACACCTATAATGAGCGCATGAATAATCGGCATTTTCAGGAAGTCCTTCACAATGGCCATACCTGATTTAGTTGAAGAAATTAAATTATATAAACCATATGTATAGGTCGTTACATTTTGAAAAATAACGAGAATAACTTGAATGGCCACCCCAATTGGTTGTGTCACAAAAATCATTTGAGCCACCGGAATACCATAGTTGCCAGAGTTAATGAGTACAACACTATTTTTAAATACTGCTGCCTCTGTTTTCTTTAAGCCTAGCCCCTTCGCTATAAAATGACTAAGCACCATTTGACTCCCAATAAAGAGCACAATAAATAATGCCACTTCACCAAGCACCGATAGTTCCACACTCGTTTCATATAAATTTACAAACACAGCTGCTGGCATAAAACAATATGTAATAAGCTGGGATAGGGCTTTTAAATTAAATTGAAATTTCCTCTGTAAAAACGCCCCAAGTACAAGCAACACCAAAATAGGCGCAACAATTTTAAAGAAAATCATACCGAGATACATCATGGAGGCGCCCCCCTTTCATCTTTCTATAGTAAAACTGTTCCCAAACTGGGTCAATGCCCTTCTCTGCTCTACCGTTTACATAAAAAGAGACTGTCCTTTTCCAAGGACAGTCTCAACGTGTCTACAAAAGGCATCAAGAAGTTTTACCAGCGATTTCTCAAAGGTTATCGGCGATTTCCGAGGGTTTACTGGCGATTCAGCCTGGTTTATCGGCGATTCTTCCAAGTTTTATGGCGATTCCTGAAATCTACGACAATATAATTAGCCTTAAAATGCACCAGCTTAATTATGCAAGTTTAAATCGATTCACGACTTCTTGTAGCTCTTTAGAAATTTGGTTCATATTATTAATTGATTCTGCAACCTTTTGCATTTCTGCCTGTTGATCCACAGCAGATGCACTTACTTGTTCAGCAGAAGCTGCAGTTTCCTCTGAAACGGCAGAAATACTTTGAATCGCTGTAACTGCCTGATCTTTTTGCTCTAACATTTGTGAAAGATTTGACAATAGGTCATTAATTGCCGTTGCAATAGAATGAGAAAGCTCATTATTATTTTTAAAAGCTTGCTCTGTATTTTGCACTGATTCATTTTGAGCTTGCATCAAATCTGCATTTGAAGCAATAACAGACACTGTTTGCTTCGCGTCTTCTAGAATGCTAGTCACTGTTTTCTTAATAACTTCTGTTTCGTTTTTAGACTGTTCCGCTAGTTTACGAACTTCTTCCGCTACTACTGCAAAGCCTTTCCCATGCTCTCCTGCACGAGCAGCCTCAATACTTGCATTTAACGCTAGTAGGTTGGTTTGCTCCGTTACTCCTTGAATGGATACAATAATTTGGTTGATATTTCTGATGTTGCTAGATAAAGATTCCATCTGACTTTGAATGCGGACATTCATTTCATTTGTTTCTGCATTTCGATCACGTAAGCTTTCAACTTCTTTCATGCCCTGCTCTGTAGAAGCTTTTGTTTTCATCGACAGCTCATCCATTTGCTTGGAAAGCATTGTAATGGTGTCAATTTGATCGGATAAATCAATCATTCGATAATTTGTTTCTTCAGTATCCTCCGATTGTTTCGAAGCACCTTGCGCAATTTCATTGATAGCTACAGATACTTCCTGATTAGAAGCGACAATTTCATTAAATGCTTCATTGACATCATCTGATGATTGATTAAGTAATGTTGATGAATTTAATACCGTATGTATGGCATCATTCGTTTTGTCCAGCATATTATTATAGGCTACTGCAACAGCACCAATTTCATCTGATTTTATAAATTTTTCATCTATTTTTTTAGTTAAATCGCCTTCTGCCGCAGTTTCAATAGAGGCACGTAAAACTTTCAATGGCTTTAACTGTTTAAAGATAAACATCGCACTGGCAGCAGCCATTAAAACTATCATAATTATTGCAGCTACAATCGTTACGATAAGAACCTTATTATACGTTTCTAATATTTTGGATTTAGGTAAAACTAACTGCACTGACCATACTTCGTCAATGTTTTCTAACATCATTGGAGCAAAAGCGTTAAATGACTCTTCTCCAAGCTGCTTAGAGTCTACATACAGACTATCTAGATCCCCTTTGTCCATGGATTGTTTAACACTTGTCCAATCAATAGCATCCTGCATATTTGTCCCGTCTAGCTTTTCGTTAATGCTATTAACTGTTAACATACCTTGATTTGTAATAATTCCTGCATAACCACCATCAGGAGTAATGGATTCAGCTAATCCCTTTAAAAAATCAACAGATAAATCTGCCGTTAATACACCAAAATTTTTACCTGAGGCATTAACTAGCGGTACTGCAATTGTCGTCATCGATATCGTTTTACCATTCACAGTATAATCATACGGCTCTGTTAGCACAGCACGACCTTCTTCTGTTGGTATACGATACCAGTCAGCAGCATCCGTTTTGTCAATTCCCTCTATAGCATTAGCAGAAGTATTGTTCCCATCTTTACTTAAATAAGGTATGAAGCGATTTTTTTGATCTATTAATGCATTGTCGATAGTTGGGCCAACTTTTACAGCACCATTTTCAAGAACGGCACCTACACCAAGTAAATCCTCGTTTTTCATTAAATTAGTTTCCAGTATATCCATTACACTTTCTGTTGAGAGCTCGTCATTTTTTTGCATTGCTTCAACTATACGTTTTGTCGTTTGTAATGTATCATTGGCTTTCTTAAACCTTTCACTCATCTTCGCAGCAGATAATTCTGCGTTTTGAAGCGTTGCTTTTTCTGAATCATTGACACTCTGATTATGTAAAATAACACTTGTTACCAATGTATAAGCAATAAATAACACTAAAAATAATCCTAAAATTAAAGAAGAGAGTTTTAAAGCAATACTTTTTGGTTTTTTCATTACAAACACCTCCATTTTTATAAAATAATCATAATGTATGGACCTATGTATCACAACAATAAACACGCTTATTTTACCAAGTCAATTAAAATTTTCTAATAAAATTCATGATTTATAGACATTAAATTGATACACACACCCATTTCTACTAAAATTTGTTATATCTATATTGATTAACTACATTCCAAATGCTTTTATATGAAAGCTTGCTATATCTAATAAAATCACCACTCACTTTATAACGTTAGAAGTTTCGGAAGCCCTTCTATTGGTAGTTAAGATATATTATACTGTAAAAAACGACTGACCTTTTTACCTATTAACCTAAAATATGCATAAAAAATCCTTAAGCTATGATAAAATTAGTATTATTAAAATAGGAGGTTTGCCCGTATGAAACATAAAAAAAGCCTAGCCTTGCTTGCTCTAGTAGCCGTTCCATCGCTTATTTATACAACACCAATAACGTCTGCATCAGCTGCCGATACCTCGACACATGCAAAGACGGCATACATATATAATAATTATTACTACTATAATTCTAACGTGCAGAATGTTATACAGCTTATTTCAAATATTAATGATACATCATTTGCGTTTCAGCCTTACTTAGAGGCTGCAATCAAAGCCTACAATGCATTGACAGAAACTGAAAAACAATACGTAACAAATTATGCGACCCTATCAAATCACCAACAAACAAGAGTAAATTATCGTAGACTAGCCGCTCAAATTGAAGAAAAATTGGCTTCAGTCGATTCTACTTCTGTTAACTATTATCAAAACGTTATTGAAACGAGAGATTGGTACAACACATTAAATGCTGCCCAAAAAACTTTTGTCAGCGCCGAAACACAAAAAATATTGACGTCGTCGATTACACCAAATACTTCTATTGATAAAGTCGTAAATAAAATTCAACTATTAAACTCCTCTCGTCTTAGCTTCCATAAAGATGTGGCTGAAGCACGAGCAGAGTATAATGCATTAAGAAAATTCTCAAACGTTTCTTTGCCTACAGGTATTGAACAGCTTTTACTAGATGCTGAACACGTCGTTACGATGGATAAAGCCGCTGCCAAAGAAGTCGAAAATGCCATTGCAGCTTTATCACCGAAAACATCTACAACGCAAGATGTACAAACAGTAAAAACAGCATTCGAAGCATTAACGCCTGTCCAACAACAGCTTGTGCCAAATGTGTGGATATTAGTAGACTATGTAAAAGGAAAATATAAACTACCAGCTAAGGGCAATACGATCAAAACACCGGAATTATCTGACTCTGCCGCTGTACCAGGTAAAAATACGCTGATGTCGAAAAGTCGAAACACATATAAAGCAAAAATCAATGTTGCTGATTCTGAAAATGACAATGAACGCTTTGTATTAACTACGAAGGCGAATATGGTTGTCATCATTCCACCATTGAATACGCTCGTGAATGAAGATTTTGGCGTAATGGACATCCAGCTTACAAGAAATTTAAACCGTATTACGTTCCAAGCGGTTTTAAATAAAATGCCTGCTAAATTCGAAGCAAATATCGAAATCATTTTAGAAAACATACCAGAGAATGCATCCATCGTTCAAATCAATGAATTTGGGGATCACGAGCCTGTGTCATATACAGTCAATGGCAATCAATATATCATCGAAACACAAACTTCTGGTACGTTTCAAATTGTTAGGAATTAAATAAAATGAATCCCATATCCCTTTCGAGTCACTTCAAAGAGATGTGGGATTTTCTTTTCTTTAACAAAAAACACTAGCTATCTTTGTAATAGCTAGTGTCTTTTTATTGATTTATTGTGTTCTAGGCTGAATTAATACGTAATCTAAAGCTCCTGGATCTGAAGATGCTTTAGCATACACAATATTTCCATACTTATCTTTCGTGAACAGATAAATTCGTTGATCTTTTTGGAATACATTCGTTGAATTTGGATCACTACCTGTTTGGATTGCTGTAAAGGTCTTCGCAGAACTTGCATCCGCAGGTGCTGTAATTTTCCCTTTACCGTAGGAAACAATTGCTCCTCCAGGTATATACGTAAAGTTATTACTATCTGCATTTGCAATAACATCTTGAACATTTTCAGGCGATAAATCATATCCTTTATTCAGTACTGCGTAGTAATAATGCTGATCCCATGTAATATCGGCATTTAGATTCGCAACGACTTCAAGCTTCTTAGAAATATTTAAATTACTTGGGAATTGCGTATCTGGTAATAATGTAGCAGTAGTAATTGTATTCTCTTTTGTTGGATATTTGTACTCTGCTCTATCCTTACTAAATGTCCAGCCGCCTTTATCTTTCGCAGTAGCATTGACGCTAATGTCAAAGCTTTGTTTTACTTCACTATTGAACGTGATAATAAGCTTACGAGGCTCCCAATCCCTCGTACCTGTAATATCAAGCCAACTGTGTGTGTAAGATGGTGTAATAGCAGTCGTTGTACCTGGTTCTACTAATTTAAAATCAAATCCAGTATCGATTGCCTCTGAAAATGTCACTTCAAATGTTTTACCATCAAGTCGTTTAAAGATTGGATCTTGAACTTTTGGTGGTGTTCCATCTGCAAAGAATGTGTATTTCATCACACCATTACCATCCCCACCATTAGATAAGGCTATCGTTTTATTTTGCTTCTCATCAAATGTATAAACTTTTGATTCTGTCCCTTTTTGTAGCATCGTTACGTTATTATAACGATCCTTTACAGCAACATATAGCTCATACTGTTGATGTGGCGCAAGTGTTAAAGAAATCTCATTTGTATCTTTACGCATGCTGCTCGTAATTCCTTTAGCCATTACTTCTTCAGGAGTTGTTGGTCCAGGTGTTGAGTCGCCTACATTTCGAAGAACGTAGTAATACGAACCGTCCTCGTCTGACATAAATTTGAAGGTTGCTTTTCGATCCCCTTCTAATATTTTAATTGACGTATTGTCGATAACTGGTGGCGTACGGTCATCAATCACATGTTTTGTTTGAATATCTGAGACATTCCCTGAACGGTCTCGCAATACCATATAAATCGAATAGCTCTTAAATGGATCTAAAGGTGGAATCGTATTAGGTAGCGGAATTGTCACCTTTTGTTTTCCTAACTGTGCTGGCTTATTACCGCCACTACCGATAATCGGTATATCCTTGCCTCCTACATTAAATTCTTTTGAATTTAATTGCACTGCTTCGATTAATCGTAAACGATCATCACGTGTTAAATTTAAATCCGATTCCATAATTAAATAATGATATGTTCCTGCTTTTGTTGCATTAAATTCGACAAGTGTCTGATCTTTAGCATTGTTAATAGCAGGTTCACCGATTATCGTTAAATATGGCCACTCACCATCTTTATGAATATACTCTGCAGTATTGCGCGGAACACTATTCACTGGTGCATTGTTAATATTTTCGAATTCATTATCAGCTAAATCTTTTACATTTGGAGAAATCGTTACGACTAAGTTATCTCCATTCACAAAACCTGTTAAAGAAGGGATTGTGAAAGTTAATCTTTTTTGAGCTTTATTATAGACTACTTTTTCAGGGCGAATCGGTTTTTGTAATCCTTGGTTAACAATACCTGTCCCTGTCAGTTCATAGTTTTCCACTTTCTCAGCAGAAGTTAAATCTAATTCTTCACTTACTGTTACATAAAATTCATTTTTAATTTCATCTTGTAAAACGAGTTCTCCGCCAACAATGTATGGAGGAATATTATCTAAAGCACCTGTTTTGAACTCTTTGATAGCTTCTTTTGGAATTGGGTCAACTGAATAATTGCCTGACTCATCTTTCATCACAACATAAAGTTGATACGATTCTTCAGGGTCTAAACCTGTTAGTAACCCATCCACTTTCAATTTTCCAGCAACAGCCTTCCCCTTACCTGTTGGTTTAGCAACAATATCTGCTGTTGTTGGATCTGCGGCCGTTGTTTTTTTACGCACATAATAGTAGTATTCTCCAGGTTCACTCGCTGTAAATGTAAATTCTGCACGTGTCCCACCATGTAGAGGGTTTACCGCTAGCGATTTTACGACTGGTGGTGATGAATCTTTCATTTGGAATGACTGCGATTTAATGTCCGACGTATTTTTCGCTCCATCTACTACCATTACATAGACAACATATTCTTTTTTCTCGCCTAAATTCGTTACTTTAAACGTGTTTTTGCCATTGACGGCTGAAGCTGTGCCACTTGCTACATTATCTGTAGATATACGATTGACCATCTCTCGTTTTGTTGGGGCTTCCGCATTTTTTTCACGGACAATATAGTAATACGTTCCCACTTTATCGGAAGTAAAGTCTACTTGAACATCACTACCATTCAATACGCTTACGTTTGTAATATCGATTAACGGTTTTGTTTTATCTACTGGCTTTTGATTGTCAATATCATCTTTATCGATTGGTTTACCATCTGGGTCTGTAATATTTCCTATGTTATCTTTATCATCTAAGAAATCATCAAAAATATTATTTGGTCCTTCGTCTTTTGGAAGGATCACTTTGTCGATATATGTGTAGTCACCAATATCAATCCAGCCATAGGCATTATCTACATAAAGCGTACCTACACGACCGTCTATATAAAGTTCTAAATCGGTATAGCTATTGTAATTAATCCAGTCGATATTGCTAGTTCCATATATCGTTAGCTTTGTTTCTGTATCCAAATTCAGCGTACCGATATTGCCTTGAATCTCAAATTCACGTACGTTTCCAATAATATCTACACGAGGTAGCTTTGTATTCGTTTCAATTTTTGTACCACTTTGAGACACAACTAGTCGTGATACAGTACTATTGTAAAATTCAATATGCTTTTCAACGTTTTTCATCGTTACTTGATCTTTTGACCAGTTTTCAAAAGGTTTGTTTTTATCTGGATTTTGATTTGAATCCGTCCAGTTTTGAAGATCGCTCGATGAGTTACTATTCGATGAGCTATCTCCTTCTTGCTTATCAGGATTAGACCAGTTGATAAATGAAAAATTATTGCTAGCTACACGGCCAATTGCTAATGGCTTATAGTAAGAAACATCTAAATGTAGCGGTGGGCGTACCGTTTCGTTGACTAACATCGTGCCTGTTAATGTTACATTAGCAAATTCAATATAATTCCCATTTACAACGATTGTGCCACCAAAGGATTTATAGTCACCATCAAAATGTAAAAATCGTGAGCTCGTACCACTTGCATTCAACGTTAACTTTGCGACAGAATAAAGTGTTTTTCCTGAGAGGTCTCCCTCAATAAATGCACCTTTTAGTACATCTGCATTATATTCATTGAAAATATGTGAAAGGCTTTCTGGTACTGTATACGGTTCAGCATTTATGTAAACAATATCATCTTCAACACCAGTAATCTTATAAGTTGATGCATTGCTTTTTTTCTCTTGTGAACGAACAATAAAGGAAGCAATTTGTCCTCGTGTTACCGCATTGAATGGAGAGAATGTGACAGGTGTTGTTCCTTCTGTAATTTGTAAATCTACTAAAGTTTGAATATAGTAGGCATTACTCGTTTGGCTATTTACATCTTGGAAGCTATGGTTAAAATTCGATGCTACTTCGAATTTAAAGCCAAGCACTAAAATTTTGGCTAACTGTCCTCGCGTAATAACTTCATTTGGCATGAATGAACCACTTGCATAACCAGACATAATCCCTGCATTTTGCAATGCTGCTACATACTTATAATATTCATTGCTCTTTGGAACGTCTTTGAAATATGGATCTTGTACATTTTTTAAATCTAGCTTTAAAACAGTTGCCAGCATTTTTGCTGCTTGACCACGCGTTACATTTTGATTTGGTCGAAACGTTTTATCTGCAAACCCACTAATTGCACCTTGAGAGTATAATTTTAAAATATTGTCATAGTGACTTGAATATTGATTAATATCTACAAATGGTGAAGTAGCTGCTGCTACTTTTTGTGGTGGTGGTACGACAACAGCAATCCCGCTAGTAGCTAAAACAGTTGCAATAAGTGCTTTGTTCACTTTTTGGATTTTTGTTTTATCCATCTCACTCTTCCTTTCACATATAATTAATACGTAAAAATATCATTTTCATCATACCCTTTATATCGACAGGTAGATAGTGAACCTTCATAGTATTTCTAAAATAATGGAAGAAAGTCAGATACAAAATAAAAAAGCCAAGAAGCATCGGTGCTTTCTTGGCTTTCCCAAAATATAGGCATACATCATATCATACTTGTTCTGTCATAAGGGAAAGGGGGATAACCTTAAGTCTTGCCAAGTTGATCGAGAGATGTGTCCCGAGTTTACGTTTCATTTACATCAATAGCTTGCCCAAATTATCGTTCTATTATTCAAATACCCATAATCTTAAAAGGTAAACATGTTTATGATTAGATTTTTTAATTTACGAAAGTTCTATCGGCGATTCATGTAATTTTATCGGCGATTCACCTATTAATACCTATCTAATTTCTAAATATTTTTACTTTTATTGTTATTGCGACATATAATTTTCTGATAAATTAATTTATAATAAAAATTAACATAGGCAATCCAATGTATCTTCTGTTATAATACTGAATAAAATAAACACAATCTGTATTAATACAGAATTTTATAAAACACGCTTTTCGCACTATGGGGATAATGAGAAAAGCGCTACTAATGCTTCTTAAAAGACTGCATTGTAGCCTACACAAAAAGGGGTTGGAAGATTTGGGTATTTTAAAGGGGTTAAAAATTCTCGATTTTTCTGCATTACTACCAGGGCCAATGGCAACAATGATTTTTGCCGACCTAGGTGCGGAGGTCATCCATGTGGAATCCTCCAAACGCGTAGATTTAACACGGATTATGCCTCCCTATGATGAAGATCATGAGGCATATATTCATCAGCACTTGAATCGTTCTAAAAAGTCACTTACATTAAATTTAAAATCGCCAGAGGCTGTAGAAATTGTAAAGTCACTTATACAAGAGTACGACGTGATTATTGAAGGTTTTCGGCCAGGGGTCATGCAACGACTCGGTATTGGCTATGAAGCGTTAAAAGAAGTGAATCCAAAACTGATATATTGTGCTATTACAGGCTATGGCCAAACAGGACCATATAGCAACCGACCAGGCCATGATAATAATTACCTGGCCCTAGCTGGTGTTCTCGACTATTCTCGTCATAAAGACAAAAAACCTGTCTCCATGGGGGTTCAGCTTGCAGATATTGCTGGTGGTACAATGCACGCAGCTATAGGGGTACTTGCTGCAGCACTACACCGAGAAAAAACAGGAGAAGGTCAGTATGTCGATATTAGCATGACCGATGCCGTTTTCTCACTTAATGCAATGTATGGCTCTGCCTATATTGGCGGTGGTCGTGTGCCTCAGCCTGAACAAGAAATATTAAACGGTGGTAGCTACTATGATTTTTACAAAACGAAGGATGGGCGATTTTTCTCAGTGGGAAGTCTAGAGCCACAATTTCGTAGGCTGCTATGTGAAGCCCTTGATATTCCAGAACTTATCGATAATACGTTCAATGATTCATACTATACTCAAATTCGATTTAAAGAGGCAGTGCACGATGCCTTTTTATCGAAAACTTACAACGAATGGCTCGAAGTCTTTAACGAAAATTTCGAAGGTTGTGTGGAACCGGTGTTAACTTTTCCAGAAGCGTGCGAGCATCCACAATTACAAGCTCGTGGGATGATTGTGGAAATTCCGAAAAATGATGGTACAACACAAAAACAAATTGCATCTGCCTTTAAATTTGATGGAGCCAATCCAACGTACAAGCATGTTGGGGCAAAGCTAGGCGAGCATAACGAAGAAGTATTATCATCAATCGGCTACAGTGCTGAACAAATTATTGCACTACAAGAAAAAGGGGTTTTAGAATAATATAGGATGGCGACATAAAGGGCAGGTGCCAGGCACTCAAACAATTCTGAAATCAACAGTAATGGTCATTAATATTTATTTTTTAAAAAAGAGTGTCCCATGAAGTCATTTTTTGACTTCATGGGACGCTCTTTTATCTATTATACATACGCACTAATAAATACTCGTAATTTTTCGAAATGATCTTCAATGAGTAAATATTTTTTATAAACTTCTATTAATTTCTCAAATAACTCATATTGTTCAGTAACAAAAAGGATTTTTAAAATATTGATCATATGCATGGAAGCGCTCTGTGCTACTAAAAAATAAGGAGCATCTGGCTGGCGATAATGTTGGCGCCATTCTTCCACTGACAAACCAATATGTTGTAATGAATTATTTACTTGAAGCGCTATATCTTGCTGCATTGATGCCTCAATGCCAATTAATTGCTCTTTACTGTAGTTTTGCTTTACTAATGCTGCATTTATTTTTTTATTGGATGCGAGGCCATGTTCCTTTAAGAGCACTAACCCCTCTTGGTAACGTTCCAATCTTACATAAGTATCCAGCAATACTGCATACAGATTTTCTAAATAATTCAAATTATAATTTTTTATTATTGCAGGTGGCGTCGGTTTTCGATTCGGGAGTAAGTCCTTGTACTCCAACAAAATCTCAATTGCATAGTTATTAAGCCGTTCATCTTCTAATAAATATTCACCATAATGAAGTACATTTTCATAATCCTGTTCTTGATGGGCTATATGCAATAAAATATATGCAATCAAAACCTTTTCTTTCTCTGTTAAGGCATACATAGAGTAACGCCAATCAGCCTCAAAGCAAGTAATCAATTCTTTAATGCATTGATACTGCCCCTCTGACAAACGGTAGTGTGTGACAATTTGATATAGACGAAGCTGTTTTTTTGCTAAACAAGACAAATTGCATTTATCCACATAAGTTATACACTTATCCAGAGTTTTTCTATAATTATGCACAAAGTTATCCACATGTGCATAAGTAATTTTTGACGATTGTTCAAAATGACCCATTATTTCATGAATAAATGTGAATTGTTCCAAAGGTTTGTGGATAAGCAGTGAATAAACTTTTTTCATAAAAAGCCAATGCCAAAATAAAGCCTCTTCTTTATAGATCATATGCACAAAATAGTCATCTTCAAATTTATATAAATATATAGTTAGTAAATCATTTTCAGGTAACTTGACCTGCCATCGCTTTCCGAACACAAGCCAAACTAACCGCTCTAAATCCATTGTATGCTGGGCAAAAAGCTGCTCAAAAAAAGCTTGCTTCCCTTTTTGGGTATAAAAAAAAGCATTAAGTCGGTCATTCACATATTTTGTATCCAGGCCATGCTTGTTGAAAAATAGTTGCAACTCCGTAGATACACGTCCCCAATATTTTCGAGCTGTCGAAAAGGCAATGTTCATCGCCGCTTCTTTATTTACTAAAAATAATTGCGGTGATAATGCAGTACCTAATATTTTGGGATCTACTTGTGGAGTGACCTCGGCCTCCGCCCATTTTGAAAGTAATTTTTCAGCGCCATTTTCACCACTTTGTCTATATGTTATGAATAATTGCTCATCACAATCCAGCAGCATACAACCAGAGCCCCCTATCAATTTCACGCAACAAAGATCTTCCCCTATCATGCAAAAATATGTTTCTCAAATATTTCATCACTCTTTCTCCAATATAACAAATCCTATCCAACATATGCTAAAAATTTCCGAATATGCACAAATAAAAGAGCTAAAGTGTCCGCCTATACAAACACTTTAGCTCTACTTAGAGCAACATTGAAATTTTCACGAAGCTCGTTAAATTTTAAATAAAGACAAACGAGCTCATCTGATAGTTGCCCTTAAGTTGGTAGCCCAGTGCATTGTCTCAGATGGCTCTTTGCCCGACGCTAATCTATGTCAGCGCCATACTCATTTATATTCCTAAGTATCCACTGTTTCCATGAACAGCTAACACTCCCAATGCAGTAGACGGATTACAAAAATAATAGTTACACGAAATTGGTGCAAAATTTTATTTTTTTACGGCTCACCAAAATTGTGGGTATTTTCTTGTCTGTCGTAAATTATTTATTAGTAAGCCAAAGATAACAATAATCACTGCACCTATTAATACTGGCATTAATAAATAGCCCCAGCTATAGCCTCCTAAAATAATGATAATAGGGTTCGCTCCCGCTGGTGGATGGATAACGCCGAAAAGTGCCATGAAAAAAATCGTTAAACCGACACCAAGGCTGATTGAAAAGACGCTTGATCCTAATAATGAATACATTATCAATCCGATAAAGGCTGAAATCAAATGTCCTCCAATAATATTACGGGGTTGCGACAATGGCGCATTCCATACAACAAATACGAGTACACAACTACCCCCAAGTGATGCCATTAACCAAGGTGCCCCTGTATAGTTTGTTAAACAAAGCAATACAAAGATACAAAGTAAGCCACCAACTGCACCTGTTATTGCATCGGCAAAATTAGTTCTTGAAGGAGCATGTCCACCTCCACTCATCTTAGCTATGTATGCTTTTAGTCGATGATTTTTTGCTTCTTTTTCTTGCAAACGTATGAAATCTGCCATATTCACCATCCTTGTAATCTAAAGTCGAAATTATATCAAACGTAATTATATATAGAGAGATTTAGAAGCTTTTACTATTATATCAGCTAACAACAAGAATTCAATTTTACTTTATATTTTTACAATGATGAGAAGTTAAAAAGCAAAGCACGAGACCAATGTACTCTTGCATTACACTGGCTCGTGCCTTGTTTTCTTGATTTGTAGATATATCGATACGTTTTTTCAGCAGAGCTAAATTTTAATCGTACTGCTTTTTAATAGGTTTATAAATTCGCGCTTTTTTTAGCACAGTCTTTGGAACTTGGAAAGTTGCAGTAACGACACCAGGATGGCGGCCGATTTCAATGGATCCTGTAATTGTTGCGCGATTCATCACTTCTGGCTCACTCATCTCAAATAGTTTTGCTGCTCGACTAATTGCGTTAGCTGTCGCCTCATTTAATGTTGTACCTGTACCTACTACAGACACAGGGAACGCTTCTTCTACTTGTTTCACACCAAATTCCTCTGCTAGTTCTCGAGCTCGGCGTTTTTCTTCCTTCGAAAAAGGTTTTGCTGTATATGGAAGATCCTCTTCATTTGGTAACAAAATAGGACCTTCAAGTGCTACTTTTTTCAAAACACTTACCTGCAGTTGTACAATTCCCGCAACATCTGTTGTATGCCCAGCAATTTCACCATCTCCCTGCATCGCATGCATATCGCCAATATACACACCACCGCCAGGTACCTTTACAGGACAAATAATTGTAGCACCTTCGCGAACACGGCTAATATCCATATGTCCATCTGTACGATGTGCGTCTAGCTCCGCTTCTGTAAAGGCATATTCATGCGGCGCTCCTATTAAAAACGAACCAAAATCACCAGCATTATGTGAATCTGGCATTGCCTTCGAAGGCGTCGTTCCAAGCTGACCTAAAAAAGGTCGCATTCTTGCCATTACACCAATTAAATCGCTCGGTGCCAAAGCTACTACCGGGTTTTGCACTGACTTTTCAGGTGTGCGCATATAATTTTTTGCTTCTAACGCAATACGTCGAGCACCTTCGCGTCCAACCGTTAAACCGATATTACCTTTTTGGTCTAGTGCCATTGTATAACCATTTGTCATTTTAAAAGGCGCGGTTTCTGTATCACATGTTGAACAGCGTATTGCTTGCGGTCCTATACCAGTCACCACTGTACTTGGATGTAGCTTGCCACAGCCAGGACATTTTACAGATACGAACGGATCTCCGATGAAACGGTCAGGTATTGCCTCATCATGCCCAGATGCCGTCGCTAGGGATGTGACCTGAATGGATTTGATTGTAATAACAATTGCATCACCTACTTCAGCACCTTCCACAAAAACGGGCTTCGTTACTTCGTGTCCACCACGAATTGTTGGCGTTAGCATTGGTCCCCAACATCCAGGCGTTGTGTTGGCAATAATTGTGCCTCCATTTTTGACAGGGCCAAGCATTTTTTGCTGTGGATCTAAAATACCGTCTATGAACTCATTCACAAACAATGTTTCCACTGCTTCGAGCTGCTGTACACTTTCTTCATTTTCTGGTTGTTTAGCTTTTTCATGCATTTGTAATTCCGTAATCATGTTTTTCCACTCTCCCAATCCAAAAAATATTTTATGTATCTACACAAGTGTAAAAGAGAGCTCTCCACTCATGAGCAGAGAGCCATTATTAATAATTTATTCATGTACAAATCTAAAATATGTGTAAATTTTAGCAGCATGATGAAGCCATCTCTTTCGTTTATCTTCATTTTGCTTTGCATTTACTAACAACTTAGTAGTCGATGTCGATTGAAAGCTACACATCACCGCTTATTAAATTAATTTCGACATAGAGGTCATTAGTTCCTGCTATTTCGAGTAAAACCTTGCCAATTTTACAAAATGCATAGCGGTACTATCGGTGCCAATGTTTTTTAGCACATTTTCTCCATTGAGTGCAGGATAGGCTAGCCCATAGACGCTTTATCTGGTGCTTTTTAGCGTTATCGATCTTTTCCAGAAAACTCAATTTATAGATTTTCGCTTCCTGCATCCATCGTGCTTCGTCTTTTCCATTACTTTCATTTATAATAAGGCTGATAAATAAGAAATGACTGCCAACCTTAAAGGAAAGGGCGTATGAACTTTGACAGAACCAACTATTTTAATCGTAGAAGATGAAGCTGATTTAGCCAATTTGCTAAAGGTTAGTCTTCAAAAAGAGGGATATAAGCTTATCCATACAGCAGACTCCATTGAAAAAGCTTGGTCGAGCTTTCAACAAATAAAACCCGACATCGTGCTACTAGATGTTATGCTTCCAGACGGTGAAGGCTATGATTTATGCCGACGTATTCGAGAAGTATCACATATTCCCGTTCTCTTCTTGTCAGCTAAAGACGAGGAAATTGATAAAATTTTAGGGCTCGCCATTGGCGGAGACGATTATATTACCAAGCCTTTTAGTCCTAAAGAAGTTGCCTATCGTGTAAAGGCGCATCTGCGTCGTGCCGGTTATCAAATACAGGAAGCACCGACCACTACCACAATGAAGACGATACAGGTTGGACCATTTGTGCTCAATAGCGATGAAACCGAAGTACATAAAGGTGGTACTTTATTAGAGTTAACAGCTAAGGAGATTGGATTGATGGCTTGCTTTATGCATAATCCAAACCGTATTTTAAGTAAGGAGACATTATTCGAACGTGTATGGAGTGAGGATTTTTTTGGCTCAGACAATACGGTCATGGTGCATATTCGTCGTCTACGTGAAAAGATTGAACATGATCCATCTAAACCTGTTTATATTACAACGGTCAAAGGGCTTGGCTATAAATTAGTCGTGCCAAAAGAGTCTCAAACATGAAATGGCGTTTAACTGCTCGTTTTTTACTATCCATATTGTCCATTGTAATCATTGTTATTTTCGTCAATACAGCCATTTTTATTGCTTTAATGGTGTATCAGCAATTCAACAAATTTAATGATGCTACTGCAGATAACGAGGAAATCTTTGTGCGAGAGTTCCAGCAGTATATTGATGTGAGTAATAATCATTCATCCGTCAGTGAAGAAGGGCTACAACAATTACATCAAAGAAATGCTTGGATTCAATTGCTTGATGCAAATGGGCAAGTTATTGATGCTTATTTTGCACCTGAAAAGGCACTTTCTCATTATGCTCCCGTCGATTTAATTCAAGTTTACAAATATAAGGAATTCGATGTTGATACAACGGTTTATGTAGGAAGTAAAGATAACATTAGCTATTTAATTGGCATTAAAGGTAGTGGCGTTTCAAGGTTAGTTGTTCACCTTTCGGCCGCATCTATACTACAACTTATCGGAAAGTATGGATTGCTAATCGTCATCGCGGATTTACTAGTCGCAACACTTGTCGGCTGGCTATTTGGTCGTACATTAACGAAGCCGCTTTACGCAATGATAGAACGTATTCAGCATTTAAAAAATCACAAACATATGCCAATAAAAGTACCAAAAGGTCTCTATCAACCTGTATTTGAAAATTTAAGTGAAGTATCAAGCGAGTTGGCTGCTCACGAGCAAGAACGCAAACGATTAGAGATGATGCGTGAGGAGTGGATTAGCAACGTTTCACACGATATGAAGACGCCACTTGCCTCCATTCGTGGTTATGCAGAGTTACTAAATGATCGAGGTTTATCACTTAATGAGCAAACAGAATACGCACAAATTATTGAAAAGCAGTCATTGCATATGCAAGATTTACTCGATGATTTAAATTTAACAATGCGACTAAGACACCAGCAGCTTCCCCTGTCTTTAACTGAGGTGAATATCGTCCAGTTTATGCGTGAAATTGTCATCGACACACTAAATACGCCACCTTATGAACAAGCAAATATTGATTTTGATGCAACTGCAGAGGTCATTGTCCATTCAATTGACGAGCATTTTATGCGCCGCGCTGTTGTGAATTTTTTATATAATGCAATACTGCATAATCCTCCCGATGTATGTGTTCACGTTTTAGTAGATGCTAACACCATCACAATAGCTGATGATGGTCATGGCATAAGCGCTGAAGACCTAACACATATTTTTGAGCGTTACTACCGCGGGACAAATACTGAGCAAAAACAGGGTACTGGACTTGGCACTGCCATTGCAAGAGATATTATTGAAGCTCATGGAGGAACGGTGTCTATCACATCTGAGAAACAAAAAGGGACAACTGTAACTATTCAATTGCATAAAGTGAGCGGAAAATAAAGAGGAGCGGTCCAATTATTATGGCCGCTCCTCTTATATTTTTATTTTATTTGTGCTTGTACCTTTGCAGGCATTTCATCAAATTGTATTTCATCATAAGACGTTACTTCGTTTTCTTTTTTCACATAAAGCTTTAAGTATGCATCTAGGCGTAAATTTTTTTGAGCAGAAAATTTCAACGTCATTTCTTCACCGTTTTCTTTAAATGCCGGTAGCTCATACCAATACGTTTGAATAATTTGCCCATCATCTGCCTTGTATTCTTCAACTTCCCCATCGGCAGTTATATGCACATAGTAAGTGTCTTTATTTAAACGATTAAAATCTACTGTCATGAGTACGCAAAGACCTGCCACAAACAATATAAACAATGCTCCAATACTTATAAACATCTTTTTCATATTAATTCCCCTGTCTCACAATTTTATAAAACGACCGTACAGTAAAGAGATAATACAAGCCGTAAATGACTGAATATGCAACCATCCATAATATAACGGGCTTCGTTATATCCATATTAAATAATTGTGAAAATGCTAGAAGCGCGAAAGCACTGTGTACGATGCCGACAACAAGAGGTGCACTAAATATGACAGCAACCTGTCCTGCCACTGTCTTCAATATTTGCTTGCTGTTCACGCCGATTTTATTTAATACTGCATACTTCGCCTGATCTTCTTCTGCTTCTGTTAACACTTTAAAATAAATAATACTTCCCGTAGCTGCTAAAAATACTAACCCTAAAAAGCTTCCTACAAATAGTAATGAACCTACAGTACCTAGACTATCCTCATAGCTTTGAGGAACACTTGAAAACCATTCTTGTTGCTCAGTAGATAGCTGTTCATATATTTGTTTAGATACACTTTGCTGCTTTAAATCATTGTCCATGCCAACAGCCTGCATTGTCACACCTTCCGCATTTGTCGCATCAAATGCACGATCGTTTACGACAAGCACCGTGCCAGCTGAAATAAAGTTTAGCACACTATCTGTATACATTTTGTCGATATGGAAGGATTCGCCACTCTGCAATTTAAAGTTTTCACCCGTAAAGTCATGTGAAAAACGTTCATCAAAGTTAACATCTAGTAGCACAGCTGAACCGTCTGCAATATGAAGCTCACGATTTGTACCCTGTAATGTGGCTAAACGATTGTAATCAGATTCCTTCAATAATGTATATTCAAAAAAAGCAAATTCATTATCAACGCGTAAATTTTTTGCTTGAATCGATTCATTGTACAATACGTTCTGTTGGTCAAATTTAACAGCTTCACCTTTCCACATAAATGTGTTTGGTAGCACGTGGCGCACCGATGCTTCGGTATTGTAGTACATGCCAAATACACCACCACCAGCTGTAATCGTTGTTGCGCTTAAAATCGCAATAATGGACAACGATTTAGCATTTGCTCGTATTCGATATAATAGTTGCGAAACGCCAATTAAATTCAAGCCTCTCCAAGACCAAGATGTTGCCTTTTTCAAAGCTGTCAATACGAAAACACTCACGCTATGGAACAGTAGATATGTCCCGACTATTGTTGCACCTATTACTAAAAGTGGTGTCCCAAGGATTGTAAACAGCTTCCAAATAGGACTTGTGAAAATATCAGAAGAAGCAGTGTAATAGCCAAATGCAATAAGTGCTGTCCCCACAATTGCCGCTAAAAACGATGCACGTGGAATTTTCTCCCCTTGTTTCTCTGCATGGAACAAATCAATCAATTTAAATTGATAAATAACGCGGTAGCCCTGTAAAGAAGTAAATAGAAAAAGTACGGCAAAGATGCCCGCTGTTTGAAGCACTGCTTCAGGGGTGAATGTTAAATTTGCCACGACTTGATAGCCCATCAGTCGTACTAAAATTGTTAATAACACCTTCGACATAAAAAAGCCTATTACTATACCTAAAACCAGTGATACGAGTCCAATAACTAAATTCTCAAAAAAGAGCATTAGGCCGATTTTTTGTTTACGTACACCTAGTAGCGAGTAAAGTGCTACTTCTTTTTTTCGTTTCTTCATAAAAAATGAATTAGAATACGCGATAAATATTACAATGAAAAATAATAGTACGATTGACGATGCACTCATTAGTCCTTTAATTTGCTGCGACATACCTGTTGAGCCTGCAAGATCGTCATTGTATTTTAACGTTACAAATGTAAAGTAAATCACGATGCTAAATACCATTGAGGCGATATATAAAAAATAATTCGACAAATTACGCTGAACATTTTTACGCGCCAAACTAAATAACGTCATTTACTCCACCTCCGATGCCTGCAAGCACCTGTAATATTTCCTGGAAAAACTGCTTTCTCGTTTGTATCCCACGATGAATTTCCTTGGAAAGCTTGCCGTCCTGAATAAAGAGAATACGCTGACAGAAGCTTGCTGCAAATGCATCATGCGTGACCATCATAATTGTTGCGGCATGAGATTGATTCAAATCACTTAAACTTTCCAATAAATCTGTTGCAGATTTTGAATCGAGTGCGCCTGTTGGCTCATCAGCAAAAATAAGCTTCGGCGCTGTTACTAACGCACGTGATGATGCTGTTCTTTGCTTTTGACCGCCTGAAATTTGATAAGGGTATTTATCTAGTAAATCACTAATGCCAAACAACTGTGCAATACGTTCTACTCTTACAGCAATCTCCTTCTGTGGCACCTTCGCAATGGCAAGTGGTAGTACTATATTTTCGCGAACAGTTAATGAATCAAGCAAATTATAATCTTGGAAGATAAACCCTAAGTTATCACGACGAAAATCTGCTAACTGTGTATCTTTCATATGTGCTAAATTTGTATTTCCTATTACAATATCGCCTGTTGTTGGTGTATCAATTGTCGCTAAAACATTTAAGAGCGTCGATTTCCCTGCCCCGGAAGGCCCCATTACACCGACAAACTCACCTTGTTCTACCTCGAATGTTATATTTTCAAGCGCTGTAAATATATTCGCGCCTTTGCCGTATGTTTTTCCTACATTTTGTACCTTTAATAATGGCGTCATATACGCTCACCTCTTTCTGTTTACAGTATACGACCCCAAACTTACAGCAAAATTGTCGTAAGCTTACAACAACCTTAAATCGAAAAAAGATGACTACTGCAATTGATTTCCGCTATGGGCTGGCCCTTTCCGCGGGCACACCGTAAGCCGCAACCCTCGCAAACGCGCGGTTGGTTGCGGCTTACATTTTTCGCTGTTCCCGCAGGAGTCGCAGCCCTCCGCTCCAATCAACTAGTATCGTATACTTTTCTGAATTGTTTGAGTGCCTGTCACCCATTTGACGGTTATTAAAAGGATTAAAAATGACGAAAGACATCAAGAATGAACTAACTTCTTGATGTCTTTTGCCGACACTCTATTGCTTACTGCAAATAAACCATATTGATTTTTTCAATGGTGGACAAACGGAGATATTCCATCCCCTTCGTGCTCTAAGCTAATACGTTTTTAATATCTTCCTCAATGCTACTTGGCTTATCAGCAGAGCCGTATCGTTTGATAATTTCTCCATTGCGATCTACTAAAAACTTTGTAAAGTTCCATTTCACACTACTACCAAGGAAGCCTTTAGAATGGGTCGTTAAATAGTTAAAAATAGGATGTGCCTCCTTGCCATTCACCTTCACCATTTCATGCATTGGGAACGTTACTCCATATGTTAAACGACATTGTGATGCAGCCTCTTCCGCAGTGGCTACCTCCTGCTTAAACTGGTTTGACGGGAAGCCAAGCACAACTAGTCCTTCATCATGATATTTTTTATAGAGCTCTTCTAACTCCTCAAACTGTGGTGTAAACCCACATTTCGTTGCGGTATTGACAATTAACAATGCCTTGCCCTTATAACGTTCTAAGCTATACTCTGTTCCATCCTCTAAAGCTACATTAATATCATAAATATTCATTTTTACTCCCCCTATTTGCCATTATATTATTGACGTGCATTCACTCTTGCAGCTTGCTGTAATGGATCCCACACACCATTGAAAGGTGGCGCATAGGCTAAATCTAAATCGAGTAAATCAGGTAATGTCATTTTATTGTATAAAGCTGTAGCAAAGACATCAATGCGTTTATCCACACCAGCAGGTCCAACAATTTGTGCACCTAAAAGTTGCTGATCTCGCTTCCGCACAACAATTTTAATAAACATGCGCTGCGCTCCTGGGTAATATCCTGCAATATGACGTGCAGAAATTTTATATGCCTCATACTCAAATCCAAGTTCTTTTGCAGTACGCTCATTGATGCCTGTCGTGGCGATTGTTAAATCAAAAAATTTCAGTATAGAGGTGCCGACAACACCACGAAACGGTGCAAATTTCCCAGACATATTAAGCCCTGCTAAGCGCCCTTGCTTATTTGCCGTCGTTCCAAGTGGTACATAATCTAAGCGTTCTTTAACGATATGAAAATGAGTTGCACAATCCCCAGCAGCGTATATATTTTCAACTGACGTTTCTAAATGACGATTCACAACGATTGCGCCATTTTTAGCTAATATAATATTTGTCCCATCTAAAAATTGCGTATTCGGTTTAATACCTGAAGCTACAATAACTAAATCAGTTTCTAACGCTCCTTTATCTGTTAGGATTCGTTCAACACGTGTAGTGCCTTCAAACGCTTCGGCATTTGTATTTAATAGTAGCTCAATGCCTTGCTTTTTTGCCTCTTCATGAACATGCTTAGCTAGCTCTTCATCTAAAATATTAGCGACTTGATTGCCTCGTTGTATAAGTCGTACTTTCTTATTACATGCCCGAATTGTTTCCGCCATTTCAAGTCCGATATAGCCCCCACCGAGAATCGTCACTTGCTCTATATTTGGTGTTAAATCTGCAAGTAAATCTTCTAATTCAGGTATTGTTTTAACTTTATGAATACCTGCTAATTCAGCACCTTTTTGCACAGGGATAATTGGGTCCGCTCCTGTAGCAATAAGAAGCTTATCGTATGCAATCTCGAATGGTTCACCTGAAGCTTGTGTACCCAAAACAAGCTGGTTCTCCACATCGATATGCTCGACCTCATGTCCAACTCGTGCATCAATACCATATTTATCACGGAATGTTTCAACATCTCGCGCAATGAGGCGCTTTGTTGATGAAATCCGCCCATCTACTACATAAGGCAATCCACATTGTCCATATGAATAGATAAATCCACGCTCCAAAGAGGTGATTTCAGCCCCTGGTACATTCCTATAAATCTCCATAGCGGCGGACATTCCCGCCGCATCTCCCCCAATGATTACGAATTTCATCCTACAAGCCCCCTTTTTCTTATTACCACTTAATCTCAGTATTCGTAACTATGTAGATGACGTTTTCCGCCACATACATAGCAAATAGTACCTCTCACATAGGATTTAAAATTGTCATAACGCTTCTTTACTTTATAACCATTGATATGCACTGTAAATCAAGCGATAAAACCTATTACTTTGCAACTCAATACATCAATGTTATCAAAAAGCTAATTACAAATGCACGTTTCCAGTACTACCTTTTTTTAAAAGGTAGAAAGCAGTAAGAGAGGAACAAATGACTCAACTTTTTGGCACGGGTTATTTCCCTTCTACAAAAAACAGGTAAAGAAAAACAATCGTTTTCCTTTACCTGTTTAAGTACTTATGCTTTTGCTATTTCTTCTTTGCAGAACGTTAAAATCTCTTCTAACTCTTCATCTTCCAGCGCAAAGTCTAAATACTCTCCCTTTGCCTTTTCCATAATGAAGTAATTTAAAATAAATGGCGCACCTTCTTTTTCGCCAATTAAAACACGGATTTCAATACCCGCTTCATGGTATAGCTCATCCTCTTCATCAATGTCTACATCTAAAATAAACTCATAGCGCTTACCTTCAATAATATTCGTCGGATCTAAAATTTCTTCCATCGAAAATTGTGTAATATCCATTTATACTAGCTCCTTTATCTTTACCTATTCTTTTCTATAATAAATCAATTTCAGCATGGGTCAACTAGAAAACCTGTATACACCTACAAGCAATTATGCCACAATAAAGTAAAACTTTTAGCAATGAAAGTTAAATCAAATTACATAAAGGGGGCTTTTTAATGAAAGAGATACTATATTATCAAGACACTATGCAACGTGAATTTACTGCAACGATTGTACGTACTGGCATAGAGGATGATGGACGCCAGTACGTTGTGCTTTCTAACACTGCCTTTTATCCTACAGGTGGTGGTCAGCCACATGATACGGGTACATTAAACAATACTAACGTCATCGATGTTGAAAAGGTTGATGATGAAATCCGTCATTATATCGAGAACGATGCTTCCGCTTTATCTGGTGAAGTGCACGGTAAATTGAACTGGGAGCGCAGATTCGATCATATGCAACAGCACGCTGGACAGCACATTTTAACAGCAGCGTTTGTTGAACTTTTTGATGCACAAACAGTAAGCTTTCACCTCGGTAGTGAGCAGGTAAATATTGATATTGCTGTCGACACTCTATCAAGCGAACAGCTTGCAGCGGCTGAAGCTCGAGCAAATGACATTATTTTAGAAAACCGTCCAATTGAGACAAAATGGATTACAGAACAAGAGCTTGGTAACTACAACTTGCGTAAAGAGGTAGCAGTCACAGGAGATATTCGTTTAGTCATTATTCCTGATTTTGACTACAATGGCTGTGGTGGTACACACCCGACATCCACAGGGCAAGTTAGCGCTATTAAAATTTTAAGTACCGAAAAAATGAAGGGGAATGTACGTGTGTCCTTTGTATGTGGTAAACGAGTTTTAGCAGAGCTAGCGATGAGGAAAACTGTACTAGCCGATGTTGCTAGACAATTAAGTGTACCTGAATCTGAAGCAGCTACTGCGCTTGCAAAGCTACTAGCAAATCAAAAAACGACAGAAAAGGCACTTGTAACAGCAAAAGAAGAATTGCTTGCCTTTGAAGCGAAAGCGTTGGCATCTAGCGATAACTATATAATTTCTGCTTCCTTTAATGATCGCTCGATACAAGAGCTTCAAAAATTGGCTCGTTTTATTGTAGCTGAACGTTCGGATGCAATCGCACTACTTGTTTCAGAAAATGAAGACAAGCTACAGTTTGTTGCGACGCGTGGTGCCCAAGTACCAACAAGCATGAAAGACCTTGCTGCAAAAGTTTTGCCAGTCATTAATGGTAAAGGTGGCGGCAGTAATCAAATGGTGCAAGGTGGTGGCGAGCGCATAATTGCCCGCGAGCAACTGCTCACTGTTATGCAAGAAGCACTGAATTAAATGTATATGGATAGAAACATAACAAGGCCCGCAAGGTTCACCTAATTGTTGTGAGATTGCATCGATATTAATTTGCTGGGCCGATAATTTATAAAAGTGCCAGTCACCCAAACAATTCTGAATACTTTCTACTGTGTGCCGTTGAGTAGAAAAAATCCGCCGTAGCAGACAGCAACGGCATAAAAAAAAGTGTTAGATTGATTGCAATCAATCTAACACTTTTTCTCTTTTATTCTGGCTCATCTTAGCACTCATTTTAAAATTTAAATTTTTGGATTGCTCCATGTAGGCGATTTGCCATTTCAGACATTTTTACAGTTTGATCGTTCATCGTCTCTACAGTTTTCATTTGCTCAGATGTTGCATTTTTCACTTCAGAAACATAATCACTTGCAGCATGTGCTGTTGCCGCCATTTCTTCCATTGAAGCTGAAACCTCTTCCGTATTGGCTGACATTTGCTCTGCTGAAGCATTCATTTCCTCAATCTGACCTGCTATTTCACCAACAGCATGTACGATTTCTTCAAAGCGCTCTCCTACTGCCTCTATAGCTACTAATCCTCGGGCTACATTCACTTCGCCACTCTCTGCAGCTTTCACGACCTCTAATGTGTATGCTTGTACTCTATCAATTAATACATTAATCTGCGCGGCAGACCCAGCTGTTTGCTCCGAAAGTTTTCTTACTTCCTCTGCTACCACCGCAAAGCCTTTACCCGCATCCCCTGCTCGTGCAGCTTCAATTGAGGCATTGAGGGCTAACAAGTTTGTTTGATCTGAAATATCAGTAATCATTTTAGAAATTAACTCTATTTCTTTTGATTCTTGTTCTAACTTACGGATAATGTCGAGCTCTACCGCTGTTCCTCGTTGTATTTCATCCATACGGGTAATAGATTGTTTAACGGCTCCATTACTTTCACTTATTTTCTCGGAAATAAAATCAGTATTAGAGGCTATCGTTGAAGCGACCTCTGCCATATTTTGAATACCTAATGCCATTTGTTCCATAGCTGATGCACCTTCTTCAGCCATTGCCGTTTGACTTTGTGCCCCACGATCTACCTCACCTATTGCACCTGCAATTTGCTCAGAATGCTTTGTCACATCAAGCACATCTCCCATTAATTCACAAGATGTCTCATTTACCGCTGTTGCTTCTTTTCCAACCTGTGATATCATCTCTCGCATATTATCTGCCATTCTATTTAATGCACGCGCAAGAGTACCCATTTCATCAATACGCTTTAAATATTTATCAGGAATTTCTTGTGTAAAATCTCCTTCAGATAACCCTTCACTAATACGAAGCACATGACGCAACGGTCTACTTACAGATCGCGAAATCGCAAACGAAATCAACAATCCCAATATTGAAACAATAATAGTCATGATAATGAAATTTGTCTTCAATTGTGAAAGCCCTGAGAGCATTTCATCTTCTAATGCGACTACCCCCATTTTCCAACCATTATCTAACGTGTGGAACCCCATTAAATTTGTGCCATCTTCCTTTGTATCGAAGGCAAAATATCCATTTGAATTATTAATCATTTCTTGTGCTGCTAATGATTCACCTGTCATTTCACCAGATTTTTCAGCGGCAGAAATTGCATTGTCCTGCTCTTTTACAAGTGCATGATTTTTATGCCCGATAATAGTACCTTTAGCATCTAACATTAAGGCATAACCATTTTTTCCAACCTTAATGTCCTCTACAATGTTGGATAAGTAATAACCATCTATTCGCGCTAATAGTAATGCTTTTTCCCCTGTTACTGTATCAATAGGTGCAACAATTAAAATAACTGGCTCATTTGTTACACGGCTTATTGTAATTTCCGACATGACTGTCTTGCCTGTAAAACCTTCTTTTACGTATTCCCGATCACCTAAATCAGCTGTTGTATTATCTAAATAATGAGCTATTCCATCAGACGTAATAATACCAAAGCCTAAATAATTTTTACTATCCTCAAAACGTTTCGTTAAATATGTCTTTTGCTCCTCAAAGTCCATGTTACGGATAGCTGCTTGCTCCGCAATGGCCTCTACCTCCACTAATGTTAGTTGGAAGTGTTCTTCTATGTATTTTGATACATCTTCTGCCCTTGATATTAAATTTTCTTGGACCTGTTCCTCAACTGCTTTTGTACTATTCCACCATGTAGAAAATCCAAGCGTACCACATGTCACAAATACTAAAGCGATAATTGCTACAACTAATTTACCACCTATACCTTTAATCCACATATTTAATTTGCTCATTTCTCCAATTTTTTGTTTAGAATTTTGT
Organism: Lysinibacillus sp. NPDC093210; assembly: GCF_044753985.1. Classification (NCBI taxonomy): domain Bacteria; kingdom Bacillati; phylum Bacillota; class Bacilli; order Caryophanales; family Bacillaceae; genus Lysinibacillus; species Lysinibacillus sp. NPDC093210. The sequence goes on along the minus strand of NZ_JBIVOE010000011.1, from coordinate 67,832 downwards.
AATTTTTTGCCCTTCCTTCTTCAGAGTAAGGTCACGAAAACTAGAAGTCAACAAAACTTTTCCATTAACAATAAAAATTGTTTAAAATTGTATTTTTCATCATAAGCATAGTGCTTATAGTCTAATACATTTTATCCACACTCTTTCTTAATTGTTATTTAATAGTCTATTTCGTTGGATTAAATTAAAACTTTTTCCATGGCAAATTGATTATAATCTGGTTTTTTTGCTGATTATAAAAGATAGAACACAATCTATTTACTTCTTGGAGGGGAGGATTTTTATGAGTACAGATAATAATGTCTCACGTCGTGATTTTTTAAAAACAACAGGTATTGCAGCTGGTACATTAGTCGGTGGTGGATTAATAGGTGGTCTTGTTGGCTATAACATTAACGGTAAAGGTACTTCTACATTAGAGCATGGTAACGGTACTGCAAATGAAGCAGCTGCACCTAAAGCTAAAATGTTTTTCATGAACGACCGCGATTTTAGTATTTTATCGAATGCTACTGAGCGCATTTTCCCTAAGGATGATTTAGGTCCAGGTGCGATTGATTTAGATGTTCCTTACTTTATTGACCATCAGTTAGCTGGACAATATGGTAGTAACTCTAAGGAATATATGCATGGTCCTTTTGGGGAGGGTGCCCCAACACAAGGTTATCAAAGTCGTTTAACTCGTGCAGAAATTTTCAAACAAGGCGTTACTTTAATGGAGACAGAAGCTCAAAGTCGCTTCAAAAAACCTTTTAACGAGTTAGAGGGTAAGCAAATGGATGAAATATTAACAGCCTTTCAAAAAGGTGAAGTCCAAATGTATGGAGTAACATCAGCTTTCTTCTTCACTTTATTACGTGCTGCTACTTTAGAGGGGGCATATTCAGATCCTTTATATGGCGGAAACCGCAACATGGAAGGCTGGCGCATGAAGAGCTTCCCTGGTCATCAGATGGCGTATATCACAATGATTGAAGATCCTAAGTTCCAAAAAATTGAGCCAAATCAATTAGGCAACCATTAATTTAAGGGGGGTTTTATAAATGGCAACTACATTACCAAGTGTAGACGTTGTAACAGTAGGTGTAGGGTGGACAGGTGGCATTGTCGCTGCTGAGTGCTCGAAAGCTGGATTAAAGGTAGTTGGTTTAGAACGAGGTCAGAAGCGTGGCACGGAGGATTTTTTAAATATTCATGACGAATATCGCTATGCAATTCGCTATGATTTAATGCAAAACCTTTCAAAAGAAACTGTTACATTCCGTAATAATCGTAAAATGCAAGCTTTACCAATGCGTCAACTCGGTTCCTTTTTATTAGGTGAGGGGCTTGGTGGATCTGGAACACACTGGAACGGCATGACTTTCCGATTTTTACCATATGATTTCCAAATTAAAACGTTGACAGACGAGCGTTATGGCGCTAACAAATTAGGACCTGACTATTTACTACAGGATTGGGCATTAAATTACGATCAATTAGAGCCTTATTTTGATAAATTCGAAAAAACAACAGGTATTTCAGGCGATGATAAAAATCCATTTGCCGGGAAACGTTCAAGCGCTTATCCAACTCCTCCTATGAAAATGACGCCTATGCTACAACAATTTGAGAAAGCAACAAAAAATCTAAAATTATCACCTTATATGGTCCCTTCTGCTAACTTATCAGAAGTCTATAAAAATCCTGACGGTGAAACAATTAATGCTTGTCAATATTGTGGCTTCTGCGAGCGTTTCGGTTGTGAATATGGCGCAAAATCTTCCGCAGAAGTTACGGTAGTACCTACTGCATTAAAAACTGGAAATTTTGATTTACGTTACAACTCAAACGTTGTAGAAATTTTAAAACAAGGTAACAAAGCAACTGGCGTAAGATATATCGACACGATATCTGGAGAGGAATTTATTCAACCTGCGAATATTGTCGTATTAACAAGCTATGTCTTTAACAATGCCAAACTACTAATGGTTTCTAACATTGGTCAACTATATGATCCAACAACAGGCAAAGGAACATTAGGTCGAAATTATTGCTATCAAATTTTACCTGGTGCTACAGGATTCTTTGATGACCAATACAATACATTTATGGGTGCAGGTTCTCTCGGTATGAGTATTGATGATTACAACGGAGATAACTTTGACCATAGCGAATTAGATTTTATCCATGGTGGCAATATCGCGCTTACTCAAACAGGTGCACGCCCTATTGGTTCAAATCCAACACCTCCTGATACGCCAACATGGGGACCGGAGTTTAAAAAGCAGTCTATTCATTACTATACACGTTCGTTCGGTATTGGTGCACAAGGGGCATCCATGCCACATAAAGAAAATTTCCTATCACTTGATTCTAATTACAAAGATGCGTACGGTTTACCGCTTTTACAATTAACATACAACTTCACTGATCAGGATCGAGCGCTTCATAAATTTATTTCAGCTCGCGCTGCTGACATAATGAAAGAGATGGGTGCCAAAACAATTGTGCCAAATGCGGAAATTACCGATTACAACATCGTACCTTATCAAACAACACACAATACTGGTGGTACAGTGATGAGCACAACACCTGATAAGGGCGTTGTGAACAACTATCTACAACATTGGGACGTAGAAAATCTTTTCGCTTTAAGTTCCGGAAGCTTTGCTCACAATAGTGGCTACAATCCAACAGGTACACTTGGCGCACTAGCTTATCGCTGTGCAGAAGGTATTTTGAAATATAGCAAATCAGGTGGTTCTTTAGTGTAATGTTTGTCATTTAGTGCAACAAAAAAATTATATTTAATAGGAGGATGACACCATGGGTGGTCTTGGAGCAATCGGAGTTCCTGGTTTAATTATTATATTGGTTATTGTACTAATCGTTTTTGGTCCAAAAAAACTACCAGAAATCGGTGGTGCAGTTGGAAAGACGTTCGCAGAATTTAAAAAGTCAACAAAAGGATTAATGGATGACGACGAAGAGCCTGCGAAAAAAATAGAAAAAAAATCTGACGTTTCGTAGGAGGTTTCCTATGGATCCTTATGAAGAAAAAAATTATTTAAGTCCACTTGATAAAAAACAAGAGGAGCCTCCATCGTTGCGGGAGGCTCCTGTTGAAATTACTCTCAATGATATTGAACAGACAGTAGTTGAGGATAAACCACTCCTTCCTTTAGATTCAATATTTGAACATATTGCAGAACTAAGGAAACAAATCATTAAAGGACTTGTCGTTTTTATTTTATTTTTTATTGTCGCATTCTCTACCATTAATATTTGGTTTCCGTATGTTACGCGTGGTCATTCACTCATTATTTTAGGACCACTCGAGGTCGTTAAATTTTATATGACCATCTCCACTACTCTGGCATTTGGTCTATCGATGCCATTTCTCGTTCACTTTCTTTGGAGCTTTGTAAAACCTGGCTTAAAGGAAGAGGAAAGTCGCTTTCTCGGGCTCTACGCACCTGTTATGTTCGTGCTCTTTTTATTAGGTGTAGCATTCGGCTATTTTGTTGTGAATCCACTTAGCTACTCATTTTTAGTAAGCCTAGGTGCGGCGAATTTTGATGTAATGGTATCCGCCAGTGAATATATGCATTTTTTACTTATGACAACGGTGCCACTTGGATTATTATTTGAGCTGCCCATCGTAGCGCTCTTTTTATCGTCCATCGGTGTACTAACTGCTGAATCGATGAAAAAAATACGAGGCTGGTCCTATATCATAATGGGCGTTGGCTCAGCAGTCATTACCCCACCTGATTTTATTAGCCAATTACTCGTATTAATACCGATGATTATTTTATATGAAATCAGTATTCATCTTGTTAAACGTATGGAGCGTAAACAAATAGAAAGCACTGCTTAGCTAAGACGCAGTGCTTGGAGAGTCTACTGCTGTTGATTTCTGCTGCGGGTGGACGCTTTCCGCTCCAATCACCTAAGGTAAATTGTTTGCGTGCCTGGCACTATGCATGTATACATGCATAATATCGGTTCCTAAAATCGTAAAATTCCACTTCGCTTTCGGCGGGCACACGTAAGCCGCAACCGTCGCTGTCGCGCCGCCTGTTGCATCTTACTTTACGTGCGTTCCCGCAGGATTCTTCGTGGATTTTTCCTGGGATGGTCTTAAAATTCATGAGATGCAAGGTAAATTGTTTGCGTGCCTGGCACCGGCCCTCGGTGCGTTCCCGCAGGAGTCGTCGCCCTCCGCTCCAATCAACTGAATAATATTTAGAAAAAGGTAATAATGATAAAAGCATAAAAAATGACAAAAGGCAGCAAGAATGTGATCTTCTTGATGCCTTTTATCAACGGTACTTATTTTTTCTTTAAATCCAGCACAATAATTTCTGGTAGATTAAAAACTCTAAAAGGTACACTACTATTTCCTAAGCCACGACTAACTACCATTTTGGTGCTGCCTTCCTCGTAAACACCAGCCGTGAACTTCGGAAACAGTCCCTGTCCTGGTGCGACAAGTCCTCCTATGCCAGGAATCCGAACCTGACCACCATGTGCATGACCTGAGAATACTAAATCTATTTCTTGATTTACATACGTACTAAACACTTCTGGTCGATGCGCCAGCAACAGCTTTAGCATGTCCTCTGGAACATAAGCAGTCGCCATGTCCAGCATTTCTTCAGTTGATCTACCCATTAACGGATCTTCAATACCAACAATCGCCAAGCGCTCCCCGTCGCGCTCTAACACGGTCGATTCATTGGCCATCACATGTACACCTAAAGATGACAGCGCCTCATAAATTTCACTAACCTTATTCGTCGCAACTTCATGATTTCCAAGTACATAATATACATCCGCTAATTCGACTAACCCCCTCACCGCCTGTAAGCTCTGCTCCAAATTAAAGCGATTACTATCAATAACATCGCCTGTAATAAATATATAATCTGGATTTGTAGCCTTAACCTTTGCAATGAGTTTCTGTTGGTTATTACCAAAGAGTGCATCATGTAAATCTGATATTTGTACAATGCGTAGTCCATCGAAGCTGACTGGCACTTTTTCAGATTCATATACATGCTTACTTACAACCAGCCAGTGATTGTTTACGTACAAAAAAATGACTATAAAAACAAGAAAAAATACTACGTATAATAATTTTTTCAATCGCAATCGCTCACTTTGTGGCTACTTTTTCAGAAAAACTTCTTACCTTTCTATTATAAGCAAAAAACAGAGCGATTGTAAGTAGATGCGCTTTAATTACACAAAATGCACAAAATCCAACCATGCTCATCCATCTTTTATAGGAAATCATGTGCATTTCATCTATTCTTAGTCAACTTTCACATGATATAATATGGGTATAATTTCATATTCATTTACTACGCTTTTAATATCAATACCTTAAAATAATATAAGAATGAGAGAACAAGAATGAAAGTGAGAATGAGAAAGTTATTACTTATTTTTATGGTCATTATTAGTATTATGATGATTGGGATGACATCTCGATTACTCAATAATGAAAGCCAGAATGCTCCTAAAGCCGTTGCAGGAGTAATAGATCTTAGACAGTATGATTTGCACAAAAACACTGTAAGCTTGGATGGAGAATGGGATTTTGTCCCCAATAAATTGTTGAATTATTCTGAATTCAATGACTCTCATTCTTATTCAGTAAATGTCCCATCACTATGGTCTAAGTACAAGCTTGATGATCAAAATTTTACTACATTGGGTAGCGGTACCTATCGTTTAAAAATTTTAATTCATGAAACAGATACTATATTGGGCATAAAAACAGGTAATATTCGAATGTCGAATGCTATTTTCATAAATGAAAAACGTATTGGACAAAGTGGAGAGCCTGCAGAAGATTCGACGTATATTCAACAAAATGTACCGTATGTTGCATATTTCTCACCTGACAATAATGAACTTGACCTCATCATTCATGTAGCTAATTTTGATTATGCATCAGGCGGAGGAATTATTGGTTCCATTTTTATCGGGGATCAAGCGAGTATTGGTAAATTAAGAGAAGGTTCACTTTTCTATGATTTAATAACCTTTGCTGCTTTTTTTACAATGTTTATTTATTTTGCTGGTTCCTATTTATATGCCAAGCTCGAAATTGAGCAGCTCTACTTTTCTTTATTTTGCTTCATGGTTGGTTTATACAGTCTATCTCATGGAGAAAAAATATTAATGTCATTATTCCCTATTAGCTATGAATTCCTGATAAGAGTCCAAATCATTTCAAGTATCGGTTCGGGTATCTTTATGCTACTGTATTTTTACCATGCCCTACAGCAATTTTCACATAAAAAGTTTGTGAAAGCACTTTGTCTTATTGGCATTTTATTATTAGCTACAGTAATGCTCCCAATATCCATTAGCTCATACTTACAAACTGTACATTCTATTTATATTTTAATAAATATCTTTTATTTGCTTTATATTCAAACGATTGCAATCTTTAAACGATTAGTAGGAGCTATTTATTTATGGCTTAGTACTATGGCTATTCTTATCTATATGGTTGTTGCTACCTTAAATCTCAATATTAATCTAGAAATTTACTCTTTACCTCCCTTGCTTCCTTTTATTTGTTTAACGATGCTCTCTCTTTATATTTCTCATCGTTTTACAGATTCTTATTTAGAAAAAGGTAGATTAACAAGTGCTTTAATTAGAGTGGATAAATTAAAAGATGATTTTCTTGCAAAAACCTCACATGAATTCCGCACTCCGTTACACGGTGTGATTGCCATATCTCATTCCATGTTAGAGCCTCAAGAAAGCTCTACATTAACGATGGAACAAAAGGAAAAAATATCGCTCATATTTAATATTACAGAAAAGTTATCACATCTTGTGAATGACATTCTAGATTTTTCAAAGTTAAAAGAAGGCGAATTAAAGCTTCGTCTTACCAACGTTGATCTTTATTCTGTGACCCATGTCATCGTTGAAATATTGTCGTACATCGGAAATAAAGATGTAAAGATTTACAATTACATTGAACGAGGAAAATTTATAGTAGCTGACGAGGATAGACTGCGTCAAATTCTATATAACATTATAGAAAATGCTGTTAAGTATACTAGGCATGGAAAAGTAGAAATTTCATGCTACGAAGAACAAGGATTCCTTACTATTGAAGTAAGTGATACCGGTCGAGGCATAGCTCCAGAACATTTAGAGTCGATATTTGAACCATTCCGACAGTTAGAAGATGCAAGTAAAGGGACGGGGCTAGGGCTAAATGTGACGAAAGAGCTTGTGAAGTTGCATGGTGGAGAAATTACAGTCCATTCTGTTATTGATCAAGGAACAACTTTCTCTGTTAAATTACCTGTGCAGACAATAAAGAAAGTCCAGCAAGCTAAACAACAACAGAATAAAATCACATTAACTAAAGATTATTTGCCGATAACATTTCCTTATTTTGAGGAAAGAAAAATGGGCAAAAAAATACTGATTGCTGATGATGATCATATTAACCTCAAAGTACTAATTGATATTCTTGCAAAGGAGAACTATTCTATTATCGCTGTTGATGATAGTCAGCATGTTTTCGAACAATTACAAGTGCATCCAGATATAGACTTATTGATTTTAGATATTATGATGCCGAACCTTTCTGGATATGAGGTTTGCCAACAAATTAGGAAAAACTATTCTTCTGCCGAGTTACCGATTTTAATGCTCACAGCAGCCATCCGTCCTGAGGATATGCTAGCAGCATTCCAATCTGGGGCGAATGATTTTCTACACAAGCCATTAGATACTGCTGAATTGAAGACAAGGGTACGAAATCTTATCTTACTAAAGGAATCGGCTGAAACTGCAATTAAAATGGAGACTGCATTTTTACAAGCACAAATTAAACCCCATTTTATTTACAATGTTTTAAATTCGATTTTATCGCTAAGCTATTTAGACTTGGATAAAGCCCGTATTATGATAACGGATTTTGCTACATTTTTAAGAAGCAGCTTCTCGTTTGAGAATACAAATAGCCTTATCCCTCTAGAACAGGAGCTCATGTTAATTCAATCTTACGTCAATATTCACCAGACTAGATATCCAGATCAGCTTGAATGGGAAATTCAGATGGAGGAGCCTTTAAATATACTAATCCCCCCTCTGCTACTTCAGCCTTTAGTAGAAAATGCTCTTTTTCACGGTTTGAAAAATAAGCGAGTAAATGGAAAAGTAACAATGACTATTAAAAAAGATCAACAAATGATTGTTATTAAAATTAAGGACAACGGTATAGGTATGACACAAGAAACAATAAAAAACATTTTATCGGGAGAGCCATCCGCTCATCAGAGCGTCGGGATTCGCAATATCACTAAACGTTTAAAAAAATATGAGAAGGCAACTTTCCATATTGAAAGTATTGTTAGTGAGGGAACGACCGTGATACTAAAATTTCCGCTATTTTTGGATGAAAAGAGGTGAAGGAATGTTAAAAGCTATCATTGTTGACGATGAAATTTTAGCAATCAATTTACTAGAGACGATGTTAAAGGACAATGGAACAATTAACGTTATCGGAAAATTTCTAAACCCTTTAGACGCAATAGCAAACATCCCCGCACTCAAACCAGATATTCTTTTTTTAGATATTGAGATGGCAGAGATGAATGGGATTGATGTTGCTAGTAAATTAGAAGGTTTAACACATGTATTGGATATTATTTTTGTAACTGCGTATGAGCATTATGCAATTGATGCCTTTTCTGTTCAAGCTATTGATTATATTTTGAAGCCCATTGATAAAGCTCGCTTAATGAAAACAATTGAAAGAATTTCTCTTCGGAAGGGAAATATGCAATTAACAGACGGAAATATACGCAATGAGGATGTTCAAGTCATTGATAATATTCACTTCCATGTTCACTCAGGAAAAGTTTACATCGATGGGATAGCTTTAATTTTATCCACTAAGGAATTTCATATACTGTACTTTTTAGCACAGCGTCCAGGGGAAATTTTCCATCCATCTGACCTGTATAAGCTCATTTGGGCGGAAGATAGTATCGGACAAACACAGGCGTTAAAAGTACATATCAGTAATTTGCGAAAAAAACTGGAATCCATCTCTGGCCATCGAGCTAAAATCGTAACTGTAAGGGGTTCTGGTTATCAATTCCTATTTGAGTAGCAAAGGCGGTAGCTCTTATGGAATCGCTAATAAAAGTCTGCGAATCGCCACTAAACTTTTGGAAAGCATCCGCCGTAGCGGACACCAACGACATAGCAAAAAAGTGTTAGATTGACTACAAACAATCTAACACTTTTTCTCTTTCGCCTTAATACGTTCTATTTTTTTGCCGCTTCTTGAATCTCATAAAATGCCCAATGATTACTTGGGACATCTTTAAATATTGGCTCTTGATGTTCTGTTGTTACTGGCCGTTCAAACAGGCGATTTAGAACCTTCACCGCTTGGGCACGTGTTAAATAACCTTCAGGATTAAATGTGTCTACCGTTACGCCAGTCATAATGCCTAATTCATTGACAGTATTAATCGCTTTTACAGCCCAATGACTATCACTAACATCTTTGAAAATGATACCTTCTGATGTTGGTTTGCAAGTATCTGCATTAGGATTTTCTTTGCACTGTCTTTCTATCCAACGAGCTGCTACTACTGCCATTTGTGCACGTGTAATGGAACCGTTCGGATTAAAGCTCGTCTCCGTAACACCTTTAAATAAACCTGTTTCCTTCACAAATTCGATTGCATCTTTTGCATCATGTTGAGCCGTATCTGTAAATGTCGCATTAGACTTTGGAATCGCATTACTAGTTAGTTGTCGGGCAAACATACTTGCCATCTGTGCGCGCGTTACAAATGCATTCGGTCGGAATGTACCATCTGCATAGCCTTGAATATAAGGTGTATATTTAACATCGTCACCCTTGTCTGGCAAATAGAGCATGGAGAAAGTAGAAAATTTCTGCACTTCAAATTGCAAGCCTAGCATATCTTTTTGATAATCTACAACTTTCCCGCGTAATAACTCTTTTGTTCCATCGCTATGCTCGATATAGATAGCTAGATTATTAAGCTGTTCTTGGGATAAATTATTAGGCAAAGGTAAGGTTAATGTTACTGGGCGATTTTGCATATTGGTCTCAATCTTCATTGGACGCCCTATTAACTTACTAATTGAACTACCAGTTATGTCTTTATCAATCAATTCATTTTTTGCACGCTCTTCGATTTTTAATTGCTCGTTTTGTTCATTTAAAGGTATTAGTCGGAAATATAAATTATCATTAAATGTTGCCAATGAATCTTTTGAAACATCGATGTTTACATTATAAGCCTGGATAGTTAGATTTAATTGATTGTTTTTCAACAGGCTAACAATATTATTAGGTATTGATATATCAACCTGTTTTACTTTGTTCTGTGAATCTGGAATAACAATACGTGCTTGATCTGAACCTACTTCTTTCAACTTAGAAATAGTTTCCAATGCACTTTTTTCTGTTAAAATCACTTCATCTTTCATCGATCCATCTTCACCAATTATTCGTTTAATTGTCGTTTTAGAAACAGCTTCTCCACTACTTGATTCTATATTCACAGTAAAACTTTCTGTAGATTCAGAGACAGTTGTATCCCCGCTATTAATAGGAGCATTTTCCCTTGTAACCAAAATTGTATATTCCCTTTGGCTACCATTTTCCGCAGTCACTACAATCTTTATTGTATTCATACCTGTTACTAGCCTTATTGCTTCAGTACTTGTCTTACTATTTATTGTTACATTTGCTTTATCGTCCTCCGCAATAGCTTTGATATTTATACTATCAATTATATGTGGAACTTTGGCCGTATAAGACATTATCTTCTTATCAAATGGTGTATTGAAGTTGCCCGATGAAATCGTTAACTCCTTTAAAAAAGCATTATGACTCTGTGAAAATGCCTTTACATTAATAGTGAAGACTTTAGTTTTCACATATTCACCGATGAAAACTTTAGCAGTCAATGTAACCTTTTCATTTCCTTTGCCTGCCGACGGGCGTATAACTTCGCCATTCCCTTTAACTACCTCTGGCTTGTCAGATGACCAAGTTATTGACGCACCATTATCTCCAATAATAGGTAGAACAAGATTTTTCGTTACATTTTCTGAAGTATCATCTTGAGCATATTGAATAGTAAGAGCATCTTTATCAAGTTGTACTTTGTTAATAAAAATACCAATAACTTCACTGTCAAACACAGATTGTAAAGTTTCTATAGACTCAAAACCTTGACTAGGACGTGCCATTATAATTTGCTGACAGACTTTATCTTGATCTTCTATAGTCAGGCGATTGAAGTTACTATAATTTAAATGATAATCATCCATAAAAATTGTCCATAGTGTAAGTGCATCTGTCGCATTGTTAACATTTATAAGATAGGATCGATTTTCGACTGCATTTAAATATACTTGTCGTAATGCACTTGTAGATGTATACCCTGTCTGTGGCCGCTCGATTAGTAATTTATTTGCCAAATAATTTTGATCTGCTATTTTAAAATTTTGAAATAATTCATTTCCTCGAGCTGAGTAATGTACTACACTCCAATCTGTAGTCATTGCTAATTTCATTTCTTCTTTATTAGTTGCGGTATTAAATGAATAAAAATCACTTTTTGCAGATACAAAAGTCACAGGCATCATAATCATTATTAAGATAGTTAAAATAAATAAATTTATTACTTTTCTTTTAGAATATTGAATAAAAATCGCCCTCTCTTTTTAATAGTGACCAATTGTAGAATAATCGTCTTTAGGTAATACAATCCATTCTGATTTGTTAAAATTGGATGAACCAGATTGGAGCCTTTTATCTCTTATATAACCACCGCTACTTTCCAATATCGGGTTGATTGAATCCCTAACCCCAACCGTATCTACTACAATGCCATTACTGTCTTTTAATATCATTGACACCGTTATTTTAGAGGCATCTCTAAAAATAAAATCATCATTGAAGTATTGTGAAGAAGTAATATCAAAAAAGTCATAAAAATAAGTATGGATTAACACAAAGTTTGTGTTTGGATAAACTAAAGGTATATCTATTGTTTTGATACTATGCTGCTTTAAAATTAAATTATATTGCTGAATTTCTATTTTATAATTTAATAGAGGAACCCTTGTTGCATTATATATTTCTAGGACATCATTATATTCTCCATTTTGCACAAAATCCGATATAAAAAGTCCTGGGGCTTCTACACTGAAAAGAAAGCTTGTTGATACTAGTCCACCTTTTCCATCATCTGCTGAAATAGTAATTACGCTTGTACCCAATGCATTTTGTGTAATTTTAAGAGACGAACCATTCAGACTAGCAGTTGCTACTCCGCTATTACTAGAACTTACAGTTAACGTTAAAGTATCGTTATCATCGTCTGTAAACACATCACTTACTATAATCTCCCAAGGCTTCCCTCCTATTGTTGCTCTTTGATTACTAATTGTTTTAGCAACCATTGGGGCATGGTTAAACGTTGGGTTAGATACAGTAACTATAAAACTTGTAGATACTTGCCCACCTTTTCCATCATCTGCATGGACTGTCATAGTACTTACGCCTGCTGCTATCGGCAAAACAGTAATTGTTTGTCCATTAATTTGAGCTGTAGCAATAGATTCATCACTAGAATTAACATTTATCGTAAGAACGTCATTGTCTGCATCTGAAAAAATACCACTACCGTCTATAGTGATGACATCATTCACTATTCCTGATTTATTACTAATTGATTGCGCAACCACGGGAGATTGGTTCGGTGGACTAGTTACGGTAACAGCAAATGTTGTAGTTTCACTACCCCCGTTACCATCATCCGCTTTTACTGAAATTATACTTTGACCGATGCCTACAGGTACGATAGTAATCATTTGAGAATTTAATTGAGCTGTAGCAACAGATTCATCACTGGAACTAACTTCTAACGTTAAAATATCATTATCTACATCAGCAAAAACATTACTTGCATCAACTAGAATTGGCGCATCTCCAACATGCCCAGTTTGATTATTTATTAATTGAGTAACTATTGGTATGTTATTCAACGTAGGTAAGACTTCTACTTCAAAACTACTGCTTGCTCTCCCTAACTTTCGATCATCAGCACTAATCTTTATTCGTGTCTTCCCAGGTGAAAGTACCTCAATCGTTAATAAATTTGAATTTAAATCTGCTGTTACAATACCTACAGTTTCAGTAATAGCTTTAAGTATTAACTGATCGTTATCTGCATCATAAAATAACTTACTTAAATCAATAACAATTTTTCCTTGTCCAAGTGTCATTGATTGCTTTGGAATTATTTCAGAAGCTACAACAACAGGTGGATGATTACCAGAAGCTGCATAGGCTGATTTTTCTTGAACACAAAAACTACAGATTAAAGTTAGTAAAATGGCTATCATAAGACATTCTCTTTTTCGATACAAAGTGACCCCTCCTTTTTAAAAATTATGTAATGACTTATAACTCACCCCTCATTATATATCAGTACTAAAATCCTAACTATGACATATCACAATAACAAAAGTTAATTTTTCTTAACCTTTATTTGATATAAAAGTGGAAATTACATAATTTATTTTATCTGTTATATAGTTGAAATTTACTAAATGGCAAAACAGAAAACCCGAACTATTACAAAACACTAAATTAGAGTGTTTTCAAAAAAGTTCGGGATTTTCATTGGCAAAAATTCTTTCATTCAGCCTTTTTAACTAATTCATTATCTATTATGAGTATGTTTTACTGCAGCTTCTTGAATCTCATAAAATGCCCAATGATTACTTTGGACGTCTTTAAAAATTGGACTTTGATGCTCTGTTGGCGCTTGACGCTCAAACAAGTGATTTAGTACCTTCACTGCTTGTGCACGAGTTAAATTACCATCTGGATTAAATGTGTCTGCCGTCGTCCCAGTCATAATTCTCAATGCACTCACAGTAGCAATTGCTTTATTAGCCCAATGGCTACTACTCACATCTTTGAAATCTATATCTTGTGAGGTTGCTTTACAAAATTCTGCATTTGGATTGTCCGAACACTGCTTCTCTATCCAACGAGCGGCTACTGCCGCCATTTGGGCACGCGTAATGAAGCCATTTGGATTAAAGCTTGTCTCCGTAACACCATTAAATAAACCTGCATCCTTCACAAATTCTATGGCATCTTTTGCGTCATGTTGCATTGTATCTGTATACGTTGCCTGCGCTTGCGGAATTGCATTACCTGTTAATTGACGAGCGAACATACTTGCCATCTGTGCGCGAGTTACAGATGCATTCGGACGGAATGTGCCATCTGCATAGCCTTGAATATAAGGTGTATGTGTAACATGGTCGGTTGTTGGTTCCTCTACATTTTCATCATCTGGTAAATAGATAATGGAGAAGGTAGAAAATTTTGTAATCTCAAATTGTACACCTAGCATATCTTTTTGATAATCTACAACTTTGCCGCGTAATAACTCTTTTGTACCATCGCTATGCTCAATAAAAATTGCTAAATTATCAAGTTGTTCTTGCGTTATATTCTTCGGTAATGGCAATGTTAATGTCACTGGGCGATTTTGCATATTCGTTTCAATCGTCATTGGACGACCTATTAAATATACTTTTTCACTTTGCAATGTATCTTTAATTAGATCTTCTTTTAATATTCTTTCCTCCACTTGTTGTTGCTGTTCTGATGTCTTGATAGGCACCAAACGGAAGTATAAATCATTACCAAAGTTCAACATAGATACATTTGGAATAGAAATTATAGCATTCATAGTTGCAATTTCTAAATTTATGTTTCCAGCATTTATTTGAGCTACTGAAGATTTAGGAATATCAACGACAACTTCACTTACTTTATCGTTTGCATCAGGAATAATAATACGTGCAGTATCATTACCCAGTTGTTTTGCTTTTTCAATTGTTTCCTTAGCGATATCCTCGGACATTGAAACATGATCTTTAATTACTCCATCTGGCATCGTCGTACGAATAATTGGTGTTTTCGTTAAATTCACACCATTTTCTCCGTCGACATCAACAACAATGTGTTCAGTGTTTGTTGATGGAGTAGAGCTTTCGTTACCATCATTGCTAGTAGGTGGTGTTACGATGCTAACCCACTTTGCATAAATAGTAACGTTTCGAGTTATAGAACTACTATTAAAGTCAAATATTTTATCTAGTGTACTACTTGTGTACCAACCTTCAAATGTGTAGCCTGCTTTCGTTGGAGCTGACGTTGGTTTACTTACTTTTTCACCATGTGCTACCGATTGACTTGGCACGAGACTTCCACCATTCACTTCAAAATTAACCGTGTAAGTAACCAGTTTCCATTTCGCATAAAGTGTCGTATTCGCTGTAATGACATTGTTGAAATCATAAGTTTCTGTAAGCGTTACATCTGTGTACCAACCTCCAAATGTATAGCCCGCTTTCGTTGGCGCTGGCGTTGGTTTACTTACTTTTTCA
>NZ_JBIVOE010000011.1:0-52229 GCF_044753985.1 Lysinibacillus sp. NPDC093210 | reverse complement strand
CACTTCGCGTAAAGTGTCTTATTCGCTGTAATGACATTGTTGGTGAAATCATATTGATTTGTACCCTCATCATCTGTATACCAGCCTTCAAATGTGTAACCCGCTTTTGTTGGTATTGGTGGCACTGTTACCTTTTCACCATGTGCTACGGTTTGACTTGGGACTGCACTTCCACCGCTCACTTCAAAGCTAACTGTATACTTCAGTGGTTCCCACTTCGCGTAAATTGTCTTATTCGCTGTAATGACATTGTTGGTAAAATCATATTGATTTGTTCGCTCATCATCTGTATACCAGCCTTCAAATGTGTAGCCCGCTTTTGTTGGTATTGGTGGCACTGTTACCTTTTCGCCATGTGCTACCGTTTGATTTGGGACTGCACTTCCACCGCTCACTTCAAAGCTAACTGTATACTTCAGTGGTTTCCACTTCGCATAAATAGTTGTATTCGCTGTAATGACATTGGTGAAATCATATTGATTTGTACGCTCATCATCTGTATACCAGCCTTCAAATGTGTAACCCGCTTTTGTTGGGGCTGGTGGCACTGTTGCTTTTTTGCCATGTGCTACGGATTGACTTGGTACTACACTTCCACCGCCCACTTCAAAATTCACTGTGTAACCAACTGGTTCCCACTTCGCGTAAAGTGTCGTATTCGCTGTAATGACATTGTTGGTAAAATCATATTGATTCGTACGCTCATCATCTGTATACCAGCCTTCAAATGTGTAACCCGCTTTTGTTGGGGCTGGTGGCACTGTTACCTTTTCGCCATGTGCTACGGTTTGACTTGGGACTGCACTTCCACCGCTCACTTCAAAGCTAACTGTATACTTCAGTGGTTCCCACTTCGCGTAAAGTGTCGTATTGGCTGTAATGACATGGTTGGTGAAATCATATTGTTCTGTTCCCTCATCATCTGTATACCAGCCTTCAAATGTGTAACCTGCTTTCGTTGGAGCTGACGTTGGTTTACTTACTTTTTCACCATGTGCTACCGATTGACTTGGTACGAGACTTCCGCCATTTACTTCAAAATTAACCGTGTAAGTAACCGGTTTCCATTTCGCATAAAGTGTCGTATTGGCTGTGATTTCATTGTTAAAATCATAAGTTTCTGTAAGCGTTACATCTGTGTACCAACCTCCAAATGTATAGCCCGCTTTCGTTGGCGCTGGCGTTGGTTTACTTACTTTTTCACCATGTGCTACCGTTTGATTTGGTACTAGACTTCCGCCATTTACTTCAAAATTCACTGTGTAACCAACTGGTTTCCACTTCGCATAAAGTGTCGTATTCGCTGTAATGACATTGTTGGTAAAATCATATTGATTTGTACGCTCATCATCTGTATACCAGCCTTCAAATGTGTAGCCCGCTTTTGTTGGGGCCGGTGGTTCACTTGCTTTTTCTCCGTGTGTGATGGATTGTTCTGGTACTAGACTTCCCCCATCTACATCAAAGCTGACTTTATGCTTCACTTCTACAGGTGGTGATGTATCATAATCAACTATTGAAATGTTCCCAAAAACTGCATAGTCATCCATCATAGTTGGCGAAGAAAGAATTAGTGTAATAATATTTTCACTACCAATATCATTTATATTCTGGTTAGTAAGTAAATCACCGATGGGTAAAGAAATAGGGGTATCGAATTGATTAAATATATAGGAAGGTTTAGAAAAATCTTTTTCAATCCCTATATGTTTAGTCGGTAAAATAGATAAAGGTTGATCAAAACCTTCATTAACTACCCAATTATCTGAGCTGCCTATATTAATTCTCAAGTTAGAAATATCCCCCGTAACACCCGAATCCATTGGCGTAAGGCTTAACTTTGCATTCGAATAGTCAGTGCCAGATGGTAAATAAAATTTAAGATAAGCCGTGTTTGTCTGATCGCCTGAATCATAACCACCTGCCCCAGCAAGTCCTTCTACAATATCAACGCTATTTGGTGTACCTTGATAAAAAGTCCCCGTTACAATATCAATAGGTTTAATAGGTTCAATAGCTGGAATTGCTGCCCTCGCAACTTGTATATCCAAAAATGGTTGTAAAATGCTGAGCAACATTGCAACCAACATAAGTACAACATTTATCCGTTTATAGTTTCTCATCTAATCACCCTTCATTTACTGGGTATTCACCATACAAACAAATAATAAAGTTTAATGCTACATATGGTTGCATGTTATTGTGTGCCATATTTCCTCCAGTTGTTTCAATCGCTTGCTGATGAATATTTACTTTTGTAGTTGGTGTAAATTCTTTATATAACTTCTTTGGATTCAATCCTCCTAGAGCGCCCCAAACGGCACCTTCGGGACTACTAGCTCCACCCGTTGTTTTTGTGCTCCCTTGTAATTCATGCTTATGGGCAGGCATTTGCTCACTACTTAATGACACACTTACTTCACCTACTTCTGTGGCAAATTCCCTTGTTGTAAGTCCTGTACCAGTTCCGTAATGCATTGGTGCTTTACCTCTTAAATCTGGCAACTTAAAGTCTGTTTTGCCATCGCCACCAAATCTATTACCAATAATTGAAAATAACACTGGATGCTGATTAACAAGTAATGTACTCCCATCACAAAAAGCCCAATCAATTGGTGCATAATTGCCAGCGAATATTCTAATCTCTCCTGTATAGGCTTCTGCCATTTTCGTTCCTCCCTAACCTCGTGGTGGAAAAATCCCCATTGTTGCAATACAAAACGATACGACTAGATAAGGCTGCATATTATTATGGGCCTGATTTTGGCCAGTGACTGTCATCGCTATTGCATTCATTGCAGTATTTGGATTACTAGCAAACATATTATTACCATTCACTTTTCCCCATACGTTACTCTTTGGTGTTGCTTTATTTGTTTCATCCTCATTAGCATAAACTTCATGAGTATGATTAGGCATTTCATTTATCGTTAATGCGTGTGTTGCTTCACCACCTGTTGATGCATAGGCAATTTCGTCACTTTTATGTAACGGTACTCTACCTTGCAAATTGGGTAAGGCAAATGTTGTTTTACCATCTCCTCCGTATTTATTTCCTATCAAAGAATAAAGTGCTATGTATTGATTTACCGACAATAGGCGTCCATCACACGGTAACCAATTTTGAGGTATTCTGTCGAAACTAAAAAGTCGTACTTCTCCTACAAACGGTTCTGCCAATGTACTTCCTCCCTTTTAAGAAAAATATGGGTACAGACCTTGTGTTGCAATAATAAAATTAATAACCAATGAAGGCATGACATTTTCATGTGGCTGATTGCCACCAACTGATGACATTAAATTACTATTCATCTGGACAACATCACTCGCTATACTTGTTTGATAATTCTTTAAATCAGCTACTCCCCATACAGTATTAGCTGGTGAGCTTTCTGTTGTTTCCGTTTTTACATTATTTGCTGTAACAATATGCGTATGGGCTGGTAAATCGCCCTCTGTTAATGTTACTTTTTCCGTCCCTCCATTACTTGCAAAAGGATATTCGGGACTTTTATGTATCGGGATTCTTCCACGTAAATCAGGTAACGCAAAATTTGTTACCCCATCGCCACCATATTTAGTTCCTATTAACGAAAAAAGAGCCTGGTACTCATTAACCGATAACAGTTGACCGTTACAAAGGGCCCAATTCATCGGGGCATACTTCCCACTAAACATCCGAATCTCACCTAAATACGCTTCTGACATATCAACACTCTCCCTAACTTTTATTTCCATAACATTTTCATATAAATCTCGTCTTCTTGAATAACTTGAAACCCTAATCTTTCATAGAGATATCTTGCTATGTTAGTTTTATGAACGTGTAATACAACTGCTTTTCTTTGTACTTTTGCCTTTTTCTGAAGTTGAACAATAATATAGGTACCAATGCCTCTTCCCTGATATTTTGGCAATATAGCTATATCAATCAGACGGTGATATTCAGGGAGTTCTTCAGTGAGAATCCTGCCGACACATTCAGCATCTTTCACAATAATCCAATGATTTGCCCTTGGAAATTGCTGATTATACGAAACTTGTTGTGCGCGCCATTGCATTGCTAAAAAATCTTCTTTTTGTTCAGCTGACCATCCCCATGAATCTACTTCTTGATTTCTTGTAGAAGTATAGATTTCGTAGAGAAATGCTTCATCTTCCTTTGTGATAGATTTAAGCTTTATTTTCATCAAATATGTTCCACTTTCTTTTAGGCATTCTTATTGGTCACAATGATAGATCGTACAAAGTTATGTCCTTTGTCAGGCAAGTCTTCCCAACTATCGACGTGCAATTGATGATCAGCTAAGCATTCAGCTCGATTTTTGCTCTTTTGTGGAACGTCTAGCGCTATCGAGATTGTGCCATATGATTTTTCGCCTTGTGGGACTATATCTCGCCATGAGCAAGAGCATTCATATCCATTGGGACCTGTGGATGCTTTTATTCCCAATGCCTGTAATGTTGTGTTTGGAGGAATATTTACCGGCTTCTTGTCTTCAATATCATCGGTATTCCAGATACCCCACGCTAGCTGCGATTGAAAAACTTCAAGCTCACGGTCTGTTGCATTTGTAATCATTAGTGAAAATGTCCAAGTCGCCATTTTAGTGCGCTCCTCCTGTCGTTACTTTATTTCTCGTATTATTCATTACATCGTATAGATGCGTACGATGTAATACGGCATAATCCCATTCAGAAGCACCAATTAACGTTGTTACATTATTGTTATCCGTTCGATAAAGAAGAATCATTTTACTAAAAATCCAAGGTACAACATCCATATCTTTATCACTCGGGGCTTCAAAAACTCTTTCTTTCGATTTTTTCTCAGTTTGCTGTTGCTCTGTTGTAACAGCATTTAATATATTAAACTTCGCTTTTAATTCCGCCTGTAGTTCCTGTGCCACACTTGCCTTTACCACTTTTTCATCAGAAACAGAGATCTTTTCTGTAAATTTAAAGGCCGTTTCAATGGTACTGACTTTCTCTTCCACCACTTTACTTGTAGTAGATAATCCAAACTCATCTTTTACTGTAATTTTCCCTTTTTTCGTAACAGTTTCGATTTTAGACGCATCTGCTCTTAAACTAGTCACTTCTACGGAATAATACTGTTGCACTTCCCGTTGCTTTAAATAAAGACTATCAAACGTTAAATCATTGACCCCATCAAATAATCTTTTTGAAATAGTAAAGATAGGTGTTTTGAATAACGACATCTTTTCAAAATGAACACCACTAGGAATATATTGATTTAAATCAATATCTCTCACATCTTCAATTTCAACTAATGCGTTAATTTTGGACCAATCTGTTTCTAGATTGTTTCTTATTTCATTTTGTTTCAATTTATCTAGCTTGTTAGAAATTCGGATATTTCGAACAAAGCTATGGCCATCATGTGTAATGTCTTTCCACTCAGCTACTTCAAAATATCCATTTGCTCGACATTTAGCTTCATTAGGATCATTATAAGGAACATTCACATAAAGACTTATTACCCCGTACGGTGCTTGCGTTTCACTATTTTTATCTTTCCAAGAGCAAGAAAATTCATAACCATTTGGTCCAAATGCTGATTTGGCGCCAACAGCTTGAATTGTTTGCCCCGCTTTAATAGTTTGAGGTTTTTTATCCTCTTCACCATCTGTATTCCAATAGCCCCAATGTAATTGCGATTCTACTAGCTCTAAATCTCGATCTGTATCATTTGTGACATTTAAATAAAAAGTCCATGCCATCGCTACTCCTCCTAATATCAGAATTTTCCGAACAATAAATACATATTTATATTTAATTGCTATCTCTTACTACCTAAAAAAGAGTGTCGAATATTGTATTTTCTTAGGACTCTCTTACTGTTTTTCATTATATTATAAATCCCCTATTTTCCTCTACGAAATTTAAGTTAAGTTTTCTTAACCTTTCTGCCTACTATCTTGTAATAATGCAAAAAAAATCTGCTCATGCTCACATAGATGAACATAAACAGATTATATGGATATTTTATTTAATTAAAATAGTTAATATCTTCCATATTAATTCATTACGATACATATCATTATCCTATGTTGATAATGATGAATCATTAGTTACAGCGAATATTGCTGCAGCCGTCGCTTCTGAGCTTTTAGAATAAGAGCATCCATTAGGAACCTATCATAGAGAGGAGTTATTCAAGCTTGATGCATTTATAGAACAATTTGATGATTCTTCTTTCATTTAAAACAAAAAACGCACTTAGCCTCTAATATAAACGAGACTAAATGCATTTCATAATTTATAAAACTTTTTCTAAAAAGTCTTTTGCACGTTGTGTAGAAGGTGAAGAGAAAAACTCTTCAGGCGGTGCATCTTCTATAAGCTTTCCACCGTCAAGGAATAGAATACGATCTGCCACTTCACGCGCGAAGCCCATTTCATGCGTTACGATTAACATCGTCATCCCTGAATCTGCTAAGTTTTTCATAACTGCTAATACCTCTTTAACCATTTCTGGGTCAAGTGCAGAAGTAGGCTCATCAAAAAGTATCACCTTTGGGTCCATCGCAAGTGCTCTAGCAATTGCTACACGTTGCTTTTGTCCACCTGAAAGTCGACTTGGATACTCATTACGCTTCTCAAAAAGGCCCACTTTCGTTAGTAAATCTTCAGCATTTTTAATTGCTGTTGCCTTGTCCATCCCCTTAACATTGATGGGTGCATAAGTTAAGTTTTCTAAAACTGTTTTATGTGGGAAAAGGTGAAAATGCTGAAATACCATACCGACTTCTTCACGTATCTTCATAATATTTGTACCTTTATCAGTAAGGTTATCTCCAGCGATTGTAATCTTCCCACTCGTCGGCTCTTCTAATAAATTTAAGCAACGTAAGAATGTAGACTTACCAGAGCCTGATGGTCCAATAATAGCAATTACTTCTTTTTCCTTTATTTCAGTTGAAATACCTTTTAGTACTTCATTTTGCCCAAATGATTTGTGTAAATCTTCAATTTTAATCACTTTTTCTCATTCCTTTCTCGATTCGTTTACCAAGGAACGTCAAGACAAGCGTCATAATATAGTAGATTACCCCTGCAAATAGTAAAGGTTCAAGGTAACGATACGTTGAACCACCCACAATATAGGCACGGCGCATAATATCAAGTGCACTAATAACCGTTACAACAGCTGTTTCTTTATTTAAAGTAATAAATTCATTTACTAAAGAAGGTAAAATATTTTTTACTGCTTGTGGAATAATAATATCTTTCATCATTTTTGAATACGGTATACCTAATGCTTGAGCTGCTTCCATTTGACCTTTATCCACGGCGTTGATTCCTGCACGGATAATTTCTGAAATATAAGCACCTGAGTTTAACCCGAATGCAATGATTGCTGTTGGAATTGGCTCAATTTGAATATCTAATAATTGTGGAACTGCGTAGTAAATAATTAATAATTGTAGTACAAGTGGTGTACCGCGGAAAATGGACGTGTAGAAATCCGCAAGCCATCGTAGAATTTTTACTTTCCCAATTTTACATAATGCTAATAATATACCAACGATAAAACCTATGATGGATGCACCGATTGCAATTTGAAGTGTAACACCTATTCCTTTTAATATATAAGGAATAGAGGGAATGATTGCTGTAAAATCTAGATTCACAGCGTCCCCTCCTTTCTCTTTTCCTTTTTGTGAAATGGACAAGCGATAGCCCTAAATAGAGCTATCGCATTTCAATTGAATTATTCAGCTTTTTCTAACCATTTTTCTTCAAGCTGTTGAATTTTGCCTTCATCAGCTAGTTCTTTTAATGCTTTGTTAATTTTATCTTTTAAATCGCTACCTTTTTGAACAGCGATTGCTTTATGGTCTTCTGGTTGTACTTCTACTGGGAACGCCGCTAATTTATCGTTTGTTTTTAGATAACCTTTAGCTACGCCACCTTCCATGATTGCTCCGTCCAAGCGTTTAGACATCATATCTTGGACAATTTCAGGTATACGTGTACGCCCTTCAATAGATACATCTACTTTTTCAGCAATAGCTTTACCTAAATTTTCTTGAATTGAAGCAGTTTGTACACCGACTTTTTTACCAGCTAAGTCTGCTTCTTTTTTAATACCGCTATCTTTTTTAACTACGATAACTTGCTCTGTTTGATTGTATTTGTCTGAGAAATCTACGACTTTTTCTCGCTCTTCATTTGGTGTCATCCCAGAAATAACAACGTCTACTTTACCTGCTTGTAAAGCAGGAACTAAGCTGTTAAAGTCCATATCTTGAACTTGCATTTCTACGCCAAGTTTTTCACCAACTAGTTTAATTAAATCAATATCAAAACCAATAATTTCTTCACCTTTAGCAGCGTCAACATATTCAAATGGTGCGTAGTCTGCTGATGTACCTACTTTTAGTACTTGTTTCTCTGCTGTATCTGAACCAGTATTTGAATTTGATGCATTATCATCTTTAGTGCCACATGCTGCAAGTACACCGATTACTAGAACGAGCATAAGCATGAAAATTTTGTTCTTCATATTCTAATTTCTCCTTTTTTTCATTTTTTATTGTATATGAGACATTAACGTCCCGAAAATAGCGATTGGATATTTATTCATAGAGCAGAATAAAAAATCTATCTGCTAATTAAGATATACTCTTTCAAAATAATTTTCAAGCTAAACACGAAATTTTTTAACAAAATATTTTACACAGAATTTTCTAATAAATCAATGTTTTTATATTTTTTCGTTATTTTTTTACTTGCTCAAACGTGTTACTTTACTATTTTCATTCTTGTCATCATTTATGCCTGTAAAACATAGGACATCTGTCAAAATGAATGCATATTGAAAAAGACACTGGACAACATAAAAAAGAGTTAGATTGATTACAATCAATCTAACTCTTTTCCATTTTTTAGTCTGCGATGGATGCTTTCCGTTGGAGTCAGCGGCTTCACTACCATCACCAAATGTCGTCATCTTCATTTATCTATTGCAAAAGAAAGAATAGCTAAGTTATTCTTCATAACAATTGAAAAAATTACCCATTCCTAAAGTAATGCCTCAGTGGCCATACGAAAAACTTCGCTATTTATTCGTCTTTGTCCATAAAAAGTTTTGCTTTTAATTCATCTTCTCCCGACCCTTCTGCTAAAGGCACACGAGATCGATATGCAGCACGACATATTAAATGCCCTGCTACTGGTGCTGTTACAAATACAAAGAGAATCCCTAAAATTAATCGAACGCTCACATAGCCGTCATGTATCCAAAAATAGATAAATGCACCTAACAAGCAGCTTAATACAGACAATGTTGAGCTTTTCGTCGCTGCATGTGACCGTGTATAGACATCAGGCAAGCGAATCATACCAAACGCACTAATAACACTAACGATAGAACCGACAAGTATTAGGATGACTGCCGCCCACTCAATCATTTGATTTACGTTCAACAATCACACCTCTTTCAATATATTTAGTAAAGGCGATTGTACCGATAAACGCCAATATACCCAATATTAAAATTGCTTCTAAATATGCCTTTGTTTTTAAAACGATTGATACGATAGCTATTGCAGAGAGTAGATTGATACCTATCGTATCGAGCGCTATCGCACGATCAGGCATAGATGGGCCTTTTATGACACGATATAGCGACAACGCAATCGACACACTAAATAACGCAAGTGCTACTAGTAAAACTTTTTCTATCATTAGCGTGTCACCTCCATAATCGCTTTTTCAAATTTTCCTATGGAGCGAACTACGGCATCTTTTGACTGCTCAATATCCATCGCATGGATATAGAACATATCTCCATCCTCAGAAACCTCCATCACAACTGAACCAGGTGTCAACGTTAACAATAGTGCAAGAGCTGTAATTTCCCAATCTCCATTAAGTTCCGTTTTATATGTGAAAATGCCTGGTGTAATATTCAACTTAGGTGTTGTTATTTGTTTTAACACATTGTAGCTCGAGAGTAATAGCTCCCAGTTAAAAAGCCATAGTAGTTTAATAATAGAGAAAACACGGCGCAAATAAAATTGAGTACCGTAAAAACGATGCATTGCATACAAAATTCCAATACCAACGATAAAGCCCATTAAAAATGTGGAAAACTGGGGCGTGATTTCATCCTGAAGCAATAACCATAAAGCGGCAATAAATAAATTTAATATAAACTGCATAGCCATTACTTATTCACCTCTCCTTGCCATTGTTCGCCGTTCAACACTGCGTCAATATAAATAGAGGGTGTGTGAAGCGTTTCAGCCGCATCCTTAACATACGGTGCCATCCACTCAGCACCAATGCCTAAAACGAGTGTGCAAACAGTTAGTAAAGTCAATGGTAACACTACCCGCTTCGGTAGTGGTTTTTCATCCTCAATACTAATAATGGTTTCACCAAAAAAGGAAGAAAGGAAAATGCGTAGTAGAGAGTAGAGAACTATTAAGCTAGATAGGAAACCTAATCCTAGTAGCACAAAATTCCCTCCTTCAATAGCCCCTTGTCCAATTAACACTTTGCCTAAAAATCCACTTAATGGTGGAATTCCAGCGAGCGAACACATCATTATAAAGAATAGCCATCCGAAAAAGGGATAATTTCGAATAAGTCCACTCATTTTATCTATAATGGTTTCACCAGTTACGTAAATCATCATCCCTACCGCTAAAAACAGCATAGCTTTTACTACCATATCATGCATTAAATAGTACGTTACACCTTGCAGGGCAGATTCCGTACCGATAGCAAGCCCAGCAACAATAAAACCTACACCAATTAAGACATTGTATGAAGCAATTGTCCTTACATCTCTTCCAGCAAGTGCACCCATGCAACCAGCAATTATAGTTAATCCTGCCATTACACTGAGGACAGTATGTGTTACCTCGGTATTTGTTGTAAATAATAATGTAAATGTACGAACAAGTGCATAGATACCAACTTTAGTTAATAGAGCGGCAAATAATGCAGCAATAGCTGTTGGTGGCACACTATATGAACCTGGTAACCAGAAGAATAGAAGTAAACCAGCTTTTAAGCTAAAAACAATCAGGAACACAAGTCCTACTGTTGTAATAAGTGGGTCAGCTCCAGCTTCCATAACACGCAAGGAAATATGGGCCATATTTAAAGTCCCAATCGTTCCATATAAAAATGCTAATGCCACTAAAAAGATCCATGAAGCAACAATATTAATAAGTACATATTTCAGCGCTTCTCGCAGCTGTATCTTCCCACCACCTAAGCTAATAAGTGCATAAGAGGCAAGTAGCATCACTTCAAAGCATACAAATAAATTAAAAATATCTCCTGTTAGAAACGACCCATTTACCCCCGCTACCATCAAGAGCACAAAAGGATAAAAATACATTTTTTCGTAGTGCTCGCCAATTGTGAAGATAGCGTATAATAAACAAATTGCTGCGACAATATTCGCTACTAAAACAAGTAGTACTGCAAAAGAATCGGCAACAAATAATATTCCGAATGGCGGTAACCAGCCACTAAAATCAATACGCATCACACCTTGTTGATGAACCTCTAACAAAAGTACGACACTTATGATTACAACGAAGCCAAACGTACAAAGGCTCAGAATGCGTTGTAACAACACATTTTCTCTTAAAAACACTAGCAAAATAGCCGTAATAACCGGCACGATTAATGGTAAAACGATCATATTACTCATCAGACGTACCTCTCAATTCATCAAATTCCCCGGTGCCATTTGTTTTATAGGCACGATAGCCGAGAACTAGCACAAATGCTGTCACTGCAAAGCTAATCACGATAGCCGTTAAAATTAATGCTTGTGGAAGCGCATCTGCGTATGGACCTGGCGATTCACCAATGAGTGGCACATCCCCTTTTTTCAGGCCCCCCATCGTTAAAATAAGTAAATGCGCAGCATGTGAAAGTACTGCTGTTCCTAGAATCACACGTAATAATTGCTTTGAGAGGATTAGGTACGTCGCTACAGCAACTAACACACCAACTAATATTAGAATTAAAGACTCCATTGGCTATTCATCCTCACTTATACTTAATATAATTGTCACAACAACACCAACAACTGTTAACGCCACACCAGCTTCAAAAATAGTAACTGTCGAGAACCCCATTTTTCCAAAAATCGGCACATCGATATACGTATATGTTTGTGATAAAAATGGTACATCAAAAAACAGTGAACCGATGGCCGTACTTGTCGCTAATAATACTCCCAGTGCTGCTACCTTTTTAAAATCAAACGGCATCCCTTTGTGCACTGTTTCAATATCGTAAGCTAAATAAAGCAGTACTATGGCGGAAGCAAGCACGAGACCACCTATAAAGCCTCCACCAGGAGCATGGTGTCCTGCAAAAAATAAGTAAATACCAAGCGTTAAAATAGTGAATACGATAGCCTTTGTAATAGTACGTAAAATAACGTCATTAATTTTCATGGTCTGCCTCCTTCTTTCGTGGCTTGAGTTTTGTCAGCGTGTACACGCCTAAGCCAGCAATTAAAAGAACGACAACCTCTAACATCGTATCAAACGCACGAAAATCCCCTAAAATAGTGTTAACAATATTTGATCCGCCTGCTAAGTCATATGCATCATTAAAGTACAGTGCGACCGTCTCAAAGCGGTCATAGTGCACGACAGCTAAACCAACTAATGTCACCGTTGCACCTACAAAAATGGCAATAACAGCATTTGACAACTTCACTCTTTTGCGTGAGGTTTCAGGCATTAAATCCGGTAAATATTTAAAACACAACAGGAACAATGCTGTTGTCACGGATTCAACAACTAGTTGGGTAAGAGCCAAATCAGGTGCTCGGAAAATTACGAAGAAGAATGCGATTGAATAGCCAAGAACGCCGTTCAATAGCATAGCCGTAATTCGTCCCTTTGCGAAAATCATCCATATTGCAGCAAACATCATAACAAACACTAAAATGAGCTCATAGGACTCTACTGGTGCATCCTTTGCAAAATCAAATGCCATGGCATCAGACCATATAAAATATCCTGCAATGAGCGCGACAAAAAAAACATAGATATAGACAAAATAATGTGTTAAATTGCCTGACATATAACGATTAGTGAACTTCATAGAGCCTTTTTCACTAAACTCTATAAGGCGATTATAGTAGGTATTAAACGTATAGTTTTGTGAAAAAACACGATATAGTGGCTTCCAGCTTTTTAATGTTTTAAATAAAATAATGCCGATAATTATTACGCCAATGGTCATTAACAATTCAGGATTAACACCGTGCCATGCATAAATATGTGGTGTTAATTCACTAGCAGATGGAAATGTTGGGTAAATACTAGCCATTGCAGGCTCTAAAATATAATGGCCAAGGACGTTTGGAAAGAAGAAAATTGCCACTACTAATAAACAAAGTACTATTGGCGAAATGAGCATGCCAAACGGGGCTTCATGGGGTTTTTTATCCAACTTAGCAGGTTGCAATTTACCGAAAAATGTATGAGCAATTAAAATCATGCTGTAAACAAACGTAAAAATACTTGCGACCCATGCCACAATAGGGAATAAAACACCCCAACTATCCATAGAAAAGATATTGACCTCACGAATTTGTAACACTGCAGTAAAGAACATCTCCTTACTTAAGAAACCATTAAATGGAGGTAATCCCGCCATTGATAATCCGCCTATTACAGCAATCGTAAATGTCACCGGCATTAACGCCATTAAACCACCGAGACGACGTATATCACGTGTTCCAACTTCATGGTCAACAATACCTACCATCATGAATAACGCACCTTTAAATGTGGAGTGATTAATAAGGTGGAACAATGCCGCAAAACTCGCTTGTGTATATATGATTGAACTTTCAGCATATCCAAAATAATGCCCTACGGAGCCAAGGCCAAATAAACTCATAATTAACCCAAGCTGACTAACGGTTGAAAACGCTAGTAATGCCTTTAAGTCTGTTTGTCGTACTGCATTGAACGAGCCCCAGAACAATGTTAATAGTCCAATCCCACTAACTAACCAGAACCAAATAGCCTCACCACCAAATACTGGAGAAAAACGCGCAACTAAATAAATCCCAGCTTTCACCATAGTAGCCGAGTGGAGATAGGCACTAACAGGAGTTGGGGCCTCCATCGCATCTGGCAACCAAATATGAAAAGGAAATTGTGCGGATTTAGTAAAAGCACCTACTAAAATTAACAATAGCGCTGGAACAAATAGTGAATGTTCTCGTATGACCTCTACGTTCGCTACTATGTCGCGAATACTAAATGTTCCCGAAGCTACATATAGCATTAGGAAACCCGCAAGCATGGAAAGACCACCGAAAACAGTAATAGTCATTGCTTTTCGTGCACCAGCACGTGAAGCTTTACGATGATGCCAGAATGCAATTAACAAAAATGAAGACACACTTGTTAATTCCCAAAATGTATACAGCACCATTAAATTATCTGAAAAGACGACGCCAAGCATAGCGCCCATGAATAGTAATAAGTAGCAGTAAAAATGATGAAGAGATTCTTTCGTTGATAAATAAAAAATTGAATATAAAATAACTAAACTACCTACACCTGTAATCAGCAAACCAAAAATGATGCTGAGCCCGTCGAGATATGTCGTGAAGTTTATATCAAAAGAGGGAATCCACTCATATGTATGAATAAATGTTTTACCCTCGGCAATTTGAGGAATGTACCGTGCGAGTAAAATAAACAATATAATTGGAACGGATAAAACAAACCAGCCTAAATGTATAACACGCCTTAGTCGCCTATAAAGCAAAGGGATTAGAGCGGCACATACAAATGGTAAAAGTATCGCAATGAGAACTGTAACCAAATGAAAACCTCCTACAATCAAATTCGTCCAGCAAATTTGCGCCCGAGATTTTGTATTTTTAGGCCTGCATGATACAGATCAGTTAGCTGTTAGTACATAAATGCATACTATAAACTATCTCCTAAATTATTCCTTACAAAACCTTTGACATCCGCCGGTGCTTTAACGTTATTCAGCAGCGTTTGAATAACTACTGTAAAATACAAGCCTGCTATACCCCTTCTTAAAGAAGGTACATAGTAGACAAAAAGTTGAATGAATATATCAGAACTCTTCTAAATTTGGATGTTTACCTGTACTAATCGATGTGGATAGCGAACATGTATCGGACCTTAGACACTGGATAAATGTTTAATTGCATCAACACTTGACTATCTATTTAACTCACTGCATAATAATGTGGCATATGGAAGCTATCCATTTAAATGCACATTATGCATAAACAAAACAATCTTAGAACATGGCAATAAGCCGAATTCCTTAAGGGTTTCCCGTATATCGTCATTAACTTTTATTCACTTTAAAGTATACAATATAAATAAGCATAATGCACTGTAACAGCCTTCATTTTAGCTGTTTTAGGATAATTTTTTCATAATTTGCAGTACAAATAACAAAATAACAATAGGATAAAGAGGTGTATTTTTTTAATGAAGCATGTTAAAGGGAGATTAGACGAAAGTATTTTAGTTTGTGTCTACTATGGGCTAAATGGGGAACGCTTAATTCGTCGAGGTCATAAAATGGCCATGATGCTCGATTGCCCACTCTATATTCTTTCGGTCGATTCACAACCCCTCGATGCCTTTGATGCTGAGAAATCTGGTTACATCGAACAGTGGAAAGACCTAGCCGAAGAACTTGATGTTGAAAAATTCATTTTACTAGATAACGAAAAACGTCCAATCCAAAAGGTCATTGCTGAAGTAGCAAAAAATTACGGCATTTCTCAAATCATCGTCGGTCAAAGTGCACAAAGCCGTTGGGAGGAAATAACAAAGGGATCATTCCTGAATGTCCTATTAAAAGAGGTTCCTTTTGTGGATTTCCACATTGTAGCTGTCCAACGTCCAACTGAAGATGACACCTATGATACATACGAAAAAGGTGTACGTGCCTATTTGATTAAAGACCAGGACAATTTTAAAATAGCCTTTACTTGTCCAAGGTATGTTTCAATTGAAGGCATTTTCTTCAAAGAAATTGGTACTGATTTTGATAATGGGATATTTAAATTTACTTACAATGATAAAATGCATGAGATCCATATTACTGAGGGCTTGGTGAATGATATAGAAAAGTTACCGGCTGAATTTACATCTCCATTACGTCAATAGTTTGTAATCACGCATTTAAAATAACTAATTACCTTTTGAGCAATATTGATTCTATTACAGCGGTGACTCGATTGATGTGAAGGCAGGAAGCCGTTAAACAGCATTCTTCCCTTTTTAATTATACATCTAGCTGACACGCCTCCAGTGTAGAGGCGTGTTTTTTTCTTATAAAGCAGATGCAGGTTTATCTTTCGGTAAGAAAAATGCTACTAGTAATAATAATGGCAGTAATGAAACAATCAACATTGTGAAATCAATACCTTTATGATCCATTAATACACCAATTACAATTGCTCCAATTGCCCCCATACCAAATGCAAAGCCAGTCGTTAACCCTGCCATTGTACCAATTTTAGTTGGTACAAGTTCTTGTGCATAAACAACTGTTACAGAGAAGCTAATCATAATTAATGTCCCGATAATCACTAAAAATATTGCTGCTGTCCATAACGGTACATATGGTAATGCTAAACAGAATGGCATTGGCACAACAACTGAAAGTAAAATTACATTTTTTCTACCGATACGATCTGATAATGATCCCCCAAAAAACGTGCCAACAACACCAAAAGCCATAAAAGTAAAAATCAAAATTTGTCCAAGTCGCAGACTAACATTATAATGATCCATTAAATAAAAAACATAAAAACTTGTTATATTCGTTGTATAAAATGATCGTGCAAAAATAATAGTAAATAATAATGTTAAAGCGATTCCCACTTGTTTCTTTGTCAGTGGTGGCAAAGATGATACTAAAGTACGTTTTTTCTTTGATAGACGTTCTAGCTCCAATTGCTTTTTATACCATCCGGCAATCTTACTCAACAATATAATTCCTATCGTTGTCGCAATTAGCACAAAAGCTGCTCCACGCTGTCCAAAAATGTCCAAAATGTAAGCACTGATTAATGGCGCAAGCGCTTGTCCAGAGTTCCCGCCAACTTGGTAAATTGATTGTGAAAGCCCTCTTTTAGAACCTGCTGCCATAAATGAAACGCGTGAACCTTCCGGGTGAAATATCGCTGAACCAAGACCTAAAAATAATACGGCTATAATAATTACCCAGTATTGCGTTGTGAATGCTAAAATGGCAATGCCTATAAATGAGCTAATCATTCCTATAGGTAAGGCATATGGCATTGGCTTTTTATCACTGACATAGCCTACAACAGGTTGCAGAGCTGAGGCAAACATGTTTAATACAAATGAAATAAGCCCGATTTGCGTAAAGGTCAAACCGAGCTCACTCTTCAATATTGGAAACATCGCAGGTATAACAGATTGCATCGTATCATTGATAAGATGGGCAACGGCAATAGCAATCATAATTGGAAAGACAGGGTTGTTAGAGTTCTCTATTTGTTTGTTCATGCTACCACCACACTTCCTTAATTTTTTCAAAATCCTAATTTATAAATGATTGTCGCATACAATTCCTCTTTTTGCACAAGCTATTTCTCGATAGCAGTTCTAAGGAGTTGATTTTTGTATGACTGTAGATGAATTTTTTCACGCCAATGTTTTGGAAATGATAGTTAGAGCCTCCCTTTCCTTTTTTGCATTACTCATTGTTACACGATTACTAGGAAAAAAACAGCTAGGTCAGCTTACATTTTTCCACTATACAACAGGTATTACATTTGGATCTATCGCTTCAGAAATTGCAGCACAATCTGAGACACCTTTTTTAGAAGGACTTATTGCATTAATATGGTGGAGCGTTTTAACGTATCTCATGACCGTTATTACCATTAAATCAAAAAAAGCACGTGTACTGATTGACGATAAACCAACCATTGTCATTCAGAATGGCCTTATTTTAGAATCAGGACTAAAGAAAAACCGTTTGCACATGGATGAGTTAACGATGATGTTACGCGAACAATCAGTATTTTCCGTTCAGGATGTCCAATACGCTTTATTAGAAACAACCGGCAATTTAAGCGTATTGCTGAAGCCAACAGAACAGCCCTCAACGAAACAAGATATAAAAGCCGATGTCACTCCTCCTACTTATTTACCAACAGAAGTAATATCTGATGGTCAGCTTATTAAAGAAAATATTGTGGAACTTGAATTGACTGAAGATTGGGTAATGAAAAAGCTGAAAAAACAAAATGTCCAATCTTATGAAGATGTCTACTTTGCCCAAGTTCAAACGAATGGCTCCTTATACATTAGCTTAAAAGATAAAGCAAGACGATCAAGCCCTTAACAGCTTGTATCGTCTTGCCTATTCTATTTTCATAATATCTAATGGTGTAATTATGCCAATCAGCTTTTGATGTGTTTTCCCATGCTCCGTAATCAATAACGCCTCAAAACGCTTTCCACTTTCCACGCCCTGTTTAAATATTTCTTCCGCCTCATAAATCGTTATGTATCTACTCACAAATTTGTAATTCACTCTATTTTTTTCGTGCAATAATATATCATGCAATGTAGGAACGTTTTTTGGTACATGGTTGCCTCCCATTACAGATGCAAGCCAATTTGTAATACCGACAGTCGTCACTAGACCTTTAAATTGATCTTTATTATAAACAGGAAACTGTGTAAACTTGCGTTGACGAATAACCTTTAATACTTGCTTTAACGAATCATTTTCTTGGAATACAAGCACCCTTTTTCGAAACATTTGTCCCACTAGTGTGGGCTTTGCAAGAGTAGCGTCCATATATTCAATGCGCTCTACTACATCTACGTGTGGTTCTGCAATTACATACTCCATAGATGTACGATGATGGACGATCGCATTGCGTAAGTCTGCATAGGAGCGTAAATCATCCTCATATTTACGTACTAAAACGTCCTTTTTTTTCGCCTGGTCCACGAGACGGTAAAAAGGCATAAAATCTTTCGCACTGATAATATCCCTTAGCCGATGGTCAATTCGATTAAAGGCCGTGAGAAAGCGATCGGAATTTTGTGTAGCCAATCTTATCACCTACTCTTAAAGCAAGATTTTATATTTTTTGAGTTATTAGATAAATCAGAAGTTATAGCTACATTATATTCCTAAGTTATGGATATTCCAAGAAAAGTTCGTACAATGGTTCATCATACAAAATATAATAAGCTGTTGCCTCAAAATATCTGACTTTCTATATTGTAAAAATCCATTTCGCTTTCCGGGGCACGTTGTAAGCCGCAGCCCTCGCCTGCGCACGGTTTGTTGAGACTTACACTACGTGCGTTCCCGCAGGAGTCTTCGTGGATTTTTACTGGATATTTAGCTGTGCCATTTGGACACAAGGGCATTTCTATATGTCGCTCTTATGCATAATATCGGCTTCCTATAGCGGAAAAATCCACTTCGCTTTCTGTGGGCACAGGGTCCGCAGAAGTCTAAGTGGATTTTTCTTGTTATATTTTAGCCATTGAAGCGTTTTTCTTCATTGAAAAAACGCCGATAGTAATACAAACACTTATAAGAACTACTGTAATAACTAGGCTCCACCAATAATCAGACATCTCCATTGTCCCGCGTATTAGTTGAACTCCATATAGTGGTAACTTCCACGGTGAAATTGTCCAAAATGTACCTACAAGCCCATCAATAATTTGACCTACAAAAATTAAAATAAATGCGCATGTTGTTGCAACTACTGTTTTAAACATCGCACTCATCATGAGAGTTACTGCTAAAACAAATAATACCCATATAAAATACGTACAAATACTTGCTAAAAGAGTCCCTACCTCAAATGTTCCATACAACACAACCGTATAATAAACACTTGCCGTAAACCCTGCTACTATACTTACAAAGCCTACTGTACTGACAACTAAAAACTTACTTATAAAAAATGCTACAAATGAAATAGGTCGTACATACAATAAGGTAGCCAAACCACTTGAGCGCTCCTTGCTAATAGAGCCTACAAAAGAAGCCATAAGCACGAGTAACCCAATTAATTGAAACTGACTAATTGTAGCTAATATTAGATCTGCAGGTACTAATTCTGGCATCAACATTTCAAAACCTTCAGGCATATTGCCAACAGCCTCTAGAATATCCTTTATATAATAATTAGTTAGCGGTTCACTCATACCTAAAAGTGCGAAAACAAGCGGAATCCATAAAAACTTTCTACTGCGCCACGCGTCACGAAATTCTTTTTGAAGTAGTACGTTAAATCCATTCATGCTCTTTTCGCCACCTTCATGAAAATATCCTCTAGCGACGCGGTTTGACGTGCTACGTTTCGTACTAAATATGGATAAGCAGTAAGGCGTTCAAGTACTTGTTGCATGTTCGGTTCTTCATCTTGAATGGCGACGTAAACATAGCAACCGTTAACTGTACACTTAAATGTAGACTGACTAATAAAATGCTGCGCTTCTTCCACCGTGCTAAATTCTACGACATAAGCTGGCTCATCAAAACGTTGGCGCACTTCTCGTAATGTTCCCTGTTCCACAAGTTGACCATTCCGCAAAAATAATAACTGGTCAGTCATTTCCTCAGCATCATTTAAAATATGTGTTGAATACAAAATTGTCGTCTCCTGCTGTAAACCTTTCAGTAAATCAAGTACTTCTCTACGTCCAACAGGATCTAAAGCAGATACAGGTTCATCTAACAGCAGTAATTTAGGCTTATGAACAATTGCCTGGGAAATACCAAGACGTTGCTTCATCCCACCTGAAAACGTTGCAATCTTTTTATGAAGATCATTTCCTAAGCCTACAAATTCTAATGTCTTTTGAGCCTCTTGTCTCGCCTTTTTAGCAGGTACACCGCTTAACTTTGCGGCCATTTCAGTAAACTCTAGCGCACTTAGCCAAGGCTGAAACTGCGGATATTGTGGTAAAAATCCAATATTTGTTCGTAAATCTCCACCCAACATTTTAACGCTACCTAAAGATGGCTTTAATAAGCCAGTTAACATCGATAAGGTCGTTGTCTTCCCTGCACCATTTGGTCCAATTAATGCAGTGGACGTGTGTTCTTCTAACGTAAAATCAATTGCATCCACTACTGTTTTGTCGGCAAAACGCTTCGTCAAACCCGTTACTTGAAGTAATGTTGTCATGATTGTTTTCTCCCAGCGATAAAATATGCAACAGGTCCAAGTAGATTAATAAATAATATAATAAATACCCATAAAATTTTCGGTCCATTCGTTGCATGGATTTTTCGAAGATCAATTAAAGCAATAATCATTAAAATAATTTGTACTCCGATTATTGGCGCTATAACCGCCCAAGGGATTTTTGCTAACTCCTCCATTTAAAACACCTCGCCTTTTTGTTCTAACTTTACTATAACAATTTTGTTCTAATATGTATAGAACAAAATTTAAAGGGTAAGTCATAACAAATCTTTTAGTTCGTTCAAGTCGCTCTCCTTTTAGCAGTCACGGCACAACCTTTTTACTCGTGCTGTTCCTGTAGGAGTTCTCAATTTCTTCAAAAACCACCTTGTATAGCTGCTGCATAGTATGTACTAGGCAACGCCAAGAAACTGTCCATACTCTTTTCCATAAATTCAAAAAAGCCCGCCATAGGACATGGCAGGCTACTTACTTCATATAGAATTGTTTCATAAAGACTTATTTACATACCGAGGTAACATGTTAGTAATAGCATTACTTTTCGTACAACTTCTTTAAAGCACTTGCCATATTTGGACGAATTGTTACTTTTGAGCGTGCTTTTTTAACGGCTGATTCTGCTGACTCTAGCGAATCTGCTAAGCCAAGTTCCATTAACACAGCAGTCGCTGCTACTCCAGCTCGTCCACCACCACTACCACAGTGGAAATAAACCTTCTGCCCTGATTCATATGCAGAGACTATTTCTTTCACTACTTTGTCAATAGAAAGAGCTACTTCTGCTTCTTCATCAGCGATAGGCATATGGTTGTAGTTATAGTGTGCTGCTTGCTGTTCTTGTGCTGTTAATCCATTCACTCGTACATCAATTACAACATCTACCTGCTCATTTACATAAGCAGCATCTGCATCTTGCGCACCGCCAAAAAATAATCGATCTTTTACTAACACATCATAGTTTTTTTCCATCATATGCACGCTCCGAACTTTTAT
This sequence comes from Lysinibacillus sp. NPDC093210, assembly GCF_044753985.1. Classification (NCBI taxonomy): domain Bacteria; kingdom Bacillati; phylum Bacillota; class Bacilli; order Caryophanales; family Bacillaceae; genus Lysinibacillus; species Lysinibacillus sp. NPDC093210. The sequence continues at coordinate 29,977 of NZ_JBIVOE010000011.1, read as the reverse complement.
TTCTCTAATAAATGTTTGATATCATCATAATAAGGTAGCGCTGTTAGTGCTCCTGCCTTCGTCGCTGCAAGGGCACCTAATCGATTGCCAAAGCTCACACAGCGTACTAGCTCTTCTACAGTTGTCGGTAAACCGTTGTAATGGACATCACGTAATACACCGGCCATAAATGCATCTCCTGCACCCGTAGTGTCTACTGGGACAACCTTTTCAGTTGGTACATGGATAACTTCCCCGTTTAATACGGCATATGTGCCCTCTTCACCAACTGTTACTAAAATGATTGGTACTAAGTAACTGTTTAACTGCTCAATGCCATCTTCTAAATTAGTTGTCTCTGTTAAGAAAAATAATTCATCATCAGTTACTTTCAAAATATCTACATTCTCAAAAAATGAAGTAATGGTCTCCCTACAAACTTCTTCACTGCTCCAACGTAATGGGCGAATATTGGCATCCATTGCGATAATTGCACCTTTTTCCTTTGCCTTTTCGACAGCAGCTCTCGTAGTTGCTAATGCAGTTGGATGGAACATTGTACCTGAGCACACAATTAATGCAGAAGCATGTTTAAAGGCAGCTTCATCTAATTGAGTTGCATCAACTTGTAAATCTGGTGTCTCATCGACATAATCCTTGAAAATTCGCTCGCAAGCTTCCGTTAAATGCACGTAAACGCCACTTACCCGTTTTACAGGGTCAAATACAGCAAAGTCAAGGTTCACACCTTCTTGTGCAAGACCGTCTCGAACAAATTGCGAACCTTCGTCATCTCCAGTAATCGTAATTAGTGCAGATGGAGCACCAATACGACTAATGCCAGCAGCTACATTTACCGTTGCGCCACCCATATATTTAGTAAAAGATGTATTCGTTACATCATCAGCAATATAGTCAATAAAAGCATCTCCGTAGACTAAAATAAAATCCTTATCTTCCTTTGTCATTGTTGTCCCCCCGAAAATCTATTCATTATAGATTAACATGAAAGTTGATTTCCTATAAAGTTTTAAACTTTCGGAAAAATAACAAAAGTATTAGCACACGCGTTATTTTTCGACCTTAATCGCCAAATTTTGTTGAACAATTATTATTCATATCGCTTTATGAAATGGTCATCCTAAGGAGTGCCACAAAGAAAGCGACTGCACACTACGAATCAACAGCATTAGTCCTCTAATATTATTTTCTAAAAAAGTGTGTGTAGTTAATTGGAATGGAAGGTGGCGACTACTGCTTAGAAGGGGCAAAACGCGCGCTAACGTGGTTGCAGCTTACAGAGTGCTGAGCAGAAGGCCACTACCCGTAGCGGAAATTAACCGCAATAGTCTCTATACTTATTCTAAAAAAGTAAAGTAGTGAATATTTCAAAAGCTTGAGACATCATCTATCTTTGTTATACTTGCCTATAGAAAGGTAGGGATTTTGACAATGAGTATAACAATTCGACAAGCGCAACCTCAGGATGCTTATGCCGTTATTCCACTAATTATTGATGCGATTGGTGATATTGCCAACCGTTTAACAGGAGAACAAACATCGTCAAAGGTTGAACAGGAACTGACAGTGCTCTTCAAACGTGAAGATAACAGACACTCATATTTAAATACTTTTGTGGCGGTTGAAGGTGAACAAATATTAGGCACACTTGTTTACTACAATGGTGCACAGGCAATTCAAATGGATGCTAATCTCGTAAAATGGCTTGAAGAGAAAAATGCCCCTTCTATTACCATCGATAAAGAGGCTCATGAGGATGAATACTATATCGATACAGTTTGTGTTTCGCCAGAGGCTCGTGGTAAAGGAATTGGTACAATGTTAATTCAATTCGCTATCGAGCAAACGCAAAAACGAGGATTTACAAAATTATCATTAAATGTAGAAACACAGAAAGAAGATGCTCGTCGCTTATATGAACGTATGGGCTTTGTCATTACTGAACCATGGTCCATCATAGACGAACCCTTTCATCATATGGTGAAACAGATTTAGGATGTGGAATAAATAAGCATGAAAACAAATTTAATTTACCCTCTATTGATAGTCATCGCTTCAAGTAGCTATGGGATTTTATCTACAATTGTCAAAGTAGCTATGCAGCATGGCTTTACAACATCAGAGGCAGTATCAAGCCAATATATTATTGGCTTTATGCTAGTTGCAACAATCTTTATCATAACGCAAAGACAACTACCAAAACTTTCGAAGAATGGCTTGCTTATTTTAGTCAGTGCAGGGATTTTCACAGGCATTACTGGTATTGTCTACGGGGAATCATTAAAATATTTACCTGCATCTCTTGCCGTCGTCATGCTCTTTCAATTTACATGGATTGGTTTATTGTTAGACTGTATATTCCATAAACGACTGCCAAGTAGACCAGAAGTAATTTCGATTTTCGTTTTATTTGCTGGTACTATTTTGGCAGCTGGTGTACTGAATGTCGATTTAAGTGGCATTGCAATACAAGGCTGGCTATTTGGGTTTGCTGCTGCATTTACCTTTGCATGCTTTATCCAATTTAACTCTCGCCCCGTTGAAGGGATTACAACGACATCAAGAGTTCTAATCGTTTCCTTTGTTGCACTTATTATGATCAGTATTTTCTTAAGCCCTGAAATTGCTTGGAACGGCAAATTGTTCACTGAAGGGCTATGGAAATTCGGACTAGCACTTGGACTTTTCGGTATTATCTTACCGATTTATTTATTTTCAATTGCAGTACCAAAGGTTGGTGGTGCACTGGCGTCTATATTAAGCGCCATCGAACTACCTGTTGCTGTAACTGTTTCCGTTATTGTATTGCACGAATCACTTACTTTATTACAAGTTGTTGGCATAATTCTCGTTATACTAGGCATGTTGCTGCCTAATATGCTTGCTAACCGAAAAATAACAGCTCCTTAAAAATGGGTTTAGCCATTTTTAAGGAGTTTTTATTTTTCACATATATATCGTTGATAATCGTCATTTTTTTGGATTATGATAATAATAACGTTAGAATATTTTAATTATTCTAACATTAATACTTTATTTAAGTATTATACTGCACTATGTAAGCAACTCACTAAAGGAAGGGGAAGATGATTATGAAAAAAACACGTATTTTCGGATTTTTTCTTGTGCTGATGCTTATCGTTTTAGCTGCTTGTAGCAACACCGACGATAAAAATTCGTCAAAAGATGCCACAAACGGCGACAAAGCATCTGATTCAGAAAAAGTAGATGAAAGCACATCTCCATCGGGCAAACTGGTCATTTACACAGGACGTGATGAGGAAATGGTGCAAGGCGTAATCGATCAGTTTAATGAGAAGTACCCGGACATTGAAGTGGAGTTTTTAACAATGGGTGCTCAGCAAATATTAGAGCGTCTACGCGGTGAAAAAGCAAATCCTCAGGCGGATTTCTGGTGGGGTGGTACACAATCTGCATTAATGGTTGGCGCTAACGAAGATTTACTGCATACGTGGCAACCGAGCTTTATCGAGACAATTGATGCAAACTATAAAGATAAAGATGGTCGCTGGTTCGGTGAAATGCTTTTACCTGAAGTAATAATGATTAACAGCGACTTACTAACAAAAGAGACCGGCCCACAAGATTGGGATGATTTATTAGATCCAAAGTGGAAAGATCAAATTTTAATTCGCGGTGTATTAGCTTCGGGAACAATGCGAACTATTTATTCCTCAATGATTGTTCGTCAAGATGCCACTACACCTGATAAGGGCTACGATTGGCTATTGAAATTAGATGCCAACACGAAAGAATATACACAAGACCCAAATGCACTTTATTTAAAGCTCACACGTCAAGAAGGCAGTGTTTCCTTATGGAATTTGCAAGATATTTTATTAAAGAAATATACAACTGATTATCCGTTCGATTACATTTATCCGAAGAGCGGTGCACCAATTTTAGTTGATGGTGTTGCCGTTGTTAACAATGCTAAAAACTTGGAGAATGCAAAATTGTTCGTAGAGTTTTTATTTGAAAAGGAAATGGTGACGAAATTAGCGAATGATTACTACCAAATTCCAACACGCTCCGACATCGATCACGCGACAATGCCAGAATGGTATCAGGAATTAGATTTAAAAACTTTTGATATTGATTGGCAGCTAATGTCAGAAAAAGAGGCAGAATGGATGGAGCATTGGGATACGAATATTAAAGGTAGAGGGAATAAGTAGTGCCAGGCACTCAAACAATTCTCAAACAATTTGAAGACGATTATTATTACCTTTTCAGCTGATTGAATTGGAGGGCGACACCACCTGCGGGAGCGCACGCAACGTGAGCCGCAACGAACCGTGAAATAGCGAGGATTGCGGCTTACGGTATGCCCGCCAAAAAACGCCGCACACTACGGGAATCAACAGCAGTGTTTATCTATTATTAAAATTTTATCCTTGTCTAATTTTATAACAATTTGTCTTTTCTGATTATTCAGTTTATAATTATTATAATTTAACTTAAAGTAAAGGAGGAATTCATAAGGTATATCACAATGAATTATATGAATCCTAAACCAAGTAATTTAATATCCTCTTTTAGAACTTATAAATGTAAATATTACATTATTTTTTATAATTTCTTAAAGGGGATTTTTTATTTTATCTTTTATATACACTCCCTCCTTTAATGAGACGCATTTCATTGATGTAACTTTAGAAACCTGTGTTTATTCTTTGCAGTCCGTTGACAATTGATTAAAAACGCGTAAAACAAATTGGAATATAAATAAAATATATACTATATAATTAGGTGAAGAATCATGAATACAATCTACTCTTATTTCAAACTTACCCTAAAAACCTTCCCTCTTTTTTGGGGAGCTTCAAAGTTATATTCTATTATTTTGTTAATTATAATTCCTTTTCAAGCAATACTACCCTCTCTAACTATTTGGTTTTCAAAAGGATTAATTGATGCCATTTCTACTACCAACACTATCGTTTATTCTATCATCATTTTCTTTGTACTATCTTGGATAATAGTATCATTTATGAATGCTATATTAGGCCCCATTGAAATGACTTTTCAAGGCTTAATGACTGATAAATTAATTGCCAACTTAAACAAATCTTTAATGGAGAAATCTTCAGATATAAAGGGATTATTCTACTTCGAAAATCCAGCATTTTATGATGATATACAAATACTTGAGCAAGAGGCTGCATGGAGGCCAGTAAACCTCATCGTTTTTACTTCTGGCATGATTAGTAGTGTCATAACTGGCATTTCTATGTTGGTGCTATTGACGAACTTTAATATCTTGATTGCTTTCATTATTTTTGTTGCCATAGTTCCACAGGCTATCGTTACATATAAATTACAAAAAGATGCATTTGAAACTCTTGTAATGAATAGTCCAGAATCTAGAAAGATGCAATATTATAGCTCAGTAATGCTTTCAAAAGAACACATCAAAGAAGTGAAAATATATAACACGGTCGCCTTTTTTATTAATAAATATATGGTGACATTCAATAAAATTCATACAGAAGTAAAAAAAATCAGATATAAACAAGCTATCTTCTCTGTTGTATTTGTAGGAATTGGAATTACAGGGATTGGCCTAAGTTTTTGGTGGGTAGTCAAAGGCGTACTAAATAACACATTTACTGCAGGAGATATACTAATTTTCTCTTCTTCTGTTTTACTTGCACGGCAAAGTTTGGCGGGTTTTATCGAAAATTCGAGCTTACTATATGACACATTACTTTATATGGAAAAATATTTTAAATTCACATCGTTACAATCAGATATAAAATCAGGCAAAGAGATTTTGTCCTTAGAAAAAAATAATTTTACATTAGTTTTTAAAAATGTATCTTTTAAATACCCCAATTCTTCTAAATTGATACTTCATCAAGTTAATTTTACTATCAACATGGGAGAAAAAATCGCACTTGTCGGAGAAAATGGCGCTGGGAAATCTACCATCGTTAAGCTGATTTCAAGATTTTATGAACCAACTGAAGGAAAAATAGAATTAAACGGCATTGATATCGCAGAATATAATATTGATTCTTATCGTCAAATAATCGGTATTGTGTTTCAAGACTTTTCCCGTTATCAGTTATCCTTTAAAGAAAATATTATGATTAGTCATACGGAAAGTACTAATGATTATGAAAGGTTAGCTAGCGTGTCCGAGCAAAGCGCTCTTAATGATTTAGTTGCAAGTTTCGAGCAAGGGTATGAGCAAATTTTAAGTAAAAATTTTGATAACGGCACAGAACTATCAGGCGGTGAATGGCAAAAGGTAGCTATTGCAAGAGCTTACTTCCGAAATGCAGCATTTCTCATTTTAGATGAACCTTCGGCAGCTCTTGATGCAAGGAGTGAGCACCATATGATTGAAACATTAACTGACCTTTCAGCAACAAAAACATTATTATTAATAACGCATAAATTATCTGCTTTAAAAATGGTTAATCGAATCCTTGTATTGCAACATGGGCAAATAATTGAAGAAGGTTCAATGCAAGAGTTATTGAATGAAAAGGGATATTTTTCAGAATTGTATCAATTACAGGCTAATAAGTATTCTACTTAGACATTTATGCGAAAAGTTGATTGCAATAGCATCCCCATCTTTTCAAAATAGAAAGGAGCATTTCATTTGAAAAATGTCAAAATCGAAAATGTCTCTAAGCAATTTGGGAAAGTACATGGCGTGAAAGATTTAAATCTCGATATTAAAACAGGTGAATTTTTCACTTTCCTCGGTCCTAGTGGTTGCGGGAAAACAACCACATTACGAATGATTGCAGGATTTTATTACCCTACTGAAGGGAAAATTTATTTCGATGATCGTGATGTGACATTGCTTCAGCCAAACAAACGAAATATCGGTATGGTGTTTCAAAATTACGCCCTTTTTCCGCATATGACAGTAGATGAAAATATTGCCTTTGGTTTACAAGTACGAAAGTTCTCAAAATTTGAGATAAAACAAAAAGTCGATCGTATTAGAGGACTCGTGCATCTTGCACAATACGGAAATAGAAAAATAAATGAATTATCTGGCGGTCAGCAGCAACGCGTAGCATTGGCAAGAGCACTTGTCATTGAGCCCGATATTTTATTACTTGATGAGCCCTTGTCGAATTTAGACGCGAAATTACGAGAGGAAACGCGCATTGAAATCAAAAGAATTCAATCTGAGCTAGGCGTCACAACAATTTATGTAACGCACGATCAAATGGAGGCGATGGCTATGTCGGACCGCATTATGGTGATGGATAATGGATATGTGAAACAAATTGGCACACCTCAGGAGATTTATAATCGTCCATTAAACCGCTTTGTTGCCGATTTTATTGGGGAAACGAATTTAATTGAAGCGACAACAATTGCTATTCATGATGATGAAATACAAGTAAAAACGAAGAGCGGACTTGTTCTAACTGGGCGAAAGCAACACAGCTCCCCTAATTTAACGCATATGATTGGAGACAACGTGTTTATTTCGATTCGTCCAGAGACCGTTAATCAAGGCCCTGGTGAAAACACATTAACAGGAACCATTTCTTTTGTTGAATTTACAGGAATAAGCGTGAATTATATTGTCGATTTTATCGATTTCTCGTTGAAAGTCATGATAATTAATACAAACGCTCAGTTAAAAAATATTGGCGAAGACATTACATTAAATATAGCCCGTGAATCACTTTATTTTTTAGGAGAATAGGAGGCATACCATATGGAAAAACCACCTGTACAATCTTATCAAAATAATGCTTGGACACGGCTAACACAATCGAAATGGTTTGTTTATATTTTAATTTCACCATTGTTTTTAGTGTTGTTTGCCTATGTAATTTATCCTTTCTATCAAACATTTCTTCAGAGCTTTCCAGAGGATAATGCACTTACTCATTATCAAAAGTTTTTTAGTCTTGCTAGCCCTGCGAATCTCGAGGCGCTCTGGACTAGTTTATATATATCTATTATTAGTGTTATTTGCTGTGCAATTGTTGGCGTTACAATGGCCTTTTTATTGGAACGCTATAATTTCCCTGGGAGACGTATACTATCCATTTTAGTATTAGTGCCAATGGCTCTTCCACCGCTTGTTGGCGTACTTTCATTTACTTTTCTTTACGGAGAAAGTGGAATTTTCCCACGTGCAATCCAACATTTATTCGGACTACAACAAGTACCCTTTTCTTTAAAAGGCATATGGGGTGTAATCGTTGTACATACATTTACGATGTACACATACTTCTATTTAACCGCTTCGGCTGCTATTAAAGGATTGGATCCATCATTAGAGGAAGCAGCAACTAGTTTAGGCGCAGGGCGTATTCGTGTATGGACAAAGGTTATATTACCGATGCTAACACCTTCTATCATTGCATCTGCATTACTTGTATTTATGATATCTATGGCATCCTATACTGCGCCGTTAATGTTTGGTGTAGAACGAACAATGACCATGCAAATATACTTATCACGAACAAATGGTAATTTGGGGATGGCCGCTACACAGTCAATGATTTTATCTTTTGTGTCCATTTCATTTTTAATCATTATGCGCTGGTACCAAAATCGTAGAAACTATCAAAATTTGAGTAAAGGAATTAGCGTTCATCGCTCTGAAGTATCCTCAAAATGGATGAAAATGATTGCTACAATTGCTTCCTTTGGCGGTACGCTTATTTTAATTTTACCAATATTAGTGCTTATTTTAATTTCCTTTTCAGTAGATGGTGCCTGGAAAACTCAAATTCTCCCCACCGACTACACACTCGACCATTATATAGCGCTATTTACTGACGAACGAACATGGAGACCTATTTGGAACTCTATACAAATGGGCATCGTCGCAACGTTCGGTAATGTAATTTTTGGGGTTGCAGCTGCCTATGCGATGGTTCGCCTAAATTTTAAAGGTAAAACATTGCTTGATATTTTAATTATGGTTCCTTGGGCATTGCCTGGGACTGTAGTTGCTGTCAATTTAATTGCAGCCTTTAGTACTGAAAATATTTTCGCCTTTAACCAAGTACTTATCGGTACATTTTGGATTTTACCATTAGCTTATTTTATTAGACATTTACCACTCGTTTTTCGTTCAACATCAGCTTCCCTCGTACAATTAGATCAGTCTATCGAGGAGGCATCGCGAAGTCTAGGTGCAAATTGGTGGTATACGTTTAGACGTATCGTACTACCGCTTACTTTTTCGGGAATATTAGCTGGAACTCTGCTAGCACTTGTTCAAAGTTTAGGTGAGTTCGTAGCCTCTATTCTTATTTACAGTACTTCTACAATCCCGCTTTCTGTTGCTATATTTCAAAAATTATATGCCTTTAAATTTGGAACTGCATGTGCTTATGGCGTTTTACAGATTTTCTTAATTTTAATTGTGCTCATTATTTCCGAAAAGCTATCAAAGGGCAGTGCTGGCACAGCCATCTAACTGTCATCCTATAGGAGGCCATTCATATGTTTGAAGATTTCCGCAACAAAATCCAGCAGGAGGATGGAATGACTTTCCCTTCAAATATTTATCGGAAAATTGTTTTGCAACCAGCTTATGACGAAGCGAAGAAAAACTTTTTAACGATTATGCTTCAAATTAATATTGCTCACTTAAAAATGTTAGAAGAACAAGGACTAGTAAAAAAAGAAGAAGCGAAACAAATTGCTATGGCGCTAAAAAAACTAGACTTGAACTATTATCGAATAGAAGATTATAGCCCGCAATACGAGGATTTATTTTTCCGCATTGAAAATAAACTAATAGAACTTGCTGGTGACGTTGCTGGAAATCTCCATATTGGTAGAAGTCGTAATGATATGGGTATCGCCATTTACCGAATGACATTGCGCAAGAAGTTATTAATGCTTATGGGGGAATTACTTAAATTACGAGGTGATTTAATTGCTTCAGCTGAAGAGCATATCGATACAATTATGATTGGCTATACACATACGCAACAAGCACAACCAACCACTTTTGCACATTATTTAAAAGCCGTAATCGATCAACTCGATCGAGATTTTGAGCGCATGCAGCATTGCTATCAAACAGTTAATCGTAGTAGCATGGGAGCAGCAGCCTTAACGACTACAGGCTTTAACATTAGCCGTGAGCGCATGCGAGACTTATTAGCTTTCGATGAAATTATCGAAAATGCCTGGGATGCGGTTGCTGGTGCTGACTATATCTCTGAAGCAGCAAGTATTGTACAGCTTGCCGCCCTTAACCTCGGTCGTACATCTCAGGACTTTTTATTATGGGCTACACAGGAATTTAACGCATTTACACTAGCTAGCCCATACGTTCAAATTAGCTCGATTATGCCGCAAAAACGTAACCCTGTGTCCATTGAACATACACGCTCATTACTATCTGCAGTAGTCGGAGACGCTAGCACAGTTCTACAAATGGTACATAATACACCGTTTGGTGATATCGTGGACACAGAGGACGATATGCAACCATATTTATGGCGAGCTATAGATCGATTAATAGGTATTTACAAATTATTTGGCTCACTCGTTGTCACAATGGATGTAAACAAGAAGAAGCTCCGAAACCGCGCAGAAAACAGTTTTGCAAATGTAACAGAACTGGCTGATACTTTAGTCCGCTCCGAAGGTATTTCATTCCGCCAAGCCCATAGTATCGTCAGTAAGTGCATTAAAGTATTGCTTGCTCACGGTGAAGAATCGCTCGCTAGTCTGACATGGGGGCTAGCTAATACACAATCCAAGTTGGTTACTGGCAAACCTTTAATTATTTCTGAAGATGATTTTTATCACACCTTAAAACCAGAGTTTTTTGTAAGTGTACGAACATTATTAGGTGGTCCTTCGCCTGAAACAATGCGAGCATCAATTGAACGAGCAAAGGTAAAGGCAGACACCTTATTTGACTGGGTTCAACAAAAGGAATCTGCCATTACGGAGGCAGAAAAACAATTAATTTTGTTTATAGAGGAATGGGATCAATGAATGAATGGCTGTTAATTATTGATGGTGGTGCAACTAAAACGGCATGTGCAATCGTACATGCCGAGTCAGGTGAAATTAAATATACAACATCATTAGGAGGATCCAATTACCAGGCTATAGGAGTGGAGCCTGCTACGGATATATTACGAACATTATTAGCAAAAGCTCGTGTATTTTTACAAGCGCAAGCTAACTCAAAAATCGCTGTCGCCACGTTTGCTATGGCTGGGATTGATTCTCCAAATGATCATAAAAATGTTATGGGAATTGTCCATAATGCAATTACGGCGGCACAGCTACACATTCAGACGCTTATCATCGAAAATGATGCTGAAGCCACCTTATTAGGTGTCACTGCTGGACAGGCTGGTGCACTACTCATAGCTGGAACTGGTGCAATTGCATACGCATTCGATGGTGTCCATATCGCACGTTCTGGTGGCTGGGGCCATCGTGCAGGGGATGAAGGTAGTGGCTATTGGCTAGGGCAGGAAGTTTTACGAGCCATTTTTCGCATGGAGGATGGACGAGGAGAGGAAACGATATTAAAAGATGCCGTCTATAACTATTTACGTATTCAAGATGTCACGGAGCTAGCCGTATGGCTATTCCGCCCATCTTATACGAATGCACAATTAGCAAAAATGGGTGCATTTTTAGCCGATGCAGTTGCTAAGAAAGATGCTTGCGCTACTCATATTTCTTTACAGGCTGCTCATGAGTTAGTGCTTCTCGCTTGTGCGGTATTAAAGAAAATTGGTTATCAAGGCGAGCCATTTCACTTCTATTGTAATGGTGGCGCTATAAAGCATAACCCGCTAATTTTAAAAACATTTTCCCAGAAAATGACCTCAATGTACCCACAAATTCAAGTTTTTTTGTGTCAGCAGCAGCCTATACATTACATTATTAATCGGACAAAAAGGGCGTATGACAATGTTTAATGTCATACGCCCTTACATTCAATCGATAAATTATAGTTGCATTTTCTTTAGCTCATCTGTCATGAAATATAAATAGCCGTCCTTAATAAATAAATCCTTTGTGTCTTCTCTATTTAACACTTGTTCACCGCTTCCATCAGGGCGAATTTTTGTTAAATAAGCGCCATGCGAATAATTACTAAAGTATAGCCATCCATCTGCATAAACAATATATTGCGCACGCGTTTTAGTGACACGCTGCGCTTTTCCTGTAGTCATATCAAGCACGTACAACTTATTGTCATCAGAAATACTGCTATAAAACAACTGATTTCCTACTTGTGCCGGAAAATCGATATCTTGATAGTAGCTATAAATGGTACTTGTTGCTTTTGGATAATCATTTGCTATCCATGTATGATCACGCGCCATTGTGCGATCATCTACTAAAAAATATTGATACCTTATGGCACCGTTCCGATCAGGCACAGGATCATTCCACGTTGTATCAAGATGATACCATTGACCGTCAAGTTTCACTAAATTCCAAGCATGCCCTTCTTTACCGACATATCCAACAATATATTGAGTCTCCAAGCCAAGTTTTTGTAACAATGTATGTGCTAATAACGCATAGCCCTGACAAACACCGCCATGCTCAGCAAGCACGGTATAGGCACTATGTGGGCTTGACTTCGTTTGTTCTGTATAAGCCGTATTTGCTACTATATAATCATTAACGGCTCTGACCTTCTCCACATCTGTTTTCGCGCTTTTTTCAATTGTGGCTACTATTTCTTGAGCGTTCATCTCAACATAAGCTGCTTGCTCTGGCGTCATTAAATAGCTTTGCTCCCCAAAAATTTTGGCTGTTTTTCTCCCATATTCAAAGCGTATGGAATGCTTACTAATATGCCCATACACGAAATCATCTCTTTTTATTGCGCTGTCATAGGCCTCTTCTACAATCTTCTCGATTCGCTCTGTACTTCCCTTATATTGAATCTCATAGGTTGGTGAAAAGCTACTATAATAGGCATACATCGCATCCGCCATTTCCTTGGCATTTGTAACAACAAGCTTTGTCTCAGGCTGCTGTACGACCGGAGAAGTAACGGCTAGCGTTTGTTCCTTCACATCTTCAGGGTTTGCTGTTTGTATTGAGGCATCTTCTGAAAATTTAGTGGTAACATCAACAATTTTCTCCTTTGTTGCTAATAGCACCGTTTCAATGTCATCATTATTTGCCCAAGTAATGACCTGTTTTACTGTCGCTTTACCCGCTGTATAAATTGGTTCCAAGAAAATGATAAGTATTGCAATAATAGCTAGCTTTTTCCACAAAAATCTTCACCTCACACAGTTTCACTACTTTCATTATATACAAAAAAAACACAAAGAACTCAATTAGGAGCCCTTTTGTGCTTATAAATATATATGCATTGAACATGTGATATAGAAGCTTTCTGTTTAGCACACTATAAATTAGTTAATTTTCAGCTTTTGCTCTTTACCATTAACTTTATATACTAAATATCCGCTGTTAATCATTAAATCAGATACTGATTGCTTAACAACTACACCCGATTTTAATGTTTTCAAATTTAGTTTTGTTAAGTAACCGCTATTACTATAATCGCTATAATAAAGATTGTCTCCAACACCTGTAATATAAAGTGCTCGCGTATCAATTACCTTAGTCTTCTTACCACTTACCAAATCGAGTTTATACAATTTATCATTATCTGCTGTGTTACTAAAGAATAAAGTATTATTGATTTGGTGTGCAAAATGTACATTTTGCATAAAATTATATGCTGTACTTGTTGCTGCAGGATAATTTGAAGTAATCCAATTATGGTCTTTCTTTAGCTGAGCATCAGTTACAAGGAAATAATCGTACGAAGAAGCCCCTATCCGATTTGGCAACGGATCATTCCATGTTGTATCAAGGTGATACCACTTGCCATCAACCTTCACCATATTCCAAGCATGTGCTTCATTACCATTCACATAGCCTACTACATATTTTGTTTCAATCCCTGCTTGCTCTAACATTTTATATGCAGATAAAGCATAACCTTGACATACAGCCTGTCCTTCAAATAATAATGCGTATGCGCTATGTGGACTCGCCTTCGTTTTTGTACCATAAGTAGTATTTGACACTATATAATCATTTACTGCCTTTACTTTTTGAAATTGTGTCATGGATGGCTTAATAATTGTTTTTAATATGCCATCAATTTTATTCTGAACTGCAGATTCTTGTGCTGGAGTCGTAAAGTATTTCACTTTATAGGTCACGTTTCCTGTGGAATCAGCAGTCATAGTTATTCCTTGAAGATGACCACTGGCATAAGTAGCCTTTTGCTGTGCCGTTTCAAATGCTTCCATTAACTTTTTATCGAAGCTTGTCATTGAACCACTATATGTAACTTTAATTTCTGTAGCAAAATTGTTCAGTTGCTTTGCTATTTCATTTGTTAGTTGATCGAACGTTTCTATCTTTGCGCTTGCCACCACATTGTAAGCAATTGGTGCTTGCATGTTTAAAGGCTGACTTTGTGCATGGGCTACTGTTGGGCTTAACATCAACAATGTCGCACTGCTTAATATCCATTTTTTCAAAATAACTCACCTTCTCTTTTATAATATCTTTATCCTAATTATAAAAGAGAATATTACTTTAAATCCATCATACAAGTTCACTACATATGACCTTTTTCTACATTTATCGAAGTAAGCATTTAGGTTTTTAAACCTATCTTAATCATAAATCTAATAATTAAAAGTATTTTTTTGCAAATTCATTAACTTTCACTAATAACGAAACAAGCCCCGCCATGATAGCTTCTATCGGAAACTAAGACAAATAAGCCTCTGCAAAAAAGAGGCTTACGATTCTCCGACAAAAACTAAAAGAGGCGAGACTTGTCGTTTAACAAGCTTTTATATAAGGTAAGAGCTTAAAAATGTTTTAACTTTGGATACTAACGGCTTTTGACAACTAAATTTACCGCCTCTTGAATAACTTCATTCATTTTCTCGCCGTCACCCTCAGCATTTTGTACACATTCTAACAAATTTGTACTAACAATTACACCTACTGTGCGATCTACCGCTGAGCGCACTGCGGATAATTGTGTAATAACGGCTTTGCAATCCTTTTCTTCTTCCATCATTTTTAAAATACCGCGTAGTTGGCCTTCCATTCGCTTCACACGATTTTTCACTTGATCTGAATATTCCACATTCATTACCCCTTCTTTTATACTCGCTGCGTCAAGTTGAGTAATTATTATTCTTATCCTAGCACAAATTATTAGAAATACACGTGTTGCATTACTCTTACTACGGTTTCAAATATTTTATAAGCATCTTGGCCATTACTGTACCTGTATGTGTTAATTCATCGTATTGAATAATCGAATTCTTTTTTATGCGTAGCTGCCCAATTTCTACTTCGAAAATTGGACATTTTCTTTTTAGGGCCGCGACGAGCATATTTGTATCGTATTCAAAACGATCACCTTCCACCTCTATAAGCCATGGTAATTCTTTGACCTCTATGTAACGCAAGCCTGTTTGTGTATCCATTAGCTTTTTATGAAACAATAATTCAAACAATAAACTAGTTGCTCTGTTCCCCCAATACGAAAAGAACGTACTATCAGAGGAATGGAAATTGCGTATTCCTAAGACAATGCCTTCAGAGAACACTTTTGTCATAGTCAATACTAATTTAATATCCTCTAACGTATGTTGTCCGTGCGCCCCTACTGTGAGAACACCCTGAAAACCCTCTCGTTTAAACCGAATATAGGAGAAGGCCGTTTTTAACGCTCCACCCTTCCCAATATTCTGTTCATGTTGGAGAACTTTACATCTATCTATTTTCTTTAACTCTTCAAAAATATTTTCATATTTTTTATCGCTACCATCATTAACTATAACGACTTGAGTAACTGAGGTGGCTAATAATTGATGTACAAATGTTATAAATGAATGTTGCGGATTAAATGTTGGAATAATTGCTGCAATTTTTTTCATCCATCAATCCCCCCAAAGACTATAAACTAACTCTTAAATCAAATAGTATCATACCGAAGACAATTCAACTGAGGAATTCTGTGGAAAATGATCAATAACACTAATAATTTCCCGATATATGAAAAAAAGACTGTTACCGTTATTTAAGAAGAGGTGAGTACAATCGTCATACAATACGATATCCTTCACGATCAATGTGAAAAATTACATATTTTATCGTTTACACATATAGCGCAAAGCTTACAGGATGCTAGTAGCCACGCTATTACACAGCCTTCAATTTCTTTACAAAAGTCACGCCTCGTCCTTGAGGAGGTAGTCTATGACTTTTACGAGCTGGAAATGCAAGCGAAACCTAAACTAAAAAATATCCGAACACTATTAAATAATCGTAACTTTATATCAAAAATTCATCCACGTCGTATTTATTTATTAATGGAGCTTGTATTTAAAATGACAAGTACTAGCAACAATGACATCGTTGAAGCGAAGGCAGCTAAAATTGTCCTCGATTATGTTAGCGATATCGTTGAATGGTTTATTCACCGTTATGATCGTAGCCTGAAAGCATCTATTTCGACTCGAAAATTTCCTAAATTTGAAGATATATTGCCACCACTTGATACGAAGATGCTCGATCAGTACTCAGCTAAAGACTATGAACATGCTGCTAGTTGGTTTGAAATTTCCGCAAAAAAGGGCAATTCAAGTGCACAATACAATTTAGGCTTCCTTTATAATCACGGTCGAGGTGTTCAAAAAGACTATGCTTTAGCGAAGTTGTGGTATGAGAAAGCAGCCGCACAACTTGATGCCAATGCACTTTATAGTCTAGGGGTGCTTTATCATTTAGGACAAGGTGTTGAGCAAAATTATCAAGAGGCCGCCCATTATTATAAGTCTGCGGCAGATTTAGGAAATGCCGACGCACAGTATAATCTTGGTGTACTTTACAATCAAGGGCTCGGCCTTGCTATTGATTTTGAAGAGGCAGCAAAATGGTATATTTCAGCAGCCAATCAAGGTAACACAAGTGCACAAAATAATCTTGGCTTTCTCTATCATAATGGAACTGGTGTACAACAAAGCTTTGAGGAGGCTATAGCTTATTTTGAAATGGCAGCACTTGCTGGAGATGCAAGTGCACAGTATAACCTTGGCTATATGTATCTTAAAGGCCGTGGCATCTCACAAAATGTTGAGGAAGCTGCGCGATGGTTCCACCTAGCCGCACTTCAAGACCATACGAATGCAGAGTTTCAATTGGCCTTACTATACAATACAGGACAGGGCATACAGCAAGATCACATCGAAGCGATAAAGTGGTTTAAACTGGCGGCACATAAAGGGCATACCAATGCCCAATATTGTCTCGGCCTGCTTTACGAAAAAGAAAAAGATAGCACGCGTGCGGAAAGATGGTTTCAGCTTGCCGCTGACAATGGGCATATTAGTGCTGGCTATGAGCTTGGCCTTCTTTTCGTCTATCAGCTTCAACAGCTTGACAAAGCATTACAGTATTTTACAATTGCCGCTGAAAAAGGCTATGCTGATGCCCAATTCGAACTTGGTTTGTTATATGCAAACGGTGTTGGTGTAACATTGAATTATGACAAAGCAGTTCAATGGTGGAGAGCTGCAACAGACCAATCTCATATTCAAGCTGAATATCAATTAGGGTTATTATATGAACAAGGATTGGGCGTCTCCCAAGACTTAGATGAGGCTAGACGTTGCTATAGACTTGCTGCTATTCAAGGGCATTCAGGGGCTCAATATCAACTTGGTAATTTATTTGATAAGGGCACAGGAGTGAAACAAGATTTCACGGAGGCAGCTAGATGGATTGAACAAGCAGCATCTAAAGGACATGCCAAAGCCCAATACCAGTTAGCCCAAATGCATAGCAATGGACAAGGTGTCCCTAAAGATTTTGCGAGGGCAGCCCAACTTTATCGGCTTGCTGCAAATCAGGGTCACCAAAAAGCCCAGTTTCAGCTCGGCATGCTTTATAAGAAAGGACAGGGCGTAGCTCAAGATTATAATGAGGCAACACGTTGGCTTAAAAAATCACTAGAGCATTTAAATTGATATATGCTTAGGCGACTACTGACTCTAGTTTAAATGCAATGGCAAGCCCTCTTCTTGAACGAAATCAACGGTTACTCTAAAAAAAATATAGGCAAACTCAAATTGCTTTGAATTTGCCTACACACTGACCGCGTCTAATACTGGCGCGGTTTTATATTAATTTTTCATTTCCTCTTTTTGATTTACCATAAATGTCACAATAATAAATAATGCAAAACTAATTAACAAAGTGGTGCCACCTACAATAAAGAAAATTAAAGTAAATGTATGACCAAAGTTAAAAGGATTAATATTGTAGAACCACATACCAAGTGTTAAGCCAAAAACTCCAATAATCGCTGTCCAGCCATGTAACGCTACTAATTTTTGTGATTTCACTTTAAATGCGCGGTAAAAAATGCCCCATGCAAACATACTTAACCAGCCAACGAGTAAAACGTGCGCGTGAATTGGTCGAAATTCATAACTACCTGATCCTGACATATGCGAACCTAAGTACGTACCCACTAAAGCAAAAATCGCCGCGAGTCGAATAAGACGTAAACTCCATTTTTGTTCCATACGATAACTCCTCCAAGTTTTAACTTACATAGAAGTTTATCGATTGAACATGAACTTTACATGAACTCTATATTACAATTTTGGTAGGTGTATACAAACGCTTGTCCCTTCGTTCATTGCACTTTTCATTTGCACTTCCCCACCGTGCAATTCAACAATTTGTTTTACAATGGCAAGGCCGAGACCTGTCCCCTGTTTTGTTCTTGACTCGTCAGCTCGATAAAAACGGTCATATACCTTTTGCAATTGCTCAGCATTCATACCAATGCCACTATCCTCTATTAACACTTCTATGAAAGTAGATTGTTCTTGAAGATGTATGTGAATTTCTCCCCCATTAACATTGTATTTAATGGCGTTTGTTAATAAATTATCCCATACATTTTGTAGTAGCCCTGCATCACCTTTATATGTTACTGGCTCAATCTGATACGATAATTGCACATTAGCTTCTTCTAACTGCCAACGATATTTGCGCACAGTTTCCTTCAATTGTTCATCTAAATTGTACGGTTCTCTCTTTAGCATTCTTGTCGATTGATCGAGTGATGTTAGGAGTAACAGTTGCTTCGTCAATGTCGAAAGGCGCTTCGTTTCTAGTTCTATAATTGTCGCATATTCTTGTCGTTCAGGTTCAGAAAGCGTAGGGTTCTTCAGTAAATCTACATAGCCCTGAATATTCAATAAAGGCGATTGAAAGTCATGGGATACATTGCTTATAAATAGTTTACGAATTCTATCATTTTCCTGTAATTTTTCTGTCATCACATTAAAGCTATCTGCCAGTTGTCCAATTTCATCCGCTCGATCTATTTCAAGCAACGTATCAAACTTTTCATGTGCCAGTTGATGTGTTGCTTCTGTTAACTGTGTAATCGGTCTAATTAGTGCCTTTGCAAATAGCAGCATGGCAAGTAAACTTAGCACAGCCATTCCAAGGATAAGACCTCCTAATAGCGTATGTGCCTCAGAGAACAACAATCGAATATCTGGTCTAATAAACAGTGCATATTGTTCGTTATTATACGTAAAGGGTACACCAATGGTATTAATGAGTTCGTTCGCAAAAAAGCCTGTCATAAAGGTCTCTTTTGGGAAATCACGCATCCCATGATAAACTTCCCCTTCTAATACACGCTGGATAACATCTGCCGACAATTTTTTATCTCGGTATTCGCCGCCAAAAAAGCGATGTTCCTCTCCCGTTGTAACATAAATTTGATAACCAATCTCTCCAAGTGTTGTTAAATAGCTATCTAAATCCATTTGCTTCGCTGATTCGATATATTCGACAATATCCTCTGCAATCGCAACATTTTTAGCATCATTTTTTCCTTTAGTCACTTGATGATAATACGTATTCGTCATTAAAAACCCAATACATAAACTGCCAATCATAATGAGCATAGTTGTGACAACAAACTTACTATATAACGTCTTCATGTCGCACTAACCTCAAGCTTATAACCGACGCCACGTACCGTTGTAATCTCAACATTTGTATCATAGCGATGCAAGCGCTCGCGAATCCGCTTCACATGTGTATTTAACGTTTGCTCGTCCCCTTCATAATCGTAGCCCCATACTTGCTCCATAATAATGCTACGTGTAAATACTTGATTTGGACGAGATGCAAGTAGCGCCAATAGCTCGAATTCCTTTAAGGGCAAAATAAGTGTTTCTCCACCAATTGTAACCTCAAAGCTACGTCGATCAATTTCGAGCTTACCAACCTGTATTGTTACTTGATTCTTTTTATCAAGCCTACGTAAAATCGCTGCAATACGAAATAGCAACTCCTTTGGCTCGAACGGCTTAACGACATAGTCATCTGAACCAGCTAAAAAGCCACGCTCCTTATCTTCAAGCTCTCCTTTTGCCGTTAATAACAGCACCGGTATATCGTAATCCTTACTTAAAATTTCAGTTAGAGTAAAGCCATCCATTCCTGGCATCATAACATCAACAACTGCCAAATCGGGCATATTTCCATCAAGCAATTGCAAAGCTTGCTCGCCATTCTCTGCCTGTAATACTTGATAGCCCTCTCGCGTTAAATAAATATTGACTAACTGTAAAATATGGACGTCATCATCGACCACTAAAATTTTCATTTATCCTTGCCCCCCATTCAATATATTGCACTAGGAGTTCAGTTCCTAACTTACGCTTTATGAAAAAAAGGCTGACCTATAAGCCAGTCTAACAATAATATATGACTTGCTACGTAAAAACCCACTGCTAGCAGTGTAAATTGTTTGAGTGACTGGCACTTGCTATTGACTTCTTTCTGCGCAAAAATACACTCCGCTTTCCGCGGGCACAGTGTAAGTCGCAACCCTCGCTACACGCGGTTTGTTGCGTCTAACATTCTGTGCGTTCCCGCAGGAGTCTTCGTGAATTTTTACTTGGCACCCACTGCTAGCAGTGTAATTGTTTGAGTGACTGGCACTTACGCTTTTTGACAGCCTTTTTATTTTATAATGAAAATATAGAAACCAACAGCAATATAAGTAGTGGCAAGCCAATGACGATATAGCCTCTTGGGTTTGCAAAGTTCATTGTCCAACCTACACCAAAACGCTTCTCCACAAACACAGATGGATCTTGACGATTCATATAAATAAGACCGCCCTTCCAATAACGATCCTCATCAATATCCATTAACTCTGACACCACATTATCCTTATAATTCAATCGTAACTGTCGCTTTTTCCATGCATAAACAAGTACTGAGCCTATTATTAAAATAAGAAAAGCCAGAAATAATGGAAGTAGTTTTTTTCCTTCAGCCATTGAAGGGTAGATATTACTTAACTGCAGTATTGTTAATAATCCTGTTAAACTATAGCTGACTAACGCTATATTCCAGCTCATAAATTTTCGTGTTTTTAATTCGCTTTCCAAAGACTCCTGCTGACGATTAATAGACAATCGAATCGCCGAACGCTTTAGTGAATCAGCAGTGCCCCACATCATACATTGCATCATTAACATGACTAGTGGTAGCGCAATCGCTGAAAAATATGTTTTTTCTCGCCACGCATCTGCCGCTCCGCTTGGTCCCCAATGTACCGCAACAGCATTTGGTATTTGATCATAATGCAACAACGTAAATAGGATAAGAAAAACAGTGACACCTATAGGTACCACATAAAATGGCCAAGGTAGTATTTCATCACGGCTACGGGCTGTTAAATCGACTGCTCTCACTTGTTTTATATTTATGCCCCATTGCTCACGTATTTTCAACTTCATTATTTGTTGATGGTTAAACCAGTATAGCACCATACTGACAGCTAGCATTCCAAATAAGCAGCTAAGCAAAAGAATACCTTGTTCACTTTCAGAAGGAGCGAGTAACCAATAAAACACAAGCATAATAATTAAAATTAACGCCCCAAAAAGACCTACTGTTTGCGCATAACGCTTTTTCGCAATAGCTAATGCAGAATGCTTTACATGTTGTTCAGGTACGGTAACTCCAAATACGATTGTTTCACGTACAATATAAGGGACAAAGATTTGCATAGCTAATGTCATGATATACAGAATTGTAAAAATACCTAGTAGCATGCTACACCCCTTCTATTGGCAGTTGCAAATCTGCAAATACCTTTTTCATCATGTGCTCAATTTGATCAGCTGTTGCGCCGAGCACCATTCCTTCTGCCACAACAGGCTTTAAGTTTTTTTCAATCTGCTGTAACTGTTCTGGCGTTAATGCACGCTCCTCAGTTGAACGAATAATTGCACCTGATTTAGCACGAATTGTGATGATTCCCTTCGCCTCAAGCTCATGGTAACTCTTATTAACAGTATGCATATTAACACCTAAATCAGCCGCTAAACTACGCACAGATGGTAACATATCTCCTGGTCCCATGTCTCCCCTTGCAATACCCTCTATAATTTGCCGTGTAACCTGTTCATAGATAGGCACATCCGATAAGGGCTCTATTTGAATAAACATCTATATCAGCTCCATATTTGTTATACAATTAGTATAACAAAATTCAAGTTTTATGCATAGAGAAATTGGGGTATCTCGTAAGGACTTCAATTTTTCTATAAAGAATTTTTTATCGTATCAATAAACTTATTTACAAGTAAACTTTGCTTCTCATTTTTCCTTGTACAAATAGCAACTTTATGTTTACTATGAATCCCCTGTACAAATACTCTTGCCAATTGCCCATTATGAACATACTCTTTAACCGCAAGTGATGAAATAAAAATTGCGCCATATCCAGCCATAACCGATCGAATTGTTTCATTTATTCCACTAAATTGCAGTGCAATTTTTGGAGGATTTACTTGATGGGTTTCACAGAGTGAAAAGAGGTGATCTCTCATGGAGCTCCCTTCCTCGCGCATAATAAAAGGTTCCTTCATCATATCCGCTATAGAAATAGTTTGATTTGCATAAGGGTGTTCAGGTGCCACAACAAACCACAGGTCATCTTCAAAGAGCTCCTCCCATAATACTTCCTCAGGTCTCTCAGATATTCCACCTCCATAAATAGCAATATCTGCTTTATAGTGTATAAGCTGCTCAAATGCTTCTTTTGTATTGGCCGTTGTAACAACTAAATTAACATCTTCGTTTAAGCCTTTAAAAGTAGCTGCCCATTTCGGAATTAAAAAATTAGCAGGTAAATAAGTAGCAACAATATGAATAGACCCTGTCCTTGCAAGGCGATAGTCTTCAATAAATGACTCAATGTATTGCTCAAGAGAAATAAGATTTTGCGCCTTTTCCGCTAACGCCTCACCGAATTCAGTCAATACTATGCCTCTGCCTTGTTGTTTAAACAATGATACGCCTATTTCCTGCTCGAACCTTTTAATTTGGCTAGAAACTGCTGGCTGACTAATATGCAATAATTCAGCAGCCTTTGTAAAACTACCTGTTTTAGCTACTTGGTAAAATAATTTTAATGCGTGACTATTCATGCCCTCTCCTCACTCATAATTTAAAGTTATGAATTAGTAATTATTATATATTTTTATTATAGTTCATTTTATCATACACTTTATTTGCAGTTTAAATCACTATAGAAACGAGGAATTATACTATGTTAACAAACAATGTTTGGCATGACGTGGATGAATATTTTATAAATAAGCTAATTCCATTTGATGAAACAATGGAGAATGTCCTACAAACAAATAAAAATGCTGGCATTCCTGAAATTGATGTATCACCCACACAAGGGAAATTACTTTACCTGCTAGCAAAAATAAAAGGTGCTCAAAACATTTTAGAAATCGGTACTCTTGGTGGCTACAGTAGTATATGGCTTGCTCGTGCGCTCCCTGAATCAGGAAAGGTTTACACACTAGAGATTGAACCAACGTATGCAGAAGTGGCGAAGCAAAACATCCTAAAAGCAGGCTGTAGCAGCAAAGTAGAAGTGATTGTAGGAAATGCATTGCATTCATTGCCTACAATTAAAAATTCAGGACATTTATTCGACCTTATTTTCATTGATGCAGATAAACCAAATAATCCTCAGTATTTAAAATGGGCTTTAGAATTAGCGAATAGTGGAGCACTTATCATTGCTGATAATGTAGTGCGAAACGGTGAAGTCATCGATGATAAAAACGAAGATGAACGAGTACAAGGTGTGCGTCGATTTATAGATTTATTAGAACAAGAACCACGTATCGAATCTACAGCCATTCAAACCGTTGGAATTAAAGGATATGACGGTTTCGTGCTAGCGATCGTTAAATAACGAAAAAGAGATGTCTCATGTATTCATGAGACATCTCCCTCTACTATTACATAGTCACTACCGCTAGTTCTTCTCTCAAACGTGCGACCGCTTCTTCTACTGCAACTACTTGTCCTAATTCAATGAGTGATTCACCGATTAGTTTCACTGCTTGTTCGAGCATAGCAGGTGTTGTATTACCCATATGTCCAATGCGGAATGCTTTACCTGCTAAATGTGCCAAAGAACCGGCAACTATGACGCCTTTTTCTGCAAGCTTTGCTCGGAACTTGGCATCCTCTACCCCTTCAGGATAGAGCATACAGCTTAAAGTTGGTGCTGCTACAGTCTCATCTGCAAGTGCCACCATGCCATACGTAGATAATGCGAAACGCACAGCACGCCCATATGCGTTATGGCGGGCCTCACGCTTTGCAATCCCTTCATCTAAAACCATCTTCATAGCAACATCATAGGCATAAATTAAATTCACAGGTGGTGTTGCAAAATATTTTCCTGGATCATTCATAACTGGTATCCAGTTTTCAATATCGCAGTAGTATGCTGGTATCGTTCCAAGTGCTTCGCGGGCCTTTAAAGCAGATTGATTAAACGCAATAATTGCTAATCCTGGTGGTACGCCAATAGCCTTTTGTGAACCAGTTAATACAACATCTAATTTATAGTCAGAGTGCCCATATACTTTATTCATATTTTCATCCAATGCGGCTGTTGCAACAACTCCGTCTAAAATTACAAGAGCCCCCGCTTTTTTAATAATTGGAACTAATGCATCTAAATCTGAGACAACACCTGTAGATGTATCTGCATGAGTAATAGTGACTGCTTTAAAATTACCCCCAGCTAATTTTGCCTTTACAGCAGCTAGTTCAACTTGTTTACCCCACTCTGCCTGTAGCACTTCTACCTTAATACCATAGGCGGTTGCTAAAGGTGTAAAACGATCCCCAAAATACCCATGACTAATGACAAGTATTTTTTCTCCCTTGCCCACTGTATTGACAATCGCCATTTCCATTGCTAGCGTTCCTGAGCCTGCTAGTACAAACACCTCGCCATCCGTTTGGAGCAGTTCTTTTGTCTGTGCTAATGCATTTTTATAAATCGCAACAAATCGTGGATCTGTATGCCCACGCGTCTCGCTCGCCAAAGCATCATATATCTCATCAACTACTGGTGTAGGACCAGGAATTAATAGCATTTCCTTATTACCCATTTCTTTTCCCCCTTTAATATATCTTCCCGTGTATAGAAAAATGCCTTACAAGCCCCCCATCTAAGCTCGTAAGACATCTTGCACCCCATTTTTAAATCTCATTACTTACTATTAATATAAGTAGACCCCTTTTATTAAACAATGCTCATTGTGTATAAGTAAAGAACAGGGGAACAGACCCCGCTCGTTACATTAGTAGAATTCGTGAGCTGCATTCGAGTTCAGCCCACTGTATTTTAGAAAAGTAGGATATGTTCGTTAGTAGATTCCTATCAATTAACTTAATTTTTCATAGCCTGGAAGTGTCAAGAATTCCACGAACTCATCTTGTTCAATTAAAGATTTAAACAGCTCAGCAGCTTCATCGTAGCGACCGCTGTTATAAGCCTGTTCCCCAACAGCCTCTTTAATTTTCACAAGCTCTTCTTCCAAAATTTCTAGCACGAATGCTAATGTAATACCTCTTCCATCATCTAAAATACCCTTTGGATGACGAATCCATTGCCATACTTGTGTACGGGAGATTTCTGCTGTTGCAGCATCCTCCATCAAGTTGTTAATTGGTGCAGCACCGTTGCCTCGTAACCAAGAAGCAATGTACTGAACTCCAACACTACAGTTAATTTGAAGACCTTCAAGTGTAATTGTACCTTCTGGAACAGCCACTAAATCTTCAGCCTTAACATTCACATCTTCGCGTTTTTTATGAATTTGATTTGGTGTCTCCATAATTGCATCAAACTGCTCCATAGCCGTTGCGACCATACCAGGGTGTGCTACCCAAGTTCCATCATGACCATCAGTTGCCTCCCGACGTTTGTCTTCAGCAACCTTTGCAAATGCTACTGCATTCGCTTCGTCATCCCCTTTAACAGGAATTTGCGCCGCCATACCGCCCATAGCTGGTGCGTTACGTTTATGACATGTTTGAATACATAAAGATGTATAAGCCTTCATAAATGGAACTGTCATCGTTACTTGACCACGATCAGGTAAAATCACGTCAGGTTGATTGCGCAGGCGTTTAATATAGCTGAAAATATAATCCCAACGGCCACAGTTCAGACCTGCTGAATGGTCGCGAAGCTCATATAAAATTTCATCCATTTCAAAAGCAGCCAATATTGTTTCAATTAAAACTGTAGCTCTAATTGTACCTTGTGGAATACCAATGTAATCCTGTGCAAAGACAAAAACATCATTCCATAATCGAGCCTCTAAATGGCTTTCTAACTTTGGCAGGTAGAAGTATGGACCTGTACCTTTTGCTAGTGCATTTTTAGCATTGTGGAATAAATATAGAGCAAAATCAAAGAAACTACCTGATATAGGTTCTCCATCCACTAGTACATGCTTTTCCAGTAAATGAAGACCACGTGGACGTACTAATAATACAGCTGTTTCATTGTTTAATTTATATGTTTTACCATTTGACGCTTGTGTAAATTCAATAGTCTTATTAATGGCATCACGCATATTGATTTGACCAGCAATCATGTTTTCCCATGTCGGAGCAGATGCATCCTCAAAACAAGCCATGAACATTTTCGCACCAGAGTTCAACGCATTAATAACCATTTTGCGGTCTACTGGTCCAGTAATTTCTACTCGTCGATCTTGTAAATCTGCTGGCAGTGGCGCTATCGTCCAATCTCCCTCACGAATATGCTTTGTATCTGGTAGGAAGTCGAGTTTCTCACCAGCATCAAGACGTTTTTGACGTTCTTGACGAGCCTCTAAAAGCTCTTTACGACGAGCATCGAACTTTTCATGCAGGGCAAGAACAAACTCAAGGGCTTCCGGTGTTAAAATTTCTTTTGTTTGCTCGTTTTGTTCCCCAACAATATTAAGCTTACCTGTAGTTACCTGTTCCATTAGTAGTTCCCCCACTCTCGTGATTTAAGTTCCCCCCGCTTAGGAGGTGCGAGGGAAACTTATCTATGATTATGAATTTAGGAATTAACGTAATTGAATTAAACGAATTGTTCAGTTTCTGTAGATCCTGCCATTGCTGTTGTTGAAGAAGTACCACCTGAAATAACTTGTGACACATCATCGAAGTAACCTGTACCTACTTCACGTTGGTGGCGAGTTGCCGTATAGCCCTTAGATTCAGAAGCAAACTCAGCTTGTTGTAGTTTAGAGTATGCCGCCATTCCGTTATCTTTATAGTCATGAGCTAGCTCAAACATAGAGTGGTTTAATGCATGGAAGCCTGCTAATGTTACGAATTGGAATTTGTATCCTAATTTTCCGAGCTCACGTTGGTATTCTGCGATTTCTTCTTCTGAAAGGTTTGCTTTCCAGTTAAATGAAGGTGAGCAGTTGTAAGCAAGCATTTTACCTGGGAATTCAGCATGAATCGCTGCTGCAAATTCGCGTGCTTCTTCAAGTGATGGCTTAGACGTTTCACACCAGATTAAATCCGCGTATGGTGCATATGCTAAACCGCGTGCAATTGCTTGTTTGATGCCTGGTTTTGTACGGAAGAAGCCTTCAGGTGTACGTTCACCAGTTATAAATTCTGCATCACGTGGATCGATATCTGAAGTTACCATATCTGCTGCATCAGCATCCGTACGTGCGATTAGAATTGTATCTACGCCCATTACATCTGTTGCTAGACGAGCTGCAATTAAGTTACGAACAGCATTTTGTGTAGGAAGTAATACTTTCCCTCCTAAATGCCCGCATTTTTTCTCAGAAGCTAATTGGTCTTCTAAATGAACACCTGCAGCTCCAGCCTCAATCATTCCTTTTACAAGTTCAAATACATTTAGAGGACCACCGAAACCAGCTTCAGCATCTGCAACGATAGGAGCAAACCAATCAAAGTCATCTACACGACCTTCAGCATGATCGATTTGATCAGCGCGTTGTAGTGCTTGATTAATACGTTTTACTACAGCTGGTACAGAGTTAGCTGGGTATAATGATTGGTCAGGATACATTTGTCCTGAAAGGTTAGCATCGGCAGCTACTTGCCAGCCTGATAAGTAGATTGCTTGTAATCCTGCTTTTACTTGTTGTACCGCTTGATTACCTGTTAGTGCACCTAATGCATTAATGAATGGCTCTTCATGTAGGGATTTCCAAAGTCGTGTAGCACCTTTAGTTGCTAAAGTTTGCTCAATTACAACAGACCCCTGTAATTTAACTACTTCTTCAGCTGTATATGCGCGCTCAATACCAGCCCAACGCGGGTTTTCTGCCCATTGTTTTTCTAAAGCTTGGATTTTTTCTTGACGTGTTGACATATTGAAATTCCACCTTCCCCTTTGTATAAAATATACTCTGTTAAAAAACTTTTTAAAATCTGTTCCATAACAGGTTTATTTGTTGTAAATTAATATATAACAGTACATCTGAATTTTCATTATTTTTAGATAAAATGCCGAATTTTAATGATAAAACTACCTTTTTTAGCGACAAAATTTGGTAAACTGTTTACAAACAAGGGGGATAATCACAATGAATAATGAATTAGATTCTTTACAAAAAGATATTTCACAACAATTTATTACGATGTTACAAGACTGGATTCCAACAAATTCGTCCATCGCCATTGCTGTTCAAAACTCCTATATCTATTTTCACTCTGGATCGCACAGTATTCACTTAGAAGCAGGGCGGCAAGTCGAGCTAGGCAGCATCGCAGAGCAAGTATTACAAACAAAAAAACGCACAGACGCAATCTTAGATAATACCTTATTCGGAACACCGTATTACGGTATTGGCTATCCAATACATATACAGGACACCCTAGCTGCATTAGTAGTTATTTTACCTTCAACTTTTACTGCACAGAAATTAGAACCGTATCAATTCTTAACTGGTAAGCGAGAGGAAGAATGGAACCCTGTTGCCATTGAAAAAATATCCTATATCGAAAGCCTGCAGAAAAAAACATGGTTCTATGTAGAAAAGGAACAGTTTAAAACAAGTATTACTCTCAAGGAGCTACAAATGCGACTACCACCATTTTTTATTCGCATTCATCGATCTTATATTGTTAATATTCACTTCATAAAAAAGATGGCGCGTGATCTCACTTCCAATTTTATCGTTACGTTAAAAGACGGGACAGAACTACCAGTCAGCCAATCCTATCTTAATAACTTGCGAAACGCCCTTGAATTTTAATAGACAAAATAAAAACAGCTGCATAAACAGCTGCTCCAGATTGTCAACGAATGATTACTAGACAATTTTCTAGTCTGTCGAATAGCCTCAATATGATTTCAGCGGGGCTTATTCAGACAGAATGCTTTAAATACAAAAAAACCTGAGAATATATTCTCAGGTTTTTATTTGCCTAGCGACGTCCTACTCTCACAGGGGGAAGCCCCCAACTACCATCGGCGCTAAAGAGCTTAACTTCCGTGTTCGGTATGGGAACGGGTGTG